>NZ_JBAGKD010000016.1:0-97270 GCF_037034205.1 Nocardia sp. SSK8
GGGGGGGGGGGGGGGGGGGGGGGGGGCAGCGGACGGCCCGGTGCGAGTCGCTCTGCGCGCCGCGCAGGGTCGCCACCGCCTTGCGGTTGGCACGCGACGGGCCGGTGTGCGGATGCGCCGCGAAGTGGTCTTATGCCTCGGCGTGGTGGTGGGGCACCAGGCATCGCCGGTACGGACCGGGGAAGGTGCGGAGGCCGCCGCGCGACCGTCTCGCGATGTGGCCGACCGACACAGTGTGGACAAGTGGGGATCAATCAGCGTCCTTGCGCCTGATCCGGGCGCGCGGGCCGAGCGAAAGGGTTTCCGTGATGGAGCTGGCTGATGGGGTGTCGCCGGGAGCGTTGGTGGTGGCCGCGTTGGCAATGCTGGTAGTGCCGGGGCGTGTCGCGGTCAGCAGACGGGTCCGCACGTTGGTGGGGATCACTGTGGATGGACCTGCGGCCGTCCAGGGACAGGTCCGGGTCGATCCGCTCGGGTCCGCGTCGGCGTTCGACCTGCTCGCGGCGTGCTTGCGCTCGGGCTTGCCGATGGCGGCGGCCGCGCGGGCCAGTGCGCCGACGGCGCCGCCGGTCTTACGGGCCGCGCTGCTCCGGGCCGCTGATCTGCTGGCCCTCGGCGCGGACGCCGCTACCGCCTGGGAGCGGGCCTCGGCCGATGCGGTCGGCTCGCCCGGCGCGGACGAGGTGGAGGCGCTGGCCAGGATGGCCCGGCGTTCGGCGCGGTCCGGCGCCTCGCTGGCCGACGCGGTCGGCGAGCTCGCGGTCCAGCGGCGCGATGCCGTAGAGGACGCGGCCGTGGCGCGCGCCGAACGCGCCGGTGTGCTCATCGGCGGCCCACTCGGCCTGTGCTTCCTGCCCGCCTTCGTCTGCCTCGGCATCGTCCCGATCGTGATCGGCCTGGCCGACCGGGTGCTCGGCGGCGGAGGCCTGCTGTGACCGGCCTCGACGAGGCCACCGAATCGTCACCGTGCGGATCGGCCGCACGGTGTGGAAGAGAAGGGGAACATGATGACGCTCGTTCGCACCGTATATATAGGAGCGCGCACCAGACTCACCCGCCTGCTCATCGACGACGACGGGATGAGCACGGCAGAATATGCCATCGGCACGATTGCCGCGGCGGCCTTCGGGGCGGTGCTGTACGGGGTGGTGACCGGCGACAGCATCGTCAACGCCCTGACCCAGATCATCGACAAGGCACTCAACACCAGCGTCTGACCCGCTGGTCACCGGGCACCCTCGCCGACGACGCAGGCGCGGTGACGGTCGAGGCCGCCATCGCCCTGGCCGCCCTCGTCTGCGCCGTCGCCCTCTGCATCGGCGCCCTCCTGGCAGCGTCCACCCAGGTCCGCTGCCAGGACGCCGCCCGCGAAGCCGCCCGCCTCGCCGCCCGCGGCGACACCTCCCGCGCCCTCACCGCCGCCCGATCCGCCGCTCCACCCGGCGCGACAATCGACCTCCGCACCGAGGGCGACCAGCACCTGGCCACAGTCTCTGCGACAACCCCACTACTCCCCGGCCTCCGCCTACACGCCCGCGCAGTCGCCGTTACCGAACCGGGAGTCCGATGATGCCGCCCGCCAACACCGGACAACCGCCACCCGACCCCGCCGCACCCGAGCCCACGCCACTCAACAACGACCCCGTCCCGGGTCAAGCTGCCTGCTCGATCCCATCCGCAGTCGCGCAGGCTAGCTGGGCGACGCAGGCTCGTGTCCGGGACGTGGGGGGAGTGCGCCGGGGTTGGTTGTCGTTCGTGCTGGTGCCCGTTCGGTCTCGTGCGGTGCGTGTGGGGGTGTGGTGGAGGGGTGGGGATCTCGGGGGTGCGTCGGCGTTGGCGTGTTTCGCGCTGGCCGGGTTGATCTGTCTGACGGTCGTGGTCGGGCAGGTGGGGGCGGCGGTGGCGGCTCGGCATCGGGCGCAGGCTGCGGCGGATCTCGGGGCGTTGGCGGCGGCTGGGCGGTTGGTGGAGGGGGCTGATGCGGGGTGTGCGGTGGCGGGGGAAGTGGCGGGGCGGATGGGTGTGGGGGTGCGGGGGTGCGTGGTCGAGCAGTGGGACGTGATGGTGCAGGTGCGGGCGGAGGTGTCGTTCGGGGTGTTCGGGGTGCGGACCGTGGTGGCGTCCGCTCGGGCTGGTCCGGTGGAGGAGAGGGGGTGACGCGGAAGTGTTCACACTGGCCGGTGGATGTTTCGCCGCGCACTAATCGATAATTCGCTGAATAGCGCCGATGCCATTCCATGCGCATTCTTTGATGACACTGCGAAAAAAATGAAAACAATGGTGGCGGTTACTCGTGCGTACCCCTGGGCAATGGACCAGTTAACAGAAGACTTGTCCTTTTTATTCGTCCACGGGGCACCCGTGAGCCCTTCGGTGCTGGTCAGCGCAAATTCGGACAGTCGACCAGTTATCGACGGGCGAGGTGTAGCCGTTGTCACGTCAACGATGCGCGGGCATTACGGATCGGCAGGGTGCTGTTCGCCCCCACGCAACTCGCCGAGCACGGCGCGCAGCAGGCGGGCCGCGGCGTCCTTGTCGAGCGGATTGTTGCCGTTGCCGCACTTGGGCGATTGCACGCACGATGGGCAGCCGTCCAGGCAGGCGCAGCTGTCGATCACGCTGAGCGTGGCCGACAACCAGGCCTCGAGCTGGGCATATCCCCGCTCGGCGAACCCCGCACCACCCGGCTGGCCGTCGTAGACGAACACCGTCGGCGCGCCGGTATCGGGGTGTTCGGCGATGGACACACCGCCGATGTCCCACCGGTCGCAGCCCGCGACCAGGGGCAACAGGCCGATGGCGGCGTGTTCGGCGGCGTGCAGGGCGCCGGGGAGCGCGTCGTCGGCGATGTCCGCCGCGGCGAGCAGGGCGGGGGTGACGGTGTAGAGGACGGCGCGGGTACGCAGGGTGTGCGCGGGCAGGTCGAGTTCGACCTGGTCGAGCACCTCGCCGGTGACCAGCGTGCGCAGGTACCCGACGACCTGGTTGGTGACCGCGACCTGCGCGGATGCCGCCGTGACGGCCCCGTGGACCCGCTCGGCGAGCACCGCTTCGACGCGGATCGAGGTCACCTGCCGGGCGCTGGTGGTGAAGCCGGGATCCACCTCGTTGACGAACGCGACGCCACCCTCGAGGTCGAGCTCGTCGACCAGGTAGGTCTCGCCCTGGTGCAGGTGTACGGCCCCGTCGTGCAGGGTGGCGGGCGCGCGACCGGCGTCCGCGGTCCCGAGCAGCCGCCCGGTCTCGGCGTCCACGATGGCCACCGGGGAACCGAGGCCGCCGCGCACATCGACGGTGTCGTGCGGCTGGGTATGCGCGGTGACATGCCAGCGTCCCTGCTGCTCGCGCCCGCCGGGCCTGCGCCGGATCAGACCCTGTTCGGCCAGGTCAGCGAGTACTTCGGCGGCCCGCAGGTCGGTCACCTCGGCATCGGTGAGCGGCAGTTCCAGCGCGGCGCACAGCAGCTGGGGGCCGAGCACGTACGGGTTGTGCGGGTCGGTGATGGTGGCCTCGATCGGCCGGTCGAGCAGGGCGTCCGGGTGATGCACCAGGTAGGTGTCGAGCGGGTCGTCGGTGGCGACGAGCACCACGAGCGACCCCTGTAGCCGCCTGCCCGCGCGGCCCGCCTGCTGCCAGAACGAGGCGACCGTGCCCGGAAAACCCGCGATGACCACGGCATCGAGACCGGCGATATCGACGCCGAGTTCGAGCGCGTTGGTGCTGGCCGCGCCCAGCAACTCGCCCTGCGACAGCGACTTCTCCAGCTCGCGCCGGTCCTCGGCCAGATACCCCGCCCGATAGGCGGCAACCCGTTCCTGCAGTTCAGGAGCGGTTTCCGCCAGGACGCGCCGGGCGTCGAGCGCGATCAGCTCGGCGCCACGCCGCGAGCGCACGAAGGTGAGTGTGCGCGCGCCCTCGGCCACCAGGCTCGCCATGATCTTGGCGGCCTCGCCGGTGGCCGTGCGGCGCACCGGCGCGCCGTTCTCCCCGGTCAGGGTCTTGCTCAGCGGGGGTTCCCAGAGTGCGACGGTGCGCGCGCCGCGCGGTGAGGCGTCCGCGGTGACCGCCGTGACCGGCGCGCCGATCAGGGTGCTCGCCGAGGCGGCGGGGTCGGCACTGGTCGCCGAGCACAGCACGAACACCGGGTCGGCACCATAGAAACGGGCGATACGGCGGAGTCTGCGCAACACCAGCGCCACGTGCGAGCCGAACACGCCCCGGTAGGCGTGGCATTCGTCGACCACGATGTAGCGAAGATTGCGCAGCATCCGCGCCCAGCGCTGGTGCGATCGCAGCACGCCGACGTGCAGCATGTCGGGATTGGTGAAGATCCACCGCGCATTGGCCCGAACCCACTGCCTGACCTCGGCCGGAGTGTCGCCGTCGTAGCTCGCCGGATGCACCTCACGCAGGGGATTGTCGTGGATCAGCCCGCCCACGGCGCGCAGCTGATCGGCGCCAAGCGCCTTGGTGGGGGACAGGTAGAGCGCGGTGGCGCGCGGGTCCTCGTGCAGGGCGGTGAGGACCGGCAATTGGTAGCCGAGAGATTTCCCGGAGGCCGTTCCGGTGCTCACGACGACGTGGTTGCCAGCCGCGGCGAGCTCGGCCGTGCGGGTCTGGTGTTCCCACGGCAGTTCGATCCCGCTCGCGTTCAAGGCTGTGACCAGTGCCGATGGCGTCCATTCCGGCCACGGGGTGGTGCGGGCGGCCCGGGCGGGGAGCTCGGCGACATGGGTCAGCGGGCTGTCGCCGCCCGCCGCCTCGGTCAGGACACGATTCAGCAACGATCGACCGTAGCTTTCGGTCTTTCCCTGCTGCCGAACCTCGGCCCGGTCTGTCGGATTCATCCCGACCTCTCTCCCGCGACACGGGAAGTGTGAAACGTGTGTGTGTCGAGACCGCGACCTGGGATTTCGTAACCCAATAGCGACCTGGGTCACAGCTGGTTTGCTGGAAACCCGCCCGGTTATCCTGAAGCAAACAGACCGAAAGTACGGATTCACCCAATGTGTCCCTTACCTGCACATTCGCAAGATCAAGAATTTTGCAAATTGTCGGTAACTCGGCTGTTGAATTGCTCAAAGACATGGTTCACTGGGTCTCGGTCGCAAGCTTCTGTGTTCGAGGGACGGATCGAAGGTCCAACCATCAGCAGGATCGATGTTGCGAACGCCGTGCTCAGGATTTCCTTGCAGGGGGACCAACAGTACAGCGGTCGGAACGGGCCCGGTGGACGAACCCAGTTGTCCGCCGTTCCGGTAAGAAAGAGAAGGAACAGAATGGCACAGGGAACTGTGAAGTGGTTCAACGCGGAGAAGGGGTTCGGCTTCATCGCGCCCGAGGACGGCTCCGCTGACGTCTTCGTCCACTACTCGGAGATCCAGGGCACGGGCTTCCGTACCCTCGAAGAGAACCAGAAGGTCGAGTTCGAGGTCGGCCAGGGCACCAAGGGCCCGCAGGCCACCGGCGTTCGCGCGCTCTCCTGAGCTGCGAAACCCATCAACGCCCGTCCCCCACCTCCGTCTTCGGAGGTGGGGGACGAGCCGTTTCCGGGGCCCGATCCGTATGACTTTCGGGTGTCTTCGTAGCCTGGTCGACGCGGCTACCCAGGTGCGCAGGGTATAAACGTCACTGGTGGCGATGTCCGATCGTCGCGCCGTCTGCCCCAGCCGCGCACCGAGCGGACCTCCCGACGCGCGGATCTAGAAGGAAGGTGTTCGCCGGTGGCAACACGAGACCGCAGTTCAGCCGACCAGGGGCGTCCCCTGCGTCGTCTCGTGATCGTCGAGTCCCCGACGAAGGCCCGCAAGATCGCGCCCTACCTGGGCCGCAACTACACCGTCGAGGCCTCGGTGGGCCACATCCGCGACCTTCCGCGCGGTGCCGCCGACGTGCCCGCCAAATACAAGGGCCAGTCCTGGGCCCGCCTCGGTGTCGACGTCGATCACGACTTCGAGCCGATCTACGTGGTCAGCCCGGACAAGAAGGCCAAGGTCTCCGAGCTCAAGAGCCTGCTGGCCGACGCCGACGAGCTCTATCTCGCCACCGACCCCGACCGCGAGGGCGAGGCGATCGCCTGGCACCTGCTCGAGACGCTCAAGCCGAAGGTGCCGGTCCGCCGGATGGTCTTCCACGAGATCACCGAGCCCGCCATCCTCGCCGCCGCCGCCGACACGCGCGAACTCGACAACGATCTGGTCGACGCGCAGGAGACCCGCCGCATCCTGGACCGCCTCTACGGCTACGAGGTCAGTCCGGTGCTGTGGAAGAAGGTCATGCCCCGGCTCTCGGCCGGTCGCGTGCAGTCGGTCGCCACCCGGGTGATCGTGCGGCGTGAACGTGAGCGCATGGCGTTCCGGTCCGCCGAGTACTGGGATATCGCCGCCAAGCTCGACGCGGGCCCCGACGAGAACTCCGATTCCACCAACCCGCGCACGTTCGGCGCGCGGCTGGTGCAGGTCGAGGGCGATCGGGTGGCCTCGGGCCGCGACTTCGGTTCCGACGGGCAGCTCAAGTCGGCCTCCGGCGTCGTGGTCCTCGACGAGGGGTACGCGCGCAGGCTGGCCGAGGCGCTCGACGGCGCCGACCTGGTGGTGTCCTCCGCCGAGGCCAAGCCGTACACGCGCAAGCCGTACCCGCCGTTCATGACCTCCACGCTGCAGCAGGAGGCGGGCCGCAAGCTGCGGTTCACCTCCGAGCGCACCATGCGGGTGGCCCAGCGGCTCTACGAAAACGGCTACATCACCTACATGCGTACCGACTCGACCACGCTGTCGGAGTCGGCCATCGCCGCGGCGCGCTCGCAGGCCACCCAGCTCTACGGCGCGGAGTTCGTCTCGCCGTCGCCGCGTCAGTACACCCGCAAGGTCAAGAACGCGCAGGAAGCCCACGAGGCGATCCGCCCGTCCGGTGACACCTTCATGACGCCGGGTCAGCTGGCGTCCAAGGTCGACCAGGACGAGTTCAAGCTCTACGAGCTGATCTGGCAGCGCACCGTCGCCTCGCAGATGGCCGACGCGCGCGGCACCACGCTGACCTTGCGCATCACCGGCACCGCCCGCACCGGGGAGGAGTGTGTGTTCTCCTCCTCGGGCCGCACCATCACCTTCCCCGGCTTCCTCAAGGCCTACGTCGAGAGCGTCGACGAAGAGGCGGGCGGCCAGTCCGACGACGCCGAATCCCGTTTGCCCGCACTGGAAGAGGGTCAGGGCGTCACCGCCGTCGAGCTCACCCCCGACGGCCACAGCACCAACCCGCCCGCCCGCTACACCGAGGCGTCGCTGATCAAGACGCTCGAAGAGCTCGGCATCGGCCGCCCGTCGACGTACTCCTCGATCATCAAGACCATCCTCGATCGTGGCTACGTCTACAAGCGTGGTAGCGCGCTGGTGCCCTCGTGGGTGGCCTTCGCGGTGGTCGGGCTGCTCGAGGCGTACTTCGGCCGACTGGTCGACTTCGACTTCACCGCCGCCATGGAAGACGATCTCGACGCCATCGCCGGTGGTCGCGAGCAGCGCGGAAACTGGTTGTCCAGCTTCTATTTCGGTGGCGATCACGGCGCCGAGGGGTCGGTGGCGCGTTCCGGCGGGCTCAAGAAGATGGTCGGCGAGCAGCTCGACGACATCGACGCCCGCGAAGTGAACTCGATCAAGATGTTCGTCGACGCCGAGGGGCGCGACGTGGTGGTCCGGGTCGGCCGGTTCGGGCCGTACCTCGAGCGGATGGTCGTCAATCCCGATGACCCGCAAGGAGATCCGATCTCGCAGCGGGCGAACCTGCCCGACGACCTGCCGCCCGACGAGCTGACCCCCGAGGTCGCCGAGAAGCTGTTCTCCACGCCGCAGGAAGGCCGTTCGCTCGGCGTCGACCCGGTGTCGGGGCACGAAATCGTCGCCAAGGAAGGACGTTTCGGCCCCTACGTCACCGAGGTGCTGCCCGAGCCGCCCGCGCCCGACCCGGCCGCCGCCCCGGCGAAGAAGACCACCAAGAAGGCCGCCGAGGTCAAGCCGCGCACGGGTTCGCTGTTCAAGTCGATGGACCTGGCCACGATCACCCTCGACGACGCGCTGAAGCTGCTGTCACTGCCGCGCGTGGTCGGCGCCGACCCCGCCTCCGGCGAGGAGATCACCGCCCAGAACGGCCGCTACGGTCCGTATCTGAAGAAGGGCACCGACTCCCGCTCGCTGGCGACCGAGGAGCAGCTGTTCACCGTCACCCTGGACGAGGCGCTCAAGCTCTACGCCGAGCCCAAGCGCCGGGGTCGGCAAGCGGCCGCCGCCGCGCCGCTGCGTGAGCTGGGCAAGGACTCGGCCACCGACAAGCCGATGGTGATCAAGGACGGCCGGTTCGGTCCGTATGTCACCGATGGTGAGACCAACGCCAGCCTGCGCAAGGGCGACGAGGTCGAGTCGATCACCGATGCGCGGGCCTCCGAGCTGCTCGCCGACCGCCGCGCCCGGGGTCCGGTGAAGAAGGCGGCCAAGAAGACCACCGCGAAGAAGGCGGCCAAGAAGGCGCCTGCGAAGAAGGCCGCGGCCAAGTCGACCGCCACCAAGACGGCGACCAAGACCGCTGCCAAGAAGACGGCGGCCAAGAAGACCGCGGCGAAGAAGACCGTCGCGAAGAAGGCTCCGGCGAAGCCTGCCGCTGCGGACGAGGACTGACCAGGGGCGAGATTCGGTCCGGCGTCCGGTATCCGGTCGGCGCTGAGCGGCATCCGCGACCCGGTGCCGTGTTGCCAGTCCTCGGCCGCTGAGGCCGGTCGCGGTGGGCCGTTCGTCGAACCTGTCGTAGCCCGCGGCTAGTGTGTCTGGCGTGGCAGGTGTCTTCGATCGACTGGTCGGCCAGGACGTGGTCGAGGCGGAGCTGACCGCTGCCGCGACGGCGGCGCGGGCCGGTGTCGTCACGGGGGCGATGACGCATTCGTGGCTGTTCACCGGGCCGCCCGGCTCGGGTCGGTCGGTGGCCGCGCTGTGTTTCGCGGCAGCCCTGCAATGCACCGATCCCGACGTGGTCGGGTGCGGGAAGTGCCATGCCTGCACCACGACGATGGCCGGGACACACGGTGACGTGCGACGGGTCGTCCCCGAGGGGCTCAGCATCAGTACCAAGGAGATGCGCGAGATCGTGCAGGTCGCCTCGCGGCGGCCGAGTACCGGGCGCTGGCAGGTGGTGGTGGTCGAGGATGCAGACCGGCTCACCGAGGCGGCGGGCAATGTGCTGCTGAAGGTCGTCGAGGAGCCGCCGGACCGCACGGTGTTCCTGCTGTGCGCGCCCTCGGTCGATCCCGAGGACATCTCGGTGACCTTGCGTTCGCGGTGCAGGCACGTCCACCTCGTCACGCCGTCGGTACCCGCCATCGCGCACGTGCTGCGCGAGCGCGATCAGCTCGACGCGAAGACCGCCGAATGGGCGGCCTCGGTGAGCGGCGGCCACGTCGGCCGGGCCCGCCGTCTGGCCACCGACGAAGACGCCCGCAAGCGCCGCAAGCGCGCCCTAGCCCTGGTCACCGCCACCGAACGCCCCGGCGCTGCCTACGCCGCCGCCGACGAACTGGTGAAATCCGCCGACGACGAAGCCAAGCAGATGAGCGCCGAACGCGACGACCGCGAACGCGACGAACTGGCCACCGCCCTCGGCGCGGGCGGCACCGGCAAGGGCGCCGCCTCCGCCACCCGCGGCTCGGCGGGCGTCCTCAAGGAACTCGAACGCCGCCAGAAATCCCGCGCCACCCGCACCGGCCGCGACGCCCTCGACCGCGCCCTCATCGACGTCGCGGGCATGTATCGCGACGCCCTGGCCATGCGCTTCGCAGGCCGCGGCACCCCCATCACCCTCACCCACCCCGACATGGCCACGGAGATCACCGACCTCGCCACCGCCGTCCGCCCCGAAGGCCTGCTCCGCAGCATCGACGCCGTCCTCGCCTGCCGCGAAGCCCTCGACCTCAACGTCAAACCCCGCTTCGCCGTAGCCGCCATGGTCGCCACCCTCATCTCCGCCCGCTCCACCTGACCACCCGTTTTCGCGTTCGGCCCCTCCCCGCGATAGACTCGCGTCGCCGAAAGGCACGCCGCCTTAGCTCAGTCGGTAGAGCGCTTCACTCGTAATGAAAAGGTCGGGGGTTCGATTCCCCCAGGCGGCTCCAGGTCAGAGGCCCTTTCCGGTTCGCCGGGGAGGGCCTTACTCGTTTCGGCTCGCCTGGAACCGACTGATGATTCGTCCATGCGGTGGACCGCGGCCGGGTGGGAGTTGGGCCGCATGATCGGCGGGTGGATTCGAGGGGGACGTAGTGATCGACTGTGACTGTTGCGTGGATGAGGGCGCGTGGACGTCCCTGGGGGATCCAGGTTTCGGCACGTGGGTTCGGCTGGGGAATCGGGTCGATCCTTGGGACGATGGATCGGTTCAGGTTTGTGTCGAGGTCGGGGGGCCTGGGCTGCGCGCGACCCTGCATCGAGTGACGTTGGCTGTGATGGGCGAGTGTGATCTGGTCCCGTTCTTCGATGGTTTGTGCGCCGACTTCGCCGGCTGGGACGGCGTTCGGGGATGGTCGAGCGTGGACCGGGATCTGCGGATCGAGGCGGTTTTCGGGTCCGGGGGTTGTGTCGGGTTGACCTGGACCGTCCGGCCGTGGCGGCATGCGGACGGGAACTGGTCGGCGTCCACGACGGTGGTAGTCGAGGCGGGGGAGCAGATGGTGCGGTGGGTTGGGGATCTGGCCGTATCGTTGCGGGGTGAACTCAGCTGACACGCGACTTCTTCGGGATGGCGATCTCGAGACCCGGGAGGAGAACCTGCGGGTCCTGCTCGAGCGGGCGGATGCGGGGGACGGGTCGGCGAAGGACACGCTGCGGGTGCTCGTTCGCGACTATCCCGCCTACCATCGGGCGCTATACAGCCGGGCGTTGAATCGGGCGGCGGTGTTCGGGGACGCGTCGTTGGCGCCGTCGCTGCTCGACGCGCTCGCCGACACTCGGTACAACTGTCAGGCGTGGGCCGCGATGGGGTGTGCGGCGCTGGGGGTGCGGGAGGCGGTTCCCGGGTTGGTGGCCATGCTGGAGCATTCGCAGCAGATCGCGCGGGAGCAGGCGGTGATCGCGCTGGGGGAGTTGGGGGACGAGTCGGTGGTTGCGGTGTTGGCGCCGCTGCTGCGGGACTCGGACAGTTGGATGCGGGAGCGGGCCGCCGAGGCGCTCGGGCTGATCGGTGGGGAGGCGGCGCTGGCCGCGCTGTGGGAGGAGTTCGAGAACCGGCGGTACTTCCGGATCGGCTACATCGCCAGTGCGCTGGCCAGGTTCGCGCCGGACATCATCCCCCGGTTGTGCGCGGCGGCGCGGAGCGATGATCCGGACCAGCGGTATTGGGCGGCGGTCGCGCTCGGGTCTACCGGGGACGATCGCGCGGTGCCGACCCTGGAGCGGCTGATGGCCGAGGACAGGGGGTCGACGGTGTTCGACGGGATGGTGAGTGTGGCCGCGAAGAAGGGGCTGCGCACACTGCGGCGGATCCAGGCCGCCATCGCGGCGCGCGAATCCTGACTCTGCTCCGTACAGGGGCAGGGCTCGCCCGCGCTGTGATTACGGGGTGAGTGTCGCGCGCAGGATGTCGTCGATTTCTTCCGGGGGTGTTTCCAGCATCGCGAGGTGGCCCGCGGTGGGAAGGCCGAGGTAGGGGATGCCGAGGCGGTGGGCGAGTTCGCGGCCCGCTTTCGCGGAGAGCACCTTGTTGCGTTCGCCCCAGATCATCTGAACGTTGATGTCGGCGAACACATCCGGTGACATCCGGTCGATGCGCTCGAACGGCACGGCCACGGCGGCGGCGATGCCCGCCATGGGCAGGATGCGACCCTTGTCGGTCCACAGGTCTCGTAACCGCTCCCTGGTCGCCGCGTTCGACGCCGCGACCCGGCCGGTGCCGGTTTGGGCCCACACGATCGCGTCGGCGATCGGCTTCGGCAACGCGAGCGCGCGAAGCAGGCGGTGGGGGAAGACATTTCGTGCCGCCAGCCGGGCGAGCACGCCCAGCGGGGTCGGTGCGAGGGTGGCGGCGGTGGCGGGGTTGAACAGGACCATCGACCCGACGGTCGACGGGTGGCGCTCGGCGAACAGCAGCGAGACGGCGCTGCCCACGCAGTTGCCGACCAGATCGATGCGTTCGGCACCGATCTCGGCGACGAAGCCCTCGAGGATCTCGACGAGGCGGTCGATGCTCGGCTCGGTCGTCAGCGGGGAGTCGCCGTAGCCGGGGAAGTCCAGGGCGTACGCGGTGAAACGGTCGTCGAGTCCGGCGATCGCCGGTTCCCAGATGAGCCGACTCGAACCCAGGTTGTGGAGGAAGATGACCACTCGCGAACCGGAGCCGCGTTGGGCGTAGTGGATCGACTCGCCGCCGTACTCGAACACCGCAATGTGTCGAAGAGTCACCTTTTCAAGGCTAACGGAAAAGGCCCCCGACATGGTCGAGGGCCCTTCACGGGGTGCTCCTGAGCGAATCGCCGTTGACCGGCTCAGGAGACCTGACTCGGGTCAGCGGGCGGCGACGTTGCGGCGGGTGGCCCGAGAGTTCGTGGCGGAGAGCAGGATCTGGCGGAGGATGGCGTCGAAGGCGTCGTTGTCTTCGATATTGCCGAGGTGGCCGTGCGGGAGGATGTGGAAATCCGCGAGGTGGCCGGTGCGGCGCAGGGTGTCGATGAGCGGGCGCGACAGGCGCTGCGGGAGCAGGCGGTCCTGGGCACCGGCGATCACGGTGGTCGGGACGTTGAGGTTGGCGGTGCCCTCGGACAGGTCCATGTCGGCCATGGCGGCGGCGTGGCGGCCGCGGGCCAGCGGGCGACAGGACCGGATGATGCCGATCGCGAAGTCGACCTCGTCGGCGGTGGCCTCCGGGGTGACGATGCGGTGCCGGAAGATCTGCTCGGTGAGCCAGCCGCCGGGGATCGGCAGCGGCGCGAACAGCAGCGACTCGCTGATCGGCTGGGGCATCCGCACGGGCGCGCCGAGCACGGTGACCGGGTACTCACCGAGGGTGAGCTGCTTGTTCAGCACCGGCATCATGTCGGTTTCCCAGCGGATGTCGGCATTGGCGGTATTGGCCAGCAGCACCGCGGCGGCGCGCTCGGCGACCTGCTCGGGGTGGTGTTTGGCCCAGGCCTGGATGGTGAGCCCGCCCATGCTGTGGCCGACCAGCACGGCCCGTTCGTCCGGGCGCAGCGTCGCGTCCAGGACGGTGGCCAGGTCGTCGGCCAGGGTGTGCTCGCTGGGGGTGGCGGTGCCGAGGGTGGACTCGCCGTGGCCGCGCTGGTCGTAGCTGACCACACGGTACTCGTCGGCGAAGGCGCTGATCTGCGGGTTCCAGTACTCGATGCTGCACGCCCAGCCGTGGATGAGGACCAGGGTGGGGGCGGTCTCGGGACCGTAGACGTGCACCCGCAGGTGCGCGCCGTCGGTGGTGGTGACCGGGACGACCTGGTGCGCGGCAGTGGGGGCGTTGAGCCTCGCCGTCGCGAAACTGCGGTTCCGCAGTGCGGCACGGTACTGGGCGGTCAGGGCGCCGGTCTCTCCGTGCGAGACCAGTTTTCGCGCTGCCGCGAGCGTCTTCATCGACTTCGCAAGCATGTCGGCACTCCTTTGTGTCGTAGGCCACCGTACAGTGCAAGCACACGCGCTAGCTAGTGTTAGCGGGTCACAGTGTCCCATTTGTTGTCGACTGGGTCACACAGCGCGAAGACACTGTGAAATCGCACGAAATCTCCGGAAAGTTACGGCGTGGCGTGGATTGTCACGACCGGTCGCGTGCTGGCGGTGCCGAACGGGCGCCGCTACCGTGTGCAGGGTGGACATCTCGCACGTCACCGCAGGATTCCCCGGCGCCGGTCAGGAGCCGGGCGCGCCGCGTCCGCTGTGGCGGCGGCTGGCTCCGCCGCTGCTCGCCGCGGGGGCCGGGGTGGCGACCTTGGTGTTGCTGCACGTGCGCGACCCGCACGTCGAGGGTTCCTACGGGCTGTGCCCGGTCTACGTGCTGACCGGGGTGTACTGCCCGGGCTGCGGCGGCATGCGCTCGATCCACAATCTGACCGACGGCCGGATCGTCGACGCGTTGCAGAGCAATCTGCTGGCGGTGGCGCTGGTGGTCGCGTTCGCGGTGTTCGTCCTCGACTGGCTCAACCGCGCCCGGCGCGGCCTGCGCTGGCGGCTGCCGGGGCTGAGCGCGGCGACGGTGTGGACGTTCTTCGGCCTGCTCGCGGTCTACTCCGTGTTGCGCAACACGCCGTGGGGCACCTGGCTGGCCCCGGTCTGATACTGGAAACCGCGCCGTCGGCCAGGCAATCTGGAGGTATGCGCGATTCACTGAAGGATCGAGTCCGGCAGAAGTTGTTGCGCCAGCTGGCCGAGGACGGCCCCGACCCCGAGCGCGACGATTCCCGCAGCATCTCAGTGTCCGATGATCTCGAGGCGCTGGAGATGGTGCCCTCCGACGATCCGCTCGTCGAGGAATTGGCCCAGCGCTACCTGGTGTTCTGATGCGCCTGGCCGCCGAGCGGGGGGAGTTGCGGCAGCGGTTTGGTGCCCAGCCACAGCGCGAACAGTGAGCGCAGCGGCGCCACGCTGTAGTGCCCGGCCAGATCGACGAATTCCTCGGTGGTGACCGCGGTGTGCCGGTAGCGCGCGGTCCATTCGCGGATCAGTTCGAAGAACAGGTGGTCGCGCAGTTCCAGCCGCAGCGCGTGCAGGGTGAGGGCGCCGCGCTTGTAGACGCGGTCGTCAAACATGTCCTTGGGACCGGGATCGCCGACAACGATGTCCTGCGGCTGCCGGGCCAGATTGGCGCGCGCGGCCCTGGCCAGCTGGTCGGCGCTGGGCCCGCCCGCGGCCTCCGACCACATCCATTCCGCGTAACAGGCGAAGCCCTCGTGCAGCCAGATATCGCTCCAGCGCTTCAGGGTGAGGCTGTTGCCGAACCACTGGTGGGCCAGTTCGTGGGCGACCAGCCGCTCCGAGCCGCGCCTGCCGTCGCAGTGATTGGCGCCGAAGATGGAGATGCCCTGGGCCTCGATGGGGATGTCGAGCTCGTCCTCGGTGACGACCACGCTGTAGTTCTCGAACGGATACGGCCCGAACCGCTCGGTGAACAGCGCCATCATCTCCGGCTGCCGGGCGAAATCGTGCTCGAAGTTGGCGCGCAGCCGCGGCGGGACCACGGCCTGCATCGGCACCGGCTCGCCGGGCGTGCCGACGCGGTACTTGCGGTAATTGCCGATCTGGATGGTCGCCAGATAGCTGGCCATCGGCTCGGCCATCTCGTAGACCCAGGTGGTCTGGCTGGCCTTGGCCTGCTTGCTGATCAGGGTGCCGTTGGCCAGGGCGTAGAAGGGGCTGTCGGTGGTGATCGAGATCCGGTAGGACGCTTTGGAACTCGGGTGGTCGTCGCAGGGGAACCAGGAGGCCGCGCCGTTGGGCTGACTGGCCACCAGCGCGCCCTCGGTGAGTTCCTCCCAGCCGACCTCGCCCCACGGCCCGCGCACCGGCTTGGGCGTGCCCGCGTAGTGCACGGCGATCTCGAGCACGCCGCCCGCGGGGATCTTCTGCTGCGGGGTGACGGCGAGCTTGCCCTGCTGATGCGCGAACTTGGCCGCCTTGGTCCCGTTGACCAGCACTTTCGACACCGTCAGCGCCTGCGACAGGTCGAGCGTGAACCAGGCGCGCGCGGCGGTGGTGACCGCGATGACCACCGCGCGCCCGGCCAGCCGGTTGCTGGCGGGCCGATAGCTCAGCTCCAGCTCGTAGCGCGACACCCGGTAGCCGCGGTTGCCGTTCTGCGGCAGGTAGGGGTCGATCGGGTCCTCGTAGAACTTGCTCCGCATCAGGCGGCTCCGCGCTGCCTCGACTCCACGGTCGAGACGGGACCGGTCCACGGCGCGATGGGGTTGCCCCACCAGCGCGTCGAGGGCGGGACGACATCGCCGCGCATGACCAGCGACGCGGGACCGATGGTGGCGCCCGCGCCGATGTGGGCGGCGGGCAGGGCGACGCAGTGCGGGCCGAGGGTGGCACCGGCGTCGAGGGTCACGGTGTCCATGGACATGATCCGGTCGTGGAACAGGTGGGTCTGCACCACGCAGCCGCGTTCCACCGTCGCGCCGTCACCGAGTGTCACCAGGTCCGCCTCCGGTAGCCAATAGGATTCGCACCATACCCCGCGCCCGATTCTGGCGCCGAGTCCGCGAAGCCACAGATTCATCACGGGAGTACCCGTCGCGGCGCGGGCGAACCAGGGCGCGGCGACGGTCTCGACGAAGGCGTCGGAGACCTCGTTGCGCCACACGAACGAGCTCCACAGCGGATGCTCCACCGCGCGAATCCGCCCGACCAGCAACCACTTCGCGGCCACCGCGAGCGCACCGGCCAGCGCGCCCGCCGCCATCAGCACCACACCGGAGGCGAGCGCGGCGACGAGGTAGTCGGTGTACTGGGCGATGAGCGCCAGCACGAACAGCACGCCGAGGCCGATCGCGAAGGTGACCATCACCGGAATCAACCGGCAGGTCTCCACGACGGCGCGGGCCAGCTTGAGCCGCAGCGGCGGATCGAAGGTGCGGGAGGTGTCGCTGGATTCGGCCGCCCGGCGCAGGCGCACCGGTGGGCTGCCCAGCCAGGACGAGCCCGCCTTGGCCTTGCTCGGCGCGGCCGAGAGCACCGCGACCAGACCGTTCTTGGGGACCCGGCGGCCGGGCGCGGTCATGCCGGAATTGCCGAGGAAGGCGCGCTTGCCGACCTTGGCCTCCCCGATGCGCAGCCAGCCGCCGCCGAGTTCGTAGCTGGCGATCATGGTGTCGTCGGCCAGGAAGGCGCCGTCGGCGACCACGGTGAACTTGGGCAGCAGCAGCACCGTCGAGGCCTCGACGTTCTTGCCGATCCGCGCGCCGAGCAGGCGCAACCACAGCGGGGTGAGCAGGCTGGCGTAGAGCGGGAACAGGAAGGTGCGCGCGGAGTCGAGCAGACGTTCGGTGGCCCAGACCTGCCAGCCGGTGCGGCTGCGCACGGGGTGGTAGCCCTCGCGCAGGCCGATCCCGAGCAGACGCACGGCGAGCACGGTGGCCGCGGCGTAGACGAACAGGCTGAGCAGGGTGGCCACCGGCAGGATGGCGAAACCGTGCAGCGCGGCGGCGCCGATGGTGGTCTCCTCGCGGACCCACCAGGCGATGAAGGTGCCGCCGACGGCGAGCCCGAAGACCGGCATGGCCGCCAGCACCATCGACGACACCCCGAAGACCAGCAGCCAGTGCCGGGCGCGATCGGGCGCGTGGTCGGGCCAGCGGCGCGGCGCCTTCCCGGTCTTCGCCGCGGGCGAGCCCGCCCATTCCTGCTCCGCCTTCACCTTGCCGACGATTGCCGAACCGGGCGCGATCTCGGCCTTCTTGCCGATCTTGCTGCCGGGCAACAGGATCGAGCGGGCGCCGATCACCGCGCCCTCGCCGACGGTGATGCCGCCGATGTGCACGAGATCGCCGTCGACCCAGTAGCCGGACAGGTCCACCTCGGGTTCGACGCTGGCGCCGTCACCGAGTTCGAGCATGCCGGTGACCGGGGGCAGGGTGTGCAGGTCGACGCCCTTGCCGATCTTGGCGCCGAGCGCCCGGGCGAACGGGACCATCAGCGGTGCGCCGGACAGGCTTTCGGCGCCGCTGGCCTCGGACAGGCGCACCGCCGCCCACAGCCGCAGATGCACGCCGGAGCCGCGCGGGTAGGTGCCGGGGCGCAGGCCCGCCAGCAGCACGCGGGTGCCCGCGACGCACAGTGTCATCCGGCCCAGCGGCGAGATGAACAGCACGAACGCCAGCGCGATCCACCACCACGACAGCCGCGGCAGCCACGGCAGCGAGCCGGACCAGCCCGCGATGGCGGAGACGACGGTGAGCCAGGT
The DNA here is from genome assembly GCF_037034205.1 of Nocardia sp. SSK8. Classification (NCBI taxonomy): domain Bacteria; kingdom Bacillati; phylum Actinomycetota; class Actinomycetes; order Mycobacteriales; family Nocardiaceae; genus Nocardia; species Nocardia sp. SSK8. The sequence goes on from NZ_JBAGKD010000016.1 coordinate 17,923, forward strand.
GACCCATTGCAGGCCGGTCAGGGTGGTCAGCGGGATGGTGGCCAGCACCTGGGTGATCTGCGCGCGCAGCGGCGTGGGGGTGACGACGCGTTCGTCGACCGCGTCGACCGGGGCGCTGCCGTCGAGCAGCTCGACCAGCGAGCCGAGGCGCGGATGGTCGTAGAGGTCGGCCACCGTGACGTGCGGATACCGTTCGCGCAGCGCGCCGACCAGCTGGGCCGCCGAGAGCGAGCCGCCGCCGACATCGAAGAAATCGGTGTCCGGGCCGGTCACCTCGGCGCCGAGGATGGCGTCCCAGAGCCCGGCCACCCAGGCGGCGGTGCCGTGCAGGCCGTGCTCGGGGGTGTCCTCGGAGCTGGGCAGCGGCCAGGGGAGGGCGTCGCGGTCGACCTTGCCCGAGGTGCGGGTCGGCAGGTCGGCGACGATCGCCAGGCGCGGGACCAGCGGGGCCGGAAGTTGTTCGGCCAGAATCTCTCTGGCCTTCTTGAGGTCGTAGCCGGGGGCGGCGCCGGTGAGGTAGCCGACGAGGATCTTGTTGCCCGCCTTGGTGGTCCGGATCGCCGCGGCCGCGCCGCTCACGCCGGGCAGGTGTTGCAGGGCGTTGTCGAGTTCGCCGAGTTCGATGCGGCGGCCGCCGATCTTGATCTGGTCGTCGGCGCGGCCGAGGAAGATCAGGCCCTCGTGGTCGTTGCGCACCAGATCGCCACTGCGATAGGCGCGTTCCCAGCCGAGCGACGGCATGGGCGCGTACTTCTCGGCGTCCTTGGCGGGGTCGAGATAGCGGGCCAGGCCGACACCGCCGATGACCAGTTCGCCGGTCTCGCCCTCGGGGACGGGGGTGCCCTGTGCGTCGACCACCGCGAGATCCCAGCCGTCCAGCGGGAGGCCGATGCGCACGGGCATGGTGCCGTCGAGCTGGGCGGCGCACGCGACGACGGTGGCCTCGGTGGGGCCGTAGGTGTTCCACACCTCGCGTTCGGCGCCCGCCAGCCGTTCGGCCAGTTCCGGCGGCACCGCCTCGCCGCCGAAGATCAACAGCCGCACCGATTCCAGCGCCTCGGCGGGCCAGGTGGCGGCCAGCGTGGGCACCGTGGAGACGATGGAGATCGCGCGGCGCATGAGCCACGGGCCCAGGTCGGCGCCGGTGCGGACCAGATCGCGCGGGGCGGGGACCAGGCAGGCGCCGTGGCGCCAGGCCAGCCACATCTCCTCGCAGGAGGCGTCGAACGCCACCGACAGGCCAGCGAGCACGCGGTCGCCGGGGCCGATCGGCTTGTGCCGCAAGAACAGTCGCGCCTCGGCGTCGACGAAGGCGGCGGCATTGCGGTGGGTCACCGCGACGCCCTTGGGGGTGCCGGTCGAGCCGGAGGTGAAGATGATCCAGGCGTCGTCGGCGGGGGCGGGCAGGGTGTCCCAGTGCGCGTCGCCCGCGGCGGTGGTGGCCGACTCGATGCCGTCACCGGTGGCGATCGCGCTGACGCGGGCCTCGCCGAAGACCAGCTTGGCGCGCTCCTCGGGGTCGTCGGCGTCGACGGGGACGTAGGCGGCGCCGGAGTAGAGCACGGCCAGAATGGTGACGTAGAGCGCGGCCGAACCCGAGGGCATCCGCACGCCGACCCGGTCGCCCGGGCGCACGCCCGCCTCGACGAGCTCGGCCATCCTGGCCTCGACGGCGGCGATCAGTTCCAGATAGCTCAGCACCACGGTGCCGTCGTCGATCGCGGGTGCGTCGGGGTGGGTCTGGGCGGTGCTGGTCAGGATGTCGACCAGGGTGCGCGGCGCGGCCGCCAGATCGGCGCGCAGCAGCGGATCGCGGAGCAGCTCTGCCCCGAATTCGGTGTGTGGCTCGAGCATCGCGCTGCGTCCACCTCTCATCGGTTGACCCCCATCGGTGTCTGTTGTTTCACGGTCGGGTTACCGGAGGGCAAACGGGATGGTCACCAGATGCCAACGGTACTCGCCGGACGGTGTGCCGGACCGGTGCGCGGCCGGTGCCGCGCCGGTGCTCACGTGGACGGATCCGCCTCGTCGCCGAGCGCGGTGAGGACGAGCCGGTGCAGGGTGACCTGCTCGTCGGGGTCGAGGCGGTGCAGCACGCGGGCGGTGGCCTCGGCGATCAGCTTGTCGGTGCGCTTACAGCGTTTGCGGCCCGCGTCGGTGACGCGCAGCCGGTATTTGCGGCGGTCCTTGCCGTCGCGGGTGCGCTCTACCAGGCCCGCGCCCTCCAGGGCGTCGACCAGACGGACCACTTCGCTGCGGTCGATGCCGAGCGCCTCGCCGACCTTCTTCTGGGTCAGGTCGGCGTTCTCGGCGATGAAAGTGAGCACCCAGTGGTCGCGCAGCGGGAGGTCGATCTCGGTGTGCAGGGCCTTGGTGAGTCGTGCGAGCGCGTACACCGGGTAGCGCGGCAGACCGCGGACGGCGTTCGGGTTCGAGGACATGGCGGCCACTCTAACAAATAGTGGGTGAACTCAATCATTTGGCGGTTCCATCGTGGAGTCATCCGATGGTTGCGGGAGTTCGCGCGCGAGGGCAATCCGGGGGCAATCGCGTGTCGTGGCGAAGGGGCCTGTCGGGCAGCGATTTTCCGGGCGGCGGAATTCGGTGGTTGACAGCCGCGGCGATCGTCTGTCACTCTCGTTGCAGGTCACGAGTACCAGCGACAAGCCCCGGCTAGCTGGTCGGCAACCCTCCTCCGCGGTGGGGTGCTCCGGGTGACGACCTGGCCGCCGTCCGCAGTGGGCGCGGCAAGCGCGGACTCGGAGCATCCCTCGGGAACGAGTCCCTGAACCGACGGGATTTCGTCATGACCGCAGTAATCGACCCCACCTGTGCCCTCGTCGCCGTCTCCGGCGCCGACCTCCAGGTGCCGCTGGTCCAAGGCGGGACCAGCACCTACGCCAACTTCGACTACGCGGCGAGCGCGCCTGCGTTGAAGCAGGTCACCGACCGGATCTCGCAGCTGCTGCCGTACTGCGCCAGCGTGCACCGCGGCGCGGGTTACGCCTCGCGGATCTCCACCGAGTGCTACGAGGCCTCGCGCGGGGCGGTCGCCCGGTTCCTCGATGCCGACGACGACCAGGTGGTGGTGTTCACCCGCAACACCACCGACTCGCTGAACCTGCTGGCCGGGTGCGTGCCGGGGGAGACCGTGGTGCTCGATATCGAGCATCACGCCAACTTCCTGCCGTGGACCGCGCACGGGCGACGGGTCGTGCAGGCCGCCGACACCGTCGAGGAGACCATCCGCCGGGTCGTCGCCGAGCTGTGCAGCAAGCCCGCCGCGCTGCTCGCCGTCACCGGGGCGTCGAATGTCACCGGGGAGGTGCTGCCGCTGGAGCGGCTGGCCACCATCGCGCATCTGTGTGGTGCGCGCATTCTCGTCGACGCGGCCCAGCTCGCACCGCATCGCCGGATCTCGTTGCGCGATACCGGCATCGACTACCTCGCCTTCTCCGGCCACAAGCTCTACGCGCCCTTCGGCGCCGGGGTGCTGGTCGGGCGCCGAGACTGGCTGGACGCGGGCGAGCCGTACCTGGCCGGTGGCGGCGCGGTGCGCTCGGTGGGTGTGGACGCGGTGCAATGGGCTCCCGCGCCGCAGCGGCACGAGGCCGGATCGCCGAATGTGCTGGGCGCGGCCGCCATCGCCGCCGCCTGTGACGCGTTGGCCGCCATCGACCCGGCCGAACTCGTTGCGCACGAACGCTTCCTGGCCGATCGGCTGCGCGAGGGACTGAGTGCTCTGCCCGGTGTCTCGCTGGTCAGCATCTGGTCCGACAGCCCGGACTCCGTCGGCATCGTCGCCTTCACCGTCGACGGGTACGCCCCCGGCCAGGCCGCCGCCTACCTCTCCGCCGAACACGCCATCGGCGTCCGCGACGGCCGCTTCTGCGCCCACCCCCTGCTCGCCCGCCTCGGCCTCGACGCCGCCCTGCGCGCCAGCATCGGACTGGGCACCACCCCCGCCGACGTCGATCGCCTGATCACCGCCGTCGCCACCCTCGTCACCCAGGGCCCCACCTGGGACTACGCCGCCACCGATGGCCTCTGGAACCCCACCCCCGAAACCCGCCCCCTCACTCCCGATGCCTCGGTCGGTGCCGCGCCCTGCCTGATCGGCTGACTTCGCGACGGTCGGGCCCGCGCGGGTCCGGCCGCGCCGAAGTCCTCGGTGTTCCGGCCGGACCGCTTCATCGTGTCGATGCTCGACCGGCTCCCGCAGTGCTCGAAACAGGAATGTTTGACGCGCCGCCCGTGTGGGTAACAGGACTTCGGCCGGTCGCGATGAGCCCCGAAACAACGCTCGGATTCGTTAGGGGACACCGTGACACGACCGACTCAGCCGCCCGATCCCTGGGCCCGTCCGCCCAGACCACAGGACAAGAAGCGCCGGTGGCCCTTGATCGCCGGGATCGGGGTCGCCGGTGTGGTCGGTCTGGCCGCGATCGGCGGGCTGGCCGACGACGGCGCGGACACGAAGACCTCGCCCACTCGCGTCGTCGAGGTGTCGACCACGACCCGCACGTCGTCGACGACGGTCGCGTCGACCACCACCGCGACCCCGACCACCACGGCGACCCCGACCACCACGGCGCCCGCCATCGCGAACGTCACGCCGACCACCACCGTCGATGTCCCCGTGGTTCCCGTCGCTCCGACAACGACGACCGCCGCACCCCCGCCGCCGGTCGTCATCCCCGCACCGACAACCACCGTCGACCTCCCCGCCCCGCCCGCTGCCCTCGTCCCCGAACCGGAAATCCCTTCGTCGCCCAGCGTCTACTACAAGAACTGCAAGGCCGCGAAAGCCGCAGGCGCCGCCCCGCTGCACCGCGGCGACCCGGGCTACCGCTCCGATCTCGACCGCGACGGCGACGGCGTGGCCTGCGAGTAGCGGACTACTGCTCGGTCGCGACGGCCCGGAGCGAATCGCCTGCCTGGACGTGACCGGCGAGCCTCGTCGACAGCGTGAAGGAGAACTCACCGGCGGGAGAGGGGAAGACGCCGGTAACGCGGAACTCGCTCGTGGCCGCGGTCGTCGTCCGATCTGTGTCAGGTGTCGAGGGCGGTGGGGCGGTGGTATTTGCCGTTGTAGTAGAGGAGGGGGGCCGCCGAGGGGGATTCGTGGGTTTCGTCGTGGACTCGGGTGACCAGGGCGATGGCGATGGTGTGGTCGCCGATGTCGATGAGTTGGTGGAGGGTGGCGCGGAGCCAGATGGGGGTGCCGTGGAGGACGGGTTCGCCGGTGTCGAGGGGGGTCCACAGGGAGCGGTCGGTGAAGCGGTCGGCGGCGGTGCGGGAGAAGCGGTGGGCGAGGTGGTGCTGGTGTTCGCCGAGGAAGTGGATGACCACCGAGCCCGCCTCGCGCAGGGCGGCGATGCTCGAGGAGGTGTGCGCGATGTTGAACGAGACGAGTGGGGGTTCCAGGGAGAGGGAGGCGAAGGAGGTCGCGGTGAAGCCGACTGGGCCCTGTTCGGCGCCCAGGGTCACCACGGTGACGCCCGCCGGATAGTGGCGCATCGACGCCCGGTACTGCTCGGCGGTGATCCCGCTCAGATCGTCGGGAATCACCAGTTCACCCGATTCAGGTCGCACATCACCCACCCCGCCAAACTACGCCCGGGGCCCGGGCGTACCTATGGCCGCGCCGGGGATTTGACCGATATCACCCGCGTGGGCTCAGTCGACGTCGAGCGGCAGGCCCGCCGTGATGCGGACGAGCTCGCGGAAGTTGGTGCGGAACACCGTGTTCGGATGACCACCCGCCGCCCAGACCTCCGGATGCGCGGCCAGGGCAGTATCGACCCAGGTCGGCAGGTTGGTGGGATGGCCGACGGGGGCAGTGCCGTCGATGGGCTGGCCGGTGATGCGCTCCACCAGGGCGGCGGGTGCGGGGGTGAGGGTGCCTTCGAGGCGTTTGCCGGTGCGTTTCAGGTCGACCTGGTGGTGCCCGGCGACCAGCAGCAGCACCGGATCGTCGTCGAGCAGGAAGACCTGGGAGGTGGTGATGGCGGTGGGCTCGGCACCCAGGGCGCGGGCGGCATCGGCCGCGGTGGGGGTCGGCGTCTCGGGGGAAACGATGACGCCGTGGTGCCCGCGGGCGATGAGCGTGTCGGCGACGCGGCATGCGACCGCCGGAAGAGACGACCTGCGCATAATTCCAGAGTAAGGCGATTGCGGGAAATATGCCGGGGGAGCGGGATTTTGGGGTTGGGCCAGGGCCGACGGCAGCACTTGGCCCCGCGCCAATAGACTCGACCCATGACTGAATGGCAAGCCTTCACCGTCGAGACCGCCGACCACGTCGCGCAGGTCACCCTGATCGGCCCTGGCAAGGGCAACGCGATGGGACCGGACTTCTGGCGGGAGCTGCCGGAGATCTTCCGCGAGCTCGACGCCGACCCGCAGGTGCGCGCGGTGGTACTCACCGGCGCTGGCAAGCACTTCTCCTTCGGCCTGGACCTGGCCGCCATGGGCGGCATGCTCGCGCCGGTGCTGGCCGACGACGCCAAGGCCGCGCCGCGCACCGAATTCCTCAAGGTCATCCGGTCCATGCAGGCTTCGGTGACGGCTGTGGCCGAGTGCACCAAGCCGGTGATCGCGGCGGTCTCGGGCTGGTGCATCGGTGGCGGTCTGGATCTCATCGCGGCCGCCGATATCCGCCTGGCCAGCGAAGATGCCAAGTTCAGCCTGCGCGAGGCCAAGGTCGCCATCGTGGCCGACATCGGCTCGTTGCAGCGCCTGCCCGGCATCATCGGCGAGGGCAACCTGCGTGAGCTGGCCTTCACCGCCAAGGACATCGACGCCGCCCGCGCCGAGCGCATGGGCCTGGTCAACGAGGTGTTCGCCGATCAGGACGCGGTGGTCGCGGCCGCGCACGCCATGGCGCGCGAGATCGCCGAGAACCCGCCGCTGGTGGTGCAGGGCATCAAGGACGTGCTCGAGCAGCGCACCAGCCCGGCGGTGGCCGAGGGCCTGCGCTACGTGTCGACCTGGAACTCGGCGTTCCTGCCGTCGAAGGACCTCACCGAGGCCATCACGGCGGTGTTCCAGAAGCGCGCCCCCGAGTTCAAGGGCGAGTAAAGGCAGTTCAAACGGTTGCCCCGGCGACCGTTCTGTCTACATACTTGCATCACACAACTAATTGATTGATGCAAGTAAAAGGTGAGGCAGTGAGTCAGAGCGAACCGGCGATCGACGTGATCGCCACCCAGCTCGTGCGGCTGCACCGGCTGCGCGATCGCGCGCTGGCGCAGGTCAAGGACCGCTCGGGGATAGACCCGGCGGGTTTCGTCGTGCTGTTCCGGCTGGTCTGTGACGGGCCGATGCGGTCGGGTGCGCTGGCCGAGGCCGTGCACTCGGACGCGTCGACGGTCAGCAGGCAGGTCGCCCAGCTGGTGGAACGGGGGCTGGTCATCCGGACCGCCGACCCCGACGACGGCCGCGCGACCGTCCTGGAAGTCACCACCAAGGGCCGCGAGGTGGCCGACCGGATCCGGGCCCGGCGCCAGGAGAGCGTCGCCATCGTCACCGAGGACTGGTCGGCCGAGGACCGTGCGAGCTTCGCCGCGCTGCTGACGCGCTTCGTCGCGGACTACGACAGCGCCCGCCTCACCCTGCTGGCCCGCCCGGCGGAGCCGAGCACAACCTGTACGGAGAACAATTCGTGACCACGACGGCGCCCACGGTGGAATCACCGGCAGGCTTCACCCACCGCCAGATCCTGACCATCCTGTCCGGGCTGATGCTCGGCATGCTGCTGGCCTCGCTGGACCAGACGATCGTGTCGACCTCGATCCGCACCATCGCCGACGACCTGCACGGCTACTCGCTACAGGCCTGGGCCACCACGGCCTACCTGATCACCGCCACGATCAGCACCCCGCTCTACGGCAAGCTCTCGGACATGTTCGGCCGCAAGCCGTTCTTCCTCACCGCGATCGGGCTGTTCATCATCGGCTCGCTGCTGTGCACGCTGGCCACCTCGATGTATCAGCTGGCCGCGTTCCGCGCGTTCCAGGGCCTGGGCGCCGGTGGTCTGATGTCGCTGGCGCTGGCCATCATGGGTGACATCATCAGCCCCCGCGAACGCGCCCGCTACCAGGGCTATTTCCTCGCGGTGTTCGGCATCTCCAGCGTGCTCGGGCCGGTGCTGGGCGGCCTGCTGGCCGGACAGGACACCATCCTGGGCATCACCGGCTGGCGCTGGGTGTTCCTGGTCAACGTGCCGCTGGGCCTGCTGGCCCTGGTGGTGGTGACCCGGGTGCTGCAGCTGCCGCGCAAGCCGCACGCCACCCACCGCATCGACTTCGGCGGCGCGCTGGTGCTGGCGATCGGGCTGGTGCCGCTGCTGATCGTGGCCGAGCAGGGCCGCGAATGGGGCTGGGGCAGTACCGCGTCGGTGATCTGTTACGTGATCGGCGCGCTCGGCGTGGCCGGGTTCGTCGCGGTCGAGAAGCTCATGGGTGACGCGGCGCTGATCCCGCTGCGGATCTTCACCAACACCACCTTCGCGCTGGGCGTGGTGATCTCGTTCGTGGTCGGCGCGGCCATGTTCGGCGGCATGCTGCTGCTGCCGCAGTACCTGCAGGTGGTGCGCGGCGCCGGACCGACCGAGGCGGGCTTGCAGATGCTGCCGATGGTGCTCGGGCTGATGATCGGCTCGATCGTGTCGGGCAGGCTGATCTCCAAGACCGGCCGCTACCGGGCCTTCCCGGTGATCGGCGCGGTCATGCTCACCGTGGGGTTGTTCCTGCTGCACCTGCTCGACGCCGACAGCCCGCTGTGGCTGGCCATGATCTTCATGGCGTTCACCGGCTTCGGCCTGGGCAACCTGATGCAGCCGCTCACCCTGGCCCTGCAGAACGCGCTGCCGCCCAAGGACATGGGCGTCTCGACCGCCTCGGCCACCTTCTTCCGCCAGATCGGCGGCACGCTGGGCGCCGCGGTGTTCCTGTCGATCCTGTTCTCGCTGCTCACGCCCAACATCACCACCGAGATGCAGCAGGCGGCCACCGATCCGGCCTACCAGCAGGCCGTGGTCGCGGGCGCGCACAGCGACAACCCCGCCGACGCCGCGCTGGCCAAGGGCCTGCTCGCGCACGACACCTCGGCGGCCGGACACGTGCTCGAGGACAGCTCGATCATCCAGCAGCTCGACCCGCGGCTGGCCAAGCCGTTCCAGGTGGGCTTCGCCGACTCGATGTCGACGGTGTTCCTGGTGGCCGCGGCGGTCGCGGCGCTGGCGCTGCTGCTGGTGCTGTTCTGGAAGGAGGTCCCACTGCGGATGCAGGGCGGCATCCAGGCGGCGGGCGAACCGAAGAAGCCGGAGGCGGCGCTCACCTAGTCCGGAAACGCGAAACGGGAGGTCCGAAGTATCCGGACCTCCCGTTTCGGTGGCTCAGTGGCCGGATTCCTTCAGTCGGGTGAACGCCTCGTCGATGACCTTCTCGGCCTCGGCGCGGTCGAGCCACTCCGAACCCTGCACGAACTTGCCGGGCTCGAGGTCCTTGTAGCGCTCGAAGAAGTGCTTGATGGCCGACAGCTCGAACTCCGAGACATCGCCCAGTTCCTGCACGTTGTCCCAGCGCGGGTCGCCCGCGGGCACGCACAGCACCTTGTCGTCGCCGCCTGCCTCGTCGGTCATGCGGTACACGCCGATCGGGCGGGCCTCCACGATGACGCCGGGGAACACCGATTCCGGCAGCAGCACCAGCGCGTCCAGCGGATCGCCGTCCTCACCGAGGGTGTTCTCGATGAAGCCGTAATCGGCCGGGTAGCCCATGGAGGTGTACAGGTACCGGTCGAGCTTGACCCGGCCGCTCTCGTGATCGACCTCGTACTTGTTCCGAGAACCCTTGGGGATCTCGATGGTGACGTCGAACTCCACGCCATCTCCTTGCTCGTTCGAGTGCTTCTGTGCCGAATCGCCAGATCGTTCTGGGGAACCGTTGCGCAACGAGGATAGTGTGGTGTGCTGGAACACCGGTGCGGCAGGCGGCTCAGCGCGCGCAGTCGAGGCGTGTCGGGCGAGACAGTCGAGGATCGGTGAGGCGTTGATGTCGAGGTTCGAGATTCCGGCCGGCCGGGTGGCCTGATGGATCAGCGCGGAGGGGGCTATCCGCCCTATGGCAGCGAGGCGCCGACCGTGGTGCTCGAACGCGGGGGTGACCAGGCGAAATCGGGTCGGCGAGCGCTGTGGATCTGGCTGTCGGCGGTGGTCGTGGCGGTGCTGGTGATCGCCGGTGGGTTCGCGGCGATCGCGAAGCCGTGGTCGCCGGAGTTCCGGCATGGGGGGTTGACGGTGGCCGCGCCGCCGTCGACCGAAGGGCCAGCCGCGCAGGTGACACCCGCGCGCTCGAACGCGCCCGCGCCCACTCCCGCTGGGCTCGCGGCGGCGCTCGCTCCGGTGGTCGGCAGTCCCGATCTGGGGTCGTTCGCGGGGCAGGTCACCGATCCGGCCAGCGGGACGGTGCTGTGGAGCCAGGATCCGGCCAAGGCCATGATCCCGTCCTCGACGGCCAAGATCATGCTGGTCGCGGCCGCGCTGCTGACCCTGCCCGACGAGCAGCGGGTGGCGACCAAGGTCGTCGCCGGGGCGCCGGGCGAGCTGGTGCTGGTGGCGGGCGGCGATCCGACGCTGACCACCCGCGCCGACGGCGGCTACTACACCGACGGCGCGCGCATCGCGGATCTGGCCGCGCAGGTGAAGGCCGCGGGCACGCCGGTGAGCTCGATCGTCGTCGACAATTCCGTCTACGCGGGGCCGACCATGGCCGCCGGGTGGGACCCCATCGACATTCCCGAGGGCTCGATCGCGCCGATCGAACCGATCATGCTCGACGGCGGCCGCTTCGACCCGTCGGCCGACTACTCCCCGCGCAGCGCCAACCCGGCACTCGACGCGGGCCGGGCGCTGGCCGCCGAACTCGGCGTCGACCCCGCCGCGGTGCGGGTCGGGCAGGCCGCCCAGCGTGGCACCGAGATCGCCAGGGTGGAATCGGCGCCGCTGCGAGTCCGGCTGCACGACATGATGATCCACTCCGACAATGTGCTGGCCGAGGCGATCGGGCGCGAACTGGCCATGGCGACCGGGCAGGAGGCGTCCTTCGCCGGTGCCGTCGCCGCGACCACCGCCGTGCTGAGCACCGCCGGATTCGATGTCACCGGACTGCATCTGGCCGACAACAGTGGTCTGTCCGTCGACGACCGGGTGCCGCCGCGGCTGCTCGACTCGATCATCGCCACCGCCGCCGAACCCACCGGCGATGCCACTGTCGTCCCGGCGGGCACCCAGGCCAGGCCCGAAACCGATCCGCGGGCAGCGGCTCTCGCGCCCCTGCTCGACGATCTGCCGGTGGCGGGTGGCACCGGCACCCTCGCGCCGCGGTTCGTCACCCAGAACCGGCAGGGCGCGGGCTGGGTGCGGGCCAAGACCGGAACTCTGAGCGTCGCCAGCGCGTTGGTCGGGTATGTGCTCGACCGTGACGGGCGGGTGCTCACCTTCGCGCTGATGTCCAACGACAGGTTGCCGGAGGTGAGCAGGCCGGCACTCGACGCGGTGGCGGGCGCCCTGCGCAACTGCGGTTGCTCCTGAGAGAGCGGGTGGCGATGAGCGAGGACAAATCCGGGCGCAAGCCGTCGGGATTCAGCGGCGCGGTGGATTGGCGGCTGGCCGCGCGCACCGGTGGGGCGCTCGCGCCCGCCGGGCCGCGGATCTCCCGGGACGCGGCCGAACAGGCCGTCACCGAGCTGGCGGCCGCGTCGGTGCGGGCCGAGGGGCCGGTGCGTGAGGTCAGCGGGTTGCTCGACGACCGGCCGGTGCCCGAGGCCAGGATCGTCGACCGGCCCGGCTGGATCGCCGCCGCCGCCGATTCCATGGCCGTGCTCACCGGCACCGAGACCACCTCGGCGACCGGGCGGTTCGTCGGCAAACCGGCCGGGGTGCAGGCCGGGACCATGCTGGCCTTCCTGTCGACGGCGATCCTCGGCCAGTACGACCCGTTCACCGGTGCCGACGGCACACTGCTGCTGGTGGCGCCGAACATCGTCGGGGTGGAGCGGGCGCTGGGCGTCGACCCGTCGGACTTCCGGCTCTGGGTCTGCCTGCACGAGGTGACCCACCGGGTGCAGTTCTCCTCGGCGCCGTGGCTGTCGGAGTACATGCGCACCAATGTCGACATCCTCAGCGAGGTCGGCGAGGAACCGATGAGCGAGATGCTCACCCGTCTGCTCGGCGAGGTCCGCGCCCGGCGCGACGCCGACGCCGTCGACGACCCCAACAGCCGCGGCATCGTCGGCCTGCTGCGTGCCGCCCAGGCCCCACCCCAGCGCGAGGCCCTCGACCGCCTCCTCATGCTCGGCACCCTGCTCGAAGGCCACGCCGACCACGTCATGGACGCCGTCGGCCCCGCCGTGGTGCCGACCGTCGCCGAGATCCGCGGCGCCTTCGACCGGCGCAGGCAGAAGCCGTCCAACCCGATCCAGCGGATCATGCGCGCGCTCCTCGGCGTCGACGCGAAGGTGGCGCAGTACGTGCGCGGCAAGAAGTTCGTGGACGCGGTGGTGGAGCGCGTCGGCGTCGCGGAGTTCAACACGGTCTGGACGAACGCCGACACCCTGCCGCTGCTCGACGAAATCGACGACCCCGGCCGCTGGATCACCCGCGTCCTCACCTGACCCATGTTGGACGGGTGATCACCACGCTCTCAGGTAAACATCGGCCGAGAAGGGTGCGCCACCGGAGCGTGGTGATCAATGGTCCAGGTTGGTGGGGGCGTGATCGGGGCGGGATCTGCGGTGTCGATGGTGCGGGGCTCGGTAGCCTGCTGGCATGTCCGGTGGTTCGATGCTCGACGGCGTGACGTCGCGCAGGGGTGCGCCCGATGACGGGTAAGCGGTCCGGCGGTGCGGTGCGGTTGCCGGAGACAGCGGCGGTGCTGGTGGTGCGGCGGGGTATGCGGGAGTGGGTCGCGGCTCGGGGTGGGCGTGCGCCGGTGGTCGTCGGGTTGTCGGGTGGGGCGGATTCGCTGGCGCTGGTCGCGGCGGCCGTGGTCGAGGCAGGTCCGGTGACAGCGGTCGTTGTCGACCACAGGTTGCAGGAAGGCTCTGGGGCGGTGGCTCGCCGGGCCGCTGAACAGGCACTCGCGCTGGGGTGTGTGGACGCGGTCGTCGTGCCGGTGGCGGTCGGGCGGGACGGGGGCGTGGAGGCGGCGGCGCGGGCGGCTCGGTACGCGGCGCTGGAGGAGGTGCGGGACGGGCGGCCGGTGTTGCTCGGGCACACGCTCGATGATCAGGCCGAGACGGTGCTGCTCGGGTTGGGGCGGGGGTCGGGTGGGCGCTCGATTCAGGGGATGGCGGCGTGGAACGCGCCGTGGGGGCGGCCGCTGCTGGGGGTGCGGCGGGCGCAGACGGTGCGCATGTGCGCGGATCTCGGGATCGAACCGTGGGACGACCCGCACAACATCGACCCCGGCTACACCCGCGTCCGCGTGCGGACCGAGGTGCTGCCGCTGCTCGAGGAGGTGCTCGGCGGTGGGGTCGCGCAGGCGCTGGCACGCACCGCCGACCAGTTGCGCGAGGACGGTGCTGTCCTCGACACCCTCGCCGAGGACCTGCGACGCTCGGCGACCATCCCACCCGCCGCGCCCGCGTCCGCGGAGTTCGTGCCGGAGATGACGTCGTCGGAATCGGTGGTGTGGGGTAGTGGCCCCGACGACACCGATCGCCCGCGGTTGTCGATCGAGATCCTGGCCACTGCGCCCGCGGCCGTAAGGCGAAGGGCGGTGCGGGTGTGGTTGGCGGAGCAGGGGATCGGCGGGCTGATGAACGCGCATTTACAGGCGATCGACGAGCTGGTGAGCGACTGGCGCGGGCAGGGGGGCGTGGCCGTGGGCGGGGGCAGCCGGGCCCACAGGTTGGTCGTGGCGCGCGAGCATGGCACGCTGACGGTGCGCGCACAGCCGCGTCTCGATGACACATAATGAACCGGCCCGGTCGGGATCGACATCACGAAGGGACACCCACTTCCGTGTACGGAGACGACATCGCATCGGTGCTGATCACCGAAGACGAGATCAAGGCCAAGATCGAGGAACTGGCCGAGCTCGTCGCGAAGCGGTACCCGCCCGACAGCCCCGAAGGCGACCTGCTGCTGATCTGCGTGCTCAAGGGCGCGATCTTCTTCATGACCGATTTCGCCAGGGCGCTGCCGATCCCCACTCAGCTGGAGTTCATGGCCGTCTCGTCCTACGGCTCGTCCACCTCGTCCTCGGGCGTCGTGCGCATCATGAAGGACCTCGACAAGGACATCGCGGGCCGCAACGTCCTCATCGTCGAGGACATCATCGACTCCGGTCTCACCCTGTCCTGGCTCAAGCGTAACCTGGCCACCCGCAACCCGGCCTCGCTGGAAGTGGTCACCCTCCTGCGCAAGCCCGACGCCCTGCGCACCCCGGTCGATGTCGCCCACGTGGGCTTCGACATCCCGAACGAATTCGTCGTCGGCTATGGGCTCGACTACGCCGAGCGCTATCGCGACCTGCCCTACATCGGCACCCTGAACCCGGCCGTCTACTCCTAGGACACTACGCGCTCGAGGGCCTGTAGGTCGGCTTCGAGCGCGCGGAACAGGACATACGAGCCGACGAAGGCGATGATGCCGCCGACGCACAGGACGCGGACGGCGAGGATCACCGAGGGGATGTCGCCGGGTGGCAGGAAGGTCAGTCCGGCGACGGCCAGTAGCGGGACCGAGGCGGCGATGGCGAGGTACCAGGTGCAGCGGCCGCGCAGGTCGCGCAGCCATTTGCCGTCGTCGGCGCTGATCTCGCCGTGTCGCAGGAACACCGGATAGACGCAGCGCACCAGGTAGTAGGTCACCAGGAAGAACGGGTAGGCCACCGCGATCGCGCCGCAGACCAGCAGCGAGGCCAGGAAGTGCACCACGGCCCGGCCGGGGACGTCGCCGGTGGCCAGGCGCAGGGCGATCGGGAAGGTGAATCCGGCCAGCGCCCACAGCGAGAAGGCCACGATCACCGCCCGGTCACCGAAGCGCAGGGTGTCGTGGCGGGCGCGGCGCAGGGTCTCGGAGTCGTAGCGTCTGCCCTTGCGTAAGCCGCCGGGCACCCACAGCACGAAGCGGGACAGGTAGATCAGCAGCGCGGCCCCGGCCGGGAAGAAGATCAGGTTCACCCCGGCGGTGATGAGCACGAAGGTCTGCTGGGCGGATTCGCCGAGCCTGCTCACCACCAGCGTCTCGTTGTGCTGGATGTTGTACCAGGAGGCCAGGGCGTTGGGGACGCCGATGGCCAGCACCAGCACCAGCAGCGGCCACTTGCGCAACCACAGCCGCCAGCTGGTGGGCGGCGGGTCGACCAGGTCGCGGGCGCGCGCGTCCAGGCACAGGTCGAACTGCTTGGCCAGCACGGCGCCGTCGGCCCAGCGGCGCGAGCGGTCGGGTTCGAGACAGGTGAGCAGCACGCGCAGCAGCGCGGTGGGGCAGTCCGGCGGCACCCGGTCCTGGGCGGCGGGGTCCACGCCCCCGGTGCGGCGTTCGAGCATGGCCTCGAGGGTGGTCTCGTCGCCGTGGCCCTCCTCGGCGGTGCTGTCATCGAAGGGTTTCGCGCCGGTCAGCAGCTCCCACAGCACCACGCCCAGCGAGTAGATATCCGAGCGGGTGTCCAGGTCGGCGGCGGTACGGCCGAGCCCCGGATGACACGCCTCGAGCTGCTCGGGCGACATGTACGACAGCGACCCACCGAAATACGACACCGGACTGGTCCCGGCGACGGTGCGGCTGAAGCTGATATTGAAGTCGGCCAGCTTGGGCACGCCCTCCGCGGTGAGCAGCACATTGGCCGGTTTCACATCGCGGTGCAGCACGCCGTGCGCGGCCGCGTAGTCGAGCGCCTCGGCCAGCCGCCTGCCCAGCCAGGCCACCGTCTCCGGCCAGCTCAGCGCGGCCAGCTCGTCGCGCACGCTGGAATCGGTGGGCCGGATCTCGCCCTTCTCCTCCATGGCCGCGTCCACGGCGTCGAGCAGCAGTTTGCCGCTGCGCTCGCTCGCGGGTGTCGCGCGCACCCAGCGCAGCAGCCCGAGCAGCGTGCCGCCGGGCAGGAACTGCATGTAGAGCAGCCGCAGTCGCCGCGAATCCGCGGGCGCGGCGGCGGTGTCGAGCAGCTGCTGGTCGAACACCCGCACGATGTAGTCGTGGTCGAGCTGGGCCAGGGTTTGCGGTTCGGTGCCGCGGTCGGCGGAGATCTTCACCGCCACCAGCCGTTGCATCGAACGCTGCCTGGCCAGGAAGACCCGCGCGAACGCGCCGGACCCGAGCCCGGTCAGCAGCTCGAAATCGCCGATGCGCTCGCCTACCTCGATGCGGTCCAGCGGCGCGAGCCCGGCCGCGACCGAGTCCGCGGCGGTGGCCGCCGAGGTCGCGGTGGCGGTGAGGTCGAGCTGCCGAGCGGTCATCTCGGTAGTACGAGTGGGGTCCGGTGGATGGTTCAGTGTCGGCTCGCTGCGATGGGTGCTCTGGTCGAGCTCGTCGCTGTTGAGCAGGGCGCGCAGGCTGGCCGCCTGGGCGGGATATTCGCGCAGGCACTCGCGCGGGTCGACCCGCTCGCCGCTGTGCCTGCGGATCACGAACTCCTCGAACACCAGCCCCGGCGGCAGCCCGGCCGGATCGAGTTCGGGGAATTCCGCGCAGTACTGGGCCAGCCGCTTGCGGTCGACCTCGGCGCTCGCGTGATGCAACCAGCGGTGGCGCAGATCGACCCGGATCAGCTCGTGCAGGGCGTGGCGGCGCAGCGTGCGCGCGTCGGGCAGGAACTCGGCGATCTCGGGCGGGCGGGTACCGGCCTGCCCCCAGGCCGCGGCGAACGCCTCGACCATGTCGGCGCGCAGATCGGCGTTCCGACCGGAATTCCCGTCGGGCCGTCCGCCGCTTGCGGTGTTATCGCTCATCCACCGACCTAAAGGTTCGTGCGACACCCAACGCCATGGGCCCCCGAGCCGTACTCGAAATGATAACTTGCGCCTCGAGAGCTGATCACCCGAATTTCGACGACCATGCGAACGGGGGCGAATCCGCAGATGCACGATGACCTCACAGCGGTAGCATGGGAGTCCGTCGACGACGACGGCGTGACGGACGCTGAGGTGACGATGGTGTCGTCCCACCCACCCGCCGACGACTACCCGATCGGCGGCCCGGCCGCGGCGGTGGCCGCCCGGGTACGCGCGGGCACCATCACGCCCACGGACGTGGTGAGCGAGGCACTGGCCCGCATCGCGTCGGAGAATCGCAAGATCAATGCCTTCACCGTGGTGCGCGCCGAGCGCGCGCGGACCGAGGCCGCGCAACTGGCCGCCCGCGACGATCTGGACGAGCTGCCGCTGGCCGGGGTGCCGGTGGCGATCAAGCAGAACATCGCCGTCACCGGGGAGCCGACCCGCGCGGGTTCGGCGGCGACCTCGACCGCGCCGGAGCAGGCCGACCACGCGGTGGTGGCGCGGCTGCGGGCCGCGGGCGCGATCGTCGTCGGGCTCACGGCCATGCCCGAGCTGGGCCTGTGGGCGTGCACCGACGAGGACGGCAAGGTGACCCGCAATCCGCGCGATGTGGGCCGCACGCCCGGCGGCTCCTCCGGCGGTGCGGCCGCCGCGGTGGCCGCGGGACTGGTCCCGATCGCGCACGGCACCGACGGGCTCGGCTCGATCCGGGTGCCCGCCGCCGCGTGCGGGGTCTTCGGGATCAAGCCGGGACGCCAGGTGGTGCCCAGCGCGATCGGCGCCGATTCCTGGGGTGGCATGGCCGAGAACGGGATTCTGGCGACCACGGTGTCGGACGCGGCGCTGGGGCTGTCGGTGCTGGCCGGTCGCTCGGATCTGGCCGAGGTGCGCGCGCCGCATCGACTACGGGTCGGGCTGGCCGTGGCTCCGCCGTCGCGACTGGTCCGGATGGATCGACACTGGACGGCGGCGGCGCGCACCGCGGGTGCGCGCGCGGCAGCGGCCGGGCACCTGGTGGAGCCGGTCGAGCTGCCCTACGGCGACGCGGCACTGAGCATGCTGCTGCGCTGGCCGAGCGTTGGCCTCAGCGACGCGCAGCGGTTGCCGAATCCGGCCGCGCTGCAACGTCGCACGCGCCGTCATCTGGCGCTGGGCAAACTCATCCACCGGCTCGGGCTGGTCCGCCCGCAGCAGGTCGACCGGACCGAGGCCCGGCTGCTGGACTTCTTCGAGAACTTCGATGTGGTGATCACCCCGACGCTGGCCGCGCAGCCGCCCAAGGCCCGGCGCTGGAGCGGGCGGGGCTGGGGCGCCAATGTGTACGCGTCGCTGCGCTACGCGTCGTTCACCGGGCTGTGGAATCTCGTCGGCTGGCCCGCCGCGTCGGTGCCGATGGGGGTGCATCCCGAGGCGCACACCCCGCTGGCCGCGCAGCTGGCCGGTCCGCCGGGCAGCGAGGCCACCTTGCTCGGCCTCGCCGCCCAGTTGGAGCTGTCGAGCTAGACCGCGATCGGCTGCGGCTGCGGCGCGGGCTCGGAGAAACCGCCGTCGACGGCGCGACCGGCGAATTCCAGGATGGTCGGGCGGGTGTCGTCGGCCCGCCAGGCCACCGCGAGCTCGCACGGGGTGAGCCCGGCGACCGGCCGGGCGGTGAGCCCGGGCCAGCGGTACATCGGCACATTGTTCTCGGCGAGCAGGCACACGCCGAGGCCCAGGCTCACGGCCTCGAGCTTGTCCTCGGGGGTGGCCGCCTCGGCGCCGATCTTGGCGGCGCGGCCGCCGCGGGCGTCGTTGCCGAGCCAGAAGTCGCGCACCGCACCGGCTTCGGTGGGCAGGGCGACGAACGGTTCGTCGAGCAGATCGGCGAACTCGATGGTGTCCTGTTCGGCCAGCGGGTGGTTCTCCGGCAGCAGCACCCAGCGCGGCTCGGTGCGCAGCACCTGCCAGCGGTAGCGGTTGGGGTCGGGCAGCGGCAGCCACACCAGGGCCAGGTCGGCCTGGCGACCGGCCAGCCCGCTGGACGGGTCGTTCCAGGAGGCGGCGTGCAGGGCAAGGCGGTGGCCGCTGGCGCTCTCCAGATCGTTGAGCAGGCCGCGGCCGAGCGCGGACTGGATACCCACGCGCAGCACTTCACCGGCTTCCTGCAGGGAGACGTTGGTCACCTCCCACAGCTCCAGGATCTTGCGGGCGCCTTCGAGCAGTTCCTTGCCCGCGACGGTGAGGGCGACGCTGCGCTGGTTGCGGTCGAACAGGACCACGTCGAGCTGGCGTTCGAGCTGGCGGATCTGGCGCGACAACGTCGGCTGAGCGATGTGCAACCGCTGGGCGGCGTTGGTGAAATGCAGTTCCTCAGCGACGGCGACGAAATACCGCAGATCGCGCAAATGCGGGTCCATAGCACCTTGCTATCAGAATCGGTCGGGAAATTCCAGCCAAAACGGGCAAGGAAGTTCGCGGAGGTGGATCAAAACAGTCACCAGGTTGGTAACGCACAGCATATGGCCTGGCATGGTGCGTCGCACCATCGAGTCGGTTTTCGGGGGCCGGAATCGGTGCCGCGCCGGGCTGTCCCGGACAGCTGGGCGGTTGACCAGCGAAAATGCGTCCGGCTTCACACATCGTGCCTGGCCGCGGCGGGTGCCGTCGGGGTCGCCTCGTGCGCCGAAACCGCCCGTCGACCGGGGTTCAGGAGGCTGGACCGGTTAGGGGAGTGATATTCGTCACCAACAGGTTTCGGGGCCGGAAATCCGGCCGCGGCGAGACGGCCGCCGCGGCCGGAATCCGTTGCTACTTACCGCTCTTGAGCCGCAGGACGGTCGGCAGGTCGATCCGGCGCAGGCCGCGCGCGCCCGCCGCCCGCATCGCCCCGAGCGCGAACACGATCTTGTTCATGTCGTAGGGGTACCAGAGCAGCTCTTTGGTCATCGTCGGGAGCTTGGGCTTGGTCATGGCCTGCGCGCGGCAGTACTTGCGCACGCCGTTGGCGCCGCCCCAGCGCGCGCCGACGCCGGACAGGCCCCAGCCGCCCATCGGCATGGCGAAGTTGAACAGGTTGGCGAACACGTCGTTGATATTCACCGCGCCCGCGTTCAGCTGCCGGGCCACCCGCTCGCCGCGGTCCTTGTCGCCGGTCCACACCGAGGCCGACAGGCCGTAGATCGAATCGTTGGCCATGCGGATCGCCTCGGCCTCGTCGGCCACCTTCATCACCGGCAGGGTCGGTCCGAAGGTCTCCTCGGCCACGCACGACATCGAATGGTCCACATCCACCAGCACGGTCGGCTCGAAGAAGGTGCCGACGCCGGTGCGCTTGCCGCCGGTGGTCACCCGCGCGCCCGCGGCCACCGCCTCGTCGACATGGCGCTGCACGATGCGCACCTGGTTCTCGTTGGCCAGCGCGCCCACCTCGTGCTCGGACTCGCGCCCGTCGGCGCCCTGGCGCAGCGCGGCCACCGCCGCGGTGAGCTTCGCGACGAACTCGTCGTAGACCGGCGCCTCGACATAGACCCGCTCGACCGAGATGCACACCTGCCCGGCGTTGAACATGCCGCCGAAGGCGATACCGTGCGCGGCCCGGTCGATATCGGCGTCGGCCAGCACGATCGCCGGATCCTTGCCGCCCAGCTCCAGGCTGTAGGGGACCATCCGCTCGACGCAGCGGGCCGCGATCTTGCGGCCGGTCGCGGTGGAGCCGGTGAACTGGATGTAGTCGGCGTTGTCGACCACGGCACCGCCGGTGGCCCCGGCCCCGGTGACCACCTTGAACACCGGCGGCGCCCCGATCTCGGCCCAGCCGCGCGCCAGCTCCACCGCCGAGAGCGGGGTGACCTCCGAGGGCTTGAGGATCACCGCGGCACCGGCGGCCAGCGCGGGGAACACATCGATCGCGGGCATGGCCAGCGGGAAGTTCCACGGGGTGATCACGCCGACCACCGGATACGGCCGGTAGGCCACGGTCAGGGTCTTCACCCGGGCCAGCGGGCTGTGCGGGGAGGGATGGTCGTCGGCGAGGAACTTCCCGGCGCGGCGGGCGTAGTAGCCGAGCAGGTCGACGGCGAAGGTCGGATCGATGAGCGCGTCCACGCGCGGCTTGGCGGTCTCCGATTGGAGTACCTCGGCCAGGTGCTCGGTGTTGTCGATGAGCCAGTCCTGCAGCTTCAGCAGCCACTGCTTGCGCCCGTCGGGGCCGATGGCCTCCCATTCGGGCTGGTAGAGGCGTAGTTCCCGGACCGCGGCGGCCACATCTTCGGGCGAGGTATCCGGCACGGTGCCGCTCAGGGCCCCCGTCGCGGGATTGCGAACCTCGATCACCGAGGCGGTCTGCGATATATCGGTCACGGTCGTGCTCCCCACTACATTGTGTGAATCAGTTCACCTTCCCTCAGCGTGGCACAACTGGCGCGGTGACAACAGGGGAAACCGTCCCGGCGCGTGGGAACGACGGGACAGCGGGAGCCGTGACCGGGTCTACCTGGCGGCCGAACCCTCGCCCGCGGCGGCGTCGCGCGCGGCGATCCGGCGCAAGGGCGGCTCGGTGGGCGGCGGGACACGCCGATCCGGAAGTTCGGCGAGCAGGGTCGTGGTGGCCGCGGCGATGGCGGCGACGGCCTTGTCGACGGCGGGCTTGGTGGTGCTGCTCAGCCCGGAGATGCCGCCGACTTTGCGCACGTACTGCAAGGCGGCAGCGTAGATCTCCTGCTCGGTGGCGGCAGGCTCCAGACCACGCAAGACGGTGATATTTCTACACATGTCAGAACCATAGACCTGTGGGGCATCTCACGTCAGGGCAAGAAAGCCGCGATCTGAAAATCTCGTGACGCACGGGCCCGCGCTGTCCGCCCACGACGGCGTGTCCGGCACTAGACTCGGCCGCATGCCTGCTCGGGGAGTACCAGCGCTGACCACTTTTCCGTACCCGGAACTGGACGATCGCGAGGAAGACCACTGGTCCGGCGCCGGGGTCAGCGACGACGAGTTGCGCGCCCTGTCGCTGGGTGCCTTCTACTCCACCCGCTGGGATGCCTTCCACGACGCGATGCTGCTCGGCCCCGAACGCGAGCATCCGCTCGGCGACCGCCGCGAACTCGCCATCGACACCCTGACCGGTGCCTGGGGCATCACCGACGGCACCGAGGCCCGCGCCTCGATGGAGCAGCTGCTCGAGGGCATGCACGCCCCGCTCTACGCGCTGGTGCACCCGCTGGTGTCGGCCTCGATCAACGCCAGCGAACGCGACCGCTTCGGCGAGCGCGCCGACCGCCACCGCGCCTTCCTGCGCCAGGTCGGCTCCTTCCGCGGCATGGACAACCCCGAAGCGCTGGTCCGCGACTACGACATCTGGGCCCAGGCCATCAAGATCGGCTTCACCGACCACCTGGCCCGCCCGCTGCCCAACGACATCCACGCCTGGGACCTGGCCCGCGTGGTCGCGGTGGCCCGGATGGCCTTCACCGCCGGTTACATCGATGCCGACGTGGCCTGGGAGTACGCCATGCGCGCGCTGGCCCCCGCGCAGCGCCGCTACCGCAACTGGCGCCAGTTCGGCGACGCCTACCTCACCGGCTGGACCTACTGGCAGGCCACCGAGGACCTCGCCGAACTCAAGAACGGCGGCGTCGACCGGCGGATGGAACTGCTGCGGCTGTGGACCCGGCCCACCAGCCCGTGGCGCCGGATCGAACTCAACGAGCCGGAACAGAAGACCGAAACCGAAGCCACCGAACCGACCTGAGCACCCGACTCAGCCCCACACATCCCGACGGGACCCAAGGGGGCGCGAACTCGAGCGCGCCAGCGCTCCAAACAACACAGCTCTACAGGCTGCGCAGGATGCCGCGGCCGTAGCGCTGGAACTGGGTGTCGTCGACCATGCCCAGCGAATGCCGTTCCACCAGCAGTTCCCATTCGGCGTAGAGCTGAGAGACGCCCGGATCGGCGGGGCCCGCGGCACCGTCGGCGGCCTGCCTGCGCACCGCGAAGTTCACCGCGCAGGTGACGCGCTCGGTGTCGGCCCGGTCGACGCCCGCGAAGTGCAGGGTGCGGTTGCCGTCGTTGACATCCATGCCGGAGCCGCCGTGCCGGGTATCGATCTCGCCGGGCGCGGTGCGCGCCTCGACCGTGCGGGCGCCCAGGATCGCGGGCACCGCCAGCTCATGGGCGTAGCGCTCGCCGCCGCCGACGGCGATGAACAGCAGCCGGGTGGTGGTCGCCGCGAGCAGACCGGTGCCCGAACCCGCGGGCGGCGCGGCCACCGCGATGGCGGTCTCCAGCACGTATTCGTCCGGGGTGACGTAGCGGTTGAGCGCGGTGACCGCCGAGCGGGCCTCCTTGCGCGGGGCCATCCGGCGCACCGCCCGCTCCACATCGGCGCGGGTCGGGCCGGACTTGCCCCACTCGGGCGCGGGCGGGGTGAGGTCGGGGGCGGCCACGTCGATGCGCTGGGTGGCCATGATCTGGTCGTTGATCCGGTCGACGATGCCCAGCGCGGCGGGCACGTCGTGCTCGGCGATCAGGACCGGCAGCGGGGTGCGGTCGGCGGGCACGCCGGTGAGCACGGGGGTGGGATAACGCAGGTAGATCTCGATGACCACCGCGTCGTCGGCACGGCGGTTGAGCCGCACTTTGAGCAGGTCGGCGATGGGAACGTCGAGAACCCGTTCGCCGTCGCTACCCGGTCGCAGGACGGTGAGCCGCCCGCGGCCGTGGCGCAGAATCGCTGTGGGTGTTCGTAGCTCGACGATGACCGTACCCCCTGCGCTGTAGTTGTGTCGCCGCCCACGATAGGGCGGGCATGACATGATTGTGGCCACTTGCCACAACCCGCCTCGGAGCGTTCGGGAACCTCTTGCGTGCTCCGGGCGTTTACCAGTGCAACTGCACCAGCAGCCGAACTGCGCGATGTATCGAACTAGACCGTACGCGGTAACGTGGCATGTCCGCATCCGAAACCCGCCGATCTCGACGCTTCGCTAGGCACACCCGGAGAAATAACCGGAAAGGACTGGGCCGTCCGGCCGACGCTCTATGAACCGCAAGACAGTGTTTCGCACTTTGGCGATCATCTCGGGCATCATGCTCATGATCTGGCTGTTCAGCTATCTCGGCGATGACACGCGCGGCTGGGAGAGTGTCGACACCTCCGTGGCGCTCAGCCAGCTGAACGACAAAGCCAACGTCAAGAACGTCCAGATCGATGACAAGGAGCAGCAGCTCCGCATCGAGCTGAACAACGGCAACGAGGCGACCAACGACAACACCAAGATCGTCGCCAAGTATCCGGGCGGCGGGGAGACCTCCGCGCAGATCTTCGACGCGGTCAAGCAGTCCGGCGCGAAGTACGACACGGTCGTCAAGCAGGAGAGCTGGCTCTCGCAGCTGCTGCTGTTCATCGTCCCGATGGTGCTGCTGGTCGGCCTGTTCCTGTTCGTGATGTCGCGCATGCAGGGCGGCGGTCGCGGCGGGATGATGGGCTTCGGCAAATCCAAGGCCAAGATGCTGTCCAAGGACATGCCCAAGACCACCTTCGCCGATGTGGCCGGTGCCGACGAGGCGGTCGAGGAGCTCTACGAGATCAAGGACTTCCTGCAGAACCCCTCGCGTTACCAGGCCCTCGGCGCCAAGATCCCCAAGGGCGTGCTGCTCTACGGCCCGCCCGGAACCGGTAAGACCCTGCTGGCCCGCGCGGTCGCCGGTGAGGCGGGCGTGCCGTTCTTCACCATCTCCGGTTCGGACTTCGTCGAGATGTTCGTCGGTGTCGGTGCCTCGCGCGTGCGCGACCTGTTCGAGCAGGCCAAGCAGAACAGCCCGTGCATCATC
Source organism: Nocardia sp. SSK8 (assembly GCF_037034205.1). Classification (NCBI taxonomy): domain Bacteria; kingdom Bacillati; phylum Actinomycetota; class Actinomycetes; order Mycobacteriales; family Nocardiaceae; genus Nocardia; species Nocardia sp. SSK8. Next base: position 42,748 of record NZ_JBAGKD010000016.1, read on the forward strand.
TTCGTCGACGAGATCGACGCCGTCGGCCGCCAGCGTGGCGCCGGTCTCGGCGGCGGTCACGACGAGCGCGAGCAGACGCTCAACCAGCTGCTCGTCGAGATGGACGGCTTCGGCGACCGCACCAACATCATCCTGATCGCGGCCACCAACCGGCCCGACATCCTCGACCCGGCGCTGCTGCGTCCCGGCCGCTTCGACCGGCAGATCCCGGTCGGCAATCCCGACCTGGCCGGTCGCCGCGCGATCCTGCGGGTGCACTCGCAGGGCAAGCCGATCTCGCCCGAGGCCGATCTGGAGGGTCTGGCCAAGCGCACCGTCGGCATGTCCGGCGCCGACCTGGCCAATGTCATCAACGAGGCCGCGCTGCTCACCGCGCGCGAGAACGGTCAGTTGATCACCGGCGAATCGCTGGAGGAGTCGGTCGACCGCGTGATCGGTGGTCCGCGCCGCAAGAGCCGCATCATCAGCGAGCACGAGAAGAAGATCACCGCCTACCACGAGGGTGGCCACACGCTCGCGGCCTGGGCGATGCCCGATATCGAGCCCGTCTACAAGGTCACCATCCTGGCCCGCGGCCGCACCGGCGGTCACGCCATGACGGTGCCCGAGGACGACAAGGGCCTGATGACCCGCTCGGAGATGATCTCCCGGCTGGTGTTCGCCATGGGCGGCCGCGCGGCCGAGGAGCTGGTGTTCCACGAGCCGACGACCGGCGCGTCCTCCGATATCGACCAGGCCACCAAGATCGCCCGCGGGATGGTCACCGAGTACGGCATGAGCGCGCGCCTGGGCGCCGTCCGCTACGGCCAGGAGCAGGGCGACCCGTTCCTCGGCCGGTCGATGGGCACCCAGGCCGACTACTCGCACGAGGTCGCCCGCGAGATCGACGAGGAGGTGCGCAACCTGATCGAGGCCGCGCACACCGAGGCGTGGTCGATCCTGAGCGAGTACCGCGAGCAGCTCGACGCGCTGGCCACCGCGCTGCTCGAGCGCGAGACGCTGCACCGCAAGGATCTCGAGACCATCCTGGCCGGGGTCGAGAAGCGCCCGCGTATCACCGCGTTCAACGATTTCGGTGACCGGCTGCCCTCGGACAAGCCGCCGGTGAAGACCCCGGGTGAGCTGGCCGCCGAGCGCGGCGAGCCGTGGCCGCCCGCCCAGCCAGCGCCGGTGCCCGCCGGTGCGCCGATGGAACCGGCCAACGGTCATCCGGCACCGCCGCAGTACCAGCCCGCGCCGCCCGCGTCGGGGTACCCGCTGCCCAGCGCACCGACCCAGGCGTTCCCGCGCCAGTCCGGCACGCACGGTTCGCGGCCCGATTACGGTGCCCCGGCCGGTTGGTCGGCGCCGGGCTGGCCGCCGCGCGAGGAGCCGCAGCAGCAGCAACCGCCGCAGCCGCAGGCCCCGCCGCCGAACCAGGGCAGCGCTTGGGCCCAGCCCGAGCAGCACGCCGACGGCTTCCAGGCCTGGGGCGAACAGCCCGCCCAGCAGCCCGCGCCCGAGCCGGAGAACAACGACTGGGAAGGGCCGAACGGCCGCCGCTGACCGGTGGCCAACTACGCTCGATCGTCGGATGCCGGTGCAGGACCCGGCATCGACATGTGGAGGTGCGGAGAAGTTGTCTGGTAACGGGTCGAGCGCCGAATTCGCCGGCGAGCTCGGGGCGACGAGCCCGTCGCAGCTGACGGCACTGGCGACCGGGCGCGAATTCGACCAGGAACGGGCCGAGGCGGCGGTGCGCGAGCTGCTGCTCGCCGTCGGCGAGGACCCCGACCGCCCCGGCCTGCTCGACACCCCCGCCCGGGTGGCCCGCGCCTACCGGGAGATGTTCGCCGGGCTCTACACCGAGCCCGACGAGGTGCTCTCCACCACCTTCGACGAGGGCCACCAGGAACTCGTGCTGGTGCGCGACATCCCGATGTACTCCACCTGCGAGCACCACCTGGTGTCCTTCCACGGGGTGGCGCACGTGGGCTACATCCCCGGCCCGCACGGCCGGGTGACGGGGCTGTCCAAGCTGGCCCGCGTCGTCGACCTCTACGCCAAGCGCCCGCAGGTGCAGGAGCGGCTGACCAGCCAGGTCGCCGACGCGGTGATGCGCAAGCTGGAACCGCGCGGCGCGATCGTGGTGATCGAGGCCGAGCATCTGTGCATGGCGATGCGCGGTATCCGTAAGCCCGGCGCGAGCACCACCACCTCGGCGGTGCGCGGCCTGTTGCAGACCAATGCCGCCTCGCGTGCCGAGGCGCTGGACCTCATCCTGCGCAAATGAGCGAATCCGGCGTGATCGCGCGCGGTGACCGCTCCTGTGTGGTCATGGGCGTGGTCAACGTGACCGGGGATTCCTTCTCCGACGGTGGCCGCTATCTGGATCCGGAACTGGCGATCGCGCACGGTATCGAGCTGTACACGGCGGGCGCCGACATCGTGGATGTGGGTGGCGAGTCCACCCGGCCCGGCGCTGACCGGGTGGATCCGGCCACCGAGGCCGCGCGGGTCGCGCCGGTGATCCGCGGCCTGGTCGCCGAAGGCGTGCCGACCAGCGTCGACACCATGCGCGCCGAGGTCGCCGAGGCGGCCCTGGCAGCGGGCGTCGCGGTGGTCAACGATGTCTCCGGCGGGCGGGCCGACCCGAACATGGTGAAGGTCGTCGCCGAGGCCGGAGTGCCGTGGATCCTCATGCACTGGCGCGCGGGCGCGGACTACCGGCACACCGGTCCCGCCGACCACTACGACGACGTGGTCACCGAGGTGCGCGCCGAACTGGCCGCCCAGGTCGAACTGGCCGTGGCCGCGGGCGTGGCCGCCGACAAGCTCATCCTCGATCCCGGCCTCGGCTTCGCCAAGAACGCCGAGCACAACTGGGAACTGCTGGCCGCGCTGCCGGAATTCGTGGCCGACGGCCTGCCCATCCTGATCGGCGCCTCCCGCAAACGCTTCCTCGGCGCGCTGCTGGCCGACGAGTCCGGCCCGCGTCCGCCGGACGGCCGGGAGATCGCCACCGCCGCGGTGTCGGCCATCGCCGCCACCCAGGGCGCGTGGGGGGTGCGCGTGCACGATGTGCGCGCCTCGCTGGACGCTATCGCCGTCGTCGACACGTGGCGTCACGCCACCGCTGCCCGAGGAGCCGCCCGATGAACTCACCGCTGCTGCCCCCGCCCGCCGGGCGTGCCGCGTCCTCGCGGATCGAGTTGCGTGGACTGCGGGTGTTCGGCAGGCACGGCGTGTTCGATTTCGAGCGGCGCGATGGTCAGGAGTTCGTGGTCGACCTGACCGTGTGGGTCGATTTCGCCGCCGCCGCGGCCTCCGACGACCTGGCCGACACCGTCGACTACGGCGCGCTGGCCGAGCGCGCGGTCCGCATCGTCGCGGGGGAGCCGCGCGACCTCATCGAGACGGTCGTCTCCGAGATCGCCGACGACGTGATGACCGACCCGCGCATCGAGGCCGTGGAAGCCGTCGTGCACAAGCCGTCCGCGCCCATCCCGCACACCTTCGCCGATGTGCGCGTGGTGGCCACCCGCTACCGCACCATCGCCCCGGAGCCGCGCCGATGACTCGCGCTGTGCTCTCGATCGGCGCGAACCTGGGTGATCGCCTGGCGCACCTGCGCAGCGTGGTCGACGGGCTGGGGGAGCGGGTCGTCGCGGTGTCGCCGGTGTACACCACCGCGCCGTGGGGCGGGGTCGACCAGGACGACTACCTCAACGCGGTGCTCGTCGCCGAGGACCCGGCCTTCGACGACTACGCCTGGCTGCGCGTCGGCCAGGAGCTCGAGCAGGCCGCTGGCCGGGTGCGCGAAGTGCGCTGGGGCGCGCGCACGCTCGACGTCGACGTGCTCACCTGCACCGACGCCACCGGTGCCACGATCGTGCGGGACACCGATCCCGCGCTGATCCTGCCGCACCCGCAGGCCCACCACCGCGCGTTCGTGCTCATCCCGTGGCTGGACGTGCGGCCCACCGCTACCCTGCCCGTCGCGGGCGCCGAGATCCCCCTCACCCAGCTGCTCGCCGTGCTCGACCCGGCCGAGCGCGCCGGGGTGATCCGCACCGACCTGACCCTCATCGACGAGGGCGTCCGCCCGTGCTGAAACCCACCCGGCTGCTCGACCTCGCGCTGAACGTGGTGCTGGCCGCCGCGGTGGCTTGGATCGGCACCCGCGTCGCGTATTCCGCCTTCCCGCCGATCTCGGTGGCGGCGGGCGCCTCGCTGCTGCCGGTCGCCGCGCTCGAGGCCGTACTGGGGTTCGCGATCAAGGCCAAGATCGCCGACGACAAGGTCGGCGACGGTCCCGGCGAGGTGCACCCGATCAATGTGGCCCGGCTGGCCGCGCTGGCGAAGGCATCGCTGCAGGTGGGTTCGCTGGCGGCGGGCGCCTGGCTCGGTTTCCTGCTGTGGGTATTGCCACAGCGCGCCACCGTGACGGCCGCCGCGTCCGACACCCCGGGTGCGGTGGCGGGCCTGCTGGCCGGTTCTGCCCTGGTTGCTGCGGCATTCTGGCTGGAGTACTGCTGCCGGGCACCCGAGGATCCGCCGGACGAACCGGCTACCACATAGCAACTTTCGAATGGAACCACCGGCCACAACGGTGGGCCCACCAGCGATTCCCGGCTACCCTGGCCACCATGGTTTCACCCTCCCGTAGCACCACGCCCCGTCGACGGCGGGACGACGCGGGAAAGCTCTTCATCGGCGTTCTCATCCTGCTCGGCCTGACATCCAGCGTTTTCCTGATCTTCAGCGAGAACGTGCAATACGTCCGGATCGGCCTGGTAGCGGCTCTGTGGGCGGCGGTGATCGGCGCGCTCGCGGCCACCCGCTACCGCAAGGACGCCGCGGTCGACAAGGCCAAGGTTCGTGATCTGCAGACGGTGTACGAGTTGCAGCTCGAACGGGAGATCAACGCGCGCCGCGAGTACGAGATGGGGGTGGAGGCGCGGGTGCGCGCCGAGGTGGGTGCCGACGCCACCGAGATCGCCGCGCTGCGCGCCGAGCTGACCCTGCTGCGCCAGAACCTGCAGGTTCTCTTCGAGGGTGCCCTGCCCGACGAGCAGGTGGCCCTGCAGGCCGACGCGGTCCGCATCGACGCCCTGCCCGCGGGCAGTTTCGATGCCTTCGACGACGTCGAGCCGGATTTCGAGGATAGCCCGGTGGATGCCAACGCGGCCTGGTTCGGCCCGTGGCAGCAACCGCCCAGCGCACTGAAACCGGTCTTCATGCAGCCCGTCGCGGCCAATTTCGCCGACCCCTACGACGACCCGGTCACCGCCGAGACCTCGGCCGTCTCGCTCGAGGACTACGCCGAGGCCCAGCAGGCCGCTGCCACCGATTCGCCGGTCGTCGCCTCGGCCACCGGCACGGATTCGCCCTTCGTCCCGCCCACCACCGGCAAGACGCCCCCGCCGCGCCTGTCGGCCCCGCACACCCGTCAGCTCAACGCCGACGGCCTGGACGACCCCGCCACGGCGAGCAAGGAGCCCGCCGACCCGGCGTCCGCGGCGAGCCCTGCCCCGGAGCCCGCCGCGGTGGCGAATCCCGCGTCGAGCGCGCCCCAACCGCCCGCGGACCCGGCGCAACCCGCCGCGCCCGCCGTCGGCACCAGCTCCCGCCGACGCCGCCGCGCCGAATCCGAGGGCGCCACCCGCCTCTCGGTCGCCGACATCATGGCCAACCTCGAGTCCGAGGCCAGCCGGTCCTGAGCCCCGAGAGATAGATCACGGGCGCGGGCCGTGGCGGTGCGGACCGCCCGCCCTCTATTCTCGATGCGTAACGTCCGGTACCCGCTGCGCGGGACTGGAACGAAATCGAGAGGACAACGTTGACCTCGAGAAGTGTCAATTCCGATGGCGCGAACGTGGGTGTCGACCCTGCGCCCGCACGGCTGACGGTGGGAATCGTCTCGGCGGGACGGGTGGGTTCGGCCCTGGGTGTCGCGCTCGAGCGAGCCGGCCATGTGGTCTTCGGTGTCGCCGCGATCTCCGATGCCTCGGTGCACCGGGCGCAGACGCGGCTGCCCGAATCGCAGGTGCTGCCGGTCGAGGAGATCGCCCGCCGCAGCGAGCTGCTGCTGCTCGCGGTCCCCGACGCCGAGCTGGCCGGACTGGTCCGCGGCCTGGCGAGCGCGGGCGTCGTGCGGCCCGGCACCATCGTCGCGCACACCTCCGGCGCCAACGGCATCGCCGTGCTGAACCCGCTGATCGAGCAGGGCGCCCTCGGCCTGGCCATCCACCCCGCCATGACCTTCACCGGCCACGACGAGGACATCGAGCGCCTTGCCAATGCCTGCTTCGGCGTCACCGCCGCCGACGAGATCGGCTACGCCATCGCCCAGGCGCTGGTGATCGAGATGGGCGGCGAACCGGTGCGCGTCTCGGAAGAGCAGCGCACGCTCTATCACGCCGCCCTCGCGCACGGCGCCAATCACCTGGTGACCGTCATCGTCGACGCGGTCGCCGCCCTGCGTGCGGCGCTGTCCGGTCCGGGCCTGCTCGGCCAGCCGGTGGTCGACGACCAGCCCGGCGGCCTGCCCGAACGACTGCTCGCCCCGCTCGTCTCGGCCGCGCTGGACAACGCGCTGCGCCGGGGGCCCGCCGCGCTGACCGGTCCGGTCGCGCGCGGCGATGTCGACGCGGTGGCCGCGCATCTGCGCGCGTTCGAGTCGGTGGATCCGCGCCTGGCCGAGGCCTACCGGGCCCTGTCGCTGCGCACCGCCGAACGCGCCGAGACCAATCCTGCTCTGCTGGACCTGCTCGCGAAGGAAGGCCACTGATGGAACCCCGAGAAGTGCACTACCACCAGGGTGGGGCCAGGGCCACCGGCGCGTACAAGCCCGGCGCGCTCACCGTGCACCACAGCCCCGAGGTGCTCTCGACCGTGGCCAAGGCGCTGCGCGGCGCCGGGCGCACCATCGGCTTCGTGCCGACCATGGGCGCCCTGCACGAGGGTCATCTGCAGCTGGTCCGCCAGGCCAAGCTGGCCAACCAGGTCGTAATCGTGTCGATCTTCGTCAACCCGCTGCAGTTCGGCGCTGGCGAGGATCTCGACGCCTACCCGCGCACCCTCGACTCCGATCTCGAGCTGCTCCGCCACGAGGGTGTCGACCTGGTGTTCGCCCCCTCGGCCCACGACATGTACCCCGAGGGCCCGCGCACCACCGTGCAGCCGGGTCCGCTGGGCGCCGAGCTCGAGGGCGGCAGCAGGCCGACCCACTTCGCGGGCATGCTCACCGTCGTCGCCAAGCTGCTCAATATCGCCCACGCCTCCGAGGCGTACTTCGGCGAGAAGGACTACCAGCAGCTCACCCTGATCCGGCAGATGGTGCGCGACCTGAACCTCGAGGCCAAGATCGTCGCCTACCCGACGGTCCGCGAGGCCGACGGCCTGGCCCTGTCCTCGCGCAACCGCTACCTCAGCGCCGAGCAGCGCGACACCGCGCTGGCCCTCTCGGCCGCCCTTGCCGCGGGCAGGCACGCCGCCGGTCTGGGCGGCGAGGCCGTGCTGGCCGCCGCGCGCGGCGTGCTCGACGCGGTCGACGGCCTCGCCGTGGACTACCTCGAACTGCGCGACGCCAATCTCGGCCCCGCGCCCACCGCGGGCAATGCCCGCCTGCTCGTCGCGGCCAAGGTCGGCGACACCCGCCTGATCGACAACGCCCCGATCGTCCTCGGCGCCCAGATCGACGGACACCCCGACGCGAACTCCCTGCCTGCCACCCAGGCGCTCTGAGAAAGGCGACGACGATGTTGCGCACCATGATGAAGTCCAAGATCCACCGCGCCACGGTGACCCACGCCGACCTGCACTACGTCGGCTCGGTGACCGTCGACCAGGACCTGCTCGACGCCGCCGATCTGCTCGAGGGCGAGCAGGTCTGCATCGTCGACATCGACAACGGCGCCCGCCTGGAGACCTACGTGATCGCCGGTGAGCGCGGTTCGGGCGTGATCGGGATCAACGGCGCCGCCGCCCATCTCGTGCACCCCGGCGACCTGGTCATCCTGATCGCCTACGGCCAGCTGGACGAGGCCGAGCTGCGCGCCTACGACCCCAAGGTGGTCTTCGTCGACGAGCGCAACCGCCCGGTCGAACTCGGTTCCGACCCGGCGCACGCCCCCGAGGGCTCCGGGCTCACCTCCCCGCGCTCGCTGTCGTTCGCCTGAGCGCGACGGGGGTCGCGAGATGCTGCTGACGATCGACGTCCGCAACACCGGGATCGAACTGGGCCTGATCTCCGGCTCCGGGGACCATGCGAAGCTGGTGCGCCACTGGCGCATCCACACCAACCCGCTGCTCACCGCCGACGAGTTCGCCATGCAGGTGCGCGGGCTGGTCGGTGACGAGCTCGACCAGGTCATCGGCGTCTCGGCGCTGTCGACCGTGCCGCCGGTGCTGCGCGAGCTGCGCACCATGCTCGCCCGCTACTGGGCGCACGTGCCGCACGTGCTGGTGGAACCCGGTGTGCGCACCGGCATCCCGCTGCTGGTGGACAACCCCAAGGAGGTCGGCGCCGACCGCATCGTCAACTGCCTGGCCGCCTACCGCCAGTTCGGCGGCCCGGCGATCGTGGTCGATTTCGGCACCGCCATCTGCGTCGACCTGGTCTCGGCCAAGGGCGAGTTCCTCGGCGGGGTGATCGCGCCGGGCGTGGAGATCGCCACCGAGGCGCTGGTCGAACGCAGCGCGCTGCGGCGGGTGGAACTCACCCGCCCCCGCTCGGTGCTGGGCAAGAACAGCATGGAGTGCATGCAGTCGGGCGCGGTCTTCGGCTTCGCTGGCCTGGTCGACGGCCTGATCGACCGCATCCGCGACGAATTCGACGCCTTCGCGGGCAGCGATGTCACCGTGGTGGGCACCGGCGCGGGCGCCCCGCTCATCGTCCCGGAATCCGAGACGATCGATTCCCACGAGCCGCATCTCACGCTGACCGGCCTGCGCCACGTCTACGAGCGCAACAAGAAGTGAGACGCAGGTCATGATCGACTCCGCTGATCATGACCTGCTAAACTCACGCTTGTGTATTTCCGTGTGAGCACCCAGGAGTGTTGTCGAGGCTGACCTGCCTCGACCGTTCGAGGCTGACGTTTTCCCCTCGACCGATCCACACCTTCTGGAGATGCGCTCATGCGTTCTTCTGTCCTTTCCCTTTCGTCCGCGCGCGACGAATACTCCGCGACGCCCCCGCTCGACCGGGCCATCGCCTCGGCGCTGCCGACCCGCCTGCGTCCGGCCGATCTGCTGCGGCTGACCGACGAGGGTGCCGAAGACGTCCTCGCCGGTCGCTACGACCACCTGTTACCCGCCGACGGCATCTGGCCCACCGAACAGCGCTGGGCCACCCGCCTGCAGCACGACGACGAGGTCGACGTCTGGCTGATCAGCTGGACCCCCGGTAAGTCCACCGACCTGCACGACCACGCCGGTTCGCTCGGCGCGCTCACCGTGCTCAGCGGCGCGCTCTCGGAATTCCGCTGGAACGGTTCGGAACTGCGCAGGCGCACCCTCGCCGCTGGTGACCAGGCATCTTTCCCGATCGGCTGGGTGCACGACGTGGTGCGCGCGCCCGCCGCGGCCGAATCCGTCGGCCCGCTCGACCCCACGCTCAGCGTGCACGCCTATTCCCCGCCGTTGTCGGCGATGTCGTATTACGAGGTGACCGGTCACGGCACCCTGCGGCGCACCAAAACTGTCCTCACCGACCAGCCCGAAGGTGACCTGTGATGAGTCGTTTGACGATTGATCAGATGCTCGAGAACGCCCGCGCGGAGCTACAGCGGCTCTATGTCTACGACGTGCCCGCCGCATTGGCCAGGGGCGCGATTCTGGTCGACATCCGCCCCGCCGCCCAGCGGGTCCGCGAAGGCGCGCTGCCGGGCGCGCTGGTGATCGAGCGCAATGTCCTGGAATGGCGGCTGGACCCCACCTCCTCGGCCCGCTTGTCGCTGGCGGCGGACCACGACGTGGAATGGATCATCTTCTGCTCGGAGGGCTACACCTCGAGTTTGGCCGCGGCCTCGCTGCAACAGCTCGGTTTGCACCGGGCCACCGATCTCATCGGCGGATACCAGGCGTTGAAGTCCGCGGGCATGCTGACCGTCGGCGTCGGTGTCCCGCACTTCGCCCGCGAACTGGACTCGCTGGCCGCGTTGTAGTTCGCCGTTCGATCACCCCGCTGTCCGCGTGCCGGACGGCGGGGTGAGTTGTGTTGTCCGCGTGTCGTTTCAGGGCTCGTTGTGTTTCAGTTGTGTGACGTGGGTTGCATCCGGCCGGGGAATGGGCGGGGTGGGCTCCGATGACCGGGGAGTTTGTCCGGGGAGCGCGCGAATCCATTTTCGGCGCACGCTACTGTTATCGGATGTGAGCACCCCTAACCCTGCCGAGACCGGCCGCGCCGTCAGTTCCGCCGTGGACAGTGATGTCCCCGAGCAGATGCGGATTCGCCGGGACAAGCGGGAACGGCTGCTAGCCGAGGGCGGGGAGGCCTATCCGGTCGTCGTGCCGCGCACGCACACCCTGGCCGAAATTCGGGCCGCCTACCCGGATCTGGAGCCCGACACCCAGACCGGTCTGCGGGCCGGTGTCGCGGGTCGCGTCATTTTCGTGCGCAATACCGGCAAGTTGTGTTTCGCCACCCTGCAGGAGGGCGACGGCACCAAGCTGCAGGCCATGATCAGCCTGGCCGCGGTGGGTGCCGAGGCGCTGGCCGCCTGGAAGTCCGATGTGGACCTCGGCGACTTCGTCTTCGTGCACGGTGAGGTCATCTCCTCGCGCACCGGCGAATTGAGCGTGATGGCCGATTCCTGGTCGATGGCGGCCAAGTCGCTGCGGCCGCTGCCGGTGGCGCACAAGGAGATGAACGAGGAGTCGCGGGTCCGGCAGCGCTATGTCGACCTGATCGTGCGCCCGGAGGCCAGGGAAATGGCTCGGACCCGGGTGAACGTGGTCCGCGCGCTGCGCACCGCGCTGGAGCGCCGCGGTTTCCTCGAGGTCGAGACCCCGATGTTGCAGACCATCCACGGCGGCGCCGCCGCGCGCCCGTTCGTGACCCACTCCAACGCCCTGGACATGGACCTTTTCCTGCGCATCGCGCCGGAACTGTTCCTCAAGCGCTGCGTGGTCGGCGGCCTGGAGAAGGTCTTCGAGATCAACCGGAACTTCCGCAACGAGGGCGCCGACTCGACCCATTCGCCCGAGTTCGCCATGCTGGAAACCTACGAGGCTTACGGTACCTACGACACCTCGGCGACGATGACCCGGGAATTGATCCAGGAAGTCGCGCAGGAGGCTTTCGGGACCCTGGTGGTGACCCTCGCCGACGGGACGGAATACGATCTCGGTGGCGAGTGGACGACCGTCGAGATGTATCCCTCGCTGTCGGAGTCGATCGGTGTCGAGGTCACTCCGGAAACCACTGTCGAAGAATTGCTGGCGCTCGCCGATCGGGTGGGTCTGGAAATTCCCACGGGTAAGGGCTACGGTCACGGCAAACTCGTCGAAGAACTGTGGGAACATGCCTATGGTGACAAGCTCTACGCACCGACTTTCGTCCGCGACTTCCCGGTCGAGACATCTCCGCTGACCCGTCAGCATCGCACGAAGTCCGGGGTTACGGAGAAGTGGGATCTGTATGTCCGCGGGTTCGAGTTGGCCACCGGCTATTCGGAGTTGGTCGACCCGGTGATCCAGCGGGAACGCTTCGTCGACCAGGCGAGGCTCGCCGCGGCGGGCGACGACGAGGCGATGGTGCTCGACGAAGACTTCCTCGCCGCGATGGAACACGGCATGCCGCCGACCACCGGAACCGGTATGGGAATCGATCGCTTGTTGATGGCACTGACCGGTTTGGGAATCCGGGAAACGATCCTGTTCCCGATTGTGCGTCCGACTAGTCGCTGACCAGTCAATTTGCGGGGCGAAGGTCTCGTGTTGGAAATTTCGCATTTCGGGGTATTCTTGCCTCGGGTATTCGGCCTGGAGGCAGGCTTGACGATTTCGAGAGGACGTTCATCTCATGGCAAAGAAGGTCACCGTTAGCCTGATCGACGATGTCGACGGTGAGTCCATCGCGGACGAGACCATCGAGTTCGCGCTCGACGGGGTTTCGTACGAGATCGATCTGTCGGAGGAAAATGCGGCTCGCCTGCGCGAAGGGCTGGACGAGTGGGTCGCCAACGCCCGCCGCGTGAGTGGCCGTCGCCGGGTGAAGGCCGCCGGTGCGCCCGCGCCGCAGGGCAAGAGCCGCGTTTCCATGGACCGCGAGCAGAGCGCCGCCATTCGCGAATGGGCCCGCCGTAAGGGCCACAAGGTCTCGGCCCGTGGCCGTATCTCGGCCGACATCACCGAGGCCTACAACAAAGAGGTCGGCAAGAACTAGCCGGCGGGCGCTCGTCGCGCCGTTCGTCTCCGCGCCCGAGGGGCCGATCCACCGCAGGACCACCTGCCCGGATCGGCCCCTCAGGCGTCTCGGAAAACGCTGGTGGACAGCATGATCCGGGCCGGGAACCCCGGGAGATAGAATGGGATCGCTGAAGGGGGCCTCCGAGGTAGGTAAGGTATCGACACAGTGACCGAAGCAGCCAGTTCGTTCCTGCGGTATACCGACAACACCGGTCGGCAGCACGAACTGCCGTTGGTCCCGGAACGGCAGCGGTTCACCATCGGTCGCAATGTCCAGGCCGATCTCGTGCTCGGCTGGGATGCCGAGGTCTCCCGCCTGCACGCCGCGGTCGAGCATCTGGGCACGCACTGGACCATCATCGACGATGGCCTGTCCCGCAACGGCACCTTCGTCAACGGCGAACGTCTCATCGGCCGCCGTCGCCTGAGCCCCGGTGATCGCATCCGTGTCGGCACCACCCTGCTGCATTTCTTCGATTTCGGCGGCGTGGTCGACGACGCCACCCATGCCGCCGCCGCGGCCATTCCCACCATGCGCTCGCTCACCGATACCCAGCGCGCGGTGCTCGTCGCGCTGTGCCGCCCGTACAAACACGGCGCCGGATTCGCGACCCCCGCCTCCAATCAGCAGATCGCCGAGGAATTGTTCCTCTCCATCGATGCGATCAAGACCCACCTGCGTGCCCTCTTCGCGAAGTTCGGCGTCGAGAACCTGCCGCAGAACCAGAAGCGCACCCGGCTGGCCGCGCTGGCCATGCAGAGCGGGATGATCTCCGATCACGATCTGTGAGCCCACGACGCTCGCGTAGGTGGGCGAGCGTCTGAACGATGTCGGCGCGGACCGCCACCCGGTTGACTGATCTCAACGCCGGAGCACGGATTCCCCGCTCCGGAATCGGGAGTCAGGAGCCTGGGAAATGTACGCAATCCGGTTGTCCGCCATCGTCTTCGCGCTGTTGAGCACCGGCCTGATCGCGGGGACTTTCTACGCCTACGCGATCTCGGTGATGCCCGCGCTGGCCCGCACCGACGCCCGCACGCTGATCGAGGTCATGCAGAAGATCAATGTGGTGATCATCAACCCCTGGTTCATGTTCGGCTTTCTGGGCACCGTCGGTTTCAGCGCGCTGGCCGCGGTGGTGAGTCTGGGCCGCGAGCACCGTGCCACGCTGATCTGGCTGGCGATCGCGCTGGCGCTCAATGTGATCGCCTTCGCGGTCACCACCGCGCTCAATGTCCCGCTCAACGACGCGTTGATGGCGGCGGGCGATCCGGCGTTGATCGCGGATCTCGCCGCGGTGCGCGCGGACTTCGAGGCGAGCTGGGTGCGCTGGAACATCGTGCGCGCGGTCCTGCACACGGCGGCGTTCCTGGTGCTGTGCGGCGCGCTGTTCGCGGCGGGCGTGCAGCAGGGGCGGTCCGGCTCGGCCGAAGCCGCCCCCGTGCTGTCCCAGACGCAGTCGCTGGTTACCGGCCGGTAGCGCCACGAAATCACTAGAACCTGTTCCATGATCATGGAACAGGTTCTAGTGATGGGGGTCGCCGATGCGACGCAGGACACGATCGTTGCTGGTCATCGCCGCCGCCGCGGTGCTGGGCTGGATGGGCGGCGCGGGCCAGGCCGCCGCCGAGTACCCGGTGGACTACAACTTCTTCGCCGGGATCGCGCCGGAACTCACCAATCCCGGCGGCTCGCTGCCCGGATCCAACGATTTCGGGTGCGTCCCCTCGGCCGAGCATCCCAACCCGGTGGTCCTGCTGCACGGCACCGGCGGCGCGGCCCAGACGAACTGGGGCGTCTACGCGCCGCTGCTGGCCAACGAGGGGTACTGCGTCTTCGCGCTCACCTACGGCGCCTACCCGCTGCCCTGGCCGATCACGGCGATCGGCGGCATGCGCCCGATCGAGCAGAGCGGGGCGGAGGTGTCGGCCTTCGTCGACCGGGTGCTGGCGAGCACGGGAGCCGCGAAGGTCGATTTCGTCGCCCACTCCCAGGGCAACATCGTGGGCAACTACTACATCAAGCGGCTCGGCGGCGGCGACAAGGTCGACAAGTTCGCCGCCATCGCCCCGCCCTGGCTGGGCACCAACGCGGCGGGCGCGGGCGATATCGCCGCCTTCAGCCGCGCGCTCGGCGCGGGCCCGGCCTTCGACGCCGTCGCCACCTCGCTGTGCCAGGCCTGCGGGCAGATGCTCACCGGTTCGCCGTTCATGACCGCCCTCAACGCCGACGGTGTCTACGATCCGCGGGTCACCTACACCAATGTGGTGACCGTGCTCGACGAGCTGGTTGTCCCGTACACCTCCGGCCTGGTCCCCGGCCCGAATGCCACCGCGCACGTGGTCCAGGACGGGTGCGCCCAGGACTACTCCGAGCACATGGCCATCGCGGGCAGCCCGCGCGCGGCCGGATTCGTCCTCAACGCCCTGGACCCGGCCCGGCAGGCCCCGGTCCCGTGCGAGTTCGTGCCGCCCTTCACCGGCTGAGGCCGACACCGCGCCGTCATATTTCGCTGTAGGCAAAACTCCAGGGGAAACGAATGCCGCGACGTGCGCGTTATGAGTGAATGACCATGTTGCCGCCGGTCATCAATAGGATGGACCGGCGGCGGCGGAATGCCCTGCCAACTAGAGTGGATGGCGGGGGCCGCAACCCCCGGGCTTCATGGCAGGCTGACGGCGACAGTTGTCGGTCGGCGTCAGTTGCCAGAATGTCGGAGCAGGAGAGTGAGGGAGCGATGTTCGAGAGGTTCACCGACCGCGCGAGGCGTGTCGTGGTCCTGGCCCAAGAAGAGGCCCGGATGCTCAACCACAACTACATCGGCACCGAGCACATCCTGCTTGGGTTGATCCACGAGGGCGAGGGCGTGGCGGCGAAGTCGCTGGAGTCCCTTGGCATCTCGCTGGAGGGTGTGCGCAGCCAGGTCGAGGAGATCATCGGGCAGGGCCAGCAGGCCCCCTCCGGTCACATCCCCTTCACCCCGCGCGCGAAGAAGGTGCTGGAGCTGAGCCTGCGCGAGGCGCTGCAGCTCGGCCACAACTACATCGGTACCGAGCACATCCTGCTCGGTCTCATCCGCGAGGGCGAGGGCGTCGCGGCCCAGGTGCTGGTCAAGCTCGGTGCCGACCTGAACCGCGTCCGTCAGCAGGTCATCCAGCTGCTGTCCGGGTACCAGGGCAAGGAGCCCGTCGAGGGTTCCGGCTCGCGCGGTGAGGCGGGCACCCCGTCCACTTCGCTGGTGCTCGACCAGTTCGGCCGCAACCTCACCCAGGCCGCCCTCGAGGGCAAGCTCGACCCGGTCATCGGCCGCTCGAAGGAAATCGAGCGCGTCATGCAGGTGCTCAGCCGCCGCACCAAGAACAACCCGGTGCTGATCGGTGAGCCCGGTGTCGGTAAGACCGCGGTCGTCGAGGGCCTGGCGCAGGCCATCGTCAACGGCGAGGTCCCCGAGACCCTCAAGGACAAGCAGCTCTACACCCTCGACCTGGGTTCCCTGGTCGCGGGCAGCCGCTACCGCGGTGACTTCGAGGAGCGCCTGAAGAAGGTGCTCAAGGAGATCAACACCCGCGGCGACATCATCCTGTTCATCGACGAGCTGCACACGCTCGTCGGCGCGGGTGCCGCCGAGGGCGCCATCGACGCGGCCTCGATCCTGAAGCCGAAGCTGGCCCGTGGCGAGCTGCAGACCATCGGCGCGACCACCCTCGACGAGTACCGCAAGTACATCGAGAAGGACGCCGCCCTGGAACGCCGCTTCCAGCCGGTGCAGGTCGGCGAGCCGACCGTCGAGCACACCATCAACATCCTCAAGGGTCTGCGCGACCGCTACGAGGCGCACCACCGGGTGTCCATCACCGACGGTGCCCTGGTCGCCGCAGCGACGCTGGCCGATCGCTACATCAACGACCGGTTCCTGCCGGACAAGGCGATCGACCTCATCGACGAGGCGGGCGCGCGCATGCGCATCCGCCGGATGACCGCGCCGCCGGACCTGCGCGAGTTCGACGACAAGATCGCCGACGCCCGCCGCGAGAAGGAAAGCGCCATCGACGCGCAGGACTTCGAGAAGGCCGCGCGTCTGCGCGACAAGGAGAAGCAGCTCGTCGCCAAGCGCGCCGAGCGGGAGAAGCAGTGGCGTTCCGGTGATCTGGACGTCGTGGCCGAGGTCGACGACGAGCAGATCGCGGAGGTGCTGGCCAACTGGACCGGCATCCCCGTCTTCAAGCTCACCGAGGAGGAGACCACCCGTCTGCTCCGCATGGAAGACGAGCTGCACAAGCGGATCATCGGCCAGGAAGACGCCGTCAAGGCCGTCTCCAAGGCGATCCGCCGCACGCGCGCCGGTCTGAAGGACCCCAAGCGCCCCTCGGGCTCGTTCATCTTCGCCGGTCCGTCCGGTGTCGGTAAGACCGAGCTGTCCAAGGCGCTGGCGAACTTCCTGTTCGGCGACGACGACGCGCTCATCCAGATCGACATGGGCGAGTTCCACGACCGCTTCACCGCCTCGCGCCTGTTCGGTGCCCCGCCCGGGTACGTGGGCTACGAGGAGGGCGGCCAGCTCACCGAGAAGGTGCGCCGCAAGCCGTTCTCGGTGGTGCTGTTCGACGAGATCGAGAAGGCGCACCAGGAGATCTACAACACCCTCCTGCAGGTGCTCGAGGACGGCCGTCTCACCGACGGTCAGGGTCGTACGGTCGACTTCAAGAACACCGTGCTGATCTTCACCTCGAACCTGGGCACCTCCGACATCTCCAAGGCCGTCGGACTGGGCTTCACCCAGGCCAACGCCGAGGGGTCGAACTACGAGCGGATGAAGCTCAAGGTCAACGACGAGCTGAAGAAGCACTTCCGCCCCGAGTTCCTCAACCGCATCGACGACGTCATCGTCTTCCACCAGCTCACCAGCGAGCAGATCGTGGAGATGGTCGATCTGATGATCGCCCGCGTCGCCAAGCAGCTGAAGAACAAGGACATGGGCATCGAGCTGACCGAGCAGGCCAAGGCCCTGCTGGCCAAGCGCGGTTTCGACCCGGTCCTGGGCGCCCGCCCGCTGCGTCGCACGATCCAGCGCGAGATCGAGGACCAGCTCTCGGAGAAGATCCTCTTCGGCGAGATCGGCGCAGGCCAGACCATCACGGTCGACGTGGAGGGCTGGAACGGCGAGGGGCAGGGCGAGGACGCCAAGTTCACCTTCGCGGGCAAGGCGAAGCTGACCAAGGCCCCCGCGGGCGACGACAAGCCCGAGGTCGTCCTCACCGGCGCCGCCGAGGGCACCGCGCCCGAAGCCGCCGCCTCCGGCGAGTAATCGGCTGAACGACAGAGCCCGCCCCCGGCATCGCGCCGGGGGCGGGCTCTCGTCGTATCCGGGCCGGTCAGCCCAGGTGCTGGACGAGGCAGGAACGATGGTCCGCCGCGTAGGCGAAGATCTTCTTCAGCTCGACCAGGTTGTCCTCGAGGTACTCGCGGCCGTCGTCCGGGTCCCTCGCCCAGAAGCCCGGATAGATACTCGCCGCGTCCATGCGTTCCGGGTCGTAGTGCGCGGCGAGCTGGTCGAAGGTGACGGTGCCGAGCCGCTCGGCGGCATGGGCCACCAATTCGGTGCTCCACCCGAAGAGATGGCCGTCGGTATCCAGTGGTTCGGCGTCGAAGAGCAGACCGACCCCGGTCCGGGCGGACTCGAGCAGGTAAGCCAGTCCGTGCCAGGCCTTGTCCACACCGCCGAGCGGCTGGTCGGGGGCCGGTTCGAGCTCGAAGATCCCCTCGCGTGCCCACTGCTCGTCGACCCGTGCCCGGGCGAGGTCGTCCTCGCTGACCGGATGAAACGACATCGCAATTCCCACTGATCCCACCCCTGTTCGTTGTCCGTGCGGCGAACGTATCAGCGGGTACCGACAACCGGTCGGCGTGCGGCGGCCAGAGCCAGCATGCGCGGGAACCGCATCACGGCACCTACTTCTTCTCGGCCCGGCGCGGTTCGTTCAATACCGCGAGCCTGGCCCGGTAGTCGGCTTCGCTGATCTCACCGCGCGGGCGACGAAGCGTACCTCCAGTGCGTGGGCCAACCGCTCGAGCATGCCCACATACACGTCTACCTGGGCGAACTCGCGGTCTGTCAGTGATCGAAGCCAGGTGGCGACTTCGGGTTCGAGCTCCACCACAGAGAGGTGCGTAGGAAGGGGTTATTGCCAGCCCGGGCGGACCAGGCCCGATTCGTAGGCGAGGACGACCAGTTGGGTGCGGTCTCGGGCGTCTAGTTTGGTGAGGATGCGGCTGACGTGGGTGCGGGCGGTGGCGGGGCTGAGGTAGAGGCGGGCGGCGATCTCGGCGTTGGTGAGGCCCTCGGCGACCAGGGTCATGACCTCGCGTTCGCGGTCGGTGAGGTCGGCAAGGGCGGCGGGTGGGGGTTGTTTGGCGTGGGTGGAGAACTCGGCGAGCAGGCGGCGGGTGACGCCGGGGGAGAGCAGGGCGTCGCCCGCGGCGACCACGCGGACCGCGCGCAGCAGATCGGCGGGTTCGGTGTGCTTGACCAGGAAGCCCGCGGCACCGGCGCGGATCGCCTCGAAGACGTATTCGTCGAGCTCGAAGGTGGTGAGCACGACGACGCGGACCGCGCCCAGGTGCGGATCGTCGGCGATCATGCGGGTGGCGGCCAGGCCATCGAGGATCGGCATGCGGATGTCCATGAGCACGACATCGGGCATGAGCGAGCGGGTCATCCGCACGGCCTGCTCGCCGTTGTCGGCCTCGCCGACCACTTCGATGTCGTCCTGCGCGTCCAGCAGCGCGACGAACCCGCCCCGGACCAGCGCCTGATCATCGGCGACCAGGACCCGGGTCCGGCGCCCACCGCCCTGATGTGGCTCACTCACGTGGTCCTCCTCGTCCGGCTGGCCTATGCGGGGATCGTCGCGGACTGCTCGCTCATGGGGGCCCGCACGGCCGGGCGGGCGGCCGCGCGGACCCGTCACGCTCGGTCGCCCCGGTGGATCCGTCGCGGCCGGGCGTGGCGGCCGTGTTCACCCTCATGCGGTGGCCTCGCTCTGTCCGCCGCTCGCTCGATCTCGTCCCGGGGCGGTCTCGGCGGGCCGTGCGTCCGTGGTCCACGATCCCGACTCGGCGGAGCGTGCCGACGACGAACTCGCCGATGCCCGGTCGGCCGCCTCGCCGCTCGAATCGGTCCGGCTCGTTCCCAGCGCGGACGAGGCGTCGGCACCCGCGGCCCGGCCGACGGCCCGCGCCGGTGCGGAACCCGCGGGCCGCGCGGGCAGTCGCGCCGCGACCCGGAAACCACCGGAGGGCCGCGGTCCGGCCGTCAGCGCCCCACCGAGCGCGTGGGCCCGCTCGCGCATTCCGATGATCCCGTTCCCGCCGGGGCCGGAACGCACGGCGGTGCCGGTGGGGCGGGTGTTGTCGACGGTGACATCGATCGATTCCGGCGTGTAGCGCAGCGTGACGGTGGCGGCGGCGCCCGGCGCGTGCCGGATGACGTTGGTCAGCGATTCCTGGATGATCCTGGCCGCGGCCACATCGATCACGCTGGGCAGCTTCTTGGGTGTGCCGATGATCTTGGTTTCGACGACGAGCCCGGTCGCGCGGGTGCGTTCCAGCAGCGTGTCGAGGTCGTCGAGCGAGGGCGCGGGTGCGCGCGGCGCGGGCCGTGGCGGCGCGGCCGGAGCGGAAAGTGCGGGTGAATCCGTCACGGCCGCAGCGGTTTCGACGGGTTCCTCGGGCACGGGCGCGACCGCCGCACCGCTGCGGATGGCGTGCAGCAGCGTATGCACCTCGGCCAGCGCCTCTTTCGAGGTGGTCTTGATGGTGGCCAGCGCGGCCGCCGCCTGCTGCGGTTTGCGGTCGAACAGCTCGAGCGCCACCGAGGACTGCACGTTGATCAGCGAGAGACTGTGCGCCAGCACATCGTGCAGCTCGCGCGCGATGGCCAGCCGCTCCTCGCTGGCGGCCCTGGCCTGCTGGGCCTGTTCGTCGCGTCGGGCGGCCTCGGCCCGCTGCTCACGGGCCAGCACCACCGCCCGCCGCAGCCGGATCCCCTCGGCGATCCCGACCAGCACGCCCATCCAGGCCAGCAGCCCGAACACCTGCCAGGCATCGGTATGCCGCCCGAGCAGCGCGGGCACCGGCCACACCATGGTGACGAACCCGAGCGCGACCAATGGATAGGTGCGCCAGCGCGATCCGCGCACCGCCGCGGTGAGGAAGGCGATCACCAGCGACAGGAAGATCGGCCCGTACCCGTAGTCGCGCAGCACATACGACACCGCCGCGAGCAGCGCCACCAGCAGCACCGGCTCCGGCAGCAACCGCCGGAAACCCAGCGCGATGGGCCCGGCCAGCAGCAACAGGTAGGCGAACGCGTCGAGCGAGCGCACCCCCGTCTGATGCCCGTTCGCGCCGGAACTCCCGGCGAGCTGGATCAGCGCGACAACCACCGCCAGGCCCCAGTCTCGAACGACCGAGCCACGCTCCCACTTCGCAGACGCTCCCACCTCTGTCACCCTATTGCGTGTGGGTGCCCCGCGCGTCGGCCTGCGCCCGTAATTCCTGCGAAGACCGCCGTCGACGGCCACTTCGGCCGGTGAAATGCCCACCGGGGCGAAGATCGGGCACCGCGCCGTACTCCGCGTGACGTACCCGCGATTCCGCCCCGCGACGGATGTCCCGGCTCCCCCGGCCGGGGGATTCTCGGTGCATGAACCCTCCGATCGTCGTCACCGACGGCCTGACCAAACGCTACGGTCCGCACCTCGCGGTGGACGCGGTGGACATGCGCGTCGCCGCGGGCGAGATCTACGGCTTCCTCGGCCCCAACGGCGCGGGCAAGACCACCACCCTGCGCATGCTCGCCGGTCTGATCCGCCCCACCGCGGGCACCGCCACCGTGGCGGGCCACGACCCAGGCGACCCGGCCGTGCTGCGCCGCCTGGGCGTCCTCATCGAGGGCCCCGGCTTCTACCCCTACCTCTCCGGCCGCGACAACCTGCGCGTGCTGGCCCGCTATCGCGGCCATCCCGACACCGAGGTCGAGCGGGTGCTGGCCCGGGTGGGTCTGGCCGACCGCGCGGGCGACCGCTTCCGCTCGTATTCGCTGGGTATGAAACAGCGCCTGGGCGTCGGCGCCACCCTGCTCGGTCATCCCGACCTGCTGATCCTCGACGAGCCGACCAACGGCCTCGACCCCGCCGGGCTCGCCGATATGCGCGCGCTCATCGTCGATCTCGCCGCCGACGGGCACACCGTGCTGCTGTCGAGTCACCAGCTGGCCGAGGTGCAGGAGATCTGCCACCGCGTCGGCGTGATCTCCGGCGGGCGCCTGCTCGCCGAATCGACCGTCGCCGAACTGCGCGGCACCGCCTCCCTGCTGGTGCGGGCCGAGCCGATGAGTACGGCCCTCGACGCCATCCGGGCCACCGGCGCGCCCGCGCAGGCCGGACGCGACGGCATCCGCGTCGATGTGGCGGCGGCACTGGCCCCCGAGATCGCCCGCGCGGTCGTCGGCGCGGGTGCGGACCTGCGGGAATTGCGCGTGGACGAGCGGTCCCTGGCGGAAGTGTTCTTCGAGATGACAGCAGTGGAGGTCGCGAAATGATCGGTACGACAAGGGATCTGTGGGCGAGTCTGCGCGCGGAGGCGCTGCGCCTGCGCCGGTGGCCCACCTTCTGGATCGTGCTCGGCACCTGGGTGCTGCTGAACCTCACCTTCGCCTACCTGTTCAACTACCTCGCCTACAGCTCCGGCGAGAGCGGTGCCATGGCGGACGGGCTGCCCCGCGAGGCGCTGCTCGGTCAGCTGCTGCCCGCCGCCGTCCCCGAGGTGTTCACCCAGGGCATGGCCATGTTCGGCGGTGCGCTGATGCTGTTGCTCGGCGCGCTGGCGGTCGGCAGCGGGTACGGGTGGGGGACCTGGAAGACGGTCTTCACCCAGGGGCCGGGGCGTCCGGCGGCGATCGGCGGGTTGCTGGTGAGCCTGGCGCTGGTGGTGATCGGGTTGGTGTGCGTGGCTTTCGCCGTCGACCTCGGTGTCTCCTCGCTCATCGCGGTCACCGAGGGGCAGGCGCTGACCATGCCGTCGCTGGGGCAGTCCGCCATCGGAATACTCACCGGCACAGCGATTCTCGGCATGTGGACGTTGGCGGGCGCGTTCATCGGCGCCATCGCGCGCGGTCCGGCGCTGGCGGTCGGGCTCGGTCTGGTCTGGGTGCTGGTGGTGGAGAACCTGCTGCGCGGGGTGGCGAATATCTTCGGCCCGATCGAGACCGTCACCGATCTGCTGCCCGGTACCGCCGCCGGTTCCCTGGCGGGCGCCATGCGCACGGTGAGCGGCCCGGCGACGCCCGGCGTGCTCGACATCCTCACCCGTGGTGAATCGCTGGGCCTGCTGGCCGCCTACGCGGCGATCTTCGCGGTGGGCACGATCTGGCTGACATCCCGTCGCGACCTGATCTGAACGACAGGCGCGGTCAGCTCCAGCCCGCCGGGTTCGACGCGGTCTCGCGCGAGATTCCGGAGCCGGTATCAGGGAAAGTGCCGAAGCGTAAATGGTGCAGGTGCGCGAAGAAGTAGCACATCTCCTCGCACTCGGCATCGGTGATCGCGGCCGACGGATCGGCCAGCACCGCCTCGTAGTACTCCCGGCCCAGCGCGACGATGAACCCGCGCGCGTAGAGGAATCCGTCGTCGGAGCCGTCGGTGATCTCCTGGATATCGGCGCGGTCGATGTCGTAGAGGGCGCGCTCGGCGACCCGGTCCAGTGCCACCAGCTCGTCGCCGGTGAAACCCTCCGCGTGCGCGGCCAATTGGGCCAGGAAGGCGTCGAGATGGGTGTCGAACTCGGCGTATCCCGCGCGCAGCACGGCGGCGGGGGTGGTGCCCGTCGCGGCCCAGGCCGTATCGATCAGGGTCCAGAAGCGGGTGGTGTCCTCGGAGGTGCTCGTCACGGAGCGGACGCTACCCGTGGGGTCCGACATCAACGGCGCACCCGATGCGGCGATCGGCGGCCCGCAGCCGGTACAGTCCACTGATGGACCAGCCAGTTCGCCACCCTGACCTGTCCTCACGACCGCACGAGCTGACGGTCGAGCGCGTGATGAAGGCCGCGCCGAGTCTGCTCTACGCGACCTGGACCCGGGGATTCGATCTGTGGCTGGCGGTTCCCGGATCGGTGCGGATGCGTCCCGAGGTCGGCGAGCCCCTCTATTTCGACACCGGATCGGCCGAGAAGGTCAACCCGCACTACGGCCGGATCCTCACGCTCGAGCCGGACCGGCGCGTAGTGTTCACCTGGGTTACCGCCGCCACCGATGGCGTGGAGACCGTGGTCGACGTCGAATTCCGCAAGCAGCCGCGCGGCATCCGGCTGCGCCTGCGGCACTCCGGGTTCCCGACCGCGGCCATCAGGGACCTGCACCAGCAGGTCTGGCCGGAGATGCTGGAACGACTCGACGAGGTCACCGGCAGCGTGGCCTAGAAAGGATTTGGCATGCCGACTCGTAGCGCACGCACCCTCTGGGCGGGCGGGCTGCAGGATGGTTCCGGGCAGGTCGAACTGGTCAGCTCGGGGGTGGGCAAGTACGACGTCACCTTCCCGCGCCGCGCCGCCGACACCGCCGAGGGCACCAGCCCCGAGGAACTGATCGCCGCCGCGCACTCCTCCTGCTACTCGATGGCGCTCTCGGCCGAGATCGCCAATGCCGGTGGCACCCCGGAGAGCCTGGACGTCACCGCCGATGTCACCCTCGCGCCCGACCCGGCCGGTGGGTTCCAGATCAGCAAGATCAAGCTGACCGTCCGCGCCGTCGTCGCCGGGCTCGACGCCGAGGGCTTCTCCGCCGCGGCCACCGCCGCCAAGAACGGCTGCCCGGTCAGCAAGGCGCTCACCGGCGTTCCCGAGATCGAACTCGACGCCGAACTGAGCTGATCCCGCGGGCCGTCACCGCTGGGTGAACCAGCGGTGCGCGGCCGGGGTGTACATCGCCGGGATCGCGACCGCGACCGCCAGGATGTGCACGGCCCGGACACTGACCAGCACGGTCGACGAGGGCGCCAGGCCGCGGAACAGGGCGGCGAAATCGTCGGTCGAGAGCAGGACCGCCAGCGGTTCGATGATCAGCGAGATCAGCCCGACCACGCCGATGCCGACGGTCAGCAGCGCCCGCGCGACCCGGCTGCCCCGCACCATGTACAGCGCGACGGCGGCGACCACCAGATAGATGGCCAGGCGGGGGAGCAGTCCCGCCGCGGTGGCGCCGAACTCACCGCCACCGCGCACCGCGCGCAGCAGTCCCTCTGCGGCGCCCGCGGCCAGCGCGGTGAGCAGGGCGCCGAAGGCCACGGCGACGGCGCGGGGACGGTCCCCGGAAACGGAAAAGGCAGTGTCGGTCATGACACCGACACTGCCTTGACGCGATACCCGCGCGGATCACCCTGCGGTAGCGGCCTTCTCCGGTACGGCGGTGCTACGCGAGGCGAACTCGGTGAGCGCGGCGAAGGCCAGGCCCAGCGACACCCACAGCGTGGTGGTCTCAGCCAGCGAGGCCACCCGGAAGCGCCACAGCAGCGTCGCGGGGAAGTCCTCGGCCACCTCGTTCACTCCGGGCAGCAGGATGTAGCCGACCGTCGTGACCAGCACGAACGCGGCCACGGCGGCGATCAGCCGGAGCGTGTCCAGCTGTCCGGCCAGCGCCCGATAGGCCGCGACCGACGCGGCGACCGCGAGCAGTCCGAGCACCACCGCGGCGACCCACAGCCAGGTACGGCTATTGATGGTCTCCGGGTCACCCACCGCGGGCGGGTTGGCCGGGTATTTGAAGAACGGCACCGCGACGATCGCCGCCCACGCGAAACCTGCGGCGAGCAGCGACAACCGGGGTCCTGGCAGTTCGGTGAACCGGCGGGCCACATTCAGCGCGGCGGCGAGCAGGGCACCGAAGGCCATACCGGCCAGGCCGAGTGCGAGGAACTGCCCCGCCTTCTGCCCGGAGCGGCTGACCAGTGCTTCCTCGTCACCGTGTGAATGGCCCTCCGGCTCGGCCGCCTCGTGGCCGTGTTCGGCCGGGGCGGCGGCAGCCTCTTCGATGGCGATCGCGGCGTCCACCTGGGGCTCGCCGACGAAATAGCCCACCGTGGCGGCCAGCAGGCCGGCGATCAAACCGGCCAGCAGGCCACGCAACAGCAGGGTTTTGAGCGAACCGATCAGTGGCACGGGACACCCAGCAGGTGACGTCCGTCGTGCATCAGCTCGTGCAGGAACATCCCACTGCGGGAGATGGCCCCCTGGTCGAAGCCGACCAGGTACAGCGTGAGCAGCGCGAGCAGAACGACACCGACCGTGACGAGCACGGTGGCCAGGTTGTCCAGGCCGGTAGACCGGCTGGGTGAATGCGCGATTGCCATTCGGGTCCTCCTCTGGGATACGCGTCCCATGATCGAAGCGGTGCGAAGGTGCCGGTGTCTGGCTCTCCGGCACCGGGGACCCGGTACGTGGATACAGTGGCGCGACCGCTCCGGAATCTCACCGGAATTACCGCGCACCCTCGCGTGTGTTAACCCTCGAACTGTGACAGTCGCCAGGCGTCCACGTCAATACGCGCATCCGCATGTCCAGCGGAAACGCCGCCGTCAGCCCTTGGCGGGCACGTCGAGGACGACCTCGAACTCGAGCAGCGAGGCACCGGTGGACACCGGCTTGGGACGCTCGCCGTCACCGCCGTGCCCGGCATGCGCGGCCCGGGCCGGACCGTCGCGCCACGCGGCGAAGGATTCCTCCGAATCCCATTGCGTCACCACGAAATACCGGTTGTCACCGGCCACCGGGCGCAGCAACTGGAAGCCGAGGAAACCGGGGGAGTTCTCCACCGCGTGCGCGCGGGCGGCGAACCGCTTCTCCAGCTCCGGACCGGCACCTTCGGGGATCTCGATCGCATTGATCTTCACAACAGCCATACCCCGACAATATGCTCTGCGGCTGGCGCCGCGGGTTCTCGGCCGTCGGGGCACAATCGGCAGGGTGTTGTACGACGAAGGTGGGACCGGCGTCCCGATCCTGCTTCTGCACGGGCTGATGGGCAGCGCGCGCACCTGGACCGATCAGTTGCCGTGGTTGCGCGAGTACGGGCACGTGTACACCGTCGACGCGGCCGGGCACGGGCGGGTTCCGCCCGCCGAGCTCAGCACCGAGGCGTTCGTGGCCGATCTGGCCGAGCTGACCTCGGCGATCACCGAGCCGATGGTGATCGTCGGGCATTCGATGGGCGCCATCCACGGCTGGGTCTTCGCGGCCACCCATCCCGCGCGGGTCCGCGCGCTGGTCGTCGAGGATATCGCCCCGGATTTCACCGGCCGCACCGCCGCGCACTGGGCCGAACTCATCCACTCCTGGCCGCAGCCCTTCCCCGACGAACACGCGGTGCTTGACTACTTCGGCCCGGTCGCGGGCCGGTACTTCCTGCGCGCCTTCACCGCCGCCCCCGACGGCTTCCGCCTGCACGGCGAGGTCGACACCTTCCGCGCCATCTCCGAGGAGTGGGGCACCCGCGATTTCTGGACCGAATGGAAGTCGCTGACCATGCCCACCCTGCTCATCGAGGGCGAGCGCACCATCACCCCACCCGGCCAGATGCGGACCATGGCCGAGGTGCATCCGGATGCCGAGTACGCGTGGGTCGAGGGCGCCGGGCACCTCGTGCACGACGAGCGGCCCGCGGAGTACCGCGAGCTGGTCAGCGGGTTCCTCGCCCGCGTGCTCGGCTGAGGTCGCCCTGCCGCTTCGGCGCGGCTCGCTCGTTCCGGTCATCTATGACGAAAACGCCCGCAGCTTCCGCGCAGCCGCCGAGCAGGTCGGCAGCGGGAGGCGCAGGCCGTCCCGGTGTGAACGCCGCCGGATGGTCCCTGCCCGGGGCCGCCCCTCACGGGGCTGATTCGCGGGATGAGCCGGTCGTTACTCGCCTTCGCCCGCGGTTCTCTCCCGGGGCTGACTCGCGGGCGAGCCAGCAGATCAGCCGCCCTCGCCCGCGAGCGCGAACAGGCCGTCCTCGGTCTGTTCGATCAGGCCGTCGACCAGCAGCGAGTCCAGCGCCCTGGCCCGCTGACCGGGGTCGCGGGTCCAGGCCAGATCGAGGCGGACCCGTTCGACCGGCCCCGACGCGTCACGCAGCACGTCCAGCAGCCGCCCCCGCGCCTGCCGATCGGTGCCCTCGTACTTCTGCACCTTGCGCACCACCGTGGCGGCGGGCTTGCCCGCGGCGACCCAGGCGCAGTCCGGCAGCGGGCAGCGCGCGCAATCGGGGTTGCGGGCCGTGCACACCAGCGCGCCCAGTTCCATCAGGGCGGCGGAGAACTTCGCGGCGCGGGGGACGGAGGCGGGCAGCAGCGCCTCGGTCTCGGCGAGATCCCGGCTGGACGGGTTGCCCACCTCGCGGCCGTGCACCGCGCGCGCGACCACCCGGCGAACATTGGTGTCCACCACGGGAACCCGCTGGCCGTAGGCGAAACAGGCGACCGCGCGGGCGGTGTAGGCGCCGATCCCGGGCAGGCTAAGCAGCGCGTCGACATCGGCGGGCACCACATCACCGTGCTGTTCGGCCAGCACCCGCGCGCACTCGTGCAGCCGCAGCGCCCGGCGTGGGTAGCCGAGTTTGCCCCAGGCGCGCAGCACCTCGGCCTGCGAGGACGCCGCCATCGCCGAGGGCACCGGCCAGCGGGCCACCCATTCGCGCCAGATCGGTTCGACCCGCACCACCGGCGTCTGCTGGAGCATGATCTCGCTCATCAGGATGTGCCAGGCGGTGGCGTCCGGCTCGCGCCAGGGCAGCTCACGCGCGGTGTCGGTGAACCAGTCCAGCAGGACCTCGGCGTCGATACTCACTGTTCCCGTTCCGCCTCCGCCAGGCTCAATTTGCCGACGCGTAACGCAGCGGACTCGCTGGTAACCACCGGTCTGTGCACAATGGTCGGTATGCCTGGTTCTAATCCGATAAGTGCCTGGAAGTCACTGCGCGAAGGCAATGAGCGCTTCGTCAACGGTGATCTGCTGCATCCTAGCCAGGGAGCCGCCGATCGAGCCAAGCTCGTGGGTGGCCAGCACCCGCACGCCATTCTCTTCGGCTGCGGCGACTCGCGGGTGGCCGCCGAGCTGATCTTCGACCAGGGCCTGGGCGACATGTTCGTCGTGCGCACCGCCGGTCATGTGATCGACAGCTCGGTGCTCGGCTCGATCGAGTACGGCGTCGAGGTGCTCAACGTGCCGCTGATCGTGGTCCTCGGCCACGACAGCTGCGGCGCGGTGAAGGCGACCATCGACGCCCTCGACGGCGGTGAGGTCCCCGGTGGCTTCATCCGCAGCATCGTCGAGCGGGTCACCCCGTCGATCCTGATCGGCCGTCGCGAGGGGCTGACCGCGGTCGACGAGTTCGAGGCGCGCCACGTCGAGGAGACCTCGCGGCTGCTCATGCAGCGCTCGATGATCATCTCCCAGCGGGTGGCCACCGGTCAGCTGGCGATCGCGAGCGTCACCTACAAGCTCGAGGACGGGCGCGCGCAGCTGCGCAGCACGGTCGGCAATATCGGCGAAATCCGGTAGGACACGCCGAGGTCATCGAGCGCACCCCCGCGCGGTGCGCTTACCGTTGAAGCGTGCTGGAACCGAACGGACCGCTCCCCCCGGAGATCTACTGGCGTCGCCGCGCGCTCGCCATCGGCGTTATCACCGTCGCGCTCGCGCTGGTGATCTGGCTCGCCGTGATGGTGACGCGTGGCGGCGATTCCTCCGGGGAGAAACCCGTGGCGGCCACCACCACCGCGGAGACGACCGAGGCGGCCGAGTCGAGCACCACGCCCGAGTCGAGCAGTGCCACGTCGTCGAGCAGCGCCACGAGTACCAGCGAGGCCACCGCCAGCCCGTCGGCGACCGATCAGCCCGCGGCCCAGCCGTGCTCGGATCAGTCGCTGGCGCTGAAGGTGACCGTCGGCCAGCCGACCTACCGGGTGGGCGACCAGCCGGGCTTCGGCACCGTGATCACCAATATCTCCTCGGCTCCGTGCAGCCGCGATCTCGGCGCGGGTCCGCAGTTCCTCGTCTACACCCTCGACGGCCAGCGCAGGCTGTGGGCGAGCAATGACTGCAACCCCGACGGCCCGCCGGATCCGAAGACCCTCGCGGCCGGTCAGCAGCTGTCCTACAAGGGCACCTGGTTCGGCACCACCTCGCAGCCCGAGTGTGCGGGCGACCGGCTGCCGGTGCCCGCGGGCGCCTACATGGTGGTGGCCCAGCTGGGCTCGATCCGCAGCGCCGCCGAGCCGTTCAACCTCGCCGACTGACGCGGACCCGCGCATTGTCCTGGTGCGCGGTAGGTCACATGTTCAGGTTCGGTCGATTTGCAGGCTTCGCAAGATCGTCGGCGATGTCAATGGTTGTTACCGCGAAAAGGCCCGTCGGGCACGGAATTCGGGGTTTGCCGGGATTATTCCGCGGCGACGGGTTCGCGTGATGCGCGGGATTTGCGGAGCTGCGCCAGCCGGAGCGCGGAACGCAGGTCGCCGACCTCGTGGATTCGCATGGAACCGATCTTGGTTTTCTCCGAACCGGGCGGCACCAGCGCGGTGGTGAAGCCCAGCCGTTCGGCCTCGGCCAGGCGGCGGGTGAGCCCGGTGACCTTGCGGACCTCCCCGGCCAAGCCCACCTCGCCGAGGATCACCCAGCCCGCGGGCAGCGCGATATCGGCCTCGGCCGAGGCGATCGCCAGCGCGATGGCCAGATCCGCAGTGGGCTCGATCAGCCGCATCCCGCCGACGGTGGCCGCGTAGACATCGTGCTTGCCCAGGAAGACCCGCCCGCGGCTCTGCAGCACGGCCAGCACCATGGCGACGCGGTTGTAGTCCAGCCCGCTGACCGCGCGGCGCGGCTGCGGGATCTCGGTCTTCACCGTGAGCCCCTGCACCTCGGCGACCAGTGGGCGTTTGCCGTCCATCGCCACGGTGACCGCCGTGCCGGGCACGGTGTCGGTGCGGTGGTGCAGGAACAGCCCGGACGGATCGTCGACGCAGGCGATGCCGTCCTCGTGCAGTTCGAAGCAGCCCACCTCGTCGGCGCTGCCGAAGCGGTTCTTGATGCCGCGCACCATGCGCAGCGTGGAGTTCTTGTCGCCCTCGAATTGCAGCACCACGTCCACCAGGTGCTCGAGCGTGCGCGGGCCCGCCACATTGCCGTCCTTGGTGACATGCCCGACCAGCAGCACCGCGATCCCGCTGGCCTTGGCCAGCGAGGTGAGCGCCGCGGTGACCGCGCGCACCTGGGTGACCCCGCCGATCACCCCGTCCACCTCCGGGGCCAGCATGGTCTGCACCGAGTCGACCACCAGCAGCGACGGGCGCACCTGCTCCACATGCCCGAGCACGATCGACAGATCCGACTCGGCCGCCAGATACACCCGGTCGTGCACCGCGCCGGTCCGGTCGGCCCGCAGCCGCACCTGCCCCGCCGACTCCTCGGCGGTGACATACAGGGCCGTCTCCTGCCGCTGCGCGGCCCAGCGGGAGGCCACCTCGAGCAATAGCGTCGACTTGCCCACCCCGGGCTCCCCGGACAGCAGCACCACCGACCCCGGCACCACACCGCCACCGAGCACCCGGTCCAGCTCGCTGACCCCGGTCGAGCGCGCCCGGGTGACCTTGGCGTCGATCTGCGACAGCGGCGCCGCGGCCGTGCTGGGCAGCATAGCCCGCCGCCCGGGCGCCGCGGTGGACGCCGAGACGGCCACCTCGTTCACCGTGCCCCAGGCGCCGCACTCCGGGCACTTACCGACCCACTTGGACACCTCGTGCGAGCACGCGGTGCATCGGTAGACAGCTTTGGTCTTGGCCACACGCGCACCCTACGGACCCGCTCCGACAAAAAGGAAAGCCGCCGCGGTCACCCGCGACGGCTTTACTACGTTCCGGAGTCTCAGTGACCGCCGCTGCCCTCGGGCGCCGGGCCGGACTTCTCGTTCTCCACGCGCTCGACCGCGGCCGCGTCGACCGGGACCGACACCTGCACGGTGCCCGCGTCCTTGAAGTTGAAGGTGACGTTGTAGGTCAGGCCGGGGGTGATGTCCTCGGTCAGGCCGGTGATCTCGATCGTGCCGGGCTGGGCGGCCGGGTCGATGGACGGCTTGTCGCCCTCGGGCTCACCGGCGGTGGTCGGCGCGGCCGAGGTGGTGGGCGCGGCGGTGGTGGGGGTGGCGTGGTGGTCGTCCTCGGCCGCCGGGGCGCCGGGGGCGTTGACCGGGCCGATGACCACGGTCTGCTGCGGCGCGAGCACCAGCTTGGCGTCGCTGGCCGGGCCGGTCAGCTTGACCTGGCCCAGGTCGGTGCTGACGCTGGTCAGCTCGTCGGTGACGGTCTCGCTGCCGTTGATGATCGACAGCGACAGCACGGCCTTGCCGCCCTTGTCGTGCTCGGCGTCGGCCTCGGGGTACACGATGTGCACATTGCGCAGCGAGATCGCGCCCACCTCGGCGTGGTTGCCGTTGATGGCGGCGGCCTGCGACGAGGTCTGGGTGATCTGGCCGGCACTGCAGCCGCTCAGGGCGATGCCCGCGGCGGCGGCGAGGGCGGCAACCGTCGCCATGCGACGTCGCGCCGACGGGGCGGTCACAGCTTTCAGGGCAGTCACGGTTAGTCCTCCATGTCGACCGGGCTCACTCCGTCCCGATGAGGGGAGCGGAGGGTAGTAACTAGGCAGCGTAGTAGTTGGCTTCGCGCGTGTGGCGTCCGGGCTCGCGACGCGCGGGCGCGGAAGTAACAGTTCGGTGTCCGGGGCGGGGTTGCCGGATCGATGCCCGGTGCTCGCGGCGCGGATATCGCTCGCTGTGCTGGTGGTTAACCCGTTCTGGCACAACGCAATGCACACCGAATCTTTCTTGTCAACCCCTCGGATGGCCTCGTTGTGGCCCTGACCTGCACAGTTGATCGCGCCGTTATCGAGTCGCATGTTAAACTGTGAACATCGAAAGGGGCACGGGACACATGATTTTTAAGGTCGGAGACACCGTCGTTTACCCCCACCACGGAGCGGCGCTGATCGAAGCAATCGAGACCCGCACCATCAAGGGTGTGCAGAAAGAGTATCTGGTCCTGAAGGTTGCGCAAGGCGACCTGACCGTTCGGGTTCCCGCGGAGAACGCCGAATACGTCGGCGTCCGTGACGTCGTCGGCCAGGAGGGTCTCGACCGCGTCTTCCAGGTGCTGCGCGCGCCACACACGGAGGAGCCGACCAACTGGTCCCGCCGGTACAAGGCCAACCTCGAGAAGCTCGCCTCCGGCGATGTGAACAAGGTGGCCGAGGTCGTGCGTGACCTGTGGCGTCGTGAGCAGGATCGCGGCCTGTCCGCCGGTGAGAAGCGGATGCTGGCCAAGGCTCGCCAGATCCTCGTCGGTGAGCTCGCGCTCGCCGAGGGCACCGACGACGGCAAGGCCGAATCGCTGCTCGACGAGGTCCTCGCCGCGGCTTCCTAGAAGTGCGACCTGTCGTAGCACTGGTCCCTGCCGCCGGTCGTGGCGTGCGCCTGGGTGAGTCCACCCCGAAGGCGTTCGTCGCGGTCGGCGGCATACCTATGGTCCGGCTGGCGGTCGACGGGCTGATCGCGTCCGGTGCGGTGCACCGGGTGGTCGTCGTCGTACCCACCGAGCTGGTCGATGCCGCGTCCGCTCTGCTGTCCACCACCTCACTGACCGGCGGTTCGATGCCCCCTGTGCCGGTGCAGGTCGTCGTTGGCGGCGCCGAGCGCACGGATTCGGTGCGCGCCGGGATCGCGGCCGCGCCCGACGCGGCGTGCTACCTCGTGCACGACGCCGCTCGCGCGCTCACCCCGCCGGAACTCATCGCCCGGGTGACCGCCGAGCTGCACGCGGGCGCGCAGGCCGTCGTCCCGGCGCTGCCGGTCGTCGACACCGTGAAATCCGTCGACGACCAGGGCGTCGTCACCGGCACCCCCGAGCGCGCCCACCTGCGCGCCATCCAGACCCCCCAGGGCTTCGACGCCGAACTGCTGCGCCGCGCCTACGCCACCGAGGTCGGCGCCACCGATGACGCGGGCCTGGTCGAACGCCTCGGCGTCGCCGTGCGCACCGTCGCGGGCGATCCCCTCGCCTTCAAGATCACCACCCCGCTGGACCTGCGCCTGGCCGACGCGCTGCGCGCCGACCAAGCCGCGGACGCGCGGCACCGCGCGGATTCGGCCCACGCCGTCCACACCTCGTCCTCGGCCGACCGAGCCGTACCCACCCAGGATCGAGCGGCATCGCCCGCGGACACCCAGCAGGCGGTCGGCCGGTGAGAGTCGGTATCGGCAGTGACGTGCACCCCATCGAACCCGGTCGTCCCTGCTGGATGGCCGGTTTGCTCTTCCCGGACGCCGATGGCTGCGCGGGTCACTCCGACGGCGACGTCGCCGCCCACGCCCTGTGCGACGCGCTGCTCTCGGCCGCCGGTCTGGGCGATGTCGGCGCGGTCTTCGGTGTCGGCCGCCCGGAATGGGCCGGGGTCACCGGTGCCGCCATGCTCACCGAGGTCCGCAGGCTGCTGACCGAGGAGGGTTTCACGGTGGTCAACGCCGCCGTGCAGGTCATCGGGAATCGGCCCAAGATCGGCCCGCGCCGCGCCGAGGCGCAGAAAGTTCTCGGCGAATTACTCGACGCCCCCGTGTCGGTGTCCGGCACGACCACCGATGGATTAGGGCTGACCGGTCGTGGCGAGGGTGTCGCCGCGATCGCCACCTGTCTGTTGGCGGATATTCCGCGGCCCTGACGGCTGCCGGAACTCCGCCGCCCCGCTCGCCGCCCGACCCGTCCGGCGTGACCGCTCGCGATCGCCGCGAGCCACGAACCGGCCGGTCAATCGCACGCCCATCCCACCGACTAGGATCGAATGCCGTGACCTTGCGCCTTTTTGACACCGACACGCGGACCCTGCGGGAATTCACCCCGCTGGTCCCCGGCCGTGCCTCGGTGTATCTGTGTGGGGCCACCGTGCAGGGTCAGCCCCATATCGGGCATGTGCGCAGTGGCGTCGCCTTCGACGTGCTGCGCCGCTGGCTGCTCGCGCACGACTTCGACGTGTGGTTCATCCGCAATGTCACCGATATCGACGACAAGATCCTGAACAAGGCCGCCGAGGCGGGCAGGCCGTGGTGGGAATGGGCCGCCACCCACGAGCGCGCCTTCGACGCCGCCTACGCGGTGCTCGGCGTGCTGCCGCCCTCCGGCGAACCCCGCGCGACCGGCCACATCACCCAGATGGTCGGGCTGATGGAACGGCTGATCGAGCGCGGGCACGCCTACGCCGCCGACGGCGACGTCTACTTCGACGTACTGAGCTGGCCGAACTACGGCGAACTGTCCGGCCACAAACTCGACGACGTGCACCAGGGCGAGACCCCCACCCGCGGCAAGCGCGATCCCCGCGATTTCACGCTGTGGAAGTCGGCCAAGCCGGGCGAGCCGAGCTGGCCCTCGCCGTGGGGCCCTGGGCGCCCCGGCTGGCATCTGGAATGCTCCGCGATGGCCGAGTTCTATCTGGGTGGCGAATTCGATATCCATTGCGGTGGCATGGATTTGATTTTCCCGCACCACGAGAACGAGATCGCCCAGTCCAAGGCGGCCGGTGACGGATTCGCGCGTTACTGGCTGCACAACGGCTGGGTGACGATGGGCGGCGAGAAAATGTCGAAGTCGCTCGGCAATGTGCTCTCGGTGCCCAATGTGCTCAAGCGGGTGCGCCCCGTGGAATTGCGTTTCTATCTGGGCAGCGCGCATTACCGCTCGATGCTCGAATACTCCGACAAGGCCCTCGACGACGCCGTCGCCTCGTATCAGCGCATCGAGGCGTTCGTGCAGCGGGTGCTCGATCGCGCCGGTGAGGTTCCGGTCGGGAAATGGACCGACGGTTTCGCCGCCGCGCTCGACGACGATCTGGCGATTCCGAAGGCGCTGGCCGAGATCCACCACGTGGTGCACGAGGGCAACCGGGCGATGGAGTCCGGCGCGCTGGAGACCGCGGTCGAACTGGCCGGGCAGGTGCGCGCGATGCTGGGCATTCTCGGCGTCGACCCGCTGGACCCGCAGTGGTACACCCCCGCCGACAACTCGGCGGCCTTCGACGCGCTCGACGTGCTGGTCCGCTCCGAGCTGGACCGCCGGGCGAGCGCGCGGGCGGAGAAGAACTGGGCAGAAGCCGATGCCGCACGGGATCGGCTCGTCGCAGCGGGTATCGAGGTCACCGATACCCCGCAGGGGCCGGAATGGTCGCTGGGCGCATCGAGCGGGAAGGCGAACTGATGGCAGGCAATTCACAGCGACGCGGAGCGATCAGGAAGGGCGGCACCAAGAAGGGTGCCGTCGTCGGTTCCGGCGGCAAGCGCCGTCGCGGCCTGGAGGGCAGGGGCGCGACCCCGCCCGCCGAGGCGCGCACCAAGCATCCCGCCGCCAAGCGCGCGGCCGCGGCCGCCAAAGCCAAGGCGGCCCAGCAGAACCGGCCCACCGGCAAGTCCGGGGTGCCGCGCGCGGGCCGCAAGTCCGATGACGGTCCGGAGCTGGTGCTCGGCCGCAACCCGGTGCTCGAGTGCCTGCGCGCCGAGGTGCCCGCCACCGCGCTGTACGTGGCGGTCGGCACGGAGAACGACGACCGTCTCTCCGAGAGCGTGCAGCGCGCGGCCGATCTGGGGATCTCCATCCTCGAGGTGCCGCGTACCGATCTGGACCGGTTGAGCGCCAACGGCTTGCACCAGGGCGTTGCCCTGCAGGTGCCGCCCTACCGCTACGCCCACCCCGACGACCTGCTCGACCGGGTGAAGGTGTCCGGTGAGCCCGGCCTGCTGGTCGCCCTGGACAACATCTCCGACCCGCGCAACCTCGGCGCGGTGATCCGCTCGGTGGCCGCCTTCGGTGGCCAGGGTGTGGTCATCCCGCAGCGGCGCAGCGCCAGCGTGACGGCGGTGGCCTGGCGGACCAGTGCCGGTGCCGCGGCCCGGCTGCCCGTCGCCCGGGCCACCAACCTGACCCGCACGCTCAAGGACTGGGCCGCCCAGGGCTTCCAGATCGTCGGCCTCGACGCCGGGGGCGACACGCCGCTCGACGAGTTCGACGGCAGCATGCCCACGGTGGTCGTCGTCGGCTCCGAGGGCAAGGGTCTGTCGCGGCTGGTGCGCGAGAACTGCGACTCCATCCTGAGCATCCCGATGGCCGGTCCGGTCGAGTCGCTCAACGCCTCGGTCGCGGCCGGTGTGGTGCTGGCCGACATCGCCCGGCAGCGCAGGAATATCTGAGCGGTGGCGCGCTCGAGTCGCGGCCCCGAGGGGCCGCCGGTCAGGCACCGCTGCTTGCTCCTTCGTCGCCTACGCAGCGGCACCTGACCGGCGACCCGGCCGCGACCCGCCGCTGCGCGGCGGATCCCTCCTCGGGGTCGGGATGTGCGGGCCGGGTTCGTGGTGTGTGCGCAGTAGAGCGTCAGCGGCCCTCCGACACAGTAGAATTCGATCCGTGGCCATTCCCCATCAGCCGATCGGCGAGACGGTCGAGCACCCGCAGGCGAACCTGATCCTCGTGCTCGGGCTGCTCAGCCCGTTCTGCTGCGGGATCTTCGGGCCGGTCGCGTGGGTGCTCGGCAAGCGGGCGCTCAATCAGATCGACGCGTCCTACGGCGCGCTCAGCGGCCGGTCCCAGGTGCTGATCGGGTTGATCACCGGCATCATCGGGACCATCTGCATGATCCTGTTCGCGCTGCTGTATCTGGCCGGTTCCTGCAACGGGAACTTCTAGTCAGTCCTCCAGGCCGGGGCGTTCGGCGTCGGCGTCCCAGGCGGGCCATTCGCCGCTGATGCTGCCGGTCCAGTGCGGTGCGCGGCGTTCCCGGAAGGCCGCCATCGCCTCGCCGCCGTCCACGCTCTTGGCGACGTGCGCGTTGAGCTCGGACTCGAGCTGGCCGACCACGGCCGGGGTCATGCCCTGGCTCTCCCAGATCAGCCGCTTGGACAGCGCCACCGGCAGCGGCGCGGGACCCTCGGCGATGTCGTGGGCCACCGACATGGCGGTGGGCAGCACCTCGCCCGCGGGCAGGCTGGCATTGGCCAGGCCCATCGACTTGGCCTCGTCGCCGTCGAAGGTGCGGCCGGTGAGCATGATGTCGGCGGCATTGGCCAGCCCGGCCAGGCGCGGCACGGTCCAGTGCGCGTAGCCGTCGGCCAGCACGCCGCGGCGCACCTGGCTCAGCCCGTAGACGGCGTCGCGGGCGAAATAGCGCAGGTCGCATTGCAGGGCCAGGGCCAGCCCGATCCCGACCGCGTGGCCGTTCACCGCGGCGATCACCGGCTTGCGGACCTGCCAGGGCGGCGGATCCAGGGTCGCGCTCACCTCGCCCGCCCGCGCGGACAGGTCGGCGCCCGCGCAGAAGGCCGGGGCGGTGCCGGTGATGACGACGGCGCGGATGGCGTCCTCGGTATCGCAGCGGCGCAGCGCGGCGCTCAGCTCGGCGGCCATCGTGGGGGTCACGGCGTTCTGCTGGGCGGGACGGTTGAGCGTGAGCACGGCGACGCCGCCTGCGACGTCGACGAGCAGTTCCGAACTCATGGGTCCGAATGGTACTAGCGCTCGCGCAGCAGGTGCCTGCCGATCGCGTACTTGTGCACTTCGGTCGGCCCGTCGTAGAGCCGGAACGCGCGCATGTCCCGGAACAGCATCTCCACCACGGTCTCGTCGCTGATGCCGATGCCACCGAGGATCTGCACGCAGCGATCGGTGACCTTGAACAGCTCCTCGGAGACGTAGGACTTGGCCATCGAGGACTCGTGCCTGGCCTGCTGGCCCTGGTCCATCAGCCAGCAGCTGTGCCAGATGGTCAACCGGCACTGGTGCAGGGCCACCTCGTTGTCGGCGAGCATGAACGACACGCCCTCGTGCTCGCCGATGGGCTTGCCGAAGGCGGTGCGAGTGCGCGCGTAGTCCAGCGCGATGCTCTGGGCGCGTTCGGCCGCGCCGAGCCAGCGCATGCAGTGGGTGAGCCGGGCCGGGGCCAGCCGCAGCTGGGCGTAGCGCAGGGCCTGGCCGGTGCGCCCGAGCACGGCCGAGGCGGGCAGGGTGAGGTTCTCGAACCGCACCACCGCGTGCCCGCCGACGTAGTTGCGGTCCATCGTGTTCATGATCCGCTCGATGACGATGCCCTCGGCGTCGCCGTCGGCGAGGAACAGCGTGGGGCCCGCGGGCAGGTGCGGGTTGTCGGCCAGCCGGGCCATGATGATCCAGGTCTTGGCGCCGTCGGCGCCGGTGATCAGCCATTTGCGGCCGTTGATCACGAAGTTCTCGCCGTCGAAGATCGCCTCGGTGCGCAACTGACCGGGGTCCGAGCCCGCGCCGTCGGGTTCGGTCATGGCGAAGACCGAGCGCTGCTCGCCGCGGATCACCGGCAGCAGGTACCGCTCGGCCTGCTCCGGATCGGCGACCTTGCCGAGCAGGAACATATTGCCCTCGTCGGGCGCGGCGCAGTTCATCGCCACCGGCCCCAGCGTCGACCAGCCCGCCGCTTCGTACACCACCGCCTGCTCCACATGACTCAACCCGAGCCCGCCGAACTCCACCGGGGCCTGCACGGTGAGCAGCCGTTCCTTGCGCGCCAGCGCGACCAGTTCGGCGCGCAGGTCGTCGTCCGGCCCGTGCTGGGTGAGCCGGGGGTCGCGCTCGAACGGCACGATCTGCTCGACCACGAACTCGCGCACACGGTCGCGCAGGGCACGGAGGTCCTCGGGCACTGTGAAGTCGATCATGACGGCATTCTGCCCGCCCGGCCGCCGCGTCGAGGCGGCTTTCGGCTCGGCCGGGAGGGTGCCGCCGGGGGTAATATTCGGGCGAGCGCGGGGCCAGGGGCGTTCGGGTGACGAAGGGGGAACCGGTGATCGGTGGGGAGGGGTCCGCGCACCCGCGCGCCGACGCCGGGTTCGCCGAGCTGTTCGCCGCCCGGATACCGGAGCTGATCGACCGCTACCGCGCGGGTCTGACGGAGATCGGCAGCCCGCTCACCGCCGCGGCCGCCTGGGAGCAGTGCGCGCTCCAGGCCCGCCGCATCTTCGACGACTGCCTCCGCAGCCTCACGCTCGGCGAGGTGACGGTCGGCCACATCACCGACGTGTACGACCTGGGTTCGGAGCGGGTCAGGCAGGGTGGTCATCCGGCGCATTCGGTGCGGGCGGGCAATATCCTCGCCGAGCTGGGCGTCGGCGTGCTCGCCGATTGCGCGCAGCGGGCCGGTGCGCCGCAGTCCGCGCTGGTCGCGGCGGTGCTGGCCTTGCAGCGCGGGATCGGCCTGCGGCTGGAATCGGGCTCGATCGGCTACGACGACTTCCTGCTCCAGCGCGTGCGGGAGGCGCACGAGCAGGGGCAGCGCAGGCTGGCGCGGGAGATCCACGATCACATCGGCAATTCGGCCGGGCTCGCGCTGCGCCAGCTCGAGCTCTACGAGGTGGAATGCGAACGTGCGGGGGCGGGGCCCGGGGCGCGGCATGTGCGGCTGGCCAAGGCCGCCGTCGTCGAAACCCTCACGCGCAGCCGCGAACTCGCCGGGGAACTGCGCACGCCGAGTGTGTCCGGCTCGCTGGAGACCGCGCTGCGCGGGGTCGCCGCCGCGCTCGGCAGGACGGGCACGCCGCTGCGGATCCGGGTGCACGGCGACGACGGCTGGGTGCCCGCCGCGCTCACCGAGGAACTGTTCGTCATGGTGCGGGAGTGCTTGCGCAACAGCGTCGGTCACGCGGGCGCGGCCGAGGTCGAGGTGCACCTGCACTTCGCGCCGCACGAGGTGCACGCCGAGATCATCGACAACGGCACCGGATTCGACACCGCCGCCCCGAGCACCGGCAACGGCCTGCTGATCCTGCGGGAGCGCTGCGAACTGGTCGGCGGCACGGTCCATATCGACTCCGCGCCCGGCCGCGGCACCCACGTGACCCTGTGGATCCCGATCCCCCGGGAACCCCGATGAGTCCCATCCGCATCCTCGTCGCCGACGATCACACCCTGCTCCGCGAGGCCCTGTGCGAGCTGCTGGCCGCCGAACCCGATCTCGACGTGGTGGCCCAGGCGGGCACCGGTCCGGCCACCCTCGCCCTGGCCGCCGAACACCGCCCCGACGTCCTCCTGCTCGACCTCGAGATGCCCGGCAGCGACCCACCCGACACCGTGCGCCGCCTCCTGGCCCAGGACCCGGCCCTGCGCGTCATCGTGCTGAGCATGCACGACGGCGGACACCTGGTGCGGCAGCTGCTGTCCCTCGGTGTGCGCGGCTACCTCCACAAGGGCACCGGCAGGCACACCCTGACCGCCGCCATCCGTCAGTCCGTCGACGATCACGCCCCGGCCGTCACCCTCTCGGTCTCCCCGTCGAGCCTGCTCACCACCCCCGAGGACCCGCTCTCCACCCGGGAACACGAGATCCTCACCCTCGTCGCCGAGGCTCGCAACAATCGCCAGATCGCCACCGCCCTCGGCATCACCGAGGCGACGGTCAAACGCCACCTGCGCAATATCTTCGCCAAGCTGGAGGCGGTCTCGCGCCTGGACGCGGTCAATCGCGCGATCGAACTGTCCCTGCTCCCGGCCCGCGGGCGGGACCAGCGCTAGGCGGTCGCGCGGGCGGTGGGACGGGCCGCGGCGGCGCGGTCGCGGTGGCCGATCACCCGGCAGACGAGGTAGATCGTGAACGAGATCGCGGTGACGAACGTGGAGACGGGGACGCCGGGGGCCAGCGAGAGCAGCAGGCCGCCCACGGCGGAGACCTCGGCGAAGACCACGGCCAGGATGGTGGCGCGGACGGGGCTGGAGGTGACCTGGGCGGCGGCCGCGGCGGGGGTGATGAGCAGGGCCAGCACCAGCAGGGCGCCGACGATCTGGACGCCGAAGGCGGCGGTGATGCCGAGCAGCACGGCGAAGATCACCGACAGCGCGCGCACCGGGACACCGCGGGCGATGGCCACCTCGGGGTCGGCGCTGGCGAACAGCAGCGGCCGGTAGACCATCGCGAGCACGGCCAGCACGGCCGCGGTGCAGGTGAGCAGCAGGGCGAGGCCGTCGTAGCCGACGCTGGCGACCTGGCCGGTGAGCAGGGAGAACTTCGAGCCCGCGCGGTCGGGTGCCAGCCACAGGAACAGCACCGACAGGCCGAGCCCGAAGGAGAGCACCACCGCGATCACCGAGTCACGTTCCCGCGCCCGGGAACCCAGCCAGCCGAACAGCACGGCCGCCACCACCGAGCCCGCGATGGCGCCGATCCCGACGCCGACCCCGACCAGCAGGGCGGCCGACGCGCCGGTCAGCGAGAGCTCGCTGGTGCCGTGCACCGCGAACGACATCTGCCGGGCGACGATCAGCGGCCCGATCAGCCCGGCCAGCAAGCCGAGCAGCGCCGAGGCCAGCAGCGCCTGCTGGACGAAGTCGTAGCTCAGCAGATCGGCGGTGGTGCCGAAGTCGAACATCTGCTGGAACACCTTGGTGAGCTTGTCCATCAGGCGGTCCCGCCCAGCGCGTCCATATCGTCGCCGGTGCCGACGACCACCAGCCGGTCGCGCACCCGCAGCACCTCGACCTCGGTCCGGTAGAGCTCCGAGAGCGTGGCCGAGGTCATCACCTCGGCGGGCGTGCCGATCCGGAACTCGCCGTCGACCAGGTACAGCACCCGGTCCACCAGCGGCAGGATCGGATTGATCTCGTGGGTCACGAACAGCACCGCGGTGTCGTGTTCGCGCCTGCGCTTGTCGACCAGTTCGGCGACCAGGCGCTGATTGGCCAGGTCCAGGCTCAGCAGCGGCTCGTCGCACAGCAGCACCGACGGGTCACCGACCAGCGCCTGAGCCACCCGCAGCCGCTGCTGCTCGCCCCCGGACATGCTCTCCAGCGGCGCGTGCGCGTACGCCTGCGCACCCACCGCGGCCACGGCCTCGGCCACCTTGCGCGCCCGCTCGCGGCGGGTCAGCCAGCCCAGTCCCCACCGGTGCCCGTCGACGCCGAGCCCGACCAGATCCACCCCGCGCAACTGCACCCCGGCGTCGATGGTCTTCTGCTGCGGCACGTAACCGATGCCCGGATTGCCGAGCCCGGCCTGCCGACCGGCGACCTGCGCCTCACCGGAACTCAGCCCGAGACTGCCCAGCAGCACCCGCAGCAGTGAGGTCTTACCCGACCCGTTGGGCCCGAGCACCGCGATGAACTCGCCGGGGGCGACGGTGAGATCGAGGTCGCGCCACAACGTCCGCTCGCCGAAGGACAGCGTCGCGCCGCGCAGGCGGATGGCCGCCGCGGTGGGGACGTCCGGTGCCACGGCGGTCTCGGACAGGGCTGCTCCCTCGGTCATCGGCGCACTCCTCAGCGCAGGGCCGCGGCGAGAGCCTTGGCGTTGGCGGTCTGCCACTGGACGTAGTCGACGCCCTCGGGCAGGGTCTCGGTCACCTCGACCACCGGGATGCCCGCGGCCTGGGCGGTCGCGCGCAGGTCCTGGGTGATCTTGTCCTGGGTCTGCACGTTGTAGATCAGCGCCTTGACCTGCTTGCCGCTGATCAGATCGCGGGTAGCGGCCACGGCGGCGGGCGCCGGGTCGGTCTCCTGCTCGATCGCTTCCTGGAACTCGTGCGGGGTCTTGTCCTGCGCGGTCGCGGCCAGCAGCAGGTAGTGCGCGAGCGGCTCGGACTGCGCGACCGGCGCGTTCGGGTGCTGGGTGGCGATGGTGCCGGTGATGGTGCTGACGCCGATCAGCTGGTTCTTGAAGGTGGTGGCGCGCTCGGTGTACCCGGCGGCGTTGGTGGCGTCGATCTCGCCGAGCTGGCTGGCGATCCGGTCGGCGACGGCGGCGACGGTGGACACGTCGTACCAGACGTGCTCGTTGTCGTCGTTCTTGTCCGGGCGCTCGGCGAAGGCCTCGACGGTGCGCTTGTCCCTGCCGGCGATGGCCTTCTCGATGAACTCGTCGTAGTGCCCGCCGTTGAACACGACCAGATCCGCGTCGCTGATCTTGGCGGTGTCGGTGGCCGAGGTCTCGAACGAGTGCGGGTCGGCGGCGGGATCGCTGATGATCGAGGTGACCTCGACCTCGGGCCCGGCGACGGCGCTCGCGATGGAACCCCACACATTGGTGGAGGCCACGATCGAGACGGTGCCGTCGTCCTCGGCACCGGAGCCGCACGCGGTGAGCACGACCGCGGCCACGACTCCCGCCGTGAGACCGGCACTCATGCGGGCGAATCGACTCTTCACGCGGTACTCCTGGCCGTGCTCATATCAGAGCACGGGGGAATTGTGCCCTAGATCATAATGGAAATCGTTACCGTT
This sequence comes from Nocardia sp. SSK8, assembly GCF_037034205.1. Taxonomy (NCBI): domain Bacteria; kingdom Bacillati; phylum Actinomycetota; class Actinomycetes; order Mycobacteriales; family Nocardiaceae; genus Nocardia; species Nocardia sp. SSK8. The sequence continues at coordinate 86,488 of NZ_JBAGKD010000016.1, forward strand.
TTACTTTAGCAGCAACGAGTGCCAGGTACGACACGACAGTTCGGGCCTTGCAGGCTGTGCCACGCGGTGACACCACGTGGCACAGCCTGCCGCCGGTTATACGAGCACGTCGGCGGGCTGGCTGAGCAGCTGGGCGCAGCGCAGCAGGCCGAGGTGGCTGTAGGCCTGGGGGTGGTTGCCCAGGGAGCGTTCCTGGACGGGGTCGTACTCCTCGCTGAGCAGGCCGGTCGGGCCCGCGGCCGCCACGAGCTGGGCGAACAGGGCCTCGGCGTCCGAGCGCCTGCCGATCAGCAGGTAGGCCTCCACCAGCCAGGCGGCGCACAGGTGGAACCCGCCCTCGCCGCCGGGCAGGCCGTCGTCGTGGTGGTAGCGGTACACCGTGGCGCCGCTGCGCAGTTCGGCCTCGGTGGCCACCACGGTGGCCGCGAAGCGCGGGTCGGCCGGGTCGATCAGGCCGCTCAGGCCGATGTGCAGGGTGGCGGCGTCGAGGTCGGTGCCGTCGTAGGCGGCGGTGTAGGACTGCACCTGCTCGTTCCAGCCCTTGGCCTTCACCTCCTCGGCGATGACCTCGCGCAGCTCCGCCCACTCCGGATCGGGGCGGCGGTCGAAGCGCTCGGCCAGGGTGAGCGCGCGGTCGATGGTCAGCCAGCCCATCACCTTGGAGTACACGTGGTGGCGCGGGTTGCCGCGGATCTCCCAGATGCCGTGGTCGGGCTCGGTCCAGCGCCGCTGCACCGCCGAGACCATGGCGTGCACCAGCTCCCAGTCGGCATCGGGCAGCGCCTTGGCCGGGTCGGTCGCGCCCTGGCGCTCCCGCTCGTGTGCCATGGCGGTGATCAGGTCGACGATCGGTCCGAACACATCGAGCTGCACCTGCATATTGGCCGCGTTGCCGACGCGCACCGGCCGTGATCCCGCGTACCCGGGCAGCAGATCGATGACGGCTTCCGGCGGCAGTGTCTCGCCATAGATCGTGTACAGCGGGTGCAGGCGCTCGGGTCCGGGCAGGGTGGCCAGCACCTTGTGCACCCAGTCGAGGAATTCCTCGGCCTCGGTGAGCGAGCCCAGGGTGACCAGGGCCTGCGCGGTCAGCGACGCGTCGCGCAGCCAGCAGTAGCGGTAGTCCCAGTTGCGCACGCCGCCGATGTCCTCGGGCAGCGAGGTGGTGGCGGCGGCCAGGATGGACCCGGACGGCCGGTGCACGAGTCCGCGCAGCGTCAGCGCCGAGCGCTTCATCAGATCCGGCTTGAGCGGTGGCAGCTGCAATCCCGCCGCCCACTGCGACCAGTACTGCTCGGCGAGCTGACGACGCTGCGGTTCCGGCGTCATCGAGGGCGCCAGATCGGCGGTACCGCAGCGCAATTCGAGCACCACCGGCGCCTGCGCGGGATCGACCACCGCGCGCGCGGTCTCGGAGACGCCGTCGGAGACGATCTCCCACTGAACCCCGTTGGAGCGCAACACCATCGGATCGTTGGTGCCGCTCACTCGCAGCCCGCCCGGCACCGCCTCGATGCGCACCGAGACCTGGCCGAACTCCGGGCGCGGCGCGAAGGTCACCACGGCCTTGGCGTCACCGGTGATGACGCGGGTCAGATCGGTGCGGTCGGGGGCCACGTCGTGGGGCAGGTAGTCCACCACCTGCAAACTGGCCCAGCGGGTTTCGACGGTCATGGTGCCGTCGACGTAGCGCTGCGAGAGCGGCAGCCCCGCGCGCTCGGGCGCCACGGTGAAATGCCCGGCCGCCGCGCCACCGAGCAGATGGGCGAACACCGCCGCCGAATCCGGCTCGGGGTGACAGAACCAGGTGACGGTGGCGTCGGGGGTCAGCAGCGCGACCGAGCGCGGGCTGGCCAGCATGGTCAGCCGCTCGATGCGCGGGGCGCTGGCCCCGGCCAGCCAGGTGCGGCGCTCCTCGACGAGGAAGGCCAGCGCGCGCGCCACGTCCTCGGTGGAGTCCACCCGCAGCTTGGCCAGGCTCTCGCCCTCGCCCACCTTGATGCCCACATCCGGACCGGACAGTACCCGGAAGGCCTTCTCGTCGGTGACGTCGTCGCCGAAGAACACTGCCGCCGAGGCGCTTTCCTGATGCCGGATGGTGTCCAGCGCGGTGCCCTTGTCGGTCGGCACCACGGCGAGTTCGATCACCGCCTTGCCCTCGGTGACCTGCACGCCCACCCAGCAGGCGGGGCCCTGGCGAACCGAAGTCAGTGCGCGCCTGCCGATCTCGGGGCTGGCATTGCGCACGTGCAGGGCGGCGCTGGCGGGCTTGGTCTCCACGGTCACGCCGGGGTTCTCGGCGGCGATCTTGGCGAAGGCGGACTGGATCTCGGCCAGCAGCTGCCGGGCGTCGTTGTCGATGGCGTGCACGAAGCCCACGTCGAACTCCGAGCCGTGACTACCGATCAGCTGCACCTCGACGGGCAGGCGCGACAACGCCGCCAGATCGCGTAGCGCCCGGCCGGAGATCACGGCCGCGGTGGTATTGGCCAGCCCCGCCAGCGCGCGTAGCGCGCTCACCGATTCCCGATGGGGGAAGGCCTTCGCCGGGTCGGACACGATCGGGGCGATGGTCCCGTCGTAGTCCGAAGCAACCAGCAGCCGTGGCACGCGTGCGACCGACGCCAGTGCACGGCGGACATCCAAGGGCAGATCCTGTGCGCTCACGCATCCAACCTAATGATCGGGGGAGTTGATCAGGGGGCGCCGAAAACAATACTGGGTCAATTCTGGCGCACGGGCGGCGCGGCGGGTTGTGCGCGCGCGCTCGCGATCGCACCGCAAATCCCGGGTAGTCCGCGCGGATCGCGGGCCTGCTCCGGCGAGCTCAGCGCGGGCGCCGGGCGGTGGGGGAGGCTCGGCTACCCGGTAGATGCGCTGTTTTGCATATGCGGGGTCGGCTATGCATCTTCCTACTGGAAACGGCGACGCCCACCCCTGTCAACAGGGGTGGGCGATTTGTCACGATCTCGTCGCGTGTTTTGCCGGATTGTGGGGTTATCCGCGATCGCCCAGCAACAGGTCGACGGTGAGCTCGAGCCGTTCTGTGACATCGGTCGCCGAGGCCCGCCGGGTGAGCCAGGCCACCAGGTTCGACAGCCACACATCCGAGATCACGCGGGCGATGGCGAGCTGGCGGTCGTCGGGCTCGCCGTCGCTCATCGCGCGGGCGAAGACCCGGTCCATCACCTTGCCGACCCGGTCCACCTCGGCGGCGGCGGAGGCGTCGGCGAACATGAACGCGCGGGTCATGGCCTCGGTGAGCAGCGGGTCGCGCTGCATCATCCGGGTGATCTGGGTGAGCAGACCGTGCATGCGCTCGGACGGACCGTCCCCGGGTAGGGGCCTGCGCTTGCCCTCGAACTGCTCGAACTCCCTGGCCAGGGCGGAAACGAGGAGGTGGACCTTCGACGGGAAGTAGCGGTACAGGGTGCCGACGGCCACGTCGGCGCGCTCGGCCACCGCGCGCATCTGGACGGCGTCGTAGCCGCCCTTGGAGGCCAGCGCGAGGGTGGCGTCGAGGATGCGCTTGCGGCGTTCGCGCTGTGCGTTGGAACTCAGCTCGTCCTCGGACAGTGTCGTCACGGTGGGCGTGGGGGCGGGACTGTCCATCGTGGAAACCCTTTCGCTGAGTGCATTCTCGTCGTGGTGCCGCACGCCGCTGTGCGCCTGGAACATCGCCGAGTGTAGGTCTCTTGACTTATACCCGGCTCAGATATTAGAACATGTTCTAGGAGTGGGAACCACGCCGGAAGGGCGGATTTTCTTGTGACCATCGCCACCACTGACGAGCAAAAAGCCGCCGCGGAGTCGCTGCGGGGCTGGGCGAGTTCGCATCCGCCGATTGCAACAATGCGGGCCGGCGGGGCGGGCGCCTGGCGCGGCTACTGGCCCGCGCTGACCGAGTTCGGGCTGTTCGCGGTCGCGCTCGACGAGGACAATGGCGGTCTCGGCGGCACGGTCGCCGACCTGGCCGTGATGCTGGAGCAGACCGCCGCCGACCTGGTCGGCGGCCCGGTGCTGGCCACCGCGCTGGCCGGGCTGATCACCGGCGGCGCCGTCGCCGATGGCGCCCCGTGCGCGGTCGCGGTGCCCGCCGACGAGCAGGCCGCCAAGGCGTCCGGCACCGACGACGAGGGCTGGACCGTCACCGGCACCTGGGACTTCGTCTACGGCGCCGACACCGAGACCCAGATCCTGGTGCCCGCCAACACCGTCGACGGCACCCGCTGGCTGCTCATCGCCCCCGACGCGGTGACCGTCACGCCGCTGGCGCACGGCGACCACAGCGTGCCGCTGGCCCGGGTCACCGCCACCGAGGTGGCCGTCCCGGCCGCGCACGGCTTCGCGCCCGCGGCCGATGTCACCGACCTGTTCGTCACCCTCGCGGTGGCCGAGCTGGCCGGGATCGCGGGCTGGTGCCTGCGCACCGCGGTCGAATACGCCCGTGTCCGTGAGCAATTCGGCAAGCCGATCGGCAGCTTCCAGGCGATCAAGCACATCTGCGCCTGGATGCTGTGCCGCACCGAGCTGATCCGCGCCGTGGCCGCCGACGCCGCCGCCGCGGTCGACGAGGGCGGCGCCGAGCTGCCGATCGCCGCCGCGGTCGCCGCCGCGGCCGCCCTGGACGCCGCCGTCGACACCGCCAAGGACGCCATCCAGGTGCTCGGCGGCATCGGCTTCACCTGGGAGCACGACGCGCACTTCTACCTGCGCCGGGCCAGCGCCCTGCGTCAGCTGCTGGGCGGCTCGGCGCGCTGGCGCGCCCGCGTCACCGAGCTCACCCGCGCCGGTCAGCGCCGCACCACCGGCGCCGAGCGGGTGCTCGGCGCCGACACCGGTGACTCCGCGCTGGCCGCCGAGATCGCCGCCATCGCCGCGCTGGACCCGGCCGAGCAGCCGCGCGCGCTGGTCGAGGCGGGCATGGTGATGCCGCACTGGCCCGCCCCCTACGGCCGCGGCGCCGACCCGATGGCCTGCCTGCAGATCGCCGAGCAGCTGCGCCGCGCCGAGCTGGCGACCCCGGACCTGGCGGTCGCGGGCTGGGCCGTGCCCACCCTGCTGCGCTTCGGCAGCCCCGAGCAGATCGAACGCTTCGTCTGGCCGACCCTGCACGGCGAGGTCACCTGGTGTCAGCTGTTCAGCGAACCCGGCGCCGGTTCCGATCTCGCCGCCCTGCGGACCACCGCGGAGCGGGTCGAAGGCGGCTGGAAGCTGCGCGGTCAGAAGGTGTGGACCTCGCTGGGCTCGCTGGCCAACTGGGGCATCTGCCTGGCCCGCACCGACCCGAGCGCCGCCAAGCATCGCGGGATCAGCTACTTCCTTGTCGATATGCGCGCGGCCGGGGTGCAGGTGCGCCCGCTGGTGCAGATCACCGGCGAGGACCGGTTCAGCGAGGTCTTCCTCGACGACGTGTTCGTGCCCGACGAGTGCCTGGTCGGGGATCTGAACAACGGCTGGAAGATCGCGCGCACCACGCTGTCGGCCGAGCGGGTCGCCATGGGCGGCGGCGGGATCGGCGGCGCGCTGGAGGCGCTGCTTGACCGTTTCCCGGTCGGCGGTTGGGGAACAGAACTGCGTGAGGACCGTTTCGGTGCCCTGATCACCTCGTCGATCGCCGGTTCGTTGCTGGAGCAGCGGATCGCGGTGGCGGCGATGGCCGGTGTCGACGCGGGCGCGCAAGCCAGCGTCCGCAAGCTCGTCGGGGTCCGGCATCGGCAGGATCTGGCCGAGTACGCGCTCGAACTTTCCGGTGAGGAAGGTTCCCTGGACAGTGACGCTCTGAAAGAATTCTTGCTCACACGCTGTCTCTCGATCGCGGGCGGTACCGAGCAGATTCTGCTGACCGTGGCCGCCGAACGGATTCTCGGCCTGCCGCGCGATGCGGACAGTTAGCTCGATGAGGGAGGACGCCGTGGACTTCACCCGCGACGAAAGCGCCGACGCAGTAGCCGAGGTGGTCGTGAGCCTGCTCGAACGCGAGCAGGCGCGCGATATGGAATTGTGGCCCAGCCTGATCGACTCCGGCCTGCTCGCGGTCCCCGTGCCCGAGCGGTTCGGCGGCGACGGCATGGGCCTGCTGGAGGTGTCGGCGCTGCTCATGGAGCTGGCCACCGACGCAGTGGCGGTGCCCGCGCTGCCGACCTTCGGGTTCGGGGTGCTGCCGCTGGTCTCGCAGCTGTCCGGCGAGGTGGCCGAGCGCGTGCTCGCCGAGGTCGGCAAGGGCACGGTGCTCACCGCCGCGCTCAGCGAGGCGGGCGTGCCGTTCACCACCGCGCCCACCACCAAGGCGGTGCGCACCGGCGAGACGGTGCGGATCACCGGCCGCAAGGTCGGCGTGATCTACGCCGAACAGGCACGCTGGATCCTGGTACCCACCGATCTCGGTGTGGCCCTGGTGAATTCGGTCGCGCCGGGGCTCGAGATCATCCCGGTGGCCGGGTCCGCCGGTATCCCGGAGGCCACGCTGGTCCTCGACGAGGTCGAGATCCCGGCCGACCAGCTGCTGCCCGACGCCCTGCCCACCCTGCACCGCCACGCCCTGGCGAGCATCGGCGCGGTGGCCGACGGCCTGCTCAAGGGCGCGCTCACGCTCACCGCCGAGCACGTGCGCACCCGCGAGCAGTTCGGCAGGCCGCTGGCCGAGTTCCAGGCGGTGGCCCAGCAGATCGCCGATCTCTACGTGGTCTCGCGCACCCTGCACGTGGCCGCGGAATCGGCGTGCTGGGCACTGGCACAGGATGATTCGTCGCCGGAGGCCCAGCAGCGCATCGACGAGGACCTCGATGTGCTCGCCTACTGGGCGGCCGCGGAGGTCCCGCGCGCCATGCAGCAATGTCACCACCTGCACGGCGGTCTCGGCGTGGACATCACCCACCCGATGCACCGGTACTACTCACAGGCCAAAGACCTCGCCCGTCTGCTCGGCGGCGCGGGCCTGCGCCTCGACCTTCTGGGAGCAAGATGTTCATCGATCTGACCGCCGAACAGCGGCGGTTGCGCGAAGAATTGCGTTCCTATTTCGCCGATCTCGTCACCCCGGCCGAACATGCCGAGATGGCGATCAACCGGCACGGCGATGCCTACCGCGAGGTGGTGCGCCGGATGGGCCGCGACGGCTGGCTCGGTGTGGGCTGGCCGAAGGAATTCGGCGGCCAGGGTTTCGGCCCGATGGAACAGCAGATCTTCTTCAACGAGGCGGTGCGCGCGGATGTGCCGCTGCCGCTGGTCACCCTGCTGACCGTCGGCCCGACGCTGCAGAAGTACGGCACCGAGGAACAGAAGCGGAAGTTCCTGCCCGGAATCCTCGCCGGTGACATCCATTTCGCCATCGGCTACTCCGAGCCCGAGGCGGGCACGGACCTGGCCGCGCTGCGCACCACCGCGGTGCGCGACGGCGACGGCGACTGGATCGTCAACGGGCAGAAGATCTTCACCACCGGCGCGCACGAGGCCGACTATGTCTGGCTGGCCTGCCGCACCGGCACGGTCGAATCGCGCCATCGCGGTATCACGATCCTCATCGTCGACACCAAGGACCCGGGCTACTCCTGGACCCCGATCATCACCTGCGACGGCGCCCACCACACCAACGCCACCTACTTCGACGATGTGCGGGTCCCAGCGGACATGCTGGTCGGCGAGGAGAACCGCGGCTGGCGGCTGATCACCACCCAGCTCAATCACGAGCGGGTGAGCCTGGGCCCGTCGGGCAAGATCGAGCAGCTCTACGACCGGTTGAAGGACTGGTCGGCCGAGCACGATCTGCTCGGTGAGCCCGAGGTGCAGCGCGCACTGGGCCGGGTGCGAACCATGGTGCGGCTCAACGAATTGCTGAACTGGCAGGTCGCCGCCGCCGACCCGGCCGCCGCGCAGAACACCGTGATCGCCGACGCCTCGGCCACCAAGATCTTCTCCACCGAATCGCTGCAGGAGGCGGGCCGGATCGTCGAGGAGATCGTGGGCCGCTATGGCGATCCGGCCGAGCCGGGCACCGCCGAACTGCTGGGCTGGCTGGACCGGCGCACCAAGCAGAACCTCGTCGTCACCTTCGGCGGCGGCGTGAACGAGATCATGCGCGAACTGGTGGCCTCGGCTGGCCTGGAACTGCCGCGCGTTCCCCGATGAGCAAGGAGCCGCGCATGCCGGACAGCATCGCCCCCGAAGACCTCCCCGAAGCGCTGGCGAAACTCGCGGCGGCGGGCGAATCCGCGCCGCGCGCGGGCCGCGATCCGGTGAACCAGCCGATGATCAACAACTGGGTCGAGGCGATCGGCGACACCAACCCGATCTACGTCGACGAGGCCGCCGCCAAGGCCGCCGGGCACCCCGGCATCGTCGCCCCGCCCGCCATGGCGCAGGTGTGGACGATGAACGGCCTGCACGGCGTGCGCACCGCCGACGACCCGCTGGGTCTGGCCACTCAGCTGCTCGACGACGCCGGTTTCACCTCGGTGGTCGGCACCAACTGTGAGCAGACCTACCACCGCTACCTGCGCCCCGGCGAGGAGGTGACCGTCTCCAGCAGGCTCTCGGAGTTCAAGGGCCCCAAGCGGACCGGGCTCGGCGACGGCTGGTTCCTCACCTTCACCACCACCTGGTCGGTCGGTGACGAGGTGGTCACGGAGATGCTGTTCCGCATCCTGAAATTCGCGCCCGGTACGGCCGCGCCGACGACCGCGGATGCGGGTGCCATCGAGACCGCCCCGGCGGGCCGGGTCGGCCCGGTGATCTCGCGTGATACCGAATTCTTCTGGGCCGGTACCGAACTCGGCGAACTGCGTATCCAGCGCAGGCCGGACGGCACGCTCCAGCACCCCCCGGTGCCCGCACTCTGGCAGGACAAGGCCGAACCCACCGATTACGTCGTCGCCGCGGGCACCGGCACGGTGTTCAGCTTCGTGGTGCACCACGCGCCCAAGGTTCCGGGGCGCGAGCTGCCGTTCGTGGTCGCGCTGGTCGAACTCGACGAGGGCGTGCGCATGCTCGGCGAGCTGCGCGGGATCGACCCCGCCGAAGTGAGCATCGGGGCACCCGTGCGGGCGGCCTTCGAACGGCTGCCCGACGGCACGGTGCTGCCGTACTGGCGGGCGGCCGGATGAGCGCGGACGCCCCGCTACCCGCCTGCCACTGCTGTCCGGAAAGGACGCCACGATGACCTCCACCGTCGATCTCACCGCCCTAGCGGTGGGAACCACGCTGCCGGAGCTGGTGATCCACGCCGATCCCACCTTCGTGATCAGCACCGCCCTGGCCACCAGGGACTTCCAGGACGTGCACCACGACCGCGACAAGGCGGTCGAGCGCGGGTCCAGCGACATCTTCGTCAATATCCTCACCGACACCGGCCTGGTGCAGCGCTTCGTCACCGACTGGGCGGGACCGACCGCGTTGGTGAAGTCGATCGCGCTGCGGCTGGGTGTGCCGCTGTATTCCGGTGACACCCTGACGCTTTCGGGCTCGGTCACCGCGATCGACGGCGTGCGGGTCACCCTCGACGTGCGTGGCCGCGACAGTCTCGGCGAGCACATCACCGCCACCGCCGTCATCGACGTTCCCGAACTGGAGGCGAAATGAGCACCGCGCACGCCGCGCCGGGTCTGTCCGGCCGCGCCGCGATCGTCGGCATCGGCGCCACCGATTTCTCCAAGGACTCCGGCCGCAGTGAGCTGCGCCTGGCCGCCGAGGCGGTCAGCGCCGCGCTCGCCGACGCGGGGCTCGCCCCCGCCGATGTCGACGGCCTGACCACCTTCACCATGGACACCAACACCCAGGCCGCCGTGGCCAGGGCCGTCGGCATCCCGAGCCTGAAGTTCTTCAGCCACATCGGCTACGGCGGCGGCGCGGCCTGCGCCACCGTGCAGCAGGCGGCCATGGCGGTGGCCACCGGGGTGGCCGATGTGGTGGTGGCCTACCGCGCGTTCAACGAGCGCTCCGGCGCCCGGTTCGGGCAGTTCTCGCCCGCGCTGGCCGCCGCGCCCACGTCCTCGGGGATCGACGCGGGCTGGGCCTATCCGCAGGGGCTTGGCACCCCGGCCGCGCAGGTGGCGATGGTCGCGCGCCGGTACATGCACGTCACCGGGGCGACCAGCGCCGATTTCGGCACCGTGGCGGTGGCCGACCGCAAGCACGCCGCGGTGAACCCGAACGCCTTCTTCTACGGCAAGCCGATCACCCTGGAACAGCACCAGCAATCGCGCTGGATCGCCGAACCGCTGCACCTGCTGGACTGCTGCCAGGAGTCCGACGGCGGCGTGGCCATCGTGGTCACCAGCGCCGAACGGGCCAAGGACCTGCCGCAGCGTCCGGCGATCATCGCCGCCGCCGCGCAGGGCAGCGGCGCCGACCAGTACGTGATGACCAGCTACTACCGCGACGCCATGACCGGCCTGCCGGAGATGGGTCTGGTCGGTGACCAGCTGTGGGCCCAGAGCGGCCTGCGCGCCGCCGACATGCAGGCGGCCATCCTCTACGACCACTTCACCCCGTTCGTGCTCATGCAGCTCGAGGAGCTGGGTTTCTGTGGGCGGGGAGAGGCCAAGGACTTCATCGCCGACGGTGCCATCGAGGTCGGCGGGCGGCTGCCGCTCAACACCCACGGCGGCCAGCTCGGCGAGGCATACATCCACGGGATGAACGGCATCGCCGAGGCCGTGCGGCAGATCCGGGGCACCTCGGTCAACCAGGTGGACGCGCTCGAACGCATCCTCGTCACCGCGGGCACCGGCGTCCCCACCTCCGGCCTGGTGCTCACCGCCTAGGTGCGGGTTGTCGGGCGTCCGAC
>NZ_JBAGKD010000017.1:0-97102 GCF_037034205.1 Nocardia sp. SSK8
TGGTATTGCGGTCATGGCGGACCTCAGGTTTGCCGTGTGCGTCGGTGCTCGGCCGTGCCATCGTGCGCGCCGTGAGGTCTTCGCTGGCTCGTCTCGGTACCGTGACCGAGTGGCTGCCGACGAATCGACTTCTGGCCCCGCGGCACCGGCGGCGGACGCGCTGCCCCCCAGCTGGTCGGTCCCCCGACCGCCGCGCTGGTTGCCGCGCGCACTGCTGTACGCGGTGCTCGCGGTGGCCGGGCTGATCGCGGCGTTCTGGATCCTGGGCAAACTGCAGGGGCTGCTGACCGTGCTCATGGTCTCGCTGTTCCTGGCCTTCGCGATCGAACCCGCGGTGAATTGGCTTGCCGCGCGCGGGGTCCGGCGCGGGGCCGGGACCGGCGCGGTCTTCGTGCTGTTGCTCGTGGTGATCGTGGCCTTCGTCTGGACGCTGGGCGCGCTGCTGGTCAACCAGGTGACCATGCTGGTGCAGAACGCGCCGGAGTACGTGCAGGACATCGTCGACTGGATCAATGCCACCTTCAACCAGGATCTCTCCGGCGACGATCTGACCAACTACGCCTCGGAGTGGAGTTCCACGATCGAGAAGTATCTGGTCGGGATCGCCGGAAACGTCTGGGGCATCGGCACGGTCGCGATCGGCGCGCTGTTCCAGCTGCTCGGCGTGCTGCTGTTCACCTTCTACTTCGCCGCCGACGGACCCCGCTTCCGCACCTGGGTGTGCTCGCTGCTGCCGCCCCGCCAGCAGAAGCACGTGCTGCGCGCCTGGGATATCGCGGTCGACAAGACCGGCGGCTACATCTACTCCCGCGCGCTGCTGGCCCTGTGCTCGGCGGTCGCCCACTACCTCGCGCTGCGGATCTTCGACGTGCCTTCGGCTTTCGCGCTGGCGCTGTGGGTGGGTGTGGTCTCCCAGTTCATCCCGACCGTCGGTACCTACCTGGCCGGTGCGCTGCCGGTGCTGGTCGCCTTGGTGCACAACCCGATCACCGCGGTGTGGATCCTGCTGTTCATCATCGCCTACCAGCAGTTCGAGAACTACGTCCTGCAACCGAGAATCACCGCGACCACCTTGGATATGCATCCGGCGGTCGCCTTCGGCGCGGTGATCGCCGGTGCCGCCCTACTCGGGCCCACCGGCGCGCTGCTGGCCATCCCGGTCACCGCCACCCTGCAGGGCTTCGCGGGCGCGTACGTGCGGCGCTACGAGGTCACCGAGGCACCCCCGGTCCGGAAGAAGAAGCGCAAGACACCGCCACCCACCGACACGGCGGACGAGTAACCCCATGGCCATCCTGCTCGGGCTGGTCTCGATGCTGTCGACCCTGTTCGGCGGTTTCGTCGCCATCCGCATCGGCGACCGCAAACACCTGGTGCTCGGCCTGGCCGCGGGCGTGATGCTCGGCCTGGTCGCCTTCGACCTGATCCCCGAGGCCCTCGAACAATCCACCGGCGAACTGGGCGGCGTACCGGTGGTACTCATCGCCGCCGTGGTCGGCTTCCTCAGCCTGCACATTCTCGAACGCGCCGTCGCCATCCATCGCGGCCACGAGGACGAATTCGGTGCGCACCACCACGGATTCGAGTCGGTCGGCCTGCTCGCCGCGGCGGGCCTGATCTTCCACAGCACCCTCGACGGTTTCGGTATCGGCATCGGCTACCAGGCCGGGGCCACCGTGGGCCTGTCGGTCGCCATCGCCGTCATCTGCCACGATTTCGCCGACGGCTTCAACACCTTCACCATCCCCACCCTCTACGGCAGCGCCCGCCGCCGCGCCCTCACCCTGCTCGGCCTGGACGCCATCGCCCCCGTCGTCGGCGCGATCCTGGGCACCCTCATCCCCGTCCCCGACCAGTTCATCGGCCTCTACCTCGGCTATTTCGCAGGCTTCCTGCTCTACCTGGCCACCTCCGATATCCTCCCCGAGGCCCACGCCCACCACCCCTCCCGCCTCACCCTCTTCCTCACCGTGCTCGGCGTCGTCGCCATGTTCGCCGTCGCCGCCTTCAGCCACACCCACTGACACGAAAGGGACGCACCGAACCCGGTGCGTCCCTTCGTGATCGGCGAATCTACTCCGCGGCGGCCTCGGCCTCGGCGGCCAGCGCCCGGCGACGCACCCGCCGCGCGGCCGCGACCATATTGCGCAGCGACGGCTCCAGCTGCCAGTAGTGCCTCGTCTTCAACCCACCGTCCGGGTTGGCCCAGAGACGTTGCGGCGTCACCGCTTTCGCGGCCTGGGTGAGCAGCTCGTCCAGCTCGTCGATATCCGGGATGCGCGCGGACCGGCTCTCGTAGACACCGGGACCCACACCGTGGCTGAGGCCGTGACCGGTGGCCAGGTCCTCGGTGAGGGCCTGCATGACCCACTCGATCGAGCGGGTCGCCACGATCGCGGTGACGTCGGCGTCGAGCTGTTCGATGGCGTCGACCACCTCGGTGCGCCCGGAATAGCCGATGTGGGTGTGGATCTGGGTGTCGGCGCGCACGCCGGAGGTGGCCAGCTTGAACGCGCCGACCGCCCAGCGCAGGTACTCCTCGCGGCCCTGCGGACGCGCGGGCAGCAGCTCGCGGATGGCGGGCTCGTCGACCTGGATGATGGCGATGCCCGCCCGCTCCAGATCCACCACCTCGTCGCGCACGGCCAGCGCCACCTGGTCGGCGGTCTCGTAGAGCGGCTGGTCCTGGCGCACGAACGAGCGCGCCAGCATGGTGACCGGCCCGGTGACCATGCCCTTGACCGGCTTGTCGGTCAGCGACTGCGCGTAGGTGGTCCAGTCCACCGACATCGGCGCGGGCCGCGCGACATCGCCGTAGATGATCGGCGGGCGCACACAGCGCGAGCCGTACACCTGCACCCAGCCGAAGCGGGTGGTGGCGAAGCCGTCGAGCTGCTCGGCGAAGTACTGGATCATGTCGTTGCGCTCGTGCTCACCGTGCACGAACACATCCAGGCCGATGTCCTCCTGCAGGCGGATGGTCGCCTCGATCTCGGCCTCGACCTGCTTGCGGTAGTCCTGCTCGGACAGCCGCCCCGAGGCCACCTCGTGCCGGGCCTGGCGCAGCTTGCCGCTCTGCGGGAACGAGCCCAGCGTGGTGGCCGGGACCACCGGCAGGTTCAGCCGCTCCTGCTGGGCGGCTCGGCGCACCGCGTAGGGCTCGCGTTCGCGCATCTGCGGCGTGATCGCGTACACCCGCTGGCGCACCGCGTGCTTCTGCTTGAAGTGCACCTCGGTGGGCCGCTTGCGCCACTTCTCCGATGGCCCCTCGGTGAGCGCCTTGGCCAGCGAGACCACCTCGCCCACCTTCTGCTTGGCGAAGGCGAGCCGGTCGGCCACATTGCCCTCGATGTCGTACTCGGCGAGCACGTCGTAGGGCACGTGCAGCAGCGTGGTGCCGGTGGACACCACCAGATCCGGGCAGACCTCGGCGATCGAGTTCAGGTAGTTCAGCGTCACGTAACGATCCGCGCGCCAGACATTGGTGCCACTGATGACACCCGCGTAGATCCGCTTGCGCTTGATCCCGGGGATCGCGGCCAGCTCCTCCGGCGTCATCCGGTAGGCGGCCAGATCCAGCCCGATCGCCTCGACATTGCTGGCGGCCAGAATGCGCAGCGCCTCCCCGAAGTCGCCGTACTGGCCGGTGACCAGGATGCGCGGGCGCAGCGGCGCCTTGGCCAGCCGCTGGTAGGCGCGCTCGAAGGCGGCCAGCTCGGCGGGCGAACGCTCACCGGTGAAGCACGGCTCGTCGAGCTGCACACAGGTCGACCCGCGCTTGGCGAGCAGCTCGAACAGCTCCTCGTAGAACGGCAGCAGCTTGTCCAGCAGGCTCAGCGTGTCGAACTCGGCCTCGCCGGGCACATGCCCCGCCTTCGACAGCAGCAGCAGCGACACCGGGCCCAGCACCACCGGGCGCAGCTCGATCCCGCGCGCGATCGCCCGGTCCCACTCGTCGAGCAGCGCCTCGGGGTGCAGCGAGAAGGTGGTGTCGGCGTCCAGCTCGGGCTGGCGGTAGTGGTAGTTGGTGCCGAAGAAACGCACCAGCTCCAGCGGCGGCAGATCCGGATTGCCGCGCGCCATCAGGAAGTAGAAGTCCAGGGGGTGCATACCCTCCCGGTGCTGCTCGAAGCGCGAGGGCACCGCGCCGAAGAGCAGCGCGTTGTCGAGGATGTGGTCGTAGAAGGAGAAGGTGTTGCCCGGCACCTGGGTCAGCCCGGTCGCGGCCAGCTCATCGAACTGCCGTTCCTGGATGTCGCGGCCGACCGCGAGCAGTTCCTCGCGCTCGAGCGATCCGCGCCAGTACTCCTCGAGGGCGCGCTTGAGCTCGCGGTGCGGACCGATCCTCGGGTATCCGAGAACGCTCGACCCGAATCCATCGGTGACGTTGACCATGAACGGGACATCCCTTCCATCACCTGCCAGCGACCCACCGATGCCAGGGGCCCACTGAGCAACACTGCGCTCGCGATATTTCGGCCGGTCACTTCACGGACCGGCAACATGCAGCTTATGCGCTGACGCCGAAGAACCGCCACGACCGCACCCCGGCAGCCACACCACACCCACTAGGTCCGCCATGACCGCACTACCAGCCCCGCACCCGCGACCCCGAGGAGCGGCGGCCGCGCAGCGGCCGGTCGCGGCCGGGTCGCCGGTCAGGCGCCGTTTCGTAGGCGACGAAGGAGCAAGAAACGGTGCCTGACCGGCGGCCCTTAGGGGCCGCGACTCGAGCGCGCCAGCGCTCCAATAAACACAGCGTGCACTACCTGGGCGGTAACCTACGGGCCCCCTCCGACCCAGACGGACAACCCGCTAGTACTGGTAGAAACCGGCACCCGTCTTCTTGCCCAGCAGACCCGCCTCCACCATTCGCATCAGCAACGGCGGCGCCGAGTACAGCGGCTCCTTGAACTCGGCGTACATCGAGTCCGCGATCGACTTCACGGTGTCCAGGCCGACGAGGTCGGTCAGCGCCAGCGGGCCCATCGGGTGGGCACAGCCGAGCACCATGGCCTTGTCGACGTCTTCCTTGGTGGCGAAGCCCGACTCGACCATCCGGATGGCCGAGAGCAGGTACGGCACCAGCAGCGCGTTGACCACGAAGCCGGAGCGGTCGGCCGAACGCACGACCTGCTTGCCCAGGATGTCGGCGGCGAACGCCTCGGCGCGCTTGGCGACCGGCTCGCTGGTCTTGAGCGTGGTGACCAGCTCGACCAGCGGCAGCACCGGCACCGGGTTGAAGAAGTGCAGGCCGACCACGCGCTCGGGGTTCGCCGTGGCGACCGCGATCTTCATGATCGGGATGGAGGAGGTGTTGGAGGCGAGCACGGCGTCGGGGTCGGTGACCACCTTGTCCAGCTCGGCGAAGATGGCCGTCTTGACCTCTTCGTTCTCGACAACGGCCTCGACCACCAGCTGCCGGTCGGCGAAATCGCCCAGGTCGGAGGTGAAGCGCAGCCGCCAGGCCGCCTGCTCCCGCTCGCGCTCGGTGATCTTGCCGCTGCTCACGCCACGGTCCAGCGAGCGCAGGATCCGCGCGCGGCCCGCCGCGGCGAGTTCACGACTGGTCTCGTAGACGAGGACGTCGACGTGCGCCCGTGCGCACACTTCCGCGATGCCCGCGCCCATTTGTCCGGCGCCGATGATTCCGACGCGCTGAATCTTCTCGCTCACGTCCCGCTCCTGTACTTTTGGCGGCTGGCGCCGCGGGTCTCGGCCCTGTAACCCCACCTCTTCCCTCCCTACGGGCACTCCTTCGTCGCACCCTTCGGTCAGTCCAGAGGTGGGGGCGGGCCGAGACCGTTGGGGGTCTGCGGCCCAGAGTATAGGGATGCCCTCCCACGCCGGGGCTGTTCGGCGTGGGAGGGCGTACACCCCTACCGGAGTAGAGGATTGGTGTTGCTACTCAAAGCAACCCCGAGGGGATCAGTGGAACTGGCCCTCTTCGGTGGAGCCCTTCAGGGCGGCCGTCGAGGTGTTGGGGTCGACGGTGGTGGCGATGGTGTCGAAGTAACCGGCACCGACCTCACGCTGGTGCTTGATGGCGGTGAAGCCACGCTCGGCGGCGGCCTTGAACTCGCGCTCCTGCAGGTCGACGAACGCGGTCATGCCCTCGCGAGCGTAGCCGTGCGCCAGGTCGAACATGCCGTAGTTCAGCGAGTGGAAGCCAGCCAGGGTGATGAACTGGAACTTGAAGCCCATGGCACCCAGCTCACGCTGGAACTTCGCGATGGTCGCGTCGTCCAGGTGCGCCTTCCAGTTGAACGAAGGCGAGCAGTTGTAGGCCAGCAGCTGGTCCGGGAACTCGCTGCGGACGGCCTCGGCGAACTTGCGCGCGACCTCGAGGTCCGGCACACCGGTCTCCATCCAGATGAGGTCGGAGTACGGGGCGTAGGCCTTGGCACGCGCGATGCAGGGCTCGATGCCGTTCTTCACACCGAAGAAGCCCTCGGCGGTACGGGTGCCGTCCAGGAACTCACGGTCGCGCTCGTCCACGTCGGTGGTGAGCAGGGTGGCGGCCTCGGCGTCGGTGCGGGCGATGATCACCGACGGCACACCGGCGACGTCAGCGGCCAGACGCGCGGAGGTCAGGGTGCGGATGTGCTGCTGGGTCGGGATCAGCACCTTGCCACCGAGGTGGCCGCACTTCTTCTCCGAGGCCAGCTGGTCCTCCCAGTGAACACCGGCGGCACCAGCGGCGATCATCGCCTTCTGCAGCTCGTAGGCGTTCAGCGCGCCACCGAAGCCGGCCTCGGCGTCGGCCACGATCGGGGCCAGCCAGTTCTTGACGGAGTCGTCGCCCTCGACCTTGGAGATCTCGTCGGCGCGCAGCAGCGCGTTGTTGATGCGACGGACCACCGACGGGACCGAGTTCGCCGGGTACAGCGACTGGTCGGGGTAGGTGTGGCCGGACAGGTTGGCGTCACCGGCGACCTGCCAGCCCGACAGGTAGATGGCCTTCAGACCGGCGCGGACCTGCTGCACGGCCTGGTTGCCGGTGAGGGCACCGAGGGAGTTGATGTAGTCCTCGTTGTTGACGAGGTCCCAGAGGATCTCGGCACCACGACGGGCGAGGGTGTGCTCCTCGACGACGTTGCCCTGCAGGGCGACGACCTGCTCGGCGGTGTAGTTGCGGGTGATGCCCTTCCAACGGGGGTTGGTGTCCCAGTCGTTCTGGATCTCCGCAGCGGTCTTCGGGGTGCCGACAGTCGACATCTCTGACTCCACTTCCTCGGTGTGGTCGGTGCTCCGGCAGCGCGTCCCGGTGAATCAACCGGCGGCGGAAGGCTTTCGGTTGCACGGGTCGTACTGCTGTCGCAATTTGCAGGCTTGCTAGGGCTACCTAGGGCCTGAGGGGTGTACTTCCACACGATGGCACACCGAGAAATAGCCGTCTACCTGTTGCTTATGTGAATCTCAGCTAGGTTTGCCGTCGCGTTTGCTAACTTTGCGAAATTTGCAGGCTGATTGCAAGCATCGAGGCTACCGACGGGTAGTGCTGACCTGGAGTTTTAGCATAACGCTCGTACTGTTAGCGATCTTCCGCCGGGCGGCCATCGACACGCCCAAGCCTCGCACCCTGTGAGCTGATTCACACACCACGCCGGGCATCAGGGCTGTGCGTGTCGTCACTGGATCGCCGGTTCGGGCAAGATCGTGCTGCCGGTACGAGGGAATGAGGATCATGCGCAAGTCGGGAATCGTGGCGTTGACAGCACTGGCGGCGCTGAGCGTGCTGCCCCAGACGACGGCGGGCGCGCAGCCAGGTCCCGGGGCGGGCGGCGTCGTCGGCACCGAGACGCTCACCGCCGCGGCGACGCTGCCCGGCTCGGTCGCGGGCGAGCGCCTGCTGTACCGCTCCACCACCGCGGGCGATGCCCCGGTCACCACCAGCGCGGCGGTCTACTTCCCGCCCGGTCCCGCGCCCGAGGGCGGCTGGCCGGTCATCGCGTGGGCGCACGGCACCGTCGGCCTCGGCGACGACTGCGCCTACAGCGTGGCAGGCCCGGCGGCGGTCGAGCGCGACTGGGCCTACCTGGGCACCTGGCTGGCGCAGGGCTACGCGATCGTGGCCGCCGACTACGCGGGCCTCGGCGGCCCCGGCGAGCACCCGTACCTCAACGGCGTGGTCGAGGCCCACAATGTCGTCGACGCCGTGCGCGCGGCCACCACCCACTACCCCACCCTGTCGAACCGCTGGGCCGTGGTCGGCCAGTCCCAGGGCGGCGGCGCGGCGGTGTTCACGGCCCGCTACGCCACCGAGTTCGGCGGCCCCGAGCTCGACTACCGCGGCGCGGTCGGCACCGGCGTGCCCGCCTACATCGAGGACATCGTCCAGCTCGTCGGCCCCGGTATGCCCCCGATCGCGCTGAGCTCGCACCTGAGCGCCTACGTCCTCTACATCCTCAACGGCCTGCGCACCACCTACCCCGACCTCGGCATCGACGCCCTGCTCACCGACGCGGGCCGCGGCTGGGTGGACCGCGCGCAGACCGCCTGCATCGGTCCTCTCGGCGACGAGCTCGCCGCCGCGAAGCCCGCTCTCGGTGACTTCTTCGCCCGCCCCCTCTCGAGCATCCCCGACATCCACGGCGTGCTGGCCCGCTACCTGGGCCTGCCCGAATCCGGCTTCGACCGTCCGCTGTTCCTCGGCCAGGGCCTGCGCGACACCGATGTGGTCACCCCGGAGACCCTGCGCTACGCCGCGGTCCTCCAGGCCAACCGCCAGCCGGTCACCGTGCGCGTCTACCCCACCGACCACAGCGAGACCGTCAACGCCTCACTGCCCGATTCGCTGCCCTTCGTCCGCGACCTGTTCAGCTGAGCGCGGCGGGTGCGTAAGGTCGAGACAGTGAGAATCGTTCGCTCCGTTGCCCTTGCCTCGTTCGCGCTGCTGCTGACCCCTGCCTTCGCGCAGGCTGATCCGCCCCCGATCTTCACCCAGGAAGAGCAGTGCGACACCACCCGCGCGCTGGTCGACAATGTCCGCGCCACCAACCCCGACGCGACGCCGGAGGAGATCGCCGACGCGTTCGTGAACTACATGGACTCGATGGGCGCCTACAACCGCGTCCCGCAGGCCAAGGAGAACGACCGCCAGATCACCCTGAGCAATATCGAACGCTGCGGCCTGGCCTAGTCACCGCGCCTCGGCCGGGTGTGTCACGAGCCAGTGTTCGGCGATGTCGATCCGGCGGGTGATCCACACCTGGTCGTGGGCCTGCACGTGGTCGAGGAAGCGTTCCAGCGCGGCGGTCCGTGCCGGGCGGCCCGCCAGTCGGCAGTGCAGGCCGACCGAGAGCATCTTGGGATGTCCTTCCGCGCCTTCGCGATACAGCACGTCGAAGGCATCACGCAGGTGGGTGAAGAACTGCTCGCCGCTGGGGAATCCGGCCGGGGAGGCGTAGCGCATGTCGTTGGTGTCGAGGGTGTACGGCACCACCAGGTGCGACCGGCCCGCGACCTCGGTCCAGTACGGCAGGTCGTCGGCGTAGGAATCGGCGTCGTAGACGAATCCGCCGTGCTCGACGACGAGTTCGCGGGTGTTCGGCGAATCCCGGCCGGTGTACCAGCCTTTCGGCGCGGCGCCGGTGAGTTCGGTGAGAATCCGGACCGCCTCGGCCAGCTCGGCCCGCTCGGTCTCCCGATCGACCAGCTGATACGAGGTCCAGCGCAGTCCGTGGCAGGCGATCTCGTGCCCGAGTTCCCGAAACGCCGCCACCGCTTCGGGATTGCGCCGCATCGCCCGGGCGACCGCGAACACGGTGAGCGGCAGCCCGCGCCGTTCGAAGACCCGCAGCACCCGCCACAGCCCGGCCCGCGACCCGTATTCGTAGAGCGATTCCATGCTCATGTGCCGGTTGGGGAACGCCTCGGCGGGGGTGATCTCGGACAGGAACGTCTCCGAGTGCGGTGACCCGTCGAGAACGTTGTTCTCCCCGCCCTCTTCGTAATTCAGCACGAACTGCACCGCGAGGCGCGCGTCGCCGGGCCAGTGCGGGTCGGGCGGGGTCGGGCCGTAGCCGACGAAATCGCGCACCGCGCTCATCCGCCCAGCTCCCCGTAGAGCCGCAGCCGGGCCAGCCCGCCGTCGGGGTAGATGTCGAGGCGGACCTCCTCGACGGAGGCGGCGGCGGGGGCCAGCGGGAACCGGTGCCGGGTGTCGGGCAGCAATTCGGTGCGCGGTAGCAGCTCGACTTCGGTTCCGTCGGTGGTGAATCCGGTGAGCGAAGCGGCAGCGGGGCTGTTACCGAGGAAGCACGAAGTGTCGATCTCGGCCAGCCGGATCGCGCCCGGTCCCGCCAATCGGATGCGCACCCAGTCGTTGCCATCGTCACGTCGGCGCGCTGTTTCCCAGCCCTCGCCCATCACCCGCGCGAGACCGGGGTAGAGCAGCTGGTTGGGTGAGCTGTAGAAGCGGTTCGAGCAGTCCAGTACCAGGGCGCCGTTCTCGAGCGCGGCCAGGTCGAACGGGCCGAGCCCGAGCAGCTCGGGGTCCGGCCTGCCCTCGCCGTGCACCCGCAGGCGCGCGACGCCACCGTCGGGGTGCAGGGTGAGCTGCACGTGGGTCCAGCGGTTCTCGTTCCGGACGGGGAATGTATTGCGGCTGTCCCCACCGACTTTCACCCGCTCCAGCAGCGGTACCCAGTCCGTCCGGGCGGCGATCCCGGCGGCGGGCGGGTACCCGTCGACCACGAGCCCCGAGACCGAGACCTCGGGCGGATAGTTGCCCGTGAACCACGCGGTGTCCACCACGACACCCCGGATCACCCCGGGAATCCCGAGCCGGACGACGGCGGAGTCGTCGCCGGGCCTGCCCCGGTGCCGCTGGGTCTCCCACCCGTCGTAGACCTGCCCCCGGTGCCCGAAGGTCGAGGGCCGGTACTCGGCCGGGCCGGGGTTGATCAGGTTCTCCTTCTCCGCGAAGAACTCGTCGTTCGCCCAGATCACCGAGCCGCCGATGGCCCGCTCCGCGAGATCCGGCAGCAGGGTGAAATCCTCGTCATGGGTTGTGCGCACCGTGTCTCCTCCGCGTCGAGTGCCTACCACCTGGTCGAGCGCCGCCACCGCGGTACTGCCCTGTCCGGGGCGGGTCCGCCGGTCGCCAGTGCGTCATGACCTCACCGGCCCCGCGATGTGGCCGTCCGATGCACCAACCCGTCGAGCACGGCGAGTGTGAGTTCCGGTGCCCGGGCGGGTAATTCCTCCTCGGTGACCGCACCGCACCGCACCGCGCGCAGCACGGTGGCCGCCAGCGCCTCGGCCGTGGCCGGTTCGTCGACGATGCCCTCGCCGCGACGGTCCAGATATGCCCGCAGCCGGGGCACGGCCACGTCGGTGGCCGCGCGGAAGAAGTCGTAGGTGGCCAGCCAGCGGGTGATCAGGTGCCCGGGATGCATGTCCCAGCCCTGGTAGTAGCCCCGGCGCAGGGCGCGCGCCACCAGGCGGTGGTGCGTGCGCAGGGCAGCCTCGGTGTCCGCGCCGGGGACGATCTGGGTGGAGCCGTCGCAGATCCACACGCCGGTCTGCGCGGCAGCGACCTGCATGACGGTCTTGGCGTGGTCGGCGGCCGGATGGTCCAGGGCCTGGTCGGTGGCGGCGATCCCGCAGGCGGCGGTGTAGTCGTAGGTACCGAAATGCAGGGCGCTGCACCGTTTGTCGGCGAGTCTGATCATCCGGGCGATCGGCGCGGTGCCGTCCGGGGCGATGATCGCCTGCGGGCTCTCGATCTGGAGTTCGAAGCGCAGGGTGTGGTCGGGCAGGGCGTAGCCGCGCTCGAGTCCGGCGCACAGGTCGACCAGCGCCGAGACCTGTTCGGCCGCGCGGATCTTGGGCACTGTGAACACGAAGCCGGGCAGGACCCCGCCCGCGCCCTCGAGCACGAGCTCCAGCGTTCGCAGGGACCGGCGGCGCTCACCGCCCGCGAGTCCCTTGATCCGCACGCCGAAAGACGTGGGCGCGCTGGTCTTTCCGGCCCAGCTCGCGAGCGCCTCACCCGCGGCCGTGGCGGCGGCGTCCTCCACGTCGTCGGCGCGGAAGCCGTAGCCGTCCTCGAAGTCGATGCGCAGGTCCTGGATCGGCTGCTCGGCCAGCCTGCGCCGCACGGCGGGTAGCGCGCCGGTGGTATCGAGGTCGGTGAGGGTCGCGGTGTGCGCGTCGAGCAGGGTCAGCGCCTCGACGCCCCATTCGGCCGGGGTGGCGGTGCTCGCCCGGTCGGCGGCGACGTAGGCGGTGTGCACGGGCTGTACCTGCTCGCCCGCGCCCGGATAGCGGGCCCGCAGGTCGGCGTCGACGCTGTCGAGCACGGCGTCGACGCGGGCGCGGATGTGCTCGGGAAGATGGGTGCTCACCCGGCGGTTCCTTCCTGGATGCGGCGCCACACCCGGTCGGCGGTCATCGGCAGTCGGTACGGTCGCACGCCGGTGGCGTCGCGGACGGCGTTCGCCAGGGCGGGCGCGACCGGGTTGTAGGGGGACTCACTCATCGATTTGGCACCCAGCGGGCCGTGCTCGTCACTGGTTTCGGCGAAATACACCTCGGTGCGGGGCAGATCCGCGAACTGCGGAATGTGATAGTGCCGCAGCGTCCGGGTGGTGACGACGCCCCGCTCGACGCGCAGGTCCTCGTACAGCGCGGTGCCCAGCGCCTGCGCGATGCCGCCCTCCACCTGGCCGCGCAGCTGCACCGGGTTGACCACCGTGCCCGCGTCGGCCACCTGGATCGAGTGCAGAATCCGCACCAGCCCGGTGCCCGGCTGCACGGCCACACGGAAGGCGTGCACATTGAAGCTCACCGAGCGCGGGGTGCCCGCGTGGGTGCCGTGCGCGATCAGTTCGCCGTCGGCGAGCAGGTCGGCGGTGGTGACCAGCTCGGTACCGCAGCGCACGCCGTCGGCGCCGAGCACGCAGTCCCGCTCCGGATGCCCGGTCACCTTGGCGGCCCTGGCCAGCAGCATGGCGTGCAGTTCCAGCGCCGCCGCGTAGCTGGCCTTGCCCGCGACGACGGTGCCGGTGGAGCCGAAGGCGCCGGTGTCGTGGCCGACCAGGTCGGTGTCGGAGCGGCGGACGACGATACGTTCGGCGCTGGTGCTCAGGGCGGTGGCGGCCAGTTGGGCGTGCACGGTGGTGGTGCCGTTGCCGAATTCGGCGGTGCCGACGGCGATCTCGTAGTGGTCGTCGGCGCACAGGCGGGCGGTGGCGTCGGCGTGATGGCCGCGCGGGGGCACCGTCGCGATCATGGCCACGGCCATACCCTCGCCCACTTGCCATTCGGGTCCGGGAGCCCGCACGCCGTTGCCGCGGCGCAAGGCGCGCTGGGCGAGATCGAGGCACTGGTCGAGTCCGTAGCTGCCGAAAGTCAGGTCGCCCTCGTCGTTTTCGGCGCCGGTGAACCGGTCGCCCGGCACCACGACATTGCGACGGCGGAACTCGAACGGGTCGATGCCCAGTTCCCGGGCCAGCTCGTCGACGGCCGATTCGACACCGAAGATCACCTGGCCCAGGCCGTAGCCACGGAAGGCCCCCGACGGAATGTTGTTGGTGTACACCGCCTGTGCGTCGACCCGCTTGTTCGCGCAGCGATACACGGCGACGGATTCGCCGACCGAGTGGAACAGCACCCCGGCGCTGTGATTGCCGTAGGCGCCCGCGTCGGCGAGCACATCCACCGCGAGCGCGGTGAGCAGACCGTCCGCGTCGGCCGCGGCGGTCACCTCGACCCGCATCGGATGACGGCAGATCGCGGCGGTGAATTCCTCGGTGCGGGTGTACTCGTATTGCACCGGGTGCCCCGTCCGCAGCACGGCCAGCGCGATCAGATCCTCGACCAGCATCTCCTGCTTGGCCCCGAATCCCCCACCGACCCGGGTGGCGAACACCCGCACCCGATCCCGCGTCAGCCCGAACACATGGCACAGCTCGTCACGCACCAGGAACGGCACCTGCGTACTCGACCGCACCACCAGCCTGCCCGCGTCATCGAGCCACCCGATCCCGCCGTGCGTCTCCAGATGCACATGCTGCACCCGCGGCGAATGCCACACGCCCCGCACCACTTTCGCGGCCCGCGCCAGCCCGTCCCCGACATCGCCCACCCCACCGTGGATCTCGGCCACCAGATTCCGCCCCGGATCAGCGATCCGCGCAGCCTCGGACTTATCCCCATGCAACACCGGTGCCCCCACCGCCAGCGCCTCCTCCGGCGAGAACACAGCGGGCAGCTCCTCGTACTCCACCCGCAAGGCCCGCACCCCCGCCCGCGCCGCCTCCAGGGTCTCCCCCACCACCGCCGCCACCCGCTGCCCGACGAACCGCACCACCCGATCGAGCACAAAAGTGTCGTCCGGATCGTCCTCCCGCAATTCGTGCCGAGCCGTGGAAAACGCCACCCCCGGCGCATCGTCGGCGGTCAACACCACCCGCACCCCCGGCACCGCCCGAGCCCCCTCCACATCGATCCCCACCACCCGCGCATGCGCATACGGACTCCCCAACACCGCCACATGCCACGGCGCCACCCCGGGCGCGTCCTCCCCCACCCCCACATCCAGCGTGAACGCCTCCCCGCCCCGCACAATCCGCCCACCCCCAGGCGCCCCCACCCCATCCCCAACCCGACCATCGACGGCGGCCGCCGTGTCGTGGACAGGGGTGGGGTCGTCGGTTGTGCACAGTGCTGCACAGGGTGGGGACAGGGCGTCGGCGATGGCGCGGTAGCCGGTGCAGCGGCAGAGGTTGCCCTTGAGCAACTCGGCTTGCTCGGAGTCGATGACCGCGTGGGCGGTGGCGGGCGTGGGGAGTTCCGTCTGCCGGGCGGTGGCGAGACCGGTGGCGGTGACGACCATACCGGCTGTGCAGTACCCGCATTGGAAGCCCGCGTGCTCGACCATGCTGTGCTGCACCGGATTCAGGCTCTCGGCACTCAGCCCAGCGGCCGTGGTGACGTCGCGGTCGGCGGCACGATAGGCGGGTATCACGCAGGAGTGCACCGGTTCCCCGTCCAGCAGTACCGAGCACGCACCGCAATCGCCGGAGTCACAACCCTTCTTGACCGCGAACGTCCCCTGCTCCCGCAGCAGCGTCCGCAGACATTGCCCGGGCCGCGCGAACACCTCGACGGAACGGCCGTCGATCGTCAGCCGGAGGCGACCGGGGCTCACGACGACCTCCTGAGCTCCGCGGCCACCTCCCCGGCCAGCAGTCCGGTGACATGCCTGCGCCAGTCCGGCGCGCCGTGCGGATCGTCGAACCACAGCTCCGGCTCGATCTCCATCAGCGCCGCCTCGACATCGAATGCGGTGGGCACCGAGGCGAAGTCGAACACCATCGGCCGCACGGTGGCGGCGGTGACGGTGATCGCGCACCGCCCGCTCATCTCGCGCCTGCCCATCACCAGCGAACCCGAACGGCCCAGCGGTGCCAGCGCGATCTTGCGGAAGCTGGTGCGCGCCAACAGGCTCGACGTGGGAATCAGGAACGAGCGCACCACGGCACCGGTGGCGAGGATGTTCTCACCGGGCCCGGTGACGAAGTCCCGCAGGGTGATCCGGCGTTCCCCGCCGCCGCGTGGCCAGATCACGGCAGTCGCGTCCAGCGCCACCAGCGCGCCGAGCACCGCACCGGCGGGCAGCGACAGGCAGACATTCCCGCCGACGGTGGCCGTGCGCCAGATCTTGTGCGAGGCCAGCAGCGCCCGGCACGCCTGCGCGAACAGCGCGGTTCCGGGCCACTCCGGTCGCAGGGTGGGCGCGCCGAGTTCCCGGCCGGGCCTGGCACCGGCGAATTCGGCGAGGGTGCAGGTGGCGGCGATCTCGAGCCCGTCGGAACGTTCGAGCAGCGGCGGCCAGCCGAGGGTGGTGATGTCGACGAGCCGGTGCAGGTGCTCGTGCGGTTCGGAGAACAGGAAAGTGCCGCCCGCCAGCACGGCGCTGTCCGCGCCGACCTGGGCCAGGTCGGCGCGGTCGCGGGCGAGAACCACCTCCCGGACGGTATCCAGATCCACGTTCCACCTCGCTTACCTCACCGGCCACCGTAGGGGGCGGGAGTTGCCACGATGTTGCGTGAGGACCGCGTCGCGGTTAACCGGCGGACCTCGCCTCCAGTGTGCTCCGGATTTGCCGAAAGAGCAGTTCAGC
Organism: Nocardia sp. SSK8; assembly: GCF_037034205.1. Lineage (NCBI taxonomy): Bacteria > Bacillati > Actinomycetota > Actinomycetes > Mycobacteriales > Nocardiaceae > Nocardia > Nocardia sp. SSK8. The sequence goes on from NZ_JBAGKD010000017.1 coordinate 16,136, forward strand.
GCGCCCGGGCAAGATCAACTTCCGAGCAGCGCGGCCTGCGCGGTGGCGACCTCGATGCCGACGCCCACCTCGTCCACCGTGGTGACCACGCCGTCACGCACCACCTCGCGCCCGTCGACCAGCGACACCGCCAGCGGCGGCGCCGCACCGAGCACCAGCGCCACCACCGGGTCCTCGATCCCGGCGTGCGCGGGCGTATCGAGCCGCCACAGCGCCAGATCGGCCAGCTTGCCCGGCTCGATCGAGCCGATCTCGGCCGTCCGGCCCAGCACCCGCGCCCCGCCCATGGTCGCCAGCTCCAGCGCCGCGCGCACCGACATCGCGTGCGGACCGCCGACGGCCCGCGCGTAGAGCAGGGCATTGCGCGGTTCCTCGATCATCGAACTCGACTCGTTGCTGGCCGCGCCGTCCACGCCCAGCCCCACCGGCACCCCGGCCGCCACCAGCTCGGCCGTGCGCGCGATGCCCGCGCCGAGCCTGCCGTTGGAGGTCGGGCAGTGCGCCACCCCGGTGCCGGTGCGCGCCATCTCGGCGATGGCCGCGTCGTCGAGGTGCACGCCGTGCGCGAACCAGACGTCGTCGCCGAGCCAGCCCAGCCGGGCCATGTACTCGGCCGGGGTGCAGCCGAAGTTCTCCCGGCAGAAGTCCAGCTCGTCGTCGGTTTCGGCGAGATGGGTGTGCAGGCGCACGCCGTGCGCGCGGGCCAGCGCGGCCGACTCGCGCATCAGCTCGGCGGTCACCGAGAACGGCGAGCAGGGCGCCAGCGCGATCCGCGTCATGGCGTCGAAAGCGGGGTCGTGCCACTGCTCGATGGCCGCGGCCGAGGCGGCGAGGATGTCGTCGAGCGATTCCACCACCTCGTCGGGCGGCAGCCCGCCCTGACCGCGCCCCAGATCCATCGAGCCGCGCGCCGGATGGAACCGCAACCCCACCTCGCGCGCCGCGGCGATCTCGGCCGCGAGCAGGTCACCGCCGCCCCGGGGGAACACGTAGTGGTGATCCGAGGTGGTGGTGCAGCCACTGCGCGCCAGCGACACCAGCGCCCCGCTGGCCGCCACCCGCACCGACTTCTCGTCGATGCGCGCCCACACCGGATACAGCGTGGTGAGCCATTCGAACAGGGTGTTGTCGGCGGCCACGCCCCGGGTGATCCACTGGTAGAGGTGGTGGTGGGTATTGACCAGCCCCGGCGTGAGCAGACACCCGCGCCCGTCGATGCGCCGGGTCTCCGGCCCGAAGGCGGGTGCCCGGCCCGGGCCCATCGCCTCGATCACGTTGCCGCGCACCGATACCCAGCCGTCGCGGTATTCGGTGCCCGCCGCGTCGACGGTCACCACCGCGCAGCCCTCGATGACCAGATCCGGCCCGCTCACCGCTCCCACGCCCGTCCGGCCTCGGGGGCGTCGGCCCGCGTCAGGGTGGCGTGGATCGCGCCGTAGGGCCGGTCGGCGGCCCAGAACACCTCGTCGGCGTTGAGCAGGCCGAACTGGGCCAGGTCGTAGCCGAAGTGGTGGTTGTTGGGTGCGGTCAGCCGGATCTCGGCCAGCACCGGGAAGCGTTCCAGCACAGCGTGTCCCATCGCGTGGAGGGTCTGTTGCACGGCTTTGGAATAGGTGGTGGCGAACAGTTCGAGCAGGGTGGCGCGGATGCCCTCGTAGGTGGCCTCCCAGTCGATGCCCTCGGTGGCGGCGAAGCGCCATCGCGCCACCAGCGAGGTGGCCAGCACCCGGTCGCGGGTGGGCGCCAGGGTGGTGTACTCGTCGACCAGGAACCCGGCGAACTCCGACCCGGTCGACTTGAGCAGCACCAGATCCTTGATCCCGCCGATCACCCACGCCCGCTCCCCGGTGACGGTCACCGCCGCCGTGCGCACCTCGGGCCCCTGCCGCACCCAGGTGTGGTCGTGCTCGACACCGTGCGCCGAAACCCGCTGCCACCCATAGGAATCAACATCGATCCGCGCACTGCGCACCGGCCCGATCGTCTCGACGAAATGCCGCCCGAGCGCGAGCGCGTAATCCTCGATGGTGTCCAACCCCGGTTTCTTCGCGAAGACGAACGCCGTGTTCTTCTGCGAATCGGTGGGCAGCACGTGCCGCTGATCGCCGTCGGTGTAGGCCGCCGCGAAATCCCCACGCAGCGTGGTGGACACGTTCACATCCCGGATCTCGTGACGTGTGGTCTCCTTGTGGAATCGCACGATCCGGTTCTCGGATTTTCCGTATCGGTTGTCGCTCAACACGATCGGTCCGCTCAATTCCATCGCTCAACTCCCTCGATAGGTGGAAAAGGCGTACGGCGACAACAGCAGCGGTACATGCAGATGCGCCTGCCCCGCCACCGTGAACGCGATACACACCTCCGGATAGAAGGTTTCGGTGCCCTGGGCGGCGAAATAGGCGCCGGTGTCGAAGAACAGGCGATAGTCGCCCGGATTCAGCCCGGCCGCCAGTTCCGCCACCCGCCCGTCGGTATCGGTGAGTGCCTCGGTGATCCGCAGCCCCGCGCGCTCGAGCCACACCGCGACCCCCACCGCGGGCACACCCCGCACGGCGTCGAGCACATGCGTGCTCAGCCCGGTCACGACCGCGCCACCAGCCGCGCCAGGCGCAGACGGTTGATCTTCGCCAATTCGGTGCGCATGACCTGCCTTTCGGTTGCCGGATCGTGGTCCAGGCGGGCGGTGAGCACCGCCAGCAGCTCGGCCCCGCCGCGGCCCGCGGCGCAGACCAGATAGCGGTGCCCGAACTTCCGCTCGTAGGCGCGATTGCCCGCCGCCAGCGCCGCGCGTTCGGCCTCGCCGACGCCCGCCTGCTCGCGGGCCGAGGCGGGGGAATCGGTGGGCCCGCCGATGCGCGGGTGCGCGGCCAGCGCCGCGTCGAGGTCGTCCGCGCCGAGCCCGGCCAGCGCGGCGTCGGCGGTGGCCAGCAGCGCGGCGACGGTGGGATAGGGCCTGGTCCCGGCCACCACGCGGGCCCAGGTCGGGGCGGCGCAACAGGCAAGCAATGCCTCTTCGGCGGCCGCCGGGGACAGCTCGTTGAAACCGGCGAGGCCGATACCTTCGCTCGTCATCGGTCCAGCATCACCCCATCGCGGGCCGCCCGCCACCGCTGCGGGGTCCGCATGTCGGCGTGTCGTCGCCGCTCCGCCGCGCGGCCGTAATCACCGGGCAACATTGCCTGGCTACCTTGGCCGCCATGCCCCCGATCGCGCCGCTGACCTGCACGGGCATCGTCCTCGCGGCCGGTGCCGGGCGCCGCTACGGCCAGCCCAAGGTGCTGGCCGAGAACGGCGCCTGGTTGCGCGGCGCGGTCGCCGCGCTGCGCGGGGGCGGATGCGATCCGGTCGTCGTCCTGCTCGGTGCCACCGGCCCCGATCCGGCGGCGGTCGAGCTCCCGCCGGGCACCGCCTGGCGCTGGGTCGAGGACTGGGCGAGCGGGCTCGGCGCGACGGTCCGCGCGGGCCTGCGCGCGGCCGCCGGGGCGGGGACCGAGTATGTGGCGTTCCTGCCCGTCGACATCCCCGATATCGACGCCCGCGTCGTCGCCCGGGTGCTCGGCGCGGCCCGCGCGAGCGAGAGCGGACTGGCACGTGCTGTGTTCCACAACACACCCGGCCATCCCGCTGTGATAAAGAACAAGCACTGGGAGGCCATTTCCGCTGTCGCCGTTGGCGATCGCGGGGGCGGTTCCTATTTGGGCACCCGACAGGATATGGTGTGCGTCACGTGCGACGACTTGGCGACAGGGACCGATCGCGATTTCCCGGAAGTCGGCGCACAGTGATCGGAGTTTGAGATATGCGCGATATCGTCGATGACCTTCTGCGAGTGTGGCATTCGGGCCGTACCGGTGGCCTGGCCACGGTGGTCCGCACCATCGGCACCAGCGCGCTGCCGATCGGTTCGGCGATGCTGGTCACTCCCAACGGCGGCGTCTTCGGATCCATCGCGTCCGGACGGCTCGAGGAGACCGTTTACGAGGCCGCCATGGAAGCCGCGCGCACCGGCATCCGGCAACTCCGCCGCTACAGCATGATCACCGGGATGGAATCGAGCTCCGACGACGGCACCCTGGTCGATATCTTCATCGAGCCGTTCTCCTGCCGCGATTTCCCGGAGTTCCCCACCATCGCCGCCGACATCCAGGCCCATCGCCGGGTCACCGTGTTCACCGTGGTGTGGAATCAGGACCCCGATGTCATCGGTCAGCATCTGGTCACCGACCGCAAGCACGCCACCGAACTGGTCGCGCTGCCCGAGTCGGATCTGTTCGTCGCCTCCTACTGCCCGCCGCCGCGGCTGCTGATCTTCGGCGCCAACGCCTACGCCGCCACCCTGGCCGCGCAGGCGCGGATGATCGGCTACCGGGTCAGCATCTGCGATTCGCGCCCCGAGTTCGCCGACCCGGCCTCCTTCCCCGGCGCCGAGGTGGTCGTCGACTGGCCGCACCGCTACCTCAACACCCTCGCCGCCGCCGGGGAGATCGACGCCAGCACCGGCATCGTGGTGCTGGCCAACGAGCCGCGCTTCGAGATCCCGCTGCTCACGGTGGCCCTGCGGCTGCCCGAGCTGGGCTATCTGGCCGCGCTGGGCTCCCCGGCCGACCAGGCCCGCCGCCTCGACGACCTGCGCGCGGGCGGCTTCGACGAGCCCACCCTGTCGCGCCTGCACGTGCCCGCGGGCCTGGAATCCGGCGCCCGCACGCCCGCCGAGACCGCGGTCTTCGTCACCGCCGATTTCCTGGCCTCGCGCGCCGGGCTGCGCCTGGCCGCCCAGCGTGATTACGGCTCCTCCGCCGTCGGCCTCGCGATCTGAGCCACTGACGGTGGCCCAGATCACCGTCGAATGTGAACCGGTAACGATTCGGTCCTGCCATAGGACATAGAGTGTCGAGAAGGACTGACAGCCCCGTGGCGGCGAGCGCATCGCCGTGCCCAGGGGGGAACCACTGCGACGACGGCGCCCACACGGCCCGTGGACTGGAACCGACTGTTCGATGAAGCTCTCCGCACTACGAAACGTGGCCGCCCTGCGTACCACCGCCGTGGCCCTGACCGCCGCGCTGTCGGTGGGCGTGCTCGCCGGTGGTGGCGCCGCCTCCGCCGAACCCGACAAGGCCTCGGCCGTGACCTCGGTGGTCAAGGACGGGCGCACCTGGCACCTGAAGGTGTACTCGGCGGCGATGAAGAAGGACATCACGGTCGACGTGCAGCGTCCGGCCGACGAGTCGACCCCGGCGCCGAACTTCTACATGTTCAGCGGTCTGGACGCCGGTGAGGGCTCGGCGAGCTGGCAGGCCCAGACCGACGCGCTCGGCTTCCTCGCCGACAAGCACGTCAACGTGGTGCTCCCGATCGGCGGTCGCGGCAGCTACTACACCGACTGGAAGCAGGAAGACCCGCGACTGGGCCTGAACAAGTGGAAGACCTTCTTCACCGAGGAGCTTCCCCCGCTGCTGGACTCCACCCTGAACTCGACCGGTAACAACGCGCTGGCTGGCCTGTCCACCTCCGGTACCTCGGTGCTGCAGCTGGCCGAGGCCAAGCCCGGCCTGTTCAAGTCGGTGGCCGCCTACTCCGGCTGCGCGCAGATCGCCGACCCGATGGGCAAGCAGGCCGTGAAGTTCTCGGTCGAGACCTGGGCGGGCGGCAAGGTCGCCAATATGTACGGCGCCGACGACGACCCGGCCTGGGTGGAGAACGACCCGGTCATCAATGCCGAGAAGCTGCGCGGCACCCTGCTCTACGTCTCCAGCGGTAGCGGCATGCCGACCAACGCCGACGTCGAGTACTACCTGCAGGGCGCGCCCGGCCCGATGGGCGTGATCAACCTGGGTCTGGGTGTGGGGATCGAGGCGGCGACCAACGCCTGCACCCACAACCTCAAGAACAAGCTGGATTCGCTGAACATCCCGGCGACCTACCAGTTCACCCCGATGGGCACCCACTACTGGCCCTACTGGGAGCAGGCGCTGCACGATTCGTGGCCGCTGCTCGCCGAGGGTATGGCCATCCCGGCGTAATCCGCGCCGAGAAAAGGGAGGCATCCGATTCGGATGCCTCCCTTTTTCGTGCGTGCTCAGCTCGCGGGCAGCACCGCCGAACGCACCGTCAATCCGGAGCGGATGAAGTAGGCGATCTCGTCGCAGATCTCGTCGACGGAAATGGCGTCACCGGGGACGGTGGCGTGCACCATCTCCTGGGCCAGGGAATTCACCGCGCCGATCACCGCGAGGCCGAACAGGTGCAGGCTGCGGGATTCGGCTTCGCCGCGTTCGGCGGCCCGTTCGGCCTCCCGGGTGAGCAGGCCGGAAATGGTGCGGCGCTGGGCACGGCGCCATTCCTCCACCGCCGGGCTCACCCCGACCACCTCGACATAGAACACCCGCGCCGCCCGCCGATCCCGGCAGGTCACCGCCAGGAACGCGCGGAAACTCTCCACCACCCGCACCACCAGCGGTTCCTCACTGGTGCGCTCTAGCGCCTCGTCGAGGCGGCGCAGCGCGGTGGTGTTGAGCCGGTCGACCAGGGCGATCAGCAGGGCTTCGCGGCTACCGATGTCTTCGTAGAAACTGCGGGTCGACACATTCGCCGTCGCGCACAGGCGCTCGATCGAGGTGGCCGAATATCCCTGGGTACCGAATAGTTCCAGGGCCGCGTCGGTCAACCGGCTGCGACGCAACGCGACTCGTTGCTGGCGCGACAATCCACCGTAACTACGACCACTATCGGTTTCATTCACACGCCGAACCACGCCTGAATGCTAGCGTGCGCCCGTCGCGCTGCCAGTCGATTCGCGAACAGTGGTATGCCATGAATTCCGCTGGCCCCGTGGAATTGTCACTCCGGGTCGGCGGCGGGTTCGCTGTCGTCGAGCGGTTCGGCCAGCGGCCAGCCACCGGCGGCCAGGTGCGAGGCGACCCGCGAGACGTCGTCGGGCGCGGGCTGCTGCTTGGCGAAATCGGCGATCGCGGCCTCGATCTCGGCCTCGCTGATGGATTCCCGATTCGGATTCGCCTCGACCAGTTTCTCGCCGATCACCACCACCTCGTAATCGGTGAGGTGCCGGTGCAGCACCGCGAACAGCGCGACATAGTCCGACTGCGGAATACCCTGCGGATACCCGGCGCGCAGCCAGCCCAGCACACGGGAGAGCAGATTGCCGCGAACCGCGGGGGACTCTGGTGTCTCGGTCATCGAATCTCTCCCTCACTCACGCTTCGCCGAAAAGATGGATGCCGAACTGATGGGCGATGAAGGCCTTCGCCGTGAACAGGATCCCGGCGATCACCACCACCACGATGAGGACCAGGCAGATCAGCGCCCCGGCCAGCGCGGGGTAATTGCGCCGCACTCGGCCCTCGGCGTCGACCGTCTCGGCCTGGGCCCACCAGCGCACGGCGAAGGCGAACACGGTCGGCACACCGGCCCCGAACACCACCGCGGCCAGTACCACTTCCCAGAGGGAACCCAGATTGGTGATCACAGTCTGCACAATCGTTTCCTTCTACCCGGCGTGGTTCTGCTCGATGGACGACTGCGGCGCGGCCTGTTCCTCCGGCCATTCGTTCACATTGTGGGTGCCGACCGGGTCGCGCCGCGACCGCAGATAGATCCCCAGCGACCCGGCGATCAGCACCCCGAACACCACCAGCACGCCCGGCAGCCCGCCGATCACCGTGGCCAGCGCCCAGCAGATCGCGCCGACGATGCCCGCCATCGGCAGGGTCAGCAGCCAGGCCACCGCCATCCGGCCCATCACCCGCCAGCGCACCTCGGCGCCCTTGCCGATGCCGGTGCCCAGGATGGCGCCGGTCGCGGTCTGGGTGGTCGACAGCGGCAGGCCGAAGTGCGCGGAGGTGAGGATGATCGCCGCCGAGGTCGACTCGGCGGCCAGGCCCTGCGGCGACTCGATCTCCACCAGGCCCTTGCCCAGCGTCCGGATGATCCGCCAGCCGCCCAGGTAGGTGCCCAGCGCGATGGCGATCGCGCAGGAGGCCATCACCCACAGCGGCAGGTGGTCGTCCTTGTCGACCGAGCCGTAGGCGACCAGCGCCAGGAAGATCACGCCCATCGTCTTCTGCGCGTCGTTGGTGCCGTGCGCCAGCGAGACCAGCGAGGCCGAGCCGACCTGGCCCCAGCGGAAGCCCTCGGCCGCCTTGTCCTGGTCGACGCCGTGGGTGATCCGGTAGACCAGGAAGGTGCCGATCGCACCGACCAGCGCCGCGATCACCGGCGCGAGCAGGGCGGGCAGCACGATCTTGATCAGCACGCCCTCCGAGCCCGAGGCCCAGATGACGCCGTTCCAGCCCAGCGCGGCGATGGTCGAGCCGATCAGGCCGCCGAACAGCGCGTGCGAGGAACTCGACGGCAGGCCGAGCAGCCAGGTCAGCAGATTCCACAGAATGCCGCCGACCAGACCGGCGAACACGATGACCAGCAGGTCCTGCCCGCTCACTTCGTTCAATTGGACAATGCCCTTGGCCACCGTCGCCGCCACCGAGACCGACAGGAACGCGCCGATCAGATTCAGCAAGCCCGACAGCGCGACCGCCACGCGCGGCTTGAGCGCGCCGGTGGCGATGGAGGTCGCCATGGCGTTGGCCGTGTCATGGAATCCATTGGTGAAGTCGAAGGCGAGAGCTGTGACGATGACGATCAACAGGACCAATAGTTCGGCGCTCACCCGAACAGTGTGTCGTATGCTGCCGCCGGATTGCCAAACCGTTGCGGGAAAATCTCATGAGCTGGGGCGTAAGGCCCGGACGGTCTCGATCGTGTCGGCCTCGCGCGGTTGTTTGTCCGGTCGGTAACGCACCACCCTGGCGAAACGCAGCGCGACCCCGCCGGGATAGCGCGTGCTGGTCTGCACGCCGTCGAGCGCGATCTCCACCACCAGCGCCGGGCGCAGATAGACGGCCTGATCGTCGCGGTGGGTTTCGTGATCCGGGAACTCCGCGGTCTGCCAACGCAGTAATTCGTCGGTCAGCCCTTTGAAGGTCTTGCCGACCATCACCGGCTCGCCGGTGTCCGGGTCCAGCGCGGCCAGGTGCAGATTCGACAGGAATCCGGTGCGTCGGCCGTATCCCCATTCCGCGCCGATCACCAGCAGGTCGAGGGTGTGCGCGGGTTTGATCTTCTGCCACGACTTGCCGCGCCTGCCCGCCGCGTAGGGCGCGTCGAGGGATTTCACCATCAGGCCCTCGTTGCCCGCGGCCAGCGCGTTGTCGTAGTACTCGGCGGCCGCCTCGGCACCGGGCGCGGTGAGCGCCGGGATGACGTGCGGTCCCGCGACCGCTTCCAGTGCCGCGCGGCGCACCCGCAGCGGTTCGTCGAGCAGGTCGCGGCCGTCCAGGTGCAGGCAGTCGAAGAAATACGGGTGCAGCAGCAGCTCGCCCGGGTCGCTGACGGTGGCGAAGCGGCTCATCGTCTCCTGGAACGGGCGGGGGCGGCCCGCGTCGGTGAGCGCGAGGGTCTCGCCGTCGAGGACCACGCTGGCGCAGGCCAGCCCGCGGACCAGCCCGGCCAGTTCGGGCACGCTCGCGGTGATATCGCGCAGGGTCCGGGTGAACACCCACACCCGCTCGCCCTCGCGATGCACCTGGATGCGCGCGCCATCGAGTTTGTGCTCGACGCTGACCTGCTCCCCCAGCTCGGTCAGCGCCTCGTCGAGCGAACCGCCCGGCGAGGCCAGCATCGGCGCCACCGGACGCCCTACCTCGAGCCGGAAGGCGGCCAACGCGGTGGCACCCCCGGTGACCGCCGCGACCGCCGTCTCGGGCAGCCGTCCCGACAGCATGTGCGCCCGGCGCACCACCGCCACCGGAATCCCGGTCGACGCCGCCAGCGCCTCGACGACGATCGCGGTGAGCGCCCCCTGGCGCAGTTCACCGGTGAGCAGCCGTAGCAGGAAGGACTGTTCCTCGGCGGTGGCGGCGGTGAACAGTTCGGTGAGCAGCGCCCGGCGGCGCAGCGTTGACCCGGTGCCGCTGAGGCCGGTGAGCTGCTCGAAGACCGCGTCGACCTGCTCGACGGTGAGCGCGGGCTCGGCGGCGGGCGGGGTGTCCAGCCCGGTCACCGTGCGCCAGCCCGCCCCGATCCGGCCCTGCACGAGTTCGCCGGACAGCCACGCCACCACGGTCGGGATCTCCGCGGTGCTCGCGGCACCGAACAGCGCGGCCAGCGCGGCGATCTTCGCCTTGCGCGACCGGGTCGCCCGTACGGCCGCCGACGCGGCGACCACCTCGCTGAACAGCACCCCCCGACAGTAACGAGGGGGTGTGACACATCGCTCAGGCCACGCTGTTAAGAATCCGTTGGCAAGCCTGCGAAAGCGCCCCTAAACTGGACATATGGCCAAGACCTATGTCGGTGCGCGGCTGCGCCAGCTGCGTACCGAACGCGGCCTGAGCCAGGTCTCGCTGGCCCAGAAGCTGGAGATCTCGGCGAGCTATCTGAATCAGATCGAGCACGATGTGCGGCCGCTGACGGTGCCGGTGCTCACCCGGATCAACGAGGTCTTCGGCGTCGACCCCGCCTTCTTCTCCGCCCACGACGACACCCGGCTCATCGCCGAACTCTCCGAGGTGGTGATGGACGCCGAGCTCGGCATCGAGGCCGACACCAAGGAGATCGCCGACATGGTCTCGGCGCATCCGTCCATGGCCCGGGCCCTGGTCGCCATGCACAACCGGTACCGCAACACCAGCGCGCAGCTGGCCGCCGCCACCGAGGACCGATTCTCCGACGGCTCGGGCAGCGCCGCGATCTCCAAACCACACGAGGAAGTGCGCGACTACTTCTATCAGCGGCAGAACTACATCCACGAACTCGACACCGCCGCCGAGGATCTCACCACCCGCATCCGATTCCACGGCGGCGAGGTGAGCACCGAGATCGTGCGGCTGCTGCGCGCGCACGGCGTGCGCATCCTCGAACGCATCGACCTCGGCGAGGGCGTACTGCACCGCTACGACCCCGCCACCAAACAGCTCGAGATCTCCCCGCACCTGTCCGGCGGCCAGCGCACCTTCAAACTCGCCGCCGAACTGGCCTATCTGGAATGCGGACCGCTGCTGGACAAATTGGTGGAGGAGGGCAATTTCGGTTCCGAGGCGTCCCGCAAACTCGCCGTGCTCGGCCTGGCGAATTACTTCGCGGCCGCGACCGTCCTGCCCTACAACCACTTCCACGAAGTCGCCGAGGATTTCCGCTACGACATCGAACGCCTCTCGGCCTTCTTCTCACAGAGTTACGAGACCATCTGCCACCGGCTCTCCACCCTGCAACGCCCGTCCCTGCGCGGCGTGCCGTTCTCCTTCGTCCGGGTCGACCGCGCGGGCAATATGTCGAAACGCCAGTCCGCCACCGGTTTCCATTTCTCCGCCAGCGGCGGCACCTGCCCCCTCTGGAACGTCTACGAGACCTTCGCCTACCCCGGCAAGATCATGACCCAGATCGCCCAGATGCCCGACGGCCGCAAATACCTCTGGGTCGCCCGCACCGTCGAACGCCGCGCCACCCGCTACGGCCAGCCCAGCAAGACCTTCGCCATCGGCCTCGGCTGCGAACTCCGCCACGCGAGCCGCGTCGTCTACGCCGACGGCATCGACCTGGGCGAAGCCACCGCCACCCCCATCGGCGCGGGCTGCCGAGTCTGCGTCCGCGCCAACTGCCCCCAACGCGCCTTCCCCCCGCTCGGCAAAACCCTCGACATCAGCGAACACCGCAGCTCCGTCTCGCCTTACCTGATCAAATGAGGTCGCTCCCCCGACCGCTCCTCCGATATCATCGGACCATGGAAACCGTCCGCGACCTGCTTCTTGCCGCTGGTCTCACCCAGGCCGAGCTGGCGCACCGAGCCGGTGTCGCTCGATCTGTGATCGCCGCCTACGAATCGGGAGCACGACGGCCTTCCCCCATGATGCTGGCCCGACTTCAGGCCGTCGCCAGGCCGCGCCCCTCCCGGGTCATCGCCGAACACCGTGATCAGATCATCGCCCTTGCCTCCCGCCACAAGGCACATCGAGTTCGCGTCTTCGGATCCGCGTCGAGAGGCGATGACGTCTCCGGAAGCGACATCGACCTCCTGGTTCGCTTCGACCCCGACGCCGACCTATTCGATATGGCCGACCTAGTCTTCGAACTGGAAGAACTAACAGGCCTGCACGTCGACGTTGTCTCCGAACGTGGACTACCAGACGGCCCACACCCCATCAGAGACGAGGCCAAGCCGCTGTGAGTCGCTGCCCTGTTAGCGAACGAACGATCAAGAGCTTGCGAGACTTCCTCACCTTCAGCGACATGGCCGCGCACATCATCAACGGTGGCAAGGAAGCCTACGACGCCGACCAGAACCTCAGACTGGCCTCCGAGGCAGTTCTGCATCGACTCGGCGAGTCGGTTGCACGCATACCAGATGACTTCATCGCCGCCTATCCAGAGGTGTCATGGCGACAAATCAAGGCAACCCGGAACTTGGTGGCCCACAACTACGACGGTGTCGATCACGAAATCCTCTGGAATGCTCTCGCCAACAGAATGCCGGAGGAAGCCAACCGCGTCCGCGCGATCCTCACAGACCTCACCGCCGACAATCACTAGACCCGCGCCGCACAACCCGCCGACGCCACTTGGCGGTGTCCTCATGGTGGGTTCGACCTAACCGATGTCGAGGGCTGAAACGATGCCGGTGACGACTGTGCTTTAATACCCGATCGTGAATCAGTCTCGATGACGATTACGATCCGCCCTCTCGCCCCACCATCAACTCAGGCCCCACCTCGATCGGACCGACAACCGCATAGTCACCGTTCTCGAATTCGGCCGCAATCGCATCGTACTCTTCAGCACTTCGCTTCGCCATCAACGACTCTCCGTTCCACTGGATGGATCACCCGGCGACGCTGCCTGGTCGTGCAGCTCACGCACGACCCGCTATGGACAATTCCGCGATAAGCTCTTCGCAGCGAGTTCTATTCTTGAAAACATTTCCCGGATAGGCATTATCCGGGAATTTCGAAACCAACCCGGAAAGTAGGCTTAGCGAAGCAGCCGGAATCTCATCAAGTTCAGATTTGAAATTCAAATACGGATCACGCAATTTCTTGTGACCGATGCTCTTGAGCACGAGGTACGCAATGATACGCCTCCCGTGAATGGCAACGCCAGCACGTAGACCATCGGACGACTCCAATTCCTTATCGAGAGTGTAGTCAACCCAACTTACAGCCTCGACAACGCGACTCAGGTAGAGACCATCCACCTGAGGATTGAACAAAGTCTTGTAAGGTCCGGAATCACGATCGAATAGCTTCGAGACCTCGCGCTTCGCCGTGACCGCGTGGCCGATATCACCCGACGCGCAAGCCAATGAAACTGCAGCCAGACGAACATCGATCACAGAGGATGAATCTACATCGCCCGATGATTCACCCGAGCGCAGTAGGTACGTGTAGCCAAGCGACCGCAACTCCTGAGCCAATCGATGCTGCTCAGGATCCAAGAAGACAAAGTCCTGCCCAAGGACCGCGTTCTGAGTGTTGGCATAACGCGTTATTCTTCGAGCAAGATCCGGCGCCTCATCTCCGCCGATCTCGATGCATCGAACCAGGACATACGCCTGTTTCAATTCATGCTCTCGACCAGCCCGCATTGCCCTACCAAGAGATGACACAGTCTGAGCACCGTTCACAATCGATGCGTCGATCAGCCTCAGATTCACCGCATCTCGGGTGACACTACCGGCAATGCTCTGATCGATTTCCTCAGCAAGAATAGTCAGACCATTGTTGAAATACCAGAATAACTCCGGATCGGATACTGCGGTTCTGAAAATTCCGTCGTTGATCTCAGAGTTGTCCAGCGCCAGCCTGATATTATCCGAGAAGAGAGACTCGCCATGCGATTCGAACCATCTGGCGATTTCCAGTGCGTTCACCCTGCCATAGTAGGCCGACTTGGGATCCCGCAGCCTACCCCATTCAAGGATCGACAAGTCAAGATCGATCTTCTCTCGAGGGATCTGCGCTATCGAAGAAAACAGATCCGACTGCTTTACATACTTGAACGCAGCGATAGGGTCAGAGTCCGGATCGTCATTGAAGATGCCCAGGAGCTTATTCATTGGAGCGTGGACAACATCACTAAGTGGCTCAGAGGCGGTCGTTACCACAACCAGCAAGAGACGACCCCCAGGTTTACTCAATGCCACGCTTACAGCTTTTTTCATCTCGGCCGAACAACTTACAATTCCAGCCGAATCAATCTCGGACAGATTTCTGACGCCGTCCACAAACCGGTTCATAGAATTTAGATCAAACGACCCTTTGCCGTCTTTACGCCACTTACTCTGAACCAGCGTAACGAGATTCGTTCGAGGATCCACCGCCACCGCGTCTATTCCACCATCATCGCCATGATCGGTGACCTCCACCTGCAAGGCATCCGAGTTGGCCTGTACAGGCTGCGCCAAGTCCAGAGCGTATCGCGCGAGAAGCCTTGACAGATTGGCATCCTCGCTCAGATTCGCGACCCAACCATCTGAATATGTCTCGCGCACATGGGTTTCGATCTGCCGAACATGCATGAGACTCATCGAACCACCTTCGGTTGACCCAGATAGACGAAAATCACACTACCAGTGGTACACCCGGCACCACAGTCATCCAGCCGATCATCACCCGACACCCTGGGTCAGCCCGTGCCAGCCCAACGATCCACTGTGACCGTGCTTTTGAGCATCCTTTCGGCCAGGACTAGACTTCGCCGTTCCCGCCGTGATCACGAACCAATCGCCCAGATACCCCTCGGTTGAGGCTCCGCCTCCCCGACCTGATCATGTAGTCAGCGATTGACCGGCTTTGGCCGACGTTCCCAAGTCAACGCCGCAACGCCCTTCATCAAGGTCTTCGAGGTGGTAGCGCTGCACTCGGCCCAGCATCGCGCGAATTCCCGCAGTCAGGCGCGCCGCATCGATCGGTTCGACGATGATCGGATCGCCGGTTTTGGCAAAGTATCGACCGTCGGCGAAGTCCATCCACCAAAACGTTCGGCCCCTCGTCCCCGGCCGGGAGTCAACCGATGGCCCGGGGAACGCCGACACCTCTCCGAACGCCAGGCGCTTGCGCCGCACGACTCGGCTCAATCGCTCTGCCGCGCTGTGGACTCCCGCACGAAACTCGAAGTGATTGTCCTCTTCCGCGAGACGCTCGCGAGTGACCTCAACTGGCGGGCGAGAACCGGGGCCGGATCGAGGTAAGGCCGCGACCGCCTGCTCGGCGACATCGTCAAGCGTGCCGAACCTGAGGATCACGTCACCGCCGGTGTCCGACGCCGATCCAGGAAGCTGGTACAGAGTGGCACCTGAGGAGCCGCGGACCGCGCCATAGAACCTGATCACTTCGGCACTGCCCAGGCCGCGAAATCCTTTGGATTCCAGTCGCGCTTCAGGGGTCAGCAGCACTCCGAGCGCGGATTCGACTACCGGATCGTACTTCTCCAACAGCGATTCAACGCAGGAAGCGCGATCTCGCGCGAGCTGATCGAAATCACTGATCGCAGTGCGGAATTGCAGCGGATACGGGAGTCGATCACGGTCGTGCGACGTCCACAGGATCTCGAACTCCTGGGCGGTGAACCTAACGGTCCGCACTCTCGTAATCCCCACCGATGACGGGCGGAACGACACCACCCTGCGTGTCGATTCCGGTGACCTGGTCGCCATGCTCCTGCGTGATCAGGTACTCGGGTGTGCCCTTGTGCTCGGCTTCCTCACTGCGACCGCGCCCAGCACCCGGCGCACCCATTCCCGGGATACCGGCCATACCGGCGCGCCCCGAGCCTGGCGAGGCGACACGGTTTCCGGAAGACGCAGCTGCGGGCTTCTCCGCGACCGGAGTACCTGGCACACCACGCCCTGATGTCGATGCGCCATGACCGACGGCACCGATTCCGCCTGCCACTCCCCCGCCTGCCGGGCCACCACCCGGTGCCCCTGAGCCTGGCGCTGCTGGGCTTGTCGTATTGGGAGCCACGCTTGGCGGCGCTGAACTCGGAGCGGCTGCCGATTGTGCCGTAGTGCCGTCATCGCCCGTCAATCCCTCTGTTGTGTCGCCAGAAGATTCGTCCGCCACATCAGGACTGCTCGCGCCGGGATCTGTCAGGGCCGGGTCCTCGCTGGCTCCGGGATCTTCGGCCGGAGTCTGCGGGTCACCGCTGTCACCTCGCTGCTCAGGCTTCGACGACGTGCCCGGTCCGGCGGAGGCGGGACCACCGCCATTGCCAGGGTCCTCGCCAGCGGTTATCGATGACGCACCAGGGACGAAGGGAACCCCCGCATCGGCTTGCACGGCGACCTGACCGTACACCGTTCGCAGGATCCGACGAGCTTCCTGGGTCGCTTCTTCTTCGGTGTAATCCCCAGCCTTCATCACGCCATCGCCGGGAAGTTCCTTGCCCGCGATGTCAGGACGCTGAGTGAGTCCCGGCATCAGCGCTTGAGTCTGTTCGATCCCGGTCTGCAACTCCGCCAGCTTCAGACTGATCGCGGTCGCGGCCAAAGGCAACGCTTTCGACTGTTGCGCATACCGGCTCACCGCCGCGACAGCAGCCTCAGCCGCTACACCCGTCCAACCACTCGTAACAGCTTGCGAGAACGCTTGATTGAAAGTATCGAGAGACTTCGATAGGTTGTCGCCGATCGATTTCCAGGCTGCAGAGGCATTTCCAGCGGCGCTGGGCTTCATCTCCGAAACCGCTTGAACCATCTCGGCCAGGGTCATGTGATCGTAGCTGTCGGGCATGTTGATGTGCTGCGGCTGCATGGCACCGTCGAAGACGCTGGCGAACTGCCCCATCGACTGCACGAGGTATATCGAGTTCCGATCACTGTTCCATTGCTCCTGAGCAGCGATGATCCGGTCTCGGTACTCCTCGTAGGTCACAGTTGCCCCTCCGCGCCCGCGATCCTGTCGTGGGTGGCGGTATCTTGCGCCCGGTAGTTCGCCATGCCTTTGACGATCGCCTCTTTCGCCGCCAGAACGGTGTCGATGTGCTGCTTCAGCGCCGCGTCGAGCGAACGGTCACCGCCGGAACCGGTGAGCGAGAACTTCTTCTCCAATGCCTTGCTCGAGTTGAACGGGCCGAAACCTGAGATGTGGCTGACGCTGTCGGAAGACAGCAAGGCTTCACGTAGCACATCAAGGTGGTCGTCGCATACCCGCTCGAGATTCTTGCCGACCTCGGGATCGAGTGCGAGTTCCCCTGCGGCCGCGCGGCTGGCGACCTGGGCCCACTCAGCGGCGTTGATCTCAAAAGTCATTGCGCACCCCCATCAAGATTGCGGCAGTTCGTCCGCGAACATTCCGCTGAGCCGCCTGGCATCAACGCACGGATCAGCGTCGGCACCAGGAACCCCATAACGGTTCTGTACCTTGAAATCCACCATTCCGCTGGGAACTGCCACCGACACATAGCAAACGAGCGCGTTGGTCGCCGCCGCCGCGGGGCGGTATTGGAGCGCGGGGTGTCCACCGACAGTGCTCTCGGTGAAGTCCACGTAGTCGTCGCGCTGACGCACCTCATCGAGCGTGTGAGCCGAGGACATCACCACGAAATCGAAGACATTCCCGGAATCCCGCCAACCACAGACGCGCCAGCCTTCGAAGCCCACACCAGCGACATCCGTCTTCTTACTAGCCACATCTAGCCCCGCGTCGGCGATATCCGCATCGGACAAATCGCACGGATCCCAGCGGGCAACATCCGAATCGGTCGACGGAGCCGACGGTGTGACCGACACCGACTCCGCCTCTGAACCAGTGGTTCGGGGTTGTGAACCGTCACACCCGCCAACCAGAACACAGGCGGCGAGGGAAGCGATGACTCCAGCCGTCCGAGACATCATCGTTGACCACCCCCTCCTGTCGGGCCGCCCCTCGCAGCCGATCGAGTCCGCAGACACGGTACCACCGCCTTTGACGAGATAGCGTACGCGTGGCCCGATGCTACGGTGTCAACACGATCTTGCAGACGGGTATCAGCAGCACGCCGATACCGAAAGGTGGGGGTATGGACGTCGATCCAGCGATTCTCCGGACATTCGCCAATGAAGCCGACGAAGCGGCCGGGAGCATCCGAGCGGCCGACCTTCCAGGCAAGCTCGCGGCGTCTTTCGATGCCGTGGAAGGTTCTGCGGTGCAATGGATGGTCAAGCAAATGGCCCCTTTGCTCGCAACGCCGTTGAACAATTTCACTGATGGCATAGCCGCGATGAAGATATCTGTCGCGACTGTCGCCAACACCTTCCAGGTCAGCGATGAGGAACTCGCCGCGCAGTTCAACAATATCCATGTCGGAAATGCGAGCGGAAAGAACTAGACCTCATGATTCCCACCCGGTCTCGACTCGCGTCATGGAACCTTGGAAACCTTCTCGAAACCAAGAAGAACGTGTGGCAATCCGGCCAGGATATCGAAATGGCAGTACACATGTTGCGAGCCGACTGCAACAACTTGCCAGATCTCCGCGCATGGAGCGGCGAGTCACATGATGCCGCTACCGCGATGCTGAGCAGGACCGCACAGCAAGCAGCCTTCTTCGGCGACGTCGCCGATGGCACAATGGCCGCCATCGATTCGTACTACTATGCGATGTCATCAGCACGGGATCGCATCAATACGCTGGTCGCGACGATCGACAGTGGACCGTTACACGTAGACGACAAATGGATCGTACTGCTGGATCCTGAGCCGATGGACGAGGAGCGCCTGAAGGTACTGCAGGTCGCGCAGGACGCCTTTCAGGAACAGCTGAACCCGCTGATCACCGAACTCGGTCAGATCGATGATGCTACCGTAGCTAAGCTAAAACTCATCAACTATCGATACTCAGACGTAATGCTCGAACCGAACGATCCGAACGCCTTTCCGCGACCTGACGATGGCGTCCCTGATCCGCAGTACGAACAGGGGCGTCAGATGCAGAAAGATCTGCAGGACCAGGACGCTGCGGTGACCGTTGCGGGAATCAGCGAGGAAACCAAAGATGGGACCACGGTCAAAACGGTCACCATGCAGGACGGCAGCAAACAAATAATTACCTCATCCGACAACTACCAGGTCCCGCCGGGCACGCTGTACCCATTGTCTTTCGGTCCGCCCGATGGATATCAGGGCGACAATATGCAGCGAGTAGACAAATACGATGCTGCGGGAAATCTTATCTCCAGCGTCCAGACGGTCCGCTCGAACTATATCGATGGCGCGACCTGGACTTCTATTGATGTTCCCGGTCAGGCGAAGATCGACATGAAGACAGATTCGTTCGGCAATACTGTTGGCACTGCATGGGCGCCGGATGGAAAGATGGCGACGATCCCGGCCGACAGTCCATTCTTCACCCACCCGGCCATCACATCAGTCGGTGCCGCCGTCACAGGTCTCGAGACAGCGGCGGGCAAGGGCGCTCTGAATATGGCCCTGGATGCCGAGGCGATCAATGGAGTCAAGGTCGGAAGCAAGTTCGCAGGACCAGGAATCGGCGTCGCTACCACCATCTGGGACATGGCTTCAGCCCAGACACCCCGAGAAGCCTGCGTCGCGGGCGTGTCCGGCACTCTCGGAACGATCGGTAGCACGGCACTGGGGTCAGTCATGGGCATCCCAGGTGGCCCGGTCGTCGGCACGGCGTCCGGAATGGTGGGAGCGGCGGCAGGAAGCTGGATCTTCGGCTACCTCGGATCCAAACTCGGAGAAGAGGTCTGCTGATGACCCGGCGGCACACATTCTACCCCCTTCCTCGTGAATTACATTCCGAGCTAGGGATTCGCGAGTATCTCGGATTGTCGATGATGGCCGCCTTCGGCATCTACCTATTGTTCCTGAGTGGTTCCTCATCAGTCGATAGAGAATGGCTACGAGCCGCGTTTTTCACAACAAGCGGAATGACGTGCATCGGCTTCCTGGCCCTGATCTGGTCCGGTTATTCTGGGCGGCGGCGAATAACAGTCGAGGGCACGTCGGTACTCCCCGGCAAGAATGGCCTGGTGATTCCCTGGTCTCGACCGCACCTCTACGCGACTCTCCTGGCCTTCGGGTCATTGGTTCCGGCAGGCTTGCTGTTGAGCATCGGACTGTGGTCCGGCCTGCTGGATATACCCCTGACCGCCGGACAGGCGGGCATCTTCTCGATAATCGGGTTGCCGTTATCCTTGCTCGCCATCGGCGTTATTGCAGTCCACGTCAGTATGCAACGCACTCGTTCGCTCATCATCTCGCCGACCGAATTGACCTTTCCCGGCGTGCTCTCGATGCAGCGGACCGTCCGCTGGGCAGATGTGAGAAGTATCGAGATGGGTCCGTCCACGCTCGGCAACGCGGTTGTTCGACTCGAAGTGCGGAGGTCGGGCGGGCAGAACAACTCGAAGCGCGCGATCTATGCTGAGCGTTTTTCGATCGGCGCTGCCGCGACGTTTCAGCTAATCCGGTTCTACCATGACCATCCGCGATCGCGCGACGAGTTGGGTGACAACCGCTCCGCCGATCGCATACTCACCTATGGCCTCATGGATGAGGATGCGGCGGACCGAACCGGGGGTGTGGGATGAGCGATCCCTTCGCAGGCTTGCCGCCAGCGTATCTGGATGCCTTGCGTCAGAAGGGCGTTGATGCCCCGGTCGCGAAACCGGAGTCCTCGCCCAGAACAGAGGCCAGCAATGGCAGTGCTGAAGCTCCGATGCTCGCGCCGCGACAGCCCGCAGGCCAGGAGGGAAGGCAAAGCGTAGCGCCTCCCCCGCCGAGACTCAGTCCAACCAGCCCCCTGGAATCCAATAGACCTCGGTATCGACTCACCGCCGAAGATCCCTTGGATGCCGATGACGATTACGATCCGTACTATCACCGCACGTCTTGGCTTGTGTGAGCATCGCCGTCCAGCGAGGCGGCCACGCACCTGGACGACGCGTCACCGACAGGCCGACCCATCGGCAGTTCTGGCCCCGCTTCGATCGGGCCGATAGCCGCGTAGTCGCCGTCCTCGAATTCCGCCGCCATCGCTTCGTACTCTTCAGCACTTCGCTTCGCCATCATCGACTCTCCGTTCCGCTGAACGGGCCACGCGGCGGCCGCTGCCTGGTCGTGCCCACCAACCATCCCCGGCAGGTGGGCACTAGGCACGCTTTCCGGGGCTGACGGTTCAGAAGGCGTCTTCCGGGACTGCCATGAGGTCGGTGTCGAGGGTGGCGAGGATGTTCTTGGTCGCGGTGAGTTCGGGGAGGACGTTCTTGGCGAAGAAGCTCGCCACCGCTACCTTGCCCTGGTAGAACGGGCGGTCCTTGGGGGTGGACTCGCCTGCCAGGGCCGCGGCGGCGATCTCGGCTTGGACGAGCAGGCGCCAGGCGATGAGGAGGTCGCCTACCGACATCAGGAAGCGGACCGAGCCGAGGCCCACTTTGTAGAGTTCGGCCGGTTCGTTCTGGCCCGCCATGGCGTAGTTGGTGAGGGTGGTGGCCATGGCGCCGATGTCGGCCTGGGCGGTGCGCAGCAAGTCGCGTTCGGCGCCGAAGCGGCCGGTGTCGTTGTCCAGGAAGGCGGTGATCCGCGCGTTGATGTGGCCGAGGGCCGCGCCGCGATCGCGAATGATCTTGCGGAAGAAGAAGTCCTGGGCCTGGATGGCGGTGGTGCCCTCGTAGAGGGAGTCGATCTTGGCGTCGCGGATGTACTGCTCGATCGGATAGTCCTGGAGGTAGCCCGAGCCGCCGAAGGTCTGCAGGGATTCGGTGAGCAGCTGGTAGGCGCGTTCGGAGCCGACACCCTTGACGATGGGCAGCAGCAGATCGTCGACGCGGTGCGCCAGCTCGGCATCGGCACCCGAGACCAGCTGGGCCACATCGGCATTCTGATGCGCCGCGGTGTAGAGGTACACCGCGCGCAGCCCTTCGGCGTACGCCTTCTGCAGCATCAGCGAGCGGCGCACATCGGGGTGGTGGGTGATGGTGACGCGCGGTGCGGCCTTGTCGGCCATCTGGGTGAGATCGGCGCCCTGCACACGCGTCTTCGCGTACTCCAGCGCGTTGAGATAGCCGGTGGACAGCGTGCCCGAGGACTTCACGCCCACCGTCATGCGCGCGTTCTCGATGACCTTGAACATCTGCGCGATGCCGTTGTGCACATCGCCCACCAGCCAGCCCTTGGCGGGCACGTCGGTGCCGCCGAAGGTCAGCTCGCAGGTGGGTGAGGACTTGATCCCCATCTTGTGCTCGACACCGGTCACATAGACACCGTTGCGGTCACCGAGCTCGAACGTCTCGGGATCGAACAGGAACTTGGGCACATAGAACAGCGACAGCCCCTTCGTGCCGGGCCCAGCGCCCTCGGGCCGGGCCAGCACCAGGTGGAAGACGTTCTCGGCGATCTCACCGACATCGCCGCCGGAGATGAACCGCTTGACGCCCTCGATGTGCCAGGAACCATCCGGTTGCGGGATCGCCTTGGTGCGTCCCGCGCCCACATCGGACCCGGCGTCCGGCTCGGTCAGCACCATGGTGCCCTGCCAGCCGCGTTCGAAGCCCCCGCGCGCCCAGCGCTGCTGCTCCTCGGTGCCGACCTCGTAGAGCACCGAGCCCATCAGCGGGCCCATATTGAAGAAGCTGGCCGCCGGGTTGGCACAGATGACCAGCTCGTTGAGCGCCCACATGACCACATTCGGGGCTGCCGTGCCGTCCATCCCCTCGGGCATGCCGAGCCGGTACCAGCCCGCCTCCTGCACCGCCGCGACGGTCTTGCGGAGCGGTTCGGGCACGGAGATATCGAAGGTCTCGGGCCGGTAGACCACCGGTTCCCGGTCGGCGGCGGCGAAGGAGTCCGCGATCGGGCCCTCGGCCAGGCGCCGTACCTCGTCGAGGATCTGGCGCACCGTCTCGGAGTCCAGGTCGCCGTAGGCGCCGGTATCGAGGAGCTTGTCGAGGGCGAGTACCTCGAAGAGATTGAACTCGATGTCGCGCACATTTGCCTTGTAGTGCCCCACTGGGGTCCTCCTCGAAAGACCTCGCGCGACCCGGCGCCGCGCGGTTCCGGCTGTTCGACGTCGTACGAATCGTCAGATTGCCGCACCGGCACCTGCCTACGCAACCGTAGGGAAGAACCCCGATAACCCGGCTGAGAGGAATTGTTCACACGGAGGAAACAGACGAAACGGGCACGTGACCGAGAGATATTCCGGTGCAACAAGTTCCCTCTACTGTTCCGACTCACGAATACAGCCGCTGTATACACCTCGGTGTACAGGCAGCGGCGGTGTTCGTTGTGGCGCGTCTGGCGTCGCCGTTACACCTGATGAGGAGAACCGCCCATGTCTCAATCCCGTTTGGTCAAGGCACTCACCGTGCCTGCCGCGGTGGCCGTAGCAGGCCTGTTGCTCACCGGTTGCGGTGCGCGTGACGACGCGTCCACCGGCTCGAGCGCGGTCTCGTGCGTCGACACCAGCAAGGACACCATCAAGGTCGGTTCGCTGCACTCGCTGTCCGGCACGATGGCCATTTCCGAAGTCACCGTGGCCAATTCGACCAAGCTGGCGATCGACCAGATCAACGCGGCGGGCGGCGTGCTCGGCAAGAAGATCGAGATCGTGCTCGAAGACGGCGCCTCCGACCCGAAGACCTTCGCCGAGAAGGCCGAGAAGCTGATCAGCTCCGACTGTGTCGCCGCGGTCTTCGGTGGCTGGACCTCGTCGAGCCGCAAGGCCATGAAGCCCAAGTTCGAGAACCTGAACTCGCTGCTCTACTACCCCGTGCAGTACGAGGGCCTGGAAGACAGCAAGAACATCTTCTACACCGGCGCCACCACCAACCAGCAGATCGTGCCCGCGCTGGACTACCTCAAGCAGAAGGGCGTGAAGTCACTCTACCTGGTGGGGTCGGACTACGTCTTCCCGCAAACCGCCAATCGCGAGATCCGCGCCTACGCCGAGGCCAACGGCATCGAGATCAAGGGTGAGGACTACACCCCGCTCGGCTCCACCGATTTCTCCACCATCGTCAACAAGGTCCGTAATGCCAAGGCGGGCGCGGTGTTCAACACCCTCAACGGCGACTCGAACGTGGCGTTCTTCCGCGAGTACACCAACGCAGGCCTGAAGGCCGCCGACATGCCGGTGGTCTCGGTGTCGATCGCCGAGGAAGAGGTCGCCGGTATCGGCGCGCAGAACATCGCCGGTCAGCTGACCGCCTGGAACTACTACCAGACCGTCGACTCCCCGGCGAACAAGAAGTTCGTCGCCGATTACAAGGCCGCATTCGGCGCCGACAAGCCCACCTCGGACCCGATGGAAGCCGCCTACACCTCGGTCTACCTGTGGAAGAACACCGTGGAGAAGGCCAACTCCTTCGCCGTGGCCGACGTGCAGGCCGCCGCGGACGGCGTCAGCTTCGACGCCCCCGAGGGCACCGTCACCATCGACGGCTCCAACCACCACATCACCAAGACCGCCCGCATCGGTGAGATCCGCCCGGACGGCCTGATCTACACCGTGTGGGACTCCGGCAAGGCGATCACCCCGGACCCGTACCTGAAGTCCTACGACTGGGCCAAGGGCCTCAAGTAACAGCCCGACCGGTGTGGGACGCGTCCCCGGACGCGTCCCACACCGCCCGTCTGCAAGGAGTCCACTGCAATGGACGTAGTGATCGGCCAGCTCTTCACGGGGCTGAGCCTGGGATCCATTCTTCTGCTCGCCGCGCTGGGCCTGGCGCTGACCTTCGGTCAGATGGGCGTCATCAATATGGCGCACGGCGAATTCATCATGGCCGGGTGCTACACGACCTACGTTGTGCAACAGGTCTTCTCGTCGGCGGGGGTCTCACTGATCGTGTCCCTGCTGCTGGGCTTCCTGGTCGGTGGCCTGCTCGGCGCCGCCCTGGAGATGGGCCTGATCCGGTACATGTACGACCGGCCGCTGGACACGCTGCTGGTCACCTTCGGTGTCGGCCTCGTTCTCCAGCAGGCCGCGCGGGACATCTTCGGCGCGCCAGCCAAGAACGTGCTGGTGCCCGAATGGCTCAGTGGCGGAATCACCATCGCGGGCGCGGTGGTGCCCAAGACCCGCATCTTCATCCTGGTACTGGCGATCGTCGCGGTGACCGCGCTGGCCGCCGTCCTCAAGACCACCCCGATGGGCCGCCGCATCCGCGCCGTCGTACAGAACCGCGGCCTGGCCGAGACCTCGGGCATCTCTTCGCGTTTCACCGATATCAGCACGTTCTTCATCGGGTCCGGCCTGGCCGGTGTGGCCGGTGTGGCGCTGACGCTGATCGGCTCGACCAGCCCGACCATCGGGCAGAGCTATCTGATCGACGCGTTCCTGGTGGTCGTGATCGGTGGCCTCGGCCAGATCAAGGGCACGGTGATCGCGGCCTTCGCGCTCGGCCTGCTCAATTCCTTCATCGAATACTCGACCACGGCCTCCATCGCCAAGGTGATCGTGTTCGTGCTGATCGTCATCTTCCTGCAGGTGCGCCCGCAGGGTCTGTTCACCGTGCGGACGAGGAGCCTGGCATGAGTGCACTCACCGAACGCCTGCGCGCGTATCCCCGGCTGACCCCGCTCGCCGGATTCGGCATCGCCGCTATCCTGCTGTTCGCCGTCGCCCCGGCGGTGCTCAGCGACTTCCGGCTCAACCTGCTGGCCAAGTTCCTGTGCTTCGCCATCGTGGCCGCCGGGATCGGATTGGCCTGGGGCCGAGGCGGAATGCTCACCCTCGGTCAGGGCGTGTTCTTCGGTATCGGCGCCTACATCATGGCCATGCACATGCAGATGGCCGACGCCGCGCGCCTGGGTAACGACGTGCCGGAGTTCATGGAGATCTCCGGGATCAGCGAGCTGCCGGGCTTCTGGCAGCCGTTCGCCTCGGGACCCGTGGCGATCATCGCCATTCTGGTGCTGCCCGGCCTGGTGGCCGCGGTGCTCGGCTACGGCGTGTTCAAGCGCCGGGTGCGCGGCGCCTACTTCGCCATCCTGAGCCAGGCGCTGGCCGCGGCGTTGGCCATTCTGCTCACCGGGCAGCAGGCCATCGGTGGCTTCACCGGCCTGTCGGACTTCCGCGCGTTCTTCGGCTTCAAGCTCTCCGACCCGGTCAACCGGCAGATGCTGTTCTTCATCGCGGCGGGCACGCTGCTGGTGGTGGTGGCGCTGATCCGTCAGCTCAACCGCAGCCGCTACGGCGAACTGCTGGTGGCGGTGCGCGACGCGGAGGAGCGGGTGCGCTTCCTCGGCTACGACCCGGCCAATATCAAGATCGTCGCCTATGTGGTGGCGGCGTTCCTGGCCGGTATCGCCGGTGCGCTGTTCACCCCGATCGTCGGAATCATCTCCCCGGCCGATATCGGTGTCATCCCGTCGATCGCGTTCCTGATCGGCGTGGCCATCGGTGGCCGCACCACGCTGCTCGGCCCGATTCTGGGCGCGATCGGGGTGGCCTGGGCACAGACCTCGCTGTCGGAGTCGTTCCCGTCGGGCTGGACGTACCTGCAGGGCATCCTGTTCATCGTGGTGGTCGGCTTCATCCCCGCCGGTCTCGCCGGGCTGTGGCCGCTGCTGCGCGACCGGATCCGCGCCCGGCGCGCGAGCACCCCGCCGCCCACCGCGCCCGCCGAACCCGTCGTCGATACCGAGGAGAAGGTGGCCGCGCGATGACCGCACCCACGCACGAACCCAAGGCCGGTGGCAATGCCGGAATGGACAGCGAATACCTCGAAATCCGCGGTCTGTCAGTGAGTTTCGATGGCTTCAAGGCCGTCACCGAGGTCGACCTGACGGTCTTGCAGGGCGACCTGCGGTTCCTGATCGGCCCCAACGGCGCGGGCAAGACCACCCTCATCGACGCCATCACCGGCCTGGTCCCGGCCACCGGCTCGGCACAGAAGTCCGGCACCGAGCTGCTCGGCAAGAAGGTGCACCAGATCGCCCGCCTCGGCGTGGGCCGCACCTTCCAGACCGCGAGTGTGTTCGAGCAGCTCAGCGTGTTGCAGAACCTCGATATCGCCGCGGGCGCGGGCCGGTCGGCGCTGTCGCTGCTGCGCACGCGCAAGTCGGTGCTGCCCAGCATCGAAGAGGCACTGGAGACCACCGGACTGTCCGCCCTGCGCGACAAGCCCGCTGGTGTGCTCGCGCACGGGCAGAAGCAGTGGCTCGAGATCGGCATGCTGCTGGTGCAGAACGCCTCGGTGCTGCTGCTGGACGAACCGGTCGCGGGCATGAGCGCCGAGGAGCGCGAGGAGACCGGAAACCTGTTGCGCCGCATCGGCGGTGACCGGGTGGTGGTCGTGGTCGAGCACGACATGGACTTCATGCGATCGTTCGCCACCTCGGTCACCGTGCTGGCCGGGGGCAAGGTGCTCAGCGAGGGCAGCGTCGAACAGGTGCAGGCCGACCCGAAAGTGCAGGAGGTCTACCTCGGCACCGCGAATCTGGCCGCGACAGAAAAGGAATCGTCCGATGCTTGAACTCGTCGACGTCCACTCCGGCTACGGGCGCACCGAAGTCGTGCACGGGGTCAGCCTCACGGTGCCCGACGACAGCGTGGTGGCGATCATGGGCCACAACGGCGCGGGCAAGACCACCCTGCTGCGCACCGCTGTGGGACTGCTGCCCACCAAGTCGGGCACCATCACCTTCGACGGCGAGAAGATCACCAAACTCTCGCCCTCGCAACGGGTCAAGCGCGGCATCGCCTATGTGCCGCAGGGTCAGCAGAGCTTCGGCCAGCTCACCACCGCCGAGAACCTGCAGGTGGTGGCCGACGGCCGCAAGCGCGGCAAGGCGCTGATCGAGGAGTCGCTGACGCTGTTCCCGGCGCTGCGGGAGCTGCTCGGGCGCAAGGCCGGACTGCTCTCGGGCGGGCAGCGGCAGCAGCTGGCCATCGCGCGGGCGCTGATCACCGAGCCCAAGCTGCTCATCCTCGACGAGCCCACCGAGGGCATCCAGCCCTCGGTGGTGGCCGAGATCGAGCGCACCATCATCGAGCTCACCCAGCGCGGCGGGCTCAGCGTGCTGCTGGTCGAGCAGCACATCGGTTTCGCGTTGCAGGCCGCCCAGCAGTACTACGTGCTGCACTCCGGGCATGTCGGGTCCACCGGCGAGGGTGGCGCGAGCGCGGAGTCCGCGGTGCGCGCGGCCATGGCCATCTGAGGCTCAGCAGCCGTTCTGGAACGGGAAGCACTCCACCGGGCGCTGCGTGGTCGGCGCCCGGGTGGTGGTGCTCTGCGAGGTCTCCGATACCGGCCGCGGATGCGGCGGGTCGCGCAGCACCGCGAGCACGACCAGCACCAGCACCACGAACGCCCCGAGCACGGCGACCGCGAACACGGCCATTCCGGCCAGTTTCCCGCGGTCGCCGTGTTCGTCCGGCGGCGGTGCCATCACCGGCGCGGCGAACCGGCTCGGCGGCGGAATGGGGTTCGACGGCGTGTGGCTCTCCGCGAAACCGGCCTCGGCCAGCTCGGCCGCGGTCGGCGCGAACGACGCCAGCCCGAGGGCCGAGCAGGTGTTGAGCACCCGGTCGATGGTCCACGCGCGCGGGCCCGCGGAGAATCCCTCCAGGTAGATGCGCAATTCGTGGGCGTCGACGGTATTGGCGACCAGCACGTCGAGCCCCGGGCGCAGCGCGGTGCGCGCCGGGCGCACCACCACCCCGCGATAGGGCACCAGGACCACCGCCCCGCACACGTGCTTGCTGTCCTGCAGCGACTGTTCCAGCGCCACCCGCACTGCGTGCACCCCGTGCTCGAGGCGGTCGGTGAGCCCGGACGACGGCTCCGCGTCGAGGTCCAGCGGACTGTCGCTGATCGTCCACGAACCCTCGGCCGAGACCGCGAGCAGCCCGCTCTGCCTGCGCCGGAACCCCTTGACCTCGAGCACGGTGATGCCGTGCGGTGTCACGATCACCGCGCCGAGCCTGCGATCACCCACCCGGCAGTCGACCAGCGCGAGCCCCGTGCTCGGAAAGGCGTGCAGGCATTCCACGAACTCCCGCTCGGCGCCGGAGAGCTCCGCCTCCGGCCTGATCCGAACCAGCATCCCGATGTTTCCCCTACCAGTGCCGCGAACTGACACCGCCGCTGCGCGCCGCGGTACACCGATCATGACGCGCAACTGTTCCGAAAACCACTGGAACCCAAAGAAAACCAGGTCCGTGCCCGCACTCGGCGCCGCGATCGGCTACCGGCGAGTACGCTGCGGCCATGGCTGCAGCGCCCCTACCACGCGTTTCCCCGGGCCGGTTCGGTGAACTGGGCCCGATCAACTGGGTTGTCTGGCAAGTTCTTTCGCGTGCCTCAGGCACCGAGGACGCGCATCTGTTCAGCACCCTCGGCCGCACCGGCGGGTTGTTCCGCGGCTGGCTGCACTTCTCCGGCAAGCTCATGCCCGGGGGGAGGCTGCGCCGGGCCGAGGCCGAACTGGTCATCCTGCGGGTGGCCCACCTGCGCGAATGCGACTACGAGACCGATCACCACCGTCGGCTGGGCCGCAAGGCCGGGCTCACCGCCGCCGAGCTCGAGCGGGTCGCCGAGGGGCCCGCGGCGCCGGGCTGGTCGGACCGGCAGCGGGCGCTGCTCACCGTGGTGGATCAGCTGGTGACCAGCCGCGATGTCGACGATGCCGGGTGGGCCGGGCTGGCCGCGCACTTCGACGAGCGGCTGCTGATCGAGATCGTGCTGCTGATCAACCAGTACGAGGGACTGGCCGCCACCATCACGACCTTGCGGATCGCGCGCGACACCTTCTGATGTGACCCACGTCATACAGCGGGTCGCCGGAAAAGCTCCCACAGTTTAGGCGTACAACGTACGGAGTTCATCGCCATCGAGGAGAGCCCATGCAAATCACCGCTTCCGCCATCTCGCTCAATGTCGCCGATCCGCAGGCCTCGGCGCGGTTCCTGATCGACCATCTCGGGTTCACCGAGCAGCTGGCCGCCGACGGCTTCGTCTCGCTGGCCAGGGCCGACGCCGGGATGAATGTCATCTACCTGCGCACCGGCCTGGCCACCTTCAAGCCCGCGCGGATCGCGGGGAGCGCGGGCGAGGGTGTGCTGGTGGTGTTCACCGTCGCCGATATCGACGCCGAGTACGCGCGGCTGCGCGGCGAGGGCGTGCCGATCGAGACGGCGATCGAGACCGAGGAGTGGGGCGAGCGCTACTTCCAGATGACCGACCCCAACGGGGTCGTCATCCAGCTCGTCCAGTGGGTCTGACGCTCAGCGCCGCGCGACCCGCAGCGCCGCGAGGATCATCGGGATCTGCAGCGGCAGGCGGGCCAACACCCCGGCCTTGAACACCGGCGAGGCCTTCGGGTTGCCGACCACGTCGACGGCCATCTGGATATTGGCCGGGAACACCCCGACGAACAGGGCCGCGGCCAGCCAGCCACCGAAGCGGCGGGTGCGCGGCACCGCGAGCGCGGTGGCCACACCGAGCTCGGCGACCCCGGAGGCGTAGGTGTAGGTCCGCGGGTTACCGGGGAGCTTCGGGGGCACGATGCCGTCGAACGGCTTCGGCGCGACGAAGTGCAGGACACCCATCACGAACAGCAGCCCGCTCAGGTAGGAGTGCGCGCGTCGACGGGGAGTTTCGTTAGCAGCCACATCCGAAACTCTGCCATACCGCTCCCCATCGACCCACCCGTCGCCCGCCGCTCCCCGAGGCCCCGGCCCTGGCCGCTCATCGCGCCGCCGGACACCGAGGCCACCCGGCGGCCGAGCCAGCATGGTCACGGCCCGGGCGGGCTCGTTATCGGCGCCCCCAGGACCTCGGCGGCCGGAGTGGCCGGGCGACCGAACGCCACGCCATCGCGGCCGCGGTGTCCAGCCGGGCGGGCTCGTTATCAGCGCCTCAGGACCTCGGCCGCCGGGGTGGCCGGGCGACCGAGCAGGGTGGTCAGGTCGCCGGTCGTGACCTCGAGCAGGCCGTTGGCGATGCCCGCATCGGCGTCGGCGAGGACGGCGGCGTGCTGGTCGTCGAGGCCCGCGGCGCGCAGGGCGGCGGCGTAGTCGACTTCGGTGAGGTTCTCGTAGCGGACGCCGGGGCCGATCGCCACGGCGAGTTCGGGGCCGGTCAGGGCCTGGTCGCCGCCCAGTTCGTAGACCCGGCCCGCGTGGCCTTCGCCGGTGAGGACGCGGGCGGCGGCCTCGGCGTAGTCGGCGCGGGCGGCGCCGGAGACACGGCCCGCGCCCTGCGCGCCGTGCAGGACGCCGGTGGCCGCGGCGGCCGCGGCGGCGCCCGCGTAGTTCTCCCACTACCAGCTGTTGCGCAGCAGGACCGTGGGCACGGCGGCCGAGGCCAGGACCTCTTCGGTGCCGCGGTGTTCGCCCGCCAGGATCATCGGGTTCACGTCGGCGCGCGGGATGCTGGTGTAGGCGAGCAGCTCGACGCCCGCGCGCTCGGCGGCGCGCACGACATTGGTGTGCTGGGCGACGCGCGCGCCGAATTCGTTGCCCGAGACCAGCAGCAGCCGGTCGACGCCGGTCAGCGCGGCGTCGAGCGCGGCCGGGTCGTCATAGGACGCCTGCCGGACCTCGACCCCGCGCGCGGCCAGATCGGCGATCTTCGACGGGTCACGCACGATCGCCACCGGTCGCTCACCCGCGTCCACCAGCGCTTCGACGACGAGCCTGCCCAGCTGTCCACTCGCTCCGGTCACCGCGACGGTCATAGCTACCTCCACTGCTCTACTTTTCTCATGCACTAACTATTAGTAAGCACTATGCCTTCAGTATGCACTTCGGTCAAGTGAGTACGATGAGGGCATGAGCGAGCACGTCGAGGAGTCCGATCCCGGACTGGAGGCCGATGTCTTCGCCAGGAACTGCTCCTCCCGGCCCGTCCTGCACAACGTGACCGGGCGCTGGGGCGTGCTCGCGCTGGTCGCCCTGCGCGAGGGGCCCTACCGGTTCAGTGCGCTGCGCCGCCGGGTCGACGGTGTGAGCGAACGCATGCTCTCGCAGACCCTGCAAGCCTTGGAACGCGACGGCATGGTGCACCGGGAGGTGCTCGAGGCGATTCCGCCGCGCGTGGAGTACACGCTCACTGAGCTCGGCGCTCAGGTCGCCGAGAAGCTGGCGGCACTGATCGTGGTGCTCGAGTCGAATATCGACGCCATCGGGGCGGCCCAAGCGGCCTACCAGCCGCGCCACGCCAGCGAGTAGGCGTCAGCGGCCGCCGATGGCGAGCGGGCCAGCCAGCGGCTAACCGGCGGCGAGCAGACCGGAGACGGTGGTGAAGCGGTAACCCTGGGCGCGCAGGCCGGTGACGATCTCGGCGATGGCGTCGACGCCGGTGGTGCCGTGCATGACGTGCAGCAGGACGATCGAGCCGGGACGGGTGTTCGCGATGGTGTCGGCCACGATGGCCTCCCGGCTCGCGCCACCCGCCGAATCGGGCTCGACATCCCAGGTCACCGCGGTGCGATCGTGGTCGGACAGGTAGTGCGGCAGCGTCCACAGCTTCTTGCCGTAGGGCGGGCGGAAGGTGATCGGGCCGGGAAAGCCGGTGCGGCGGATCTCGGCGTCGGTGTTCTCGATCTCGGCGCGCACGGTGTCCTCGGCGACGAAGATCATCCGGCGGTGCGAATAGGAGTGGTTACCGAGTTCGTGGCCCGCGGCCGCGATGGCCGCGCCGTATTCGGGATGCGCGGCCAGATCCCGGCCGACCAGATAGAAGGTGGCCGGAACCTGGAGTTCGGCCAGGGTGCGCAGGATTTCGGGGGTGCGCGCGGTGGGCCCGTCATCGAAGGTCAGGGCGACCAGTTTCTCGTTCGTCTCGACCCGATCCACCAGCCGCCCCGCGACCTGATACGTCCGCGAATTCATCAGCGTGTACAGCCCGGCGCACACCGCCACCACCACGACTACACCGACAACCGCACCGATCAACCACTTACGCACACTGCTGTATACCGCAGATCGGGTTAGGGGATGACCTGGGTGATGTCTCCGGGGTTCAAGTAGTCGAAGAAGCGGTGCGCGCCGTCCTCGGTCATCCGGACGCAACCGTGCGATTTCGAGTCGACCGGGCCCACATGGAAGGCCATGTCACCGTTGAAGAAGGTGGCCCAGCGCATCGGGGCATTGTGCATGGTGCTCCAGTGGAATTCCCGCTTGAAGGAAATCCGGGTCACCGCGGGCGGGGTCTCGAATCCCGG
The DNA here is from genome assembly GCF_037034205.1 of Nocardia sp. SSK8. Taxonomy (NCBI): domain Bacteria; kingdom Bacillati; phylum Actinomycetota; class Actinomycetes; order Mycobacteriales; family Nocardiaceae; genus Nocardia; species Nocardia sp. SSK8. Next base: position 49,324 of record NZ_JBAGKD010000017.1, read on the forward strand.
CATTCCGTGCGAGATCGGCGTCGGGCCGAAGATCACCCGGCCGTTGTCCACCAGCCAGGCCTCGTTCGTCGAGAGCCGCAGGCACGCCTTGGCCTCCACCACCGGGCACGGCGACGCCGTCGGAACGACCGAGGGAACGCCCGGAATGTCGGGGCCACCGGGGAAAAGGGGTTCGGCCATCGCGGGGGCCATGGTGCCGAATCCGGCCACCGCGACCAGCGCCGCCACACGTGCCATCACACCGAGAATGCGCATCGGGTTCGTTGCCTCTCTGTACTCACGAGATCAGGTCTAGCGACTATCAAGCGAACGAAAGAGCTCCCAGAATCATGGGCTATGGAACGTGATTCACCAAATCAACGCCCGTAATTTGGCCGAAAAGAAATACACGACAAAGGGGCGGCCGCGAATGCGACCGCCCCTTTCGGTGTCTTCGTCCACTCAGAAGTTGATCATGTGGCCCGCGAGGCCGTGGATCGCTTCCTGGAGAGCTTCGCTGAGCGTCGGGTGGGTGTGCACGTTGCGCGCGAGCTCGTTGACGGTCAGGTCCCACTTCTGGGCCAGGGTCAGCTCGGGCAGCAGCTCGGAGACATCGGGGCCGATCAGGTGGCCGCCGATGAGTTCGCCGTGGGTCTTGTCGGCGATGAGCTTGACGAAACCGGTCGGGTCGGCCAGGCCGTGCGCCTTGCCGTTGGCGGTGAACGGGAAGGTCGCGACCTTCACGTCGTAGCCCTCGTCGCGGGCCTGCTCCTCGGTGAGACCGAAGCTGGCGACCTGCGGCTGACAGAAGGTGGCGCGCGGCATCATCCGGTAGTCGCCCAGGGTCAGCGTCTCGGCGCCGCCGATGGTCTCGGCGGCGACCACGCCCTGCGCCTCGGCCACGTGGGCCAGCTGCAGCTTGGCGGTGACGTCACCGATCGCGTAGATGTGCGGCACGTTGGTGCGCATGTACTCGTCGATCTCGATGGCGCCGCGGTTGGTGAGCTCGACGCCGGTGGTCTCCAGGCCGTAGCCCTCGACGCGGGGCGCGAAGCCGACGGCCTGCAGCACCTTGTCGACGGTGACGGTCTCGACCGCGCCGGACTTGTTGTCCTTGATCTGGACGGTGACCTTGGAGCCGTCGTCGTCGATCGTCTGCACGGCCGCACCGGTGGTGATGGTGATGCCGAGCTTCTTGTACTGCTTGGTGATCTCCTTGGAGACGTCCTCGTCCTCGTTGGGCAGGGCCCGGTCGAGGAACTCGACGATCCGCACGTCGACGCCGTAGTTCTTGAGAACGTAGGCGAACTCCATGCCGATCGCGCCCGCGCCCACGATGAGGATCGACCCGGGCAGGTCGCGGGTGAGGATCTGCTCCTCGTAGGTCACGACATTGTCGGAGAGCTGGGTGCCCGGCAGCAGCTTGGTGGTGGTGCCGGTGGCGATGATGACGTTGTCGAACGTGATCGTCTCGGCGCCGCCCTTGGTCAGGGCCACATCGAGGGAGTTCGGGCCGGTGAAGGTGCCGAGACCGTCGAACTCGTCGATCTTGTTCTTCTTCATCAGGAAGTGCACGCCCTTGACGCGCCCCTCGGCCACCTTGCGGCTGCGATCGAACGCCGCGCCGAAATCGAAGCTGACCTCACCGGAGATGCCGAAGGTCTTGGCTTCCTTGTGGAAAATGTGGGCCAGTTCGGCGTTGCGCAGCAGTGCCTTGGACGGGATGCAGCCCACGTTCAGGCACACGCCACCCCAGTATTTCTGCTCGACAATCGCTGTTCGCAGGCCGAGTTGAGCGGCACGGATCGCGGCGACATATCCGCCGGGACCAGCGCCGAGAACGACGACATCGTAGTGGGAAGTCACGCCACCGAGCCTAACTCTGTTTCGGGGAGTTCACCCACCCGTCCCCCACTTCGGTGAGATGCGCGCACGCCCACCTCCCACCCCGTCGCGCCGGTACGCTCGAGACCGTGAGCGGCCCGCCGATCAACACCCCAACCACCGCCCACCCCACCCGGGCCCGCAACGCGGCTACCGGCCCGATCGACAGCGCGGCCACTGGCACGGTTGGCCACGCACCGACCAGACCGACCGGCAGCACGGCTACCGGCGCGGCCGAAGTCGTCGATGTGGTCGGTGTGCCGCCGGGGATCGGCAGCAGGCTCGATGGCACTGTGTCGACACAGCTGGTCCGGCTGTTGCTGCGGGCGGCGCGGCGGGCGGGGGTCGCCGAGGCGGAGCTGGCGCGCGTGCCCGGCACCGACGAGGTGGTGTTGCGGGGTGAGCTGAACCGGATTCCGATGCGGTCGCTGATCCGGCTGTGGGAGCTCATCGCGTACGCCCGGCCGGACGCGGGCTCGGGCGCCGCGATCGCCGCCGACGCGCCCCTCGGCACGCTCGACACCTGGGATTACCTGGTGACGACCGGCCCCACGCTGGCCGATTCGCTGCGGGCCGCGCAGCCCTATCACCGCCTGGTCACCGCGGCCGCCGAGGGCTTCGATCTGTCCGGCGACGGCGATCTCACCATCGGCTACCGCACCTCGGCCGACGACCCGGCCGTCACCTCGGTGGTCAACGAGTACGTCCTGGCCTACTACCTGCGCCGCGCCCGCGAAGCCACCGGCCGCCCGCTCATCCCCACCCGGGTGCGTTTCGGGCACCGCGCCCCCACCGACCGTTCCGCCCTGATCGACGTATTCGGCACAGACAACATCGAATTCGACGCGGGCTCCGACGAGATCACCTTCCACCCCGACGACGCCACCGCCCCACTCCCCCGCGCCGACCCAGCACTCGCCGACCTGCTGCGCAGCCACGCCGACCTCGTCCTCACCTCGGCCCGCCCCATCGCCGACCCGCTCGACCCGTTCCGCATCGCCCTGGCCGCCGCCCTCGACGCGGGCGACCCCGCCCTCTCCCGCGTCGCACGACACCTCGCCATGAGCGACCGCACCCTCCAACGCCACCTCGCCACCCACGACACCTCTTGGCGCACCGAACTCGACCGCCTCCGCCACGAACGCGCCACCGCCCTCCTCGCCGAGGGCCACAGCACCACCACCATCGCCCACCGCCTCGCCTTCACCGACGACCGCGCCCTCCGCAAGGCCTTCCACCGCTGGACCGGCTCCCCACCCACCACGGCGCCACGAACCCGACACCGACCCTGACCTGGGCGCCACCGGCGATCCCCGCGCGGACATCGGGGTGGCGGTCAGCCCCATCGTGCTGCCGACCGGTCACCGCCGTCCCGGCCGAGCCAGGTGCGGCGTCCCGGACACCCACACGAGACCTCCTGTCGCACAACAACACTGGCCAGCTCGCCAGCCGAGCACGGTGGCGACCCCATGAGCACCCGAACGACACCACCGCGCGGGACCCACAGTCGGCGGCGCCACAGGCCGCCGCTCGCGGCGCAGTGGCTGGTCGGTCCGTGTCGCGAACGGACCGGGAAGTGGCGTGTGCGGACCTGGGACCGGCACCGGTCCCGCCATAGCGTCGAGGCCACCGGAGTAACACTGACCGACCTCGAAAGAAGGCTCCCTCATGGCGAATACTGCCGCAGCCGAACCACCCACGCATACCCGCGAGATCCACCTGGCCGCCCGGCCGGACGGCGCCCCGGTCGCGACGGATTTCGCCCTCGTCGAGCGCGCACTGCCCGAGCTCGCCGACGGACAGATCCTGGTGCGCAACACCTGGATGTCGGTCGACCCGTACATGCGTGGCCGGATGGATGACAAGGCGTCCTACATCGCGCCCTTCGAACTCGGTGCGGCGCTGGATGGTTCGGCGATCGGCGAGGTCATCGCCTCGCGCTCGGCGGAGATTACGGTCGGCGCCACGGTGTCGCACTTCGCGGGCTGGCGTGAGCACGCCGTCGTCGACGCGGCCACCGCCACCCCGATCGACCCGGAACTGGCCGCGCCCCAGCATTTCCTGGGCGCCCTCGGCACGACCGGGCTCACCGCCTACGCCGCCCTCACCGAGATCGCCCCGGTGCGCCCCGGCGACACGGTGTTCGTCTCGGCCGCGGCGGGCGCGGTGGGCAGCGTGGCGGGGCAGCTCGCGAAGGCCCTCGGCGCGAAACGGGTGATCGGCTCGGCGGGCGGACCGGTGAAGACGCGGAAGTTGCTGGACGAGTTCGGTTTCGACGCCGCGCTCGACTACCGTGCCGGTGATCTCGCCGGACAACTGGCGCAGGCCGCGCCGGAGGGCGTCGACGTCTACCTGGACAGTGTCGGCGGCGAGCACCTGAAGGTCGCCATCGAGGCGCTCAACCAGCACGGCCGGATCGCGCTGGTCGGCGCCATCAGCGGCTACAACGGGGACACCGCCCGGCAGCAGCCCGACCTCTACCTCGCCGCCACCAAGGAGGCGAGCCTGCGCGGCATGCTCGTCACCAGCTACTTCCCGCTCTTCGCCGAGTACATCGGCAAGGCCGCCGCCTGGCTGGCCGACGGCACCCTGCGCACCACGGAGACCGTCTACGAGGGCCTCGACCAGGCCCCCGCCGCCCTGCTCGGCGTCCTCACCGGCGCCAACACCGGCAAGATGCTGGTCCGCCTCGGGTAGGAGTCAGGCGCGCCAGACCTGGGCGGCGACGCGGGCGAAATTACCGCCGAAGAGGGCGGCGCGTTCGGCGACGGTGAAACCTCGGTCGGCGAGCTGGGCGTCGAGGCCGGGGACGTCGGACTCGCCGAGGAGGTCCTCGGGTGGGGTCCACTGCAAGGGACCCCACTTGGTGTACACCTCGGAGAACGCGTGCGGCGTATCGCGGATCTCGTCGTTGAACTGCTGGCCGTCGAAGGAGTAGTCCGAGCCGATGCCGATGTGGTCGATGCCGACCAGGTCCACGCCGTAGCGGATGTGGTCGGCCATCGCGGCGACGCGGGCCGCGCGCGCACCGGGCTCGTTGTGCCCCAGGAAGATTCCGACTCCGTTGATGCCGATCACGCCGCCGGTCGCCGCGCAGGCCCTGGCCTGGTCGTCGGTGATATTGCGCGGATGTTCCCACAGCGCGGCGAAATTGGAGTGGCTGTAGATCATCGGGACGGCGGTGTGGGTGGACAGGTCAAGGCCGGTGCGCCGCGAGCAGTGCGACCCGTCGGCGAACATGCCGACCTCGTTGAGCTTGCGCACCAGGTCTTTTCCGTAGCCGGTGAGGCCGGTGTCCTCGGCGTCGAGGCAGCCGCAGCCCGCCGGATTGGCGTGGTTGTAGGTGGGTGCCAGCGAGCGCACGCCCAGCGCGTAGAACAGTTCGACATTGTCGAGATCGCCGTCGAGGGGCGCGGAATCCTCCAGGTCGAAGGCCAGCGTGCGCACCTCGGGGTCGCCGATCCGGTCGGCGGTCTCGACCAGGCGGAATCGCGGGTCGGCGGCGGCCTCGGCCCGGAACTGCTCCACCAGCGCCAGCGAATCCGCCAGGCGCTGCGGCGAGTAGCCCACATTCACCGACAGGTAGGACCCGAGCGGGTACCTGGCCAGTTCGGTGATCCTGGCCGTGTGCCGTAGCGGCAGACAGCAGTGCTGCTCCCAGAGGAACACCCGCGCACCTCCGTTTCGTCGTCCGTAACCCGCGATCCTACGTTCCGCAATGGATCCGGAACCGGATCGACGCTAACGCGATGTCGGATCTGTCCGATTAATCGATGACTTCATCTCCTGCCCGAAGGCGGTGCGACATGCGTCGCTTGCTGATCCTGCTCGCCTCTCTCGCGGTCGGGGCGAGCCTGTGGACCGCCCCGGCCGCGGCCACCCCGTCCTACTGCGGACTCACCTGGGGCTCGCTGGACAAATCCGCGCCCAGCTATGCCCGCGCCACCGTGAGCGCGGTCCGCGCGGGCCGCCACGACTGCTTCGACCGGATGGTCGTCGACCTGAACGGCCCGGTCGCGGGCTATCACGTGGGCTATGTCGACGCGGTCACCATGGACGGCTCCGGTCACCCGGTGCCGCTGCGCGGCGGTGCCTTCCTGCACGTCACGGTCCAGGCCCCGGCCTACGACGACGCGGGCCAGGCCACCTTCCGTCCCGCGCAGCCGGGCGAGGTGGTGAATGTGGCGGGCTACCAGACCTTCCGCCAGGTCGCCTGGGCCGGATCGTTCGAGGGCCGCACCGGCTTCGGGCTCGGCGTCCGGGCCCGGCTGCCGTTCCGGGTGCTCGTGCTGGAGAACCCGGCCCGCCTGGTGGTCGACGTCGCGCACTACTGGTGACTCACCAGCCCGGCCGCCGCGGCCGCGAGCCGACCAGCTCGTCCGGCTTGGCGCTGGAGCGCGACCGGTAGACGATGTAGGGCCGGTAGAAGTAACTCAGTGGCGCGCTGAAGGCGTGCACCAGCCGGGTGAACGGCCACAGCGCGAAGAGCGTGAGCGCGATCATCACGTGGATGTGGAACGAGAGCGGGGCCTGGGCCATCAGGTCACCGCGCGGCTGGAGAATCCAGATCGAGCGGAACCACGGCGACACCGTCTCGCGGTAGTTGTGTTCCGGGCCGATCGCGCCGGAGCCGATCAGAGTGGTGGCCAGGCCGGTGACCAGCGCGCACACCAGTACCAGATACATGATCTTGTCGTTGCGCGTGGTGGCGGTGAATACCGGGCCGTTGCGGCGGCGCCGGTAGATCAGCAGGGCGATGCCGGTGAGTGTCGCGATGCCCGCGATACTGCCGAGCGCGATGGCCTGGATGTGATAGACGTGCTGGCTCATGCCGATGGCGTCGGTCCAGGATTCGGGGATGACCAGGCCGATGATGTGCCCGACGATCACCACCAGCATGCCGTAGTGGAACAGCGGGCTGGCGATGCGCAATACCTTGCTCTCGTAGAGCTGGGAGGAGCGGGTGGTCCAGCCGAATTTGTCGTAGCGGTAGCGCCACCAGGTGCCGACGATCAGGATCGCCAGGCTCACGTACGGGATGATGTCCCAGAAGATCTCGCCCGCCGAGACACTGTCTGCGTCCATGTCACCGAAGTCCTTTCGCTACAGCGGGTTCCCGGTCGTGCGCGGTGCGGCGCGGCGGCACGGTGAGGGTGAAGGGGGCCAGGCCGACCGCCTCGGCGGGTGGACCCGCGTCGACGAGTCTGCGTGCCCAGCCGAGGTCCTCATCGGTGGCCGGTGGCAGCGTGGCGACCACGGCCGCGAGCACCGGCGCGTAGCGCGAGCCCTCGTCGGCCAGGGCCAGGCCGATGGCGTGGACGGCGCGCCGGTAGGCGGCGAGCAAGGCGGCACCGGCGACGGGATCGACGGTGGCCGCGAATTCGAGCACGACCGGAAGGTGGTCGGGCACTTCGTTGTCCGGTGGGGTGACGCCCGCGGCGCGGTAGGCCTCGGTGAAGGCGAGCATGGCCATGCCGCGATTGCGGGTGTCGCCGTCGGTCCAGTAGGTGAGCAGCAGGGTCGCGCGGCGGCGCAGGTCGAAGGTGTCGACGTAGTCGCGGGCCGCGGTCACCACCGGGGTTCCGCGCAGGTCCTCGGCCACCGCGAGCAGCGGCCGGGCCCGGTCGGCGGGCAGGTGCGCGCACAGCTGGGCGACGAGGTCGAGGCGCGCGTCCTGTTCCTCGTCCGGGTAGGCCAGCAGCAGGGACGCGGCCTGCCAGGTCAGCCGGTGCTCGGCGGTCCGGCGGGCCGCGCGGCCACGCATCATCGTCGGCCGCCCGGGAACATGCCCTCGGGAGCGCCCTTGCCGTCCCAGTTCAGCAGGTTCACCCGAGAGGGCTGACCGCTGCCGGTCGCCTCGCTGGTCTGCCGCTGTTTGAGCGCGTGGAAGGTCTCCACCGCCACCGGGATCGGCTTACCGCTGGTCTCCCCGAAGGGGCCCGAGGCCTGGTCGTACATGCCGGGGCCGCCGTCGAAGTCGAGCGCGCAGTCGGCCACCGATTCCTCGAGCTGATGCCCCTGGTCGGCATAGGCGGACGGAATCACATAGCGCTCTTCGATTTTCGCCAGCGCGAGCAGCCGGTACATCCGGTAGATCTGTTCCTCGGTCATCCCGACAGCGGCCGGAATATGTTCCTGCGGTTCACGACCGAGGTTGATGTCACGCATGTAGGACCGCATGGCGGCCAGCTTGCGCAGCACCACCGCGACGGCTTCAGTATCCCCAGCGGTGAACAGGCCCGCGAGATATTCCAAGGGAATACGGAGTGATTCGAGGGCGCCGAAGAGGTTGCCGATGTCCTCGCCGTCGTGACCGTCGCGGGCCACGGCGTCCACCACCGGCGACAGCGGCGGGATGTACCAGACCATCGGCATGGTCCGGTATTCCGGATGCAGCGGCAGGGCGACGCGGAAGTCCTTGATCAGCGCGTGAATCGGGGATTTCCGCGCGGCCTCGATCCAGCTGTCCGGAATGCCGGAGGCCCGCGCGCCCGCGACCACTTCCGGGTCGGCCGGGTCCAGCAGGATGTTCACCTGCGCCTCGTAGAGATCGCGATCGTCGGCGACGGAGGCGGCCTCGAGGACCTTGTCCACGTCGTAGAAGATCAGCCCGATATAGCGCAACCGGCCCACGCAGGTCTCCGCGCAGACCGTCGGCAGGCCGACCTCCACGCGCGGATAGCAGAACGTGCATTTCTCGGCCTTGCCGGTCTTGTGGTTGAAATACACCTTCTTGTACGGGCATCCGGAGATGCACATGCGCCAGCCACGGCACTTGTCCTGGTCGACGAGCACGATGCCGTCCTCGGTGCGCTTGTACATCGCGCCCGACGGGCACGAGGCGACACACGCCGGGTTCAGGCAGTGCTCGCAGATACGCGGCAGATAGAACATGAAGGTCTGCTCGAGCTCGGCCTTGACCTTCTCGCTGACCTGCGCGAGTACCGGGTCGCCGGGCACGATCTCCGGCGAACCGGCCAGGTCGTCGTCCCAGTTGGCCGACCAGTTGATCTTCATCCGGTCGCCGGTGAGCAGGCTGCGCGGCGCGGCGACCGGGATCTGGTCGCTGAGCGGGGCGTTGATCAGGTTCTCGTAGTCGTAGGTCCACGGCTCGTAGTAGTCGGACATGGCGGGCATCTTCGGATTGGCGAAGATATTGGCCAGCTTGGCGAAGCGGTCGCCGCCGCGCAGCCGCAGCCTGCCCTTCTTCAGCGTCCAGCCGCCGCGCCATTTCTCCTGGTCCTCGTAGGTGCGCGGATAGCCTTGTCCCGGACGGGTTTCCACATTGTTGAACCAGACGTATTCGGTGCCGGTGCGATTGGTCCAGGCCTGCTTGCAGGTCACCGAACAGGTGTGGCAGCCGATGCATTTGTCCAGGTTCATCACCATCGCCAACTGCGCCATGACTTTCATCAGTACGTCACCTCCTGGCTGCGGCGACGGACCACGGTCACTTCGTCGCGCTGATTTCCGGTGGGGCCGAGATAGTTGAACGCGAAGGAGGTCTGGGCGTAACCGCCCGCCAGGTGGGTGGGTTTGATGAGCAGCTGAGTGATCGAATTGTGGATGCCGCCACGGGTTCCGGTGGTCTCGGACAGCGGTACGTCGATGGTGCGTTCCTGGGCGTGGTACACGTACACCACCCCGCGCGGCATCCGCTGGGAGACGATGGCGCGGCAGACCAGCACGCCGTTGCGGTTGAGCGCTTCGACCCAGTCGTTGTCGCGCACGCCGATCTCCTCGGCGTCACCGGGACTCATCCACATGGTCGGGCCGCCGCGCGAGAGCGAGAGCATGAGCAGGTTGTCCTGGTATTCGGAATGGATGGACCATTTCGAATGCGGGGTGAGATAGCGCAGGGTCAGGCCGACACCGTCGCGACGTTCGCCGATCCCGGGCTCGCCATAGAGTTTCGCCATATCCAGGGGCGGGCGGTAGATCGGCAGGGCCTCGCCGAGTTCCTCGAGCCAGTCGTGGTCGACGTAGAAGTGCATGCGGCCGGTGAGCGTGTGGAAGGGCTTGAGGTATTCGATGTTCTGGGTGAACGGGGCGTAGCGGCGGCCACCGGTCTCGCTGCCGGACCATTCCGGGCTGGTGATCACCGGCACCGGCCGGGATTGGGTTTCCGCGAAGGAGATTCGCCGTTCCTCGCTGCCCTCGGCGAGTTTCACCATGTAGCGGCCGGTGCGCCGGTCGAGTTCCTCGAACCCGGCCACCGAGAGCCTGCCGTTGGTGGCGCCGGAGAGCATGAGAATGGTCTCGGCCATCTTCTCCGCCGAATCCAGTGCCGGACGGCCCACCGCCACACCCGAATTCATCACCCCGTGCAGGTGGCTGAGCTCGATGACCTCCTGATCGGGGAATACCGTGACGCCCTTGGTGGTGAGCCCGGACTGTTCCACCAGCGGACCGAGCGCGGCCCACTTCTCGGCGACCGCCGCGTAATCGCGTTCGACCACCTTCAGCGGGCCCATGGTCTTGCCGGGCACCGGCACCTCGCCGGTGGTCTGCCAATTCGACTGGGTGCCACGGGGATAGGCCATCGCGCCGGGGGTGTCGTGTTGCAGGGTGCCGAGGACGACATCCGTGCGGGTGCCCAGGTGCTCGGCCGCCATGGCCGAGAAGGCGCGGATGATGGTGCCGAAAGCGTCGAAATCCGAACGGGTTTCCCACGGTGGATCGATGGCGGCGGTGAAGGCGTTCATAAACGGGTGCATATCGGTGCTGGACAGGTCGGCCTTCTCGTACCAGGTCGCCGCGGGCAGCACGATATCGGAGAACAGGGTGGTGGAGGTCATCCGGAAGTCGATGGACATCAGCAGATCGAGTTTGCCCTCGGGGACCTCGTCGGGGGTGTCCACGTCGACCGGGCGTTGCGCGGGCGAGGCCAGCTCATTGCGCACATTGGACTGGGCGCCGAGCAGATGCTTCAGGAAGTACTCGTTGCCCTTGGACGACGAACCCAGCAGATTGGACCGCCAGACATTGAGCACGCGCGGCCAGTTCTGTGGATTGTCGGGGTCCTGCACCGCGAAACGCAGTTTGCCGCTGTGTAATTGATCGACGGTGTAGGCCACCGGATCAGTCCCCGCGGCCTCGGCCTCCGCGGCCAGGACCAGCGAGGATCGGTCGAACTGCGGGAAGAACGGCGTCCAGCCCATGGCCACCGCGGAACTCAGCACATCCATGGTGTGCTTGTCGCGGAACAGGCCGCGGCCGGTGGGGGCGGCGAGTACGTCGGCGCGGTAGCCGTCGTAGCGCCACTGGTCGGTGTGGGCGTACCAGTAGGAGGTGCCCGCCATCAGGCGCGGCGGGCGGGACCAGTCGGTGCCCATGGCGACGGTGGTCCAGCCGGTCACCGGCCTGCACTTCTCCTGGCCGACGTAATGGGCCCAGCCGCCGCCGTTGCGGCCCATCGATCCGGTGAGCAGCAGCAGCGCGAGAATGGCGCGGTAGGTGGCGTCGCCGTGGAACCACTGGCAGATGCCCGCGCCCATGATGATCATGCTGCGGCCACCGGAATCCACGGCATTGTCGGCGAATTCGCAGGCGATGCGGATCGCCTGCTCGCCGGAGACACCGGTGATGGACTCCTGCCAGGCGGGCGTGCCGGGCGAGTCCGGATCGGTGTAGCCGCTCGGCCAGTGCCCGGGCAGGCCCGGCCGGGCCACGCCGTACTGGGCCAGCAGCAGGTCGAAGACCGTGCACACCCGGCGGCCCCCGATCACCCGTACCGGGACGCCGCGCTCGATCGTCTCGCCGTGCCCGTCGACGGTGTCGAACCGGGGCAGCGTCACCACCGCGCTGTCGCCACCGGCGAGATCGGCCACGGTCAGCGCGGGTTGCAGGTCACCGAGGTCGAGATTCCATTTGCCCACGCCCTCCTCGCCGAAGCGGAAGCCGAGCGAACCGTGCGGGACGGCGGCCGCGCCGGTGACGCTGTCGAGCAGGGCGGGTTTGAAGGCGGCGTTCTCGGAGGTGTCGCCGAGGTCGGCGGCGGTGAGGTTCTTGCCGGGGACCAGGCGGCCGTCGCGCTCGTCCAGGGCGATCAGGAAGGGCAGGTCGGTGAACTGGCGGACGTAGTCGACGAAGAAGGGTTCGCGTTTACGCACGAAGTACTCGGTCGCGATGACGTGCCCCATCGCCATGGCCAGCGCACCATCGGTGCCCGCCGCGCACGGCATCCACTCGTCGGCGAACTTGGTGTTGTCGGCGTAGTCGGGGCTCACGGTGACGACCTTGGTGCCGCGATAGCGCACCTCGGCCATCCAGTGCGCGTCGGGCGTGCGCGTCACGGGGACATTGGAACCCCACATGAGCAGGTAGGACGCGTCCCACCAGTCACCGGACTCGGGGACGTCGGTCTGGTCGCCGAAGACCTGCGGGGAGGCCACCGGCAGGTCGGCGTACCAGTCGTAGAAGGAGGTCATCACGCCGCCGAGCAGTTCCACGAAGCGCGAGCCCGCGGCGAAGGAGACCATCGACATGGCCGGGATCGGCGAGAAGCCCGCGATCCGGTCGGGGCCGTACTCCTTGATGGTGTGCACGTGCGCGGCGGCGATCATCTCCACCGCCTCGTCCCAGCTCACCCGCACCAATCCGCCCATCCCCCTTGCCTTCTGGTACCGGCGGCGGCGCTCGGGATCGGACTGGATATCGGCCCAGGCCAGCACCGGGTCGCGCAGCCGGGACTTGGCCTCGCGGTACATCTCGACGAGCAGGCCGCGCGCGTACGGGTAGCGCACCCGGGTGGGCGAATAGGTGTACCAGGAGAAGGCGGCGCCGCGCGGGCAGCCGCGCGGTTCGTAGCCGGGGCGGTCGGCACCGGCGGAGGGGTAGTCGACGTCTTGGGTCTCCCAGGTGATGATGTCGTCCTTGACGTAGACCTTCCACGAGCACGAGCCGGTGCAGTTCACCCCGTGCGTCGAGCGCACCACCTTGTCGTGGCTCCACCGGTTGCGATAGAAGATGTCGCCCTCGCGCCCGCCCGCGCGGGTGACGGTGCGCCGGTCGGGGGATTCCACGCCGGGGGTGAAGAACCGGCCGCTGCGGACCAGCAGGTTCTCCACCGGTCCGCCGATATGCGCTTCGGGTGCCACTGCTTCTCCTTCTATTCGACGGCGTGCAGCTTGAACGCGGTGTAGAGCAGCGCGGCCAGCGCGGTCGCCGCGAGCAACAGCAGGCCGATCGTGTAGCTGTGGTTGGCTTCGTCGTAGGTGATGCCCATGATCAGCGGCGGGAAGTAGCCGCCCAGACCACCGGCGGCCGAGACGATGCCGGTGACACTGCCGACATTCGACGCGGGCGCCCGCCGCGCCACCCAGGCGAACACGCCACCGGTGCCGATCCCGAGGAACAGCGCCATGGCGATGAACGTGCAGGCCGAGGCGATATCCGGCGGCGGCTGGAAGGTGGCGACCACGGCCATCACCGCGGTGCCAGCCAGCGAGGTGACCACGATGTACTTGGGCGCGATCCGGTCCGAGAGCGCGCCGCCGATCGGCCGGGCGATCACCGCGGCCAGCGCGAAGGCGGCGGTGCGGGTGCCCGCGTCGACGGCGGAGAAGCCGTAGACGTTCTTGATGTAGGTCGGCAGGTAGGAGCTGAAGGCGACGAACCCGCCGAAGACCACCGCGTACAGGAACGACATCTCCCAGGTGACACCCAGTCTCATCGCCGCGCGCAGCTTGGGCAGCACCGGATCGGTGTTCGGGGTGAACTCCGGGGAGTTGCGCATGAACAGGATGCAGAGCACCGCGGTGACCGCGAGCGCGGCGGCCACGATCAGGTGCGTGGGCAGCAGCCCGAACCAGCGCACGAACCGCGGGGTGAAGAAGGCCGACACCGCCGTACCCACCATGCCCGCGCCGAACACGCCGGTGGCGAAACCGCGCCGCGCGGGCACGTACCAGGAATTCGCGAACGGGATGCCGACGGCGAAGATCGTGCCCGGAATGCCGAGCAGGAAGGCGAACACCAGCATCAGCGGGTAGGACTCGATACTGCCCGCGATACCCACCGCGACCACCGGCACGATCGAGGCCAGCGAGACCCCGATGAACATGGTCCGCCCGCCCAGGCGGTCGGTGAGCGCGCCGGAGACGATGCGGCCCAGCGAGCCGACCAGGATCGGCATGGCCACCATGATCGAGGCCGCCATACTGCTCAGCGCCATCTTGTCGGCGTAGTTCGGCGAGAGGGGGCCGATGAGGTTCCACGCCCAGAAATTGATGGCCGACACCCACGTGGCCAGGGCGAGGTTCAGGGTCGGGGACCCGGCGCGTACCGCTGTCTGTAGCGAGGTCACCCGACCAGGAGAACACACCGGCCACGGCCGGGGCCGGTGAACACGCAACGTTCCGGCAACTCCGGCGAAAACCTTGTGAACTCCCCTTTCATCCCAAATTTCGCAGACACCTGAGATTCCGCAACCATACGGCCGGTTCTCGGCCGCCTTGATCTGGCCGAGCACCCGCGGCGCCAGCCGCAATAATGGCTGCATGAGTGGCGTTGAGCAAGACGTGACGGATCCCTATCTCTGGCTCGAAGAAGTGACCGACGAGGCCGCGCTGGACTGGGCGCGCGCCCGCAACGAGGTGGTCGGGCAGCGCTTCGCGGCGACCGAGCGCTTCGCCGGATTCGAGGCGCGCATCCTGGCGATGCTCGACGACGACACCAAGATCGCCCATCCCGGTCGGCGCGGGCCGTGGCTCTACAACTTCTGGAAAGATGCCGAACATCCGCGTGGGCTGTGGCGGCGCACGACCTTCGAGTCCTATGCCACCGACGAGCCCGAGTGGGATGTGCTCATCGATGTGGACGCGCTGGCCGAGGCGGATGGGGAGAACTGGGTGTGGGCGGGCGCCACCGTGCTGCGCCCTTCGCAGGAACGCGCCTTCATCCAGCTCTCGCGGGGCGGTGCCGATGCCCGGGTGCAACGTGAATTCGACCTGACGACAAGGACATTCATCGCACCCGAGGACGGCGGCTTCGCCCTGCCGGAGGCCAAGAACCAGCTGCGCTGGATCGATGCCGACACCGTCTACGTGGGCACCGACTTCGGGCCGGGCGCGATGACCGATTCCGGTTACGCGCGCACCGCGCGCAAGTGGCGACGCGGCACCGAATTGTCCGAGGCCGAAGTGGTTTTCGAGGGCAAGCCCAGCGATGTGATCGTCAGCGTCGGCTACGACCGCCACCCCGGCTTCGAACGGCACTGGGCCAGCCGGGCGACGGACTTCTTCAACGACGAGACCTACTTGCTCGACGAGTCGGGCGAGTGGCGGCTGCTGGACACCCCCACCGACGCCGATGTCAGCTGGTATCGCGACTGGCTGCTGGTGCGCCTGAAGACCGCGTGGACCCCCGGCTCCGCCACCTACCCGCCCGGCAGTCTGCTGGCCATCGATCTCCCCGCATTCCTCGCCGGTGGACGGGAATTCGAGGTGCTGTTCACGCCCGACGCGCATACCGCCCTGGAATCGTGGGGCTGGACCGAGAACCACCTGATCCTCAGCACCCTGCGTGATGTGCAGACCGGTTTCCAGGTGCTCACCCCCGGCCCCGACGGCTGGACCAGCTCCGAACTCGCCGACTCCCCCACCATGTCGAGCACCTCGGTGACCAATCTCGATCCGCTCGAGGGCGGTGACGAATTCATGCTCACCACCACGGGTTTCACCACCCCGACCACACTGCTCAGCAGCACTGTCGGCGAGCAGGCGACCGTACTCAAGCAGGCCCCCGCCTACTTCGACGCCACCGGCATCGAGACCGAGCAGTTCTTCGCCACCTCCGACGACGGAACGGCCGTGCCCTACTTCGTGATTCGTCACCGTGACCGTAAGGGCACGCCCGGTCCGACGATCATGGACGGCTACGGCGGCTTCGAGGTGTCCCGGACTCCGGCGTATCTGGGCGCGGCGGGCATGACCTGGCTGGAGAAAGGTGGCACCTTCGTCCAGGCCAATATCCGGGGCGGTGGCGAGTACGGGCCCGAATGGCACACGGCCGCGCTGAAAGAGCACCGGCACCGCGCCTACGAGGACTTCGCGGCGGTCGCCCGGGATCTGGTGGCGCGTGGGATCACCACCCCCGACCAGCTCGGCGCCAAGGGTGGCAGCAATGGCGGGCTGCTGATGGGCGTGATGCTCACCCGGTACCCGGAACTGTTCGGCGCGATCGTGTGCCAGGTGCCGCTGCTGGATATGCGCCGCTACCACCTGCTGCTGGCGGGCGCGTCCTGGATGGCCGAGTACGGCGACCCGGACAACCCCGAGGAATGGGCCTACATCAGCGAGTACTCGCCGTATCAGAACACCGACCCCGACCGGCAGTATCCGCCGATCCTGCTGGCCACCTCCACCCGCGACGACCGCGTGCACCCCGGGCACGCGCGAAAGATGGCGGCGCTGCTGGAATCCCAGGATCGCACCGTCTGGTACTACGAGAACATCGAGGGCGGGCACGGCGGCGCGGCCGACAACAAGCAGTCGGCCTTCCTGGCCGCGCTGGTCTACGAGTTCTTCACGCAGATGTTGATGGAGGGTCGGCGCGCGGCCTAGCGGTCGCGCAGCCACTTCTCCACCGTGTCGACGGTGGAGTCCGGATTGGTGATCCAGCCGTTGTGCCCCAGGGCCTCCGGCTGGAGCCACCGGGTCACCTCGGCGGCGGGAAGTTTGCTCAGCAGGTGGTCGGCGGAGCTCTGCGGGGCCAGCTCGTCGCCGGTGACGGTGATCGACAGCACCGGGAACTTCAGCCGCGCCATCCGCTCGTCGTAGTCGATATCGGCGCCGACCGGGACGAAACGGCCGGTGCGGGCCAGCCGCGCCCAGTCCGACATGAGCACCTTCGACTGCCTGCCGAAGGCGCGCTTGCCCAGCAGGTCACCGGGCCAGAAGCCGGTCAGGTTCGCGGCGACAGCCACCGCTGCGGTGCCCACCAGCACGCCCGGCGCGAGCACCCCGCGGTAGCCGCGGAAATACGGGGTGCCCGAGGCGATCAGGATCAGCCCGCCGAGCCTGCCGCGCACCCTGGCCGCGTACATGGCGGCCAGCTGTCCGCCCATGCTGTGGCCGAGCAGATACGGGGTGCTGCCGGGGAAGCGGTCGCGCACCACCTGGAGCATGGCGGGGAAATCGACCGAGACCAGTTCGTGGTAGCCGTAATTGCTGTCGGTGCCGGGGCGGGGTGATTCGCCGTTGCCGCGCAGTTCGCCGATGGCGACGTCGAAGCCGCGGGCGGCCAGCTGCCCGCCGAAGTATTCGTAGAACTCGCCGGGCACGGCAAGGCCCGGCACGATGACGATCACCGGGCGCGGGGTGTCGGGGGTGATCGGGTGCCGGTGCGGCCCGCGGGCGGGCAGCAGCCGGACCGGCAGGGTGCTGCCGTCGGGTACCTGGATCGGGACGACCTCGACCCGGGCCATCAGGCCCCTACCGCACCCAGGATCACCCGGCTCAGCACCTTGATCACCTCGTCGAGCGGGGGTCGCGGTTCCGAGCCGCTCCACCCGTCGACCACATAGTTCACCGCGCCGATGATGGCCAGCACGCGCAACTCGTAGTCACCGGGCGGGATCTCGCCCTGCAGGGCCGCGTCCTCGGCGGCACTGGCCAGCAGCGAACCCCACACCCGGCGCAGCTCGAGCCGGAACTTCTCGACCTTGGGCCCGGCGCCGACCACCTCGACCAGGGCCACGCGCGCCTTGCGCGGATCCTCGCCGATGGCCTCGACATAGGCGCGCACCGCGGCGTCGATCTGCTCGAGCACGGTCCCGTCGGTCTTGGCCTCGAGCGCGGCGCCGACCGCCTCGCGCGATTGCCGGTCGATCTGCTCGTACAGCTCGAGCAGCAACGATTCGCGGCCGGTGAACTCCTCGTAGAACTGCCGGGACGACAGTCCCGCGTCCTTGCAGATGGCCCCGACCGAGCTGTTGGCGTACCCGTCGCGCGCGAAGACCGTCAGGCCTGACTCCAGAAAACGCGCACGCCGCTGGCGTTGCCGGTCCTCTACGGGTTGCCCGGCATACATTCGTCCCGTATTCGCATCCTGTGACATTGTCGCTGACAATACCGAAGGGCCCGATCCCCTCGTCATGGATCGGGCCCAACGGCTGCCCTTCCGGCTTACCGCGCGTTAGCCGGAAGTTGGCTGCTGTCTTCTCAGTTGCCGGATCCCTGCACCGAACCGGTGCTGATCGAGCTGGTGAGCAGGCCGAGCAGCAGGCTCAGGATGCTGCCGTCGCCGCTGCTGCCACTGCTGTTGTCGGTGATGTTGTAAAGCATGTGCCACTCCAAGTTGATGCTTTGTGACTATGTCGTCACTGGCCATTTGCCGTCTCGGACGATACCGAGTCAAATCTGAACAGGGAGTGTTTTAGAGGAATTTTCTAGAATTTTTTGTCGGCCACCACAAGCCCCGAATTCCCCGGGCGCCCCAAGCCCGCCATCCCCCATCTCCCCCCCCGAGGACAGCAATGTGAAACACGAGTGTACCTAACCACCACAACCGCCATCCACGAATCGGGAGTCACACTCCCGGCGAGCCGAGGCCATGGACAACCTCCCGGTGGACCCGATAGCTCGGCCTCGGACAGTGGGATGCGCGGTGCAGGGGCATCAGAATTGCCCGTCCGCGTCGCGCGCTCCATTCTTGCCCGATGAGCATGCCGCCCGAAGTCGTATCGTTCGAAACCTCTGGAACGAGTGCTTCAGCCGCTGCGCGAGAGTGGGGCAAGCACGCGGTCGAGGCCCTGCGCCCGCTGCATGCCGCCGCGCAGCACTCCTGAACCCGGGCGGGACGCCTATGCTGGGCGTTACCGAACGTCACACGATCCCGGAGGCAATGTTGCCGAACAATCTCGAAGCCAGTATCGACATCGCCGCGGCGCCGGAGAAGGTGTGGGCGGTGCTCGCGGATCTGAAGCGGATGCCGGAGCTGAGCCCGACGACCTGGAAGATGGTCGCGCTCGGTGGGGTGCGGGTGGGCGCGCTGACGGTGAATCTCAACAAGGACGGCTGGAAGATCTGGCCGACCACCTCGCGGATCGTCGCGTTCGAGCCGAACAAGACGCTGGCCTTCCGGATGGTGGAGAACCGCACGGTGTGGCGCTACGAGCTGGAGCCGACCGCCGGCGGCACCCGCGTGGTCGAGACCCGCACGGTCGACCCCAAGGGCATTCCCGCGCCGGTGCGCACCCTGGTCAACGCCGCCGCCGGTGGTGAGGACAAGTTCGAGGCCGATCTGGTCGCGGGCATGCACGAGACCCTCGCCCGGGTGAAGGCCGCCGCCGAACGCTGAGCCCTCGCTCCGAGAGCCCGCCGGATTCCTCCGGCGGGCTTTCGTCGTTCTCAGGCCAGATCGGCGCGGATCTCGTCGAGCGCCTCGGCGGCGCGGACGAGCAGGGCGGTGAGCGAGGTCAGTTCCTCATCGGTGAAGCGTTGCGCGAGCGTGCGTTCCACCGCGATCGCGCGGACGTCGGCGGCGGCGGTGAGTTCCCGGCCCGCGTCGGTGAGCCGGGTTTCCAGGATATTGCGGTGCCATTCGTGCGGCGTGCGCTCCACCAGGCCGCGATCCTGCAGGTTGGTCAGGACGGTGTTCATGGTGGGCGGGGTGACGCCGACCAGCCGGGCCAGCGCGGCGGCGGAGATACCGGGGTTCTCCGCGAGATTCAGCAGCGCGCTGTACTGCGGGACGGTCAGGCCTGCCGGTTTCAGCGCGGCGGTCTTGGTCGCCATCAGGGCCTGTTCGGCGCGCTTGAGGTACGAACCGAGCCGGTCGGCGGCGGGCATGGACGTCATGGAGGCATGGTATCCGGCCATTGTCAGGTAACAGTCTTGACGATCATAAAGGTTCTAATCTATGTTTCTGCACATTGTTTGATGTCTAGGTTTACCTCACTGAGAGGCTTCATCATGTTCAGAACCACCGCCGTATTCGCCCTGACCGCCGTCTGCCTGACCGCCTGCGGCCCCGAGCAGCCGACACTGAGCACCGCCTACGAATTGCCCGGCGCCGCCGTGTATCCCGAGGGCATCGGGCTCGACACCCGCACCGGCGACACCTACGTCGGGTCCTTCGCCGACGGGTCGGTCCATCGCGCGAGCGCCGGGGCGGACCGTGCCGAGGTGTTCCTGCCCGCGGGCGCGGACGGACGGACCACCGCCAACGGGGTGAAGGTCGATGCCGAGGGGCGGCTGTGGGTGATCGACTCCGGTGTGGGCGTCGCGGTGTACGACACCGGCTCGCGCGCACTGCTGGCGCGATACACCGTGCCCGGTGACGGGCCGCGGTTCGTCAACGATCTGGACTTCGGAGCCGACGGGTCCGCCTATCTCACCGACAGCGTGCGCAATGTCGTCTACCGGGTGTCACCGGAGCAACAGCGTTCGGGCGGTGGCGAATTCGCGGTCGCCGCCGAGCTGGGCCCACTGCTCGGGGCGGCGGACGCGCTGGAGCTCAACGGGATCGTCGCCGATCGGGCGGGGAATTATCTACTGGTGGTGGCGATGTCGGCGGGCGAGCTGTATCGCGTCGACCTGGCCGGGGGCCCGGTCCGCAAGGTGACGCTGGTGGGTGGCGACGTCCGCCACGGTGACGGAATGGAGTTGCGCGACAACACCCTCTGGGTCGTGCACAACACCGACAACACGATCAGCCGGTGGACCGTCACCGACCAGGGCACCACCGCCACCCGCGAGCGCGAATTCCACGATCCCGCACTGCATGTCCCCACCACGCTGGTGCACGTCGGCGATCGGGCGCTGATCGTGTCCTCGCAGTTCGACAAGGGTGGGCCGCTGGGCGCGGAGGGCACGCCGGGGCCGTTCGCGGTGACGGCGGTCGACGGGATCTAGCCGGTGACGAATTCGCGCAGGACAGTGGCGAATTCGTCGGGCTGCTCGACCTGCGGGGTGTGACCGGCGTGCTCGACGAGGTGGGTGCGCGCGCCCGCCGCGGCATAGCGGGACAGCACCGTGGCGTGGTCGTAGAGGTGGTCGCGGCGACCGTGCACGACCAGGACCGGCAGGTCGAGGGCGGCGACGCGGGCGTCGAGGGGGTCGGCGGCGAGGTCGTCGCGGCGGGCGCCCGCGGTGTAGGCCAGGGCCGCGGGGACGGTGGCGCGGAAATCACGCACCACCGAATCGGCCAGGCCGGGAGCGGATTCGTAGCGGAAGCCGGGCGCGAACGCGCTGCGCATGACCAAGCGGACCACCGGGCCGGGTACCAGCCACTGCACCAGCCGCACCGAAGCCGGGCGCACCACCCACTTCGCGATCGAGGGAATCCGGGCCTGCCGATAGTCCGGGGCCTGGCCGACGACGACCACGCGGGCCACCCGGTCCGAACGCACCGCCAGTTCGAGGGCCACCTCCGCGCCGAAGGAATGGCCGACCACGGTCGCCCCGGTGACGCCGAGTTCGTCGAGCAGGTCCGCGACCGGAGCGGTTCTGGCCGCGGCGCGGAGATCGGCGACGCGATCGTCGAGATCGACGCGGATCACCCGGAACTCACCGGTCAGCCGTTCGGCGACCGCGGCGAACCAGTCCCGCGAGCCCGCGATGCCGTGCAGGCACACGATCGGCGGGGCGGTTTTCGGTCCTTCGTCCAGAAACAGCACCCGACCAGCCTATCCGGGCGGCCGTCAGACCCCCTCTACAGCGGCGTTCGCCCCGCGTAGCAGTGCTTTCCGGGTGGGAGCGCGGGGTCCGGACGTGCAACGGTGGCGGTAAACGGCCGGGTCGAATACGCTTCGCCGCGGATGAAACGCCTCTTGGAGGGACAAGTGATCACTCCGAACAGGCCGGAGGACATAACCGAAGTACGGCACCGGGTGCCGCTGACCCAACTGATACACCTGATGGCGGAGTATCAGCACCTGGGCGCGCACCGCGACACCTTCCTGGCCGCCCCCGCCGACGACACCTTCGTGCGCGGCTGCGGCATCATCGCGGGCACCATCGCGACCATCGGGGTCATCTGTGTGGGTGTCGGCGCCTGGCAGGGCGGGATCGCGCTGCTGGTGATGGCGGCGGTGCCGGTGCTGCTGGCGTTGCGGCGCGGGTTGATCAACCGGCGCGACCGGGCCGCACGCATCGACGTGTTCGACCAGGGGGTCACCGTCTACCGCTCGGGCCAGCGGGTCTCCGGATTCCGCTGGGACAGTATGGAAGTCCGTCAGGAGACCATCCCCTTCCACGACACCACCGCCGTGACCTACCTGCTGACCCTCACCGGTCCGGGCGCGAATGCCGCCATCGGCGAAGAGGATTTCGCCCGCGCCCGCGAATGGGCCCGCGCCATCCAATCCGCCGTCACCGCAACCCAACTCCCCACCGCCGTGGCCGCCATCGACAACGGCGACACCGTCACCTTCGGCGATGTTGGCCTTTCCCTGGACGCCCTCACCTTCCGCGGCGAGTCCTTCCCCTGGGAAGACATCCAGCTCATCGACGCCCGCAGCGGCCACATCCGCGTCAAACTCGCGGGCACCTGGCGCTCCCTGGCCCCCGTGAGCACCATCCCCAACTTCTACATCTTCAACGAACTAGCCGAACGCCTCCGCCTCACCCCGGTCACCTGACCCCGACTACCGACGACGATCGGTCTGCTTCGGATGCCCGGTACCCGCCTGAGTGATCCACAGCGTCCGATTCGAATCGTCGATCGCGTACCACACGCGACCACCGCCAGTGACTTCGAACTGCCACTGCTCACACTCCACACCACCGACCTTGACCCGGCCCAAGTCGTACTTGAGCGGATGCTGGCGTGCGGGATCTTCGCGGCAGCGCGGGTCAGCGGTTATCGCGACCCACGCCCGATCCGCGTTGGCTCGTGCCTGATTCACCAACTGTGCCCAACCCTTGGCCGCGCGCAGATCGACCGCGCGAACAATCCAGCCGGTCGGCCGACGGACCTCGTCACCGCGCCGTGGTGTCTCAGGCATCGTCGTCGCCGGGTCGGTGCAGCTCGGTCGCGTCGGAAGCATCGAACGGGCCGCGCAGTCGACTGGCCAGTTCCGGGTCGGAGTAGATTTCCGCAGTCGATTGCCATTCCCGCAGGGCGCGCGAAAACGGTAGTAGCAGGCCGGTTTCGGCACCGGCGAGGAGATGGTCGAGTAACTCGCGCACACATCCCGGGCGCGCCTCCGCGGGGAGCCACGTCAACCACGGCAGTTCTTCGGCGAACACCTCCTCGGCGAGCGCGCGGTTGGCCTTGGCGATAATCGCGAGCGACCGGGCAGCCAGCCCGAGCCCCTTGAGCATGGCCTCGAATCGCTCCGACCGCATCAGCACCAGGTTCTCGGCATCTCGACGTTCGAGGATGACATCAGCGTCATCGAGCGCCGGAAAGACACTGGTCTGCTTGTTGATCAACGTCGAGAACGGGAACGTGCGAGTGGCCATACCCCACCCTACCATCGACTTCGAAACTAGTTTCGAACTAATCCGCGACCTCCGGGAACATCCCCTGCGCGGCGGTGTCGGCGCCCTCGTCCAGAGGGGGACGACGAAGGCCGACCCACCCGGAGGTGGATCGGCCTTCGTGGCTCGCGAGAACTAGCTGATCAGGAGATCAGAAGTCCATGCCGCCCATGCCACCGGTCGGGTCGCCCGCGGGGGCGGCCTTCTCCGGCTTGTCGGCGACGACGGCCTCGGTGGTGAGGAACAGGGCCGCGATGGAGGCCGCGTTCTGCAGGGCCGAACGGGTGACCTTGACCGGGTCGGCGACACCGGCGGCCAGCAGGTTCTCGTACACGCCGGAGTCGGCGTTGAGGCCCTCGCCCTCGGGCAGGTTGGACACGCGCTCGGCGACGACGCCGGGCTCGAGACCCGCGTTGAAGGCGATCTGCTTCAGCGGAGCCGACAGCGCGACGCGCACGATGTTGACACCGGTCGCCTCGTCGGCGGTCAGGCCATCGAAGCCCTCCAGCGCCGGAGCGGCCTGCAGCAGGGCCACGCCACCACCGGCGACGATGCCCTCTTCGACGGCGGCCTTGGCGTTGCGCACGGCATCTTCGATGCGGTGCTTGCGCTCCTTGAGCTCGACCTCGGTGGCGGCACCGGCCTTGATCACCGCGACGCCACCGGCCAGCTTGGCCAGGCGCTCCTGCAGCTTCTCCCGGTCGTAGTCCGAGTCCGAGTTCTCGATCTCGGCACGGATCTGCGCCACGCGGCCCTTGATGGCCTCCGCGTCGCCCGCACCCTCGACGATGGTGGTCTCGTCCTTGGTGACGACGACCTTGCGCGCCTGGCCGAGCAGCTCGATACCGGCGGTCTCCAGCGAGAGGCCGACCTCTTCGCTGACGACCTCGCCACCGGTCAGGATGGCGATGTCGGCGAGCTGGGCCTTGCGGCGGTCACCGAAGCCAGGGGCCTTGACGGCGACGGACTTGAAGGTGCCACGGATCTTGTTCACGACCAGGGTCGACAGGGCTTCGCCCTCGATGTCCTCGGCGATGATCAGCAGCGGCTTACCGGCCTGGATGACCTTCTCCAGCAGCGGCAGCAGGTCCTTGACGGTCGAGATCTTCGACGACACCAGCAGGATGTACGGGTCCTCGAGGACCGCTTCCTGACGCTCGGGGTCGGTGACGAAGTAACCGGAGATGTAGCCCTTGTCGAAGCGCATGCCCTCGGTCAGCTCCAGCTGGAGCCCGAAGGTGTTGCTCTCCTCGACGGTGATGACACCTTCCTTGCCGACCTTGTCCATCGCCTCGGCGATGAGCTGGCCGATGGCGGCGTCACCGGCGGAGATACCAGCGGTAGCAGCGATCTGCTCCTTGGTGTCGATCTCCTTGGCGGTGTCGAGCAGCTTGGCGGTGACGGCCTCGACGGCCTTCTCGATGCCGCGCTTCAGGCCGAGGGGGTTCGCACCGGCCGCGACGTTGCGCAGACCCTCGCGCACCAGCGCCTGGGCCAGCACGGTGGCGGTGGTGGTGCCGTCGCCCGCGACGTCGTCGGTCTTCTTGGCGACTTCCTTGACCAGCTCGGCGCCGATCTTCTCGTACGGGTCCTCGAGGTCGATCTCCTTGGCGATGGACACACCATCGTTGGTGATCGTGGGGGCGCCCCACTTCTTCTCGAGCACGACGTTGCGACCCTTCGGGCCCAGCGTCACCTTGACAGCGTCGGCGAGGGCGTTCAGACCCCGCTCGAGACCCCGACGGGCCTCTTCGTCGTACGCAATTGTCTTGGCCATTGCGTTGAGATCCTCCACATGTCTATGGCTGACACACGAGACGACCACAGGTTGGATCGCCCCAAGTTACGCTGGCCAGGTGCGGTGCCCGCGACGGACGACCGAGGGTGTCGATGGAACCCGGTCTCACCGTCCCGACCTGGCACTCAACAGTCGAGAGTGCCAAGGCATTTTTAGCACTCGGGGACCGAGAGTGCAAGGTCGGTCCCGATGTCACTCCCCTTCGGCGGGTTTCAGAAAAGCGGCCAGCAGCTCCACCAGATCCGATTCGACCTGCGCCTTGTCCAGCCCGAGGCCGCTGAGCACGCCGGTACCGTTCTCCTGCTCGAGCAGCGCCAGCAGGATGTGCTCGGTACCGATGTAGTTGTGCCCGAGCCGCAGTGCCTCGCGAAAGGTCAGCTCCAGCACCTTCTTGGTCTCGCCGTCGAACGGGATGAGGGCGGGCACCTCGGCGTCGGCGGGCGGCAGGGTCGCCGTGGCGGCATCGCGCACCGCGCCGAGCGAGACCCCGCGCGCCTCGATCTCACGCGCGGCCAGCCCCTCGGACTGATCGATCAGCCCGAGGATGAGGTGCCCGAGGGTGATCTGGGCATTACTCGCCGCGCGCGCCGATTCCTGCGAACCGACCACGACCTGACGGGCCCGGTCGGTGAACTTGGCGAACCCGGCCTGCGGGTCCATGGCCGCGGTGTCGCCGGGCTGCTTGGGGACGAACCGCTTCTGCGCGGCCTGCTTGCTGACGCCCATATTGGCGCCGATCTCGGTCCAGGACGCCCCGGAGCGGCGAGCCTGATCGACGAAGTGACCGATCAGATGATCGGCCACTTCGCCGAGGTGATTGGCCGCGACCACGGCATCACTGAGCTGGTCGAGGACATTGTCGGGACGGGCCTTCTTGATGCCGTCGATCAGATCGTCGAGGCGGAAGTTGGGTGTGCTCATGCGTCAACTCTAGGTTGACGATCACCTCGCGTCAACCATTGGTTGACGATCAACCAGTCCGGTGTGGTTGAGCTGCTCGCGCAGCGACCGGCGGCCGCGATGGCTGTCGTACTTGGCCTCGGCCCAGTCGTAGAGCCAGTCGCTGTAGGACAGCGCCGATTCCCGTGCGCCGTGGGCGTATTCGGCCGCCGCCCGGCCCGCGACGCGACCGGTCGCCAGCGCCGGGCCGATGCCCTCGCCGGTGAGCGGGTCGACGATGCCCGCCGCGTCACCGCAGGAGATGATCCCGCCGCCCGCCGCGCTCCAGCGCCGCCCCTGCCCGGTCCAGAGCGGTTCATAGGCGCCGCGCCACTTCGTGGTGCCGGTCTCGGGGACGCCCACCGCGGCGGTATAGCGGTCCATCGCGATGCGCAGGTCGGTGCGCTCGAGGGAGAAGATGCCCACGTTCAGCGAGTCCGCGCTCACCGGGAACTCCCAGATGTAGCCCGGCCCGTACTTCTCCGGTTCGAAGCGGAAGTGCAGACCGGCGGGCGGGATGCCCTCCTGATAGCGCGAGACCGCGGGCACCCGGATCGGGGCACCGTCGATGCCCAGGTCCTGGCTGAGCTTGCCGTTGACGCCGTGCGCGATGACAACGGCATCGGCGCGCAGGCTCGACCGGCCCGCCTCGCCCCGGAACTGCACGGTGAACCCGCCGTCGGCGGTGGGTTCGACGCCCAGCACCGTGGTGCGGTAGCGCAGGTCGACGCCGAGGTGCTCGCCGCGGTCGCGCAGGGTCTGGTCGAGCAGCTTGCGCGGTGCCAGCCAGCAGTCGCCGGGATGTTCCTTACGCCAGGTGGTGCCGTCGGCGGCCTCGAGACTGGACTCGCCGATCACCTGGCCCCGGATGGCACTCGCGTCGAGAATGCCCATCTCGCGCAGCTCGGGCACGGCTTCCTTGACGAGGGCGTCACCACAGGCCTTGTCCCGATTCGGGCCCGACCGCTCGAACTGCACCACCTGGGCACCGCTCGCGGTGGCCCAATAGGCTGCCGAGCTCCCGGCGGGACCCCCGCCGACGACCGCCACAATTTTGCGCATAGTTCCCCAATTCGAAAATCTGATCAAGAAGCGAGATTGAAGATCGCCAGC
Source organism: Nocardia sp. SSK8 (assembly GCF_037034205.1). Classification (NCBI taxonomy): domain Bacteria; kingdom Bacillati; phylum Actinomycetota; class Actinomycetes; order Mycobacteriales; family Nocardiaceae; genus Nocardia; species Nocardia sp. SSK8. Next base: position 76,465 of record NZ_JBAGKD010000017.1, read on the forward strand.
CCGGCGAACATCAGGTTGCAGGCCTTCATGCCCAGCGACCGGGCATACATCCAGCGCCGCCGCGCCACCGCCGCCCACACCTGGGCGATCGCGAGAGCCAGGCCCGGCGCGGCGGCCAGGGCGAACCACGCCGAGACCCCCGCCGCCAGCGCGAAGCCGACGGCGGCCGCCTGGGCGGCCACGGCCAGGACCAGCGCCACCGAGGTGCCCGGGGTACCGAACATGGCCGCGATGGTCTTGCGGCCGACCTCCCGGTCGCCGACCTGGTCGTTCTCGTTGGAGCACAACGAGATCAGCAGGAAGCCCACCGCGAACAGCACGGCCTCCGACCACATCAGCGCGCTGATCGAGCCGACGGCCAGCGCGGGCCACAGCACGCACAGCACATGCGTGGTGACCAGCACCGTCTCCCCGCCCGCGGGGTGGAAGCTGGCCCGCAACCCCCACGAGTACTGCGGCATCAGCGCCAGGCACAGCAGGTACACCGCCGCGGCGGCCCACCGGTGCGGACCGTCCGCGAGCAGCAGGCCCAGCCCGGCGAAGGCCACCGACAGCGTCATCGACAGCGCGGCCCAGCGCTGCACCTGCGGCACCGTGAGCCCACCGCTCAGCAGCGGTTTGGTCGCCACATCGCGGGCGAACTCACCGTCGGCACCCAGGTAGTTACGGCGATCGCTGCCGTTGCGGTAACCGGTCAGATCGTCGAGCGCGCACGATCCGGAGATCATGAACTGGAACGACACGACGCTGGTCAGGCACACCGCCCAGTACTGGAGGCGGTCCACGCCGAGCACGGTGAGCAGGAGCAGTCCACCGTAGGCGTGCTGATACACCCGGAATTTGCCCAGCCGCCAGTACTGCACGATGTCGGCGCGCATTACCGCCCCACGAGTTCCGGTTCCGCGGCCACCGCGGGCTCGACGCGGGCAGTGTCGGCCTTGCTCCACAGGCGCGGGCCGATCACCCGGAAGACCGCGGGCAGCACGAACCGGCGCAGCACCACGGCATCGAGGATCACGGCGATGGCCAGCCCGGCACCGAGCTGGGCGACGATGGAGATCTTCGCGACCAGGAAGGACAGGAAGACCGTCGCCATGATCGCCGCGGCCGCCGTGACCACCGGCGTGGTGACCCGCAGCCCGGTGCTCACCGCCTCGGAATGCGCCGCACCACCGAGGTATTCCTCGCGCATCCGCGAGGCCATCACAATGAGGTAGTCCATGCTCATGCCGAACATGACCGCGAAGATCAGCACCGGCTGCATGGAGCTCACCGGCTGGTCGAGACCGACCTGGAAGATCAGGATGAGCAGGCCGACGGCGCTACCGATCACCAGGTTGTTCAGCACCACCGCGCACACGGCCATGGTCCAGGACCGGAAGACCCAGTACAGCAGCGCCAGGCTCAGGATCAGTACCGCGCCGATCAGCAACGGCAGCGAGCGCATCACGGCCTTGTCGAAGTCGTAGCCGACCACGGCGACACCGCCCGCGTACAGCTCGGTGCCGTCGGCGATCTCGAGCGCCTCGAGCGCGCCGACCAGCTCGTGCTGCTCCTGCGCGGAAGCGCCCGGCCGCGGAATCACGCTGAGCCGCTCGGCCTTCGGTGACGGCGCGGCGGGATGATCGACCCGGGCGACCTCGCCCCAGGTCCGCAGGTCGTCGGCCACGCGGTTCACTTCGGCGGCGAGCTGACCGGCCGGAGCGCCGTCCTCGGCACGGAACACCAGATCGATCGGCTGTTCACGCGGAACCCCGAGATGATCGGCCAATTGCTGTGCGGCCACGCGGGATTCGGAATCGGCGGGCAGGTTGTCGACGCTGGCGACCGGAACCTGCAACTGCGCGACCACGATCGGCGCGGCCAGCACCACCATCACCGCGGCCGCGACGAGCCCGATGACGGTCGAGCGCTTCGACGGCGCCGCGGGTTCGCCGTCGGCGGCGACAGCACGCTTGCGGACCAGGAAGCGGTTGCCCGCGAAGATCTTGTCACCCCACAGCGCGAGCACCGCGGGCAGCGCCACGGCGGTCAGTGCCATGGCTACCGCGGTGGCGGCGATACCGGCGATGGCGATGCTCGTCAGCACCATCACGTTCGGAATGAACAGGCCCGCCAGCGACACCATCACGATGACACCACCGAACAGCACCGAGCGACCGGTCGTCCGGAACGCGGTCCGCAGCGCTTCGTCGCCCGGCATACCGCCCTCGCGCAGCTGCGTGTAGCGCCGCATGATGAACAGCGAGTAGTCGATCGATACGGCCAGACCGATGATCGAGACCGCGTTGACATACAGGTTCGAGATGTCGGTGAAGTAGCTGGCGAACCCGCCGACACCCTGGGCCGCCACCAGCGTCAGGACGCCGATCACGATGGGCACCAGCATGGCGATCACCGAGCGGAACACCAGCAGCAACAGGATGATCAGCACCGGGAAGGCGATGGATTCGGCCAGCAGCGCGTCCTGTGCGGTCTGGTCGTTGTAGTCGCTGGCCAGCGCGGCCTCACCGGTCAGGCGCACGGTGGCGCCCGCCGGGAGTCCCTCGGCGAGGTCGGTACGCACGTCCTTGACCGAACGGACCGCCTCGGTGGCGGAATCGGTGGTCATGATCTGCACCGCGGTGACGCCCTCGGACGCCGCGAGCAGCCGCGGGTCGTCCTGATAGCCGAGCGCCGCCTGGAACCCGGGCAGCTCGCGGGCATTGGCGATCACCTTGTCGGCGGCGGCGGTGAGGCCGTCCTTCGCCGCCACCACCGCGACGAAGGTGTTCGACGGGATGTCGAACTCGTCGGCCAGGATCTGCTCGGCGGTCACCGCCGAGGAGTTCGGATCCTCGAAACCGCCGGGGATGACCTGGTCGGTCAGCCGCGCCATCAGCGGGGCACACAGCACCACGGCGACGAACACCCCGACCAATACCAGCCGCGGCGCGCGCAGCAGCCGGTCTACTAACTTGTCCATTCGATTCGGCTCTCTCCAGATGGGTCGCGCGGCGGCGGCCACGCGATCGGAAATCAGGTCCACAGCCCCTGTCGCACACCGGCACAACCCACCTGCTCGCGCAGGGCGGCACGGCGGACCTTCATGGTCGCGGTCTTGGGGACATCCACCCAGTCCAGGTAGATCGGCGCGCGCAGCGGTGCCAGTCCGGCCACCGCGTCCGCCCAGCGCTCCGGCGGCAGCTCACCGGTGGCCCGCAGACTCACCACCGGTTGCGGCGCACCGTCCTCGGTGGCCAGCACGACGATCTCGACCGCCTCCGGAATGCGCTGCAACAGTTCACTTTCCAGGGAGATGGTGCTGCCGTCGGTCAGCGCGTCGACCTCGCGGTCGACCAGCCGTACCCGCCCGAGGGCGAGGCGCTGGCCCAGATCACCGGTGCACCACCAGCCACCGTCGGATACCTTGCGGCGGTGGCGTTCCGACTCGGACAGGTAGTCCAGGCAGCGCGCCGAGGTCTTGACGTACACCAGGCCGACGCCGCCGGACGGGGTCGTCCGGCCGTGTTCGTCGGCCAGCTTCACCTTGACCCCGGGTGCCGGAATACCGTGCAGCGTGGACGCTCTGCCGATGCCGCGCTCCGTGCGGAAGGTGCGGCGGAAGTAGAAGTCGACCGCGATCGGGCCGGTCTCGCTCTGCGCCCAGCCCTGCCCCCAGATCGGGAACCGCCTGCCGCTCACCGCGAGCAGCGTGCGCACGGTGGGCGGGTGGATGGCGTCGAAGGTGTTCATGAAGAAGCGGGTGCGCCGGAACGCGGCCGGGTGCGCGAGCGCGGCCTCGGTCCAGAGCTGGAAGTCGTTGGGGTGCGCCTCGACCATGGTCGGCGCCACCTCGGTGAAGTGGCGGACCATGTTCTCCGGGCTCGGATCGGTGAGCGCGAACGACAGCTCCGGCCCGCAGCGCAGCTGCGCGGTGATCCAGCTCAGGTTGCGTACGTGGTTGAACGCGGTGCTCGAGGCGTAGACGTCCCGGCGGCCTGCCCGCCAGAACGCACCGCGCATGGACTCCATCGCGGACTGCGCGTGCAGACCGGTGCGGGTGGAGTGCACGATGATCTTGGGCGTGCCGGTGGTGCCGGAGGTGTGGGTGCACACCATCGGGGCATCCGGGTTGGGCAGCTCGCACAGGGGCAGCGGCTCGGCGTCGAGGTCGGCGAACATCACCTCGGCGGTACCCGGCCGCGCGAGCTCGTCGGTTCCCAGGATCACCTGCGGCACAGCAGAATACGACGCGTCCAGGATCGGCCGCAGGCGTGGCAGCTGATCCGCCGACAGCACGATGACATCGGGTTCGAACTTGCCAAGCAGCTCGGCCACCGAGTCCGCGGGGTTCGCCCCGGAGATCATCAGCGGCAATCCGCCGCCCCGGGCCACCGCGACCGCGAGCAGGATGAAATCCAGGTGATTGCGTTTGACGATGGCCACCTTGCGGCGCTCGCCCTGGGCCGGAAAGCCAGCCAGCGCGCCCGCCGTGGTGGCCACCAGCTCGGCCAATTCGGCGACACTCCAGCGTGTTCCACGCTCGGGCGCGAGGTCCATCGGACGGTCCGCGGCGAATACGTGCCGCCGGTCGTGCGCGAAATCGTCGAAGAGGGCTCCGAAGTGCCGGAACACCTTCGACCGGAGTCGGGTAGGTCGCACCACTACACCTCGACGCAGAATTCTTCGACCGGCCAGCCGACGTGGCGGCTCGCGCTGGACTGGAACCCGAGAATCTTGTCGCCAGCGGTCAATTCGGTGACATTGAGAACCTCGGCGCCCGGGCCGAGTACCCGCACGTGCCAGTCGTCCTGGACCGTCAGCGAGACCGCGGTGCCGTCGGCGTCCACGCCGTCGATGGTCAGCAGTGGGCGGGTCTCGATCTTCGCCCGGCCCACGACGACCTCACGGGTGCGGCCGTCGGCGCCGACCGCGAGCACCAGGTCACCGGCGCGCAGTTCGCTCAGGTAGCGGGTGCGCCCGCCGACGCCGAGCACATAGGAGTGCAGGGCGCCCGCGTTGACCCGGAACGGGCGGGTCGGCATGTAGGGCAGCGGGTGGGTCTCGCTCACGCACAGGAACAGGCCGTGCGCGAACGAACCGATCAGCAGGCCCTCGTCGGTGTCGAACTGGGTGCAGGTGTCCACGCAGACCCGCTCGCCCACGCCGGTGTGCCGGATGCCGGTGACCGTGATCTCCGAGAGCGGCAGGTCGCTCGACAGCGAGTTGGCCAGCTCCACCAGCGCGCGGACCTCCTCGACAGTGGACGGCGCGGCCAGGATGCCCGCCGGGCCCTTCTCCAGCACCGACAGCGTGACCTGGGCGTCGGTGTGGTCGCCGACACCGCAGATGATGCGGCCCTCGGCGCCGTCGGCGGCCGCGATGACGATCTCCAGCGGGATCTTGGTGGGGTCCTGGAACCGGACCACCGTGGCGGGCCAGTGCTGCGCGTAGTGGCAGGCCAGCTGCAGGGTCGGGTCGTCGACCACGTGCACGTCGGGGATGGTCAGGTGCGCGCCGTCGGCCTCGGTGCTCAGGCCGGTGCCGACCTCGGTGTCGACCGCGATCAGGCGCTGACGGCCCGCTTCACCCGCGGTCGCGGTGCGTACCACGGTGGTGCGGTCCGACAGCAGCGCGGTGACGTGGTCGTCGTCGGTGATCACCACCTCGACGGAGCCGAAGATCTCGTCCTTGGCGATCGCGCAGGCGACCTCGGTGTCGAGCTGGGACAGGTCGATCCACACTGTGGGCATAGTTGAATTCCCTTGCTTTCGAAGATGGTTCGGCCGGGCGGTGGTCAGCGGGGCGACTGCGCGCGGCGGGGGTGGACGAGCGCGACCAGGCCGCGCACGACTTCGCCCGGGCTCTCGCTCTCGAAGATCTGACGGCCCATCGCGACCCCGGCGCAGCCGGAGCGCACCGCGTCGTCGCCGATCTGCTCGATCGAGCGGCCGTCGGCCTGGCCCCCGGCCACCAGCACCGGAATCGGTGAGGTGGCGACGATTTCGCTCATGGCGGTCACCGAGCCAGCGAAGTTGGTCTTCACCAGATCGGCACCCAGGTCCACCGCCACGCTCACCGCGTGCGCGATGCGCTGCGGGTCGTGCTCGTCGTGGACCTCGGGACCGCGCGGGTACGCCATGATCAGCAGCGGCATCTGCCAGCGGTCGCAGGCCGAGGACAGCTCGCCGATCTCGCGCAATTGGGTCGGCTCGGTGTCGGAGCCGACATTGAGGTGCACGCTGAGCGCATCGGCGCCCAGGCGCAGCGCGTCGTCGACACAGCCGACCGCCGTTTTGGCGTTGTTGTGCGCGCCCGCCGCGGTCGACGCGCTGACGTGCAGGATCAAACCGAGTTCGCCGAGCTGGCCGATGGCCCGCTTGGCCCGACCCCGATGCATGATTACCGCATCGGCGCCCGCTTCGGCAACTGTCCGAAGCAATTTGTCGTAACTGTCGGTCGCCGCGATGGGACCGGTCGTCATCGAATGATCCAAGGCGACGATGACATATCGCCCGTCGTCCACCGAGCACAAACGGCCCAGCCTTCTCTCCTTGCCCGAATCACTCAATTCATGACCTCGAATTCCCTCGTATCCCCTGATGCCGAAACGAGACGATTTCAGCCGTCCGGATCGTTGTCAACGCGCGAATCACGCGCTCCCGGAGTGGTTCCAGAGCAATTTCGCGGCCTCCGGGCAGGTCACAACCGTGCCGAGTTGTAGTGCGGGCAGCAGGCCGTATACAACCAAAGTTGTAGCGCGCGGGTGTAGTTCCGGGCGCGTCGGCAAGCACGCCGGAACACCGCCGTGCGCGGGTTTTCCGGCGGTGCCCTACAACCAAGGTTGTAGCGCACTCGCATTCCCGGACGTCGCCCGAATAGTGTTGCCGCCGTCAGATATTCAGCAAGCGTGGGACGCATCGCACTATTCGCCGAGAACCTCGCTCGCCGACACGTTTCTACGAAGGGACACACCCGATATGACCGCCGTTCTGGAAAACAACGAGGTGCTGCGCACGGCGTACCAGCGATCGGTCGCGGCGTATTGGAACGACAATCCCAACGACGACCGCGTCAATTACAAGCTCGGTGAGGTCGACGGCATCTTCCATCACCACTACGGGATCGGCGCGGCGGACTTCTCGGTGCTCGAGGGTCCCGAGGAGAGCCGCGAGGACCGGCTCATCCACGAGCTGCACCGCCTGGAGACCGCGCAGGCCAACCTGCTGCTGGACAACCTGGGCGACATCCGCCCCGAGCACCGTCTGCTGGACGCGGGCTGCGGCCGCGGCGGCACCAGCGTGATGGCCACGCAGCGCTTCGGCTGCCACGTCGACGGCGTGTCCATCTCGCAGTACCAGGTCGACTTCGCGAACACCCAGGCCGCCAAGCTCGGCGTGGACAAGGCCAGCTTCCACTTCGGCAACATGCTGCACACCGGCTTCGAGACCGGTTCGCGCCAGGCCATCTGGACCAACGAGACCACCATGTACGTGGACGTCTTCGAGGCCTTCGCCGAGTTCTCCCGACTGCTGGCGCCCGGTGGCCGCTACGTCAACATCACCGGCGCCGCCAACGACCTCAACGGCATGAAGTCGCGCGCGGTCACCGCGATCGACGCGCACTACGGCTGCAACATCCACCTGCGCAGCGAGTACTTCGCCGCCCTGGCCGCCAACGACCTGATCCCGATCAAGGTCATCGACCTGACTCCGGACACCATCCCCTACTGGGAGCTGCGCACCCACACCGAGCTGGCCACCGGTGTGGAGAACCCGTTCCTGTCCTCCTACAAGGACGGCAGCTTCCAGTACCTGCTGATCGTCGCCGAAAAGGCCTGACGGACAGCGGCTTCGACCGTGGACAGCCGCCCGGACCCGCGCCGGTCCGGGCGGCACGACATGCTCAGGAGAGCGCATGATCAGCGAACGCAAGGACGACCACGTCCGGCTCGCCACCGAGCTGCACCGGGCCGCGGACACCGCGCGGGAATTCGACGACGTCCGCTTCGTTCATCATGCGCTGGCTGGCATCGATCGGCACGAGGTCGACCTGGGCGTGACAGTGGCCGGGATGCGCTGGCACACACCCTTGTTCATCAACGCCATGACCGGCGGCAGCGAGCGGACCGGGGTGATCAACCGGCAGCTCGCCATCGCGGCCCGCGAGACCGGGCTGGCCATGGCGACCGGCTCGATGAGTGCGTTCCTGCGGGATCCGGGTGCCGCCGGGTCGTATCGAGTGGTGCGCGAGGAGAACCCGGACGGGATCGTGCTCGCCAATGTCAATGCGAACACCTCCGCCGCCGACGCCCGCCGGGCCGTGGAGCTGGTGCGGGCCGATGCGCTCCAGATCCACCTCAACGCGGTGCAGGAAACCGTGATGCCGGAGGGCGATCGGTCCTTCGGCGCGTGGGCCGGGAATATCGGGCGCATCGTCGAGGGCGTCGAGGTGCCGGTGATCGTCAAGGAGGTCGGGTTCGGGCTCAGCGGCGAGACGATCACCCGGCTGGGCGATCTCGGCGTGGCTGCCGCTGATGTATCCGGCAGCGGCGGAACCAATTTCGCGCTGATCGAGCAGGGTCGGCGGGCCGACGGCGGCTTCGCCTACCTCGCCGACTGGGGACAGTCGGCACCGGCCTGCCTGCTCGAGGCGCTCGGATCGGAGCTGCCGGTACTCGCCTCGGGCGGGGTGCGGCATCCGCTCGATGTCGCGCGTGCCCTGGCGCTCGGGGCGTCGGCGGTCGGGATCTCCGGTGTCGCGCTCGATATTCTGCTCGCCAGGGGACTCGATGCCCTGATCGCGGAGCTGGGCGGGTGGCTCGACCAGTTGGTGAGCCTGATGGTGCTGCTCGGCGCGCCCCGCCCCGCCGACCTGACCGGCTGCGATCTCGTCATCGGCGGGGAGCTCGCGCACTACTGCGCGGCGCGCGGGATCAGAATCGACCAGCCGTCGTTGCGGCAGTCGCGGGCCGCGCGTGCGCCGGAGCCCGCTGCGCCCTGCCTGGTGTAGCGGCCGCCGAGAGCAGGCCGCTCTTCTGGACCGCGTCCATCCGGGAGACCGCGCGCAGCTTGCGGAAGACGTTGTGCACGTGACGTTTCACGGTGGCCTCCGAGATCTGCAATCGCCGCGCGATCTGCGCGTTGGTCAGCGACTGGGCGACCAGTTCCAGGACCGCGCGCTCACGATCGGAGAGCGCCTCGACCCGGCTGCCCATGGTCTTGATTCCGGTGAGCGAGAAGTGCTCGTGCCCGCCGAAGGTCTCGCGCAGCAGGCTCATCAGCTCGTGCCCGCCGGACTCCTTGGAGATGTAGCTGGAGATTCCGTGTTTGGTGAGGCGTTGTTCCAGGGCGTCGTCGCGGGTGGAACCGAGGGCGACGAGCCTGGTCCGCGGGGCGGTGGTCCGCAGCGTGGCCAGGGTCTGCCGGTTCGGCGGCGCGGGGAGCTCGATATCGAACAGCGCGGCGTCCGGTTGGGCCTGCTCGATCACCTTGCACGCCTCCGCCACACTCGCGGCCTCCCCCACCACCTGCAACCGGCCGGTGCCGAGCAGGGCCCGCAAGCTGTCCCGGAACAGCTGATGATGGGTGACAACCACCAGCCGAACAGCCTTACGGTCCTGCTGGACTGCCCCGCCACTGTGCGCTTGTGATCTCATGAACCCACCGTAGGGACGCCCATCCGCGCACCGACAGTGGAATTCGGCGCCGCGGCGGAAAACGGGCCGGGGGTCGTAGCCGGAATGGGCCGAGGGTCGTAGTCCGCTACTGCGGCCCTGGTTCGATCAGCCCGGCCGCCCGTGCCTTGATCAGCGCATCGATGCGGCTCGAGGCACCGAGCTTGGTGTAGATATTGGTGAGATGGCGCTTCACGGTGCCCTGGCTGACGTAGAGTTTCGCCGCGATCTCGGCATTGCTGGCCGCGCCCGCGACCAGCTGCAGCACCTCGAGTTCCCGTGCGGAAATCGCCTGTGCGGGTTTCTCTTCCGGTGTCGACGTGAGCGCGGCCAGCGTGGACCGCGAAACCGAGACGCGCACGGCCGAGGAACCCGCCGAGACCGATTTCACCGCCGCGATCAATTCGCCGTGATCGATGGTCTTGAGCATGTACCCGGCCGCACCGCAGCTGACCAGACTGCGCACATAGGCGACATCGTCGTGCATGGTGAGAATGAGGACCGAGGTGTTCGGGCTGGCCGCCAGCACCCCGGACAGGCATTTCTCCGGGCCGTTGCCGGGCATCTCCACATCCATCAACATGACCGACGGCGCGTATTCCTCGGCGATGGCGATGGCGTCGGCGCTGCATTCCCCCTCGGCGACCACGGTGATCGCCGGATCCAATTGCAGCAGTTGGATGACACCCTTGCGGAACAGGCTGTGGTCGTCGACGACCGCGACATCCAGGGTCTTCATCGGCGTTCGCTCCGCTCCAGGACGATGCTGTGCACGCGGTGGTCGGGAATCGCGACCTCCACGGTGACCCGGCTGCCCACCCCGAGCTCCGAGCCGACCCGCAACTCACCGCCGAGCAGCTCGGCCCGCTCACGCATGGAGAACAGGCCGATGTGCTCGCCGTCATCGATGCGCACGCTCTGCGCGTCGAAACCGCGACCGTCGTCGGCCACCGTGATCCGCAGCCGGTCGTCGGTGGCGTCGACGGTGATCTCGATGGCGGCCGGGTCGGCGTGAGTGACCGCGTTGCGGATGGCCTCGCGAGTCACCAGGTAGAGCTCCTCGCAGTACGAGGCGGGCAGACGGCTGAGGTCACCGGCGGACTTCAGGGTCACCGCGATCTCCGGGGAGACCGATTCGGTGTAGCGCAGGATGGCATTGCGCAGACCACCGCGGCCCACCGCCTCGCGCGACTGCGCGGCCAGATCGCGAATCACCTGCGTGGCCTCGAGCAGGCTGTCGCGCGCGGCCGCCAGCCGCCGCTGCGATTCCTCCGGATCCGATTCCCGCAGCGCGGAAAAGATATCGATATTCTGCAATCCGATCGCCACGGCGGGTGCGGCCATATCGTGCAGGTCGCGGGCGAGGCGGCGGCGTTCGTCCTTGTGGGAGCGATGAATTCGCTCGAGCAGATAGTCGACATAGGTCGAGGCGGCAATGGTGACGCGGTCCATGATGGCGCGGTGCACGATGGTGCCCGCCTCGACTTCCGGCGATTCCACACCGTAGCGGGTGAGGCATTCCGCGACCACCGGTTGGGCCGCACCGAATATCGCCGTCGCCGCGGCGAGCGAATGCGCGGGTGCCACGCCCGCGCCGGCCCGGTCGACGCCGATCTCCAGACTGAGTTGCTGCACATCGCGATACAGCGATTCGAGCGCCTGATCGTCGACGGCGGCGATATCCCGGGAATCGACCAGCCAGCCGATCATCGCATCGGCGACGGTCATGATCACCTGTGCCTGGGAAATGAGCTGGAACAGCGTCTCCGCGTTCTCCGTCAGCGGATTGTTCTGGCGGCGAAGCGCTTTCTCGTACGCCGCGACAATCCGGATGCGATCCGCCTCGGTCAGGTAGCGACCGGTACCGGACAACCGACCGGCAAGCACGGTGATTTCTCCCATATGTCTCCCCCGGGTGGAACGGCGCTTCGGCGTAGACTAGCGCACCCGAGCGACGAACAGCTACAGGACAAGACTATTAGGTCTGTTCCCCGTGGTCGCGGTCACCCGAGGGTGACGGCCACCCCGAACAGGCAGGCGTTGGCGGCCAGCTGGGTGACCATGAAGGCCCGGTACGGGGCCCGGGGGTCGGTGCCGGTGAGCGCGCGGACCGCGACCACGAGCGCGCCGACCAGCAGGACCGCTGCCACCGGGAGCACGGCGGCGACGAATACGCCCAGTGCGCACAGGGCCGCCGCGAACGAGATCGACAGTGCCGAGATCAGCTGTGCCGCACGACGCTCGCCGAACCGGACCGGCCAGGTGCGCCTGCCCGCGAGGCGGTCGCCGTGCACATCGGAGAAGTCCTTGACCGCGCAGCACAGCGAAACCCAGCCCGCGACAGCGATATCCACGAGGACGATGGTGAGGCTGTGCGGATCGACGGACCACATGGCGAGGTAGGTCAGGGCGATGCCCGCACCCGCCGCGAAGGAGGCCGACGAGGTGCGTTCCTTGAACTTCGGGCCGTACGAATAGCCCGCGCCCAGTGCCGAGAACACCACGGCCAGCAAGAATTGGGTGACACCGGCCGCCGCGCAACAGAGCAGTCCGGCGACGGTGAGTACACCCACCGCCGTCCGCGCCGTCTCGACCGACAGCTCTCCGGCGGCGAGTGGGCGGCGCGAACCATTGGCGATGTCACCGGTCAGATCCGACAGGCCGTTCATCAGGTAGACCGCGGTGACCAGGGCCATCCAGCCGGTCAGCACGAGCGCGGAGGCCGTGGTGATGCCGGTGCCCTGCGCCACGCCCACCACCAGGCGCAGCAGGAACATGCCGAGGACGACGGGGCGCGCCTCACGCAGCACGGCGTGGGCGATCCCGGGCAGCCGCAGGGCGGCGGGCGGCAGGATCCGCAGGCCGATCGGCGCGGCGATCGGCGAGCTCGGCACAGTCAGGAACATGCCGAACAGCCTTTCGCCGCAAGCGATCTCGCGGCATCGCCCGGACGGCTCCGACCCACTACGACCCTCGGCCCGCCCCGGCTACGACCCCTGGCCAGACTTCGCGGAAATGCCCGCTACCACCTGTCGCACTGTGCTCGGCATCCCTAGCGTTGGCATGCATGACATCCGTGCATCTCCTGGTGGTTGGCCCACCCGGAATCCCCGGACCACTGCTCACCGCGGACGGGAGAGCCGGACGGGTCTCCCTGGTGTGCGACACCGCGGAGCTGGCGGCGCTGCCCGCCGCCGACATCCCCGACGCCGTCCTCGACTTCGACAGCGGCGCGGACCGGTTCCGCATCGTCGAGCACGCCCACGAGCGCCGCGAGTTCACCCATGTGGCGGCCTTCGATTCCCGGCACACCGCCGACGCCAAGATCATCGCCGCCCGGCTCGGCACGCGGCTGTATCCGGATTTCACCGGTGCGGCGATCGCCGCACCGGTGGCGGAGGCCGATCTCACTGGCGTCAGGGCTATCGCGGTGCTGCTCGCCGAGGGCGGCGAGATCCAGCCGGTGGCGCTGATCGGGGCGCCGCACGGGAGCGAAGGGGGTCGCCGCGACGCCAGCGCGCTGCCGCCCGCGGGAATCGACGACGCGCTCGCGGCGGAGTTCCACGACCACGCGACACGACTCGCCAGGGCGGCCGGGTTGCGTTCCGGCCTGGCGGTGGTCACCCTGCACCGCGCTGCCGAGACGGCGGTCCTCGCCTTCGACATCGGGCTGCCCGGTCCGGTCCTGCGTTCGCTCATCCACCGGTCGACCGGTATCGATCTGGCGGAGCTGGCGGCCGATCAGGCCGTCGGGCTACCGGTGCTGGACCGGGTGCGCGCGGCGGTGGCGGGGGCACCGGCTCCGGTCTGCGCGCGGGAGATCAGGATCGCCGGGCGCGAGCCGATCGCGGGGATCGACGCGGCCGAGGGTTTCGACGGGGTGCGGGTGGAGGTCGACGACCACCCGGGCGCCGAACCCGGAGCTGCCAGGGCCGTGGTCTGGGCCCGCGCGGCGACCGCCGGGGCCGCCGCGGAACTGGCGTGGCGGGCGGCACAGCGCCTCGGCGCGGGACCGGGCTCGCCCGGCCGTTAGAGTAGGTCGAACCCGGTACCCGGAAAGGAACACCGTCTCATGCTTGTTACCGCGATCGAAGTGCTCTTCTACTCGGCGATTGCCCTCACCGTCTGGTTCATGGGTTACATGGCCTACCGCTTGGTGACCGACGAGTCGAACCGCTGATCAGCGGGGCCTGCGCAGGCGCAGGCGCGCCGACCCGCGGATAGCGGGGCGGCGGATGCCGGGCAGTTTGCGCTGGGCCCGGCGCTGGGCGCGTCGTTCGGCTGGCTTGTGCTGCCAGGTCTCCGGACGCGCGGCCACCCAGCGGGCCGAGCGCCAGGCGAACGGGATGTGCGCCAGGTACAGGCCGACCAGGATCAGCAGCAGCACGATCGGATAGGTCACCAGCAGGGCGGCGGCCAGGGCGGTCAGCACGAGCAGGCCCGCGGCGGCCTGCGGAGCGACCGAGACCGACTTCATCGCCAGGGTGGGGATGGTGCTCACGCACAGCAGGGCCGCGAAGATGGTCCAGGCGGCCACGAAGGTGAAGCCGTCCCACCAGCCGTCACCGAACTGCACCTTCAGCGCGATCGGGACCAGCGCGATCAGCGCGCCCGCGGGGGCGGGCACGCCCACGAAGTACTCCCGCGCCCAGTTGGGGCGCGAGTCGTCGTCCATCAGGGTGTTGAACCGGGCCAGGCGCAGCACCAGGCTCACCGCGTACAGCAGGGCAACGATCCAGCCCGCGCTGTAGCCGTCGAGCAGCGTCACGTAGAGCACCAGCGCCGGGGCGACGCCGAAGGAGATCGCGTCCGAGAGCGAGTCCAGCTCCGCACCCATCTTGGTGGTGGCGTCGAGCATGCGCGCGAGCCTGCCGTCGAGGGTGTCGAGCACCGCGGCGGCGCCGACCATCGCCAGCGCGATGCCCAGCTCGCCGTCGAGGCCGAATTTCACCGCCGACAGGCCCGCGCACAGCGCGAGAATGGTGACGACGCTCGGCAGCAGACGCACCGAACGGGGGCGCTTACGTCGCGAGGAGTGCGCCTGTTCGATCATCCCAGCACAGCCAGGACGGTTTCGGCCCCGATCGTGCGCTGGCCGGGGTTCACCAGCAGTTCGGTGCCGACCGGGAAATAGGTATCGACGCGGGAGCCGAAGCGGATCAGGCCGTAGGTGTCGCCGATGGTGAGCGCGTCGCCCACCCGGGCGTCGCAGACGATGCGGCGCGCGATCAGACCGGCGATCTGCACCACGACGACCTGCTTGCCGTCGGCGGTGTCGATGAGCATGCTGTTGCGCTCGTTGGCGTCGGAGGCCTCGGGCAGGTCGGCGGAGAGGAACTTGCCCGGCTGGTGCAGCACCTCGCGCACGGTGCCGGACACGGGCACGCGCTGGACGTGCACGTCGAGCACCGACAGGAAAATGCTCACGCGCGGCAGCGGCTGATCGCCCAGACCCAGCTCGGCGGGCGGCACGGCGGTGTCGACCAGGGCGATCTCACCGTCGGCGGGCGCGACCACGACGCCGGGGCGGTTCGGCGGCACCCGGTGCGGGTGCCGGAAGAACGCCGCACAGGCCGCCGCCGCCGTCAGACCGGCTCGGCGCACCCACTTGTTCTTCCCGCCGACGACCGCGACCGCCAGCGGCGCCGCGACGAACGGCAGACCCGCGGGATGCAGCGGAGGTACGGCGGCCCGCACCAGGTCGACGACATGGCCGACTCCGGTGGTCTCGGGGGTGCCGGGCGGGGTGGGACGGCGGGCCACGGGTTCCCTCTTTCGTGTGACGACAACAGCGCTCACACCTTACGGGAACCGCGCAGGTTGCACCCGTGGTCAGTGCGCCGCTTTACGTCCGGTGAACAGTTTCACCAGGTACAGCAGGACGCAGGCGCCCGCCAGACAGGTGAAGAAGCTGAATATCCAGCCCGCTCCCTCGACATCGACGCCGAAGAGGCTCAGGATGAAGCCGCCGAGCAGGCCGCCGACGACACCGACGACGATATTGAGCAGGATGCCCTGCTGCGCGTCGGTCTTCATGAACTTGCTCGCGATCCATCCGGCGAGACCGCCGATGATGATCCAACTGATGATGCCGAGTCCGAGCATGGTGTCCTCGATCCCTCGATGGGCCGGGCGAGCAATCGCCTTCTCTCCAAGGTATACCCCCGAGCAGTTGTGACATAAGACACGACTTTCTCTCATCGGCAGGCTAATATGAGGGCGCCTCATGTCTTCGCGTTCACATGTTGTCCACGCGCGGGCAACGGGCGATGCGGCACGGATTTCGATGGCTCGGGTACACCCGGCGGTGCAACCGCAGGTTGACAGGTACATAGGAGACGCACAATGGCTGCTCGAATCGCCCAGACGACGGGGGCGGAGCACACCGCAATTCTCGGATTGGGCGTCTACCGCCCCGCCCGGGTGGTCACCAACGACGAGATCGCGGGGCCGATCGACTCGAGCGACGAGTGGATCCGCACCCGCTCGGGGATCAAGACCCGCCGGTTCGCCTCGGCGGAGGAAACCATCCAGAGCATGAGCGTGGCCGCGGCCCGCGACGCCATCGCCGCGGCGGGGGTGGCCGTCGATCAGGTCGACTGCGTCATCGTCGCGACCTCGACGCACCTGCTGCTCACCCCCGCGGTCGGCCCGCGCATCGCGACCGAACTGGGGATGACCGGGGCGGCCGCGTTCGACATCTCGGCGGGCTGCGCCGGGTTCTGTCACGCCCTGGGAATGGCCTCGGACCTGGTCCGCGCTGGCACCTCCCAGCACGTGCTGGTGATCGGCGTCGAACGACTGACCGACGCGCTCGACTTCACCGACCGCTCCACCGCCTTCCTGTTCGCCGACGGCGCGGGCGCGGTGCTGGTCGGCCCGGCCGACGAACAGGGCATCGGCCCGACCGTGTGGGGCTCGGACGGCACCCAGCACCACGCCATCCGCCAGACCAAGGACTGGATGGAGTTCTTCACCGAGATCGACGAGCTGGGCACCGACGCGGTGCGCCCCTATCTGACGATGGAGGGCACCGCGGTGTTCCGCTGGGCGGCGCACTCGCTGGAGAAGGTGTGCCGCGATGCCATCGACCGGGCCGGGCTGACCACCGAGGACCTGGACGCGATGATCCCGCACCAGGCCAACGGCCGGATCATCGAGATCATGGCCCGGGTGCTGAAGCTGCCGGAGCACTGCGCGCTGGCCAATGACATCGAGGAAGCTGGCAACACTTCCGCAGCATCGATCCCGCTGGCCGTGGAGGCGCTGCTGCGCAAGGGCGAGTCGAAGCCGGGCGACGCCGCCCTGCTGATCGCCTTCGGCGCCGGACTGTCCTACGCCGCACAGGTTGTCACGCTGCCCGCCTGGCAGTAGTTCCACACCGCCGAAACCGGGGTGGCCTGCGATGGAGCGGGCCACCGGCCGGTCGGCTCGCCGTGTCCACCTTGTCCCGGTTGCACCAGATGGGACTCGCTGGCAAACTCTTCGCTACCGACGTTGCTGATCGATGCCGCTCAGCCCAGCGTTCCCGTCGTCAACCCGAGGTGATCGGCCGTGAAACTGCGCTCACTCCTGCCCCGCAGGCACATCAACGACGTCCCCGTGCTGCCCACGATCGCTCCGGAGGACGGCATTCCGCTGCCCGACGCGTTCGTCTCCCGGGGCACCCGGCGCAAACGCGAGGAACAGCGCGAACGCCTGCTCACCCCCACCGAACTCGACCTCGTGCTGCACAACCAGCTCTGAGTACCGCGCACAGGGGATACTCGAATCGTGAGCACTCCCGCGGTAACCAAACCGGCCATTCTGAGCGTTGACGACGATCCCGGGGTCTCCCGGGCGGTGGTGCGTGATCTGCGCCGCCGCTACGGGGCCGACTACCGGATTCTGCGGGCCGAATCGGGACCCCAGGCGCTCGAGGCGCTGCGCGAGATGAAGCTGCGCGGGCAGCCGGTGGCGGTGCTGATCGCCGACTACCGGATGCCCGGCATGGACGGCATCGAGTTCCTGGAGCAGGCCATGGACCTGCACCCCTACGCGCGGCGCGTGCTGCTGACCGCCTACGCCGACACCAATGCCGCGATCGACGCCATCAATGTCATCGATCTGGACCACTACCTGCTCAAGCCGTGGGACCCGCCGGAGGAGAAGCTCTACCCGGTGCTCGACGGCCTGCTCGACGCCTGGCGCAGCGCCGAACAGCGGCCGGTGCACGAGACCAAGGTGGTCGGCGATCGCTGGTCGCCGCGGTCCTCGCAGGTGCGGGAGTTCCTGGCGCGCAACCAATTGCCGTATCGCTGGTACCCGGTCGACGAACCGGAGGGCACCCGCCTGCTCGAGGCCGCCGGGGCCGACCCGGCCACCTGTCCGGTGGTGATCACGCCGGGCGGCGACGCGCTGATCCAGCCCACCGACAGCGAGCTGGCCGAGAACGTCGGGCTCGCGGTGGAACCCAGCGGGGATTTCTACGACCTGATCGTCGTCGGCGGTGGTCCCGCCGGGCTCGGGGCGGCGGTGTACGGCGCGTCCGAGGGGCTGCGCACGGTGCTGGTGGAGCGCACCGCGACCGGCGGACAGGCCGGGCAGAGCTCGCGGATCGAGAACTATCTCGGCTTCCCCGACGGGCTCTCGGGCGCGCAGCTGGCGGATCGGGCACGCAGGCAGGCCAACAAGTTCGGCGCGGAGATCATCACCACCCGCGATGTGGTGGGCCTGGAGATCAACGGCTCGGCGCGCACGGTGCGCTTCGCCGACGGCGGGCGGCTGTGCGCGCACACCGTGCTGATCGCGACCGGCGTCGACTATCGACGTCATCCGGCGCCGGGCGTCGACGAATTCACCGGGCGCGGTGTGTATTACGGCTCGGCGATGACCGAGGCGGCCGACTGCGCCGAACAGGACGTCTACATCGTCGGCGGGGCGAACTCGGCGGGCCAGGCGGCGGTGTTCCTCTCGCGCAATGCCCGCCGAGTGCACATCGTGGTGCGGGCCGACTCGCTGGAGAAATCCATGTCGCACTATCTGATCCAGCAGATCGCGCAGATCCCCAACATCGTGGTCCGCACCGAGACCGAGGTGCTCGGCGTGGACGGCGACGATCATCTCGAGCGAATCATCCTGCGCGACAATCGCGCCGGGACCGAGGAGAAGGTCGAGTCACAGCGGCTGTTCCTGTTCATCGGCGCCGCGCCGCAGACCGGCTGGCTCGACGGCGTGGTGGTGCGCGACGAGGCGGGCTATGTGCTGGCCGGGCCGGACCTGATGGTCGACGGCGCGCGGCCGCCGGGCTGGGAGCTGCCGCGCCCACCGCATCATCTGGAGACCAGCGTGCCGGGCGTGTTCGTGGCCGGTGACGTGCACGCCGAATCCGCCAAGCGGGTCGCCTCCGCCGTCGGTGAGGGCGCGATGGCGGTCATGCTCGTCCACCGGTATCTGGCCTAGGAGTGACGATGGGGTTGATCTGTGATCCGGCGGAACTGCGCACGCTGTTCCTGTTCGAGAAGCTCGACGACGACCAACTGGCCGAGCTGTGCGCGGTCGGGAAGATCGAGTACCTCGAGCCGGGGCAGGTCTATCGCGAGGGCGATCCGGCCACCTGTTTCTACGTGCTCATCGAGGGCGAGGTGCGGCTGACCAAGCTCTCCGGCGGCGTCGAGATCGAGATCAACCGCACCGATCACCGGGGCGTCTACGCCGGGGCGTGGATGGCCTATCTCGGCGACAAGGTGAGCCAGGACTACGCCGGATCGATGTATGTCGAGCGGCGGTCGCGGTTCCTGGTGCTGGCCGCGGCCGATTTCGCGCGGATGGTCACCGAGTGGTTCCCGATGGCGGTGCACCTGCTCGAGGGCGCGTTCTTCGGCGGGCAGAAATCCAGTCAGCGCATCGCCGAGCGGGAGCGGCTGCTGGCGCTCGGGTCGCTGTCGGCGGGGCTCACCCACGAGCTCAACAATCCGGCGGCCGCGGCCGTGCGGGCCACCGCCGGGCTGCGCGAACGGGTGGCGGGCATGCGGCACAAGCTCAAGATGATGGCCGAGGGGAAGTTCCCGCCCGACGCCCTGGTGCAGCTGATCGAGTTGCAGGAACAGGCCGCCGAGCAGGTCGCCAAGGCCCCCGACCTGAGCCCGCTCGAGGCGGCCGACCGGGAGGACGCGCTGGCCGACTGGTTCGACGAGCACGGCATCGCCGACGGCTGGAATCTGGCGCCCACCTTCGTGCAGGCCGGGCTGGATATCGACTGGCTCGAGGGCGTGCACGCCACGCTGGAGGCGTGCAACGCCCAGGTGTTCGAGGGCGCGATCCGCTGGCTGAACTACACCATCGAGACCGAGCTGCTGATGAACGAGGTGGCCGACTCGACCACCCGCATCTCCACCCTGGTCGGCGCGGCCAAGCAGTACTCGCAGATGGACCGCGCGCCCTATCAGGTGGTGGACCTGCACGAACTGCTCGACTCCACGCTGGTGATGCTCAACCGCAAGCTCGGCGACGGGGTGCACCTGGTCAAGGACTACGACCGCACGCTGCCGCCGCTGCCCTGCTTCGCCGCCGAACTCAACCAGGTGTGGACCAACCTGATCGACAACGCGGTCTACGCGATGAACGGCGAGGGCACCCTCACGGTGCGCACCTACCAGGAGAACGACTGCGCCGCCGTCGAGATCGGCGACACCGGCCCCGGCATCCCGCCCGAGGCCGAGGGCCGCATCTTCGAGCCGTTCTTCACCACCAAGCCGGTCGGTGACGGCACCGGCCTCGGGCTCGACATCTCGTTCCGGATCGTGGTGAACAAGCACCACGGCGACATCCGCGTCGAATCCGCACCGGGCGACACGCGGTTCATCGTCCGCCTGCCCCTCAATCCCCGGGCAGAATCTGCCGAAGAGTGAACCCCGCCGGTTCTCGGCCGCCTTGATCGGGGCCGACCAGAGGGTGCGACGAAGGAGAACAGGCCGAGAACCCGCGGCGCCAGCCGCCATG
>NZ_JBAGKD010000018.1:0-95960 GCF_037034205.1 Nocardia sp. SSK8
AGAACCCTGCGGACCACGGGCGCCCGGCACCTGCTGGCCCGGCCCACCGGAGCCCTGCTGTCCGGAGCCTTGCTGCCCCGGTCCACCGGAGCCTTGTTGCCCGGATCCGCCGGGCCCTTGCTGTCCGGGACCGCCGGGACCGTGCTGCCCGGGACCGCCGGGCCCTTGCTGACCTGGCCCGCCGAGACCTTGTTGCCCGGGACCGCCGGGGCCTTGCTGCCCGGGACCGCCGGGCCCTTGCTGACCTGGTCCGCCAGGACCTTGCTGGCCCGGTCCACCGGGGCCGCGCTGTCCGGGACCACCGGCGCCCGGCCGACCCGGCCCACCGACACCTTGCTCACCGGGGCCCTGCTGGCCTGGACCCACAGGCCGCTGCCCGGGCTGACCCGGACCACCCGGCCCCTGCGCCCCGGGTCCACCCGGCCCTTGCTGTCCGGGCCCGCCAGCCCCTTGCTGTCCCGCCTGACGCGGCCCACCCGGCCCACGCGGGGTCGACGGCGGCGGCGTCATGGCAGGCCGTCCACCCGCGGGGGGCACCACCCGATCCGTCCCCTTGGCGCGCTGCACCGGCATCGCAGTGGTCGGCGCCTCCGCCGGATTCACCACCCGCATAGCCACGGTCTGATCCTCGGCCGCGCCCTCCCCACCGGCCGCCGAGGCCGTCGTGAACTTCTGCGTGGCGTCATTCGCGCCCTCGGGAGCGTGCGAATCGCCTTCGCCCGCAGTCTGATCGGACCGAGCGGCGGCTGCTTCCGCTGAATGACCCTCCGCCGCAACGGCTTCCGCGTCCTGCGCGCGCTGGGCGGCCTGTTCGGCCCCCGTATCGCCGGTAGGCGTCGCACCACGGCCGCCTGCGGTGGCGTCCGGACCTGAGCTCGCCGCGTTGCTCCCCGCCGGGGCGGCCTGGTCCGCGGCCGCCACACCGGAAGCGTCGACAGCACGGTTCGCAGGTGCGTCATCCGCCGCCTCGGACGCGGAGTCGGCGGCATCAGCACCGCTGACTGCCGAGTCCACGCCCGGATCCGTGCTCGCCGCGCTGGAAGTGGCCGCAGCCTTCGCGTCGGCAGCCATCGCGCCGCCGTCGCCAGCGGCATCGGCCCGCCCGGCTGACGCCGGGTCCTTGTCAGCCTCCGCATCCACGCGTCCCGCGTTCGCTCCGGCGGCCTGGTCGTCCGACTCGACGGCGGCCTCGTCCGCGCCTGCCGTCTCGCGCCGCCGATCACCATCGCTGCGCTGGCCCTCGCCGGACGCCGCCCCTCGCGGCTCGACCGCATCGGCGGCCGAACCGGCCGGTGCGCCCGCGGCGCCACTGACGACCGCGCCCCGGATGGTCTCGGAGTCCGAGGCGTCGTCGGTCGACGGGCGATCCGCCTGGTCCATCGCACCGGTCGGAATGTCCTCTGGCGCCGGAACAACCTGTCCGCGAACTGTTTTCACAGTCTGGTCGTCGGTGGAGGCCCGGTCGACGGACGGGATCTTGCCGGGGATCGACATGGCGGTGGTCGGGGCGTCCGGCCCGGCGGGGTCGGCCGGGGGAGCAGTGGGTTCGGGGGTGGCGCCGGGGAGGCCGCGGGACAGGCCCGCCAGGGGGGAATCGCCTGGTTCCTGGGCAGCGTCCGCCGGTGTGCCGGGGCGCGCGGGGGTGCCGGTCGGACCGCCGGGGCGGGAAGCGCCGGGCAGCGAATCCCGCCGGATGACAACCGTCTCCGCCGTCGGCGGTGGGGTGGTCGGGCGGCCGGGTTCGGTGACCGCTCCGGGGGTCGACTTCGGTGCGCCGGGGGCGCTCGACGAATCGTCGCCCTCGGCGGGGCGCTGCCCGGGCGTGCCGGGACTGGCAGGCTCGGCTGCCGGATTGTTCTCGTCGGTCGGGTCGGACACCTCTGTACCCCTCGCTCAGGCTCGAACGTCGCTCTCGCCGATCAGCCTAATGCGCCACGCGCGCGAGACGTCGCCGATCGCCGTGCGGCGGGCCGGGCGACGTCGTGCGGGGGCGCGGTGCACAATGAGTCCATGTCCTCCTTCGGTGACCTGCTCGGACCCCAGCCAGTACTCCTCCCGGAACTGATCGACGCCGAAGACGCCATCGCGGCCGGTGCCGATCCGGTGAAGGTCGCCGCCGATCATCCGGCCGCCTCGATCGCCTGGGCCCAGCTCGCGGAGGCGGCGCTGGATCGCTCCAGCGGCGAGGCCGACTACGAGACGGTCGCCGCCTACGCCTTCGCCCGCACCGGCTACCACCGGGGCCTCGACCTGTTGCGCCGCAACGGCTGGAAGGGCTTCGGCCCGGTGCCGTGGAGCCACGAGCCCAACCAGGGCTTCCTGCGCAGCGTCGGCGCGCTGGCCAGGGCCGCCAAGACGATCGGTGAGTCCGAGGAGTACGCGCGCTGCCTCGACCTGCTCGAGGACTGCGACCCGCACGCCGCGGCCGAGCTCGGCCTGGACTAGCCGACTCCCGCGGATGCGTCCTCGGGTGCACGATCCCAAGGCCGTCGTCGCCGCGGCGACGCCGATGGTCACCGCGGCCAGGGCGAGCACGGTCGACCGGCTGCGGGCCTCGTCCCAGCGCTTGCGGCTGTCGGCGATCCCGATCATCCAGTGCGCGCTGGGCGCGGCACTGGCCTGGTTCATCGCGCACAATCTCGTCGGCCACTATCAGCCGTTCTTCGCGCCGACCGCGGCCGTGGTCTCGATCGGCGTCTCCTTCGGCGCGCGGATCCGCCGCTCGGCCGAGCTGGTGGTGGGTGTCGCGGTCGGGATCGGCATCGGTGACCTGTTCATCGCCCAGGTCGGCACCGGGGTGTGGCAGGTCGCGCTGGTGGTCGGCGGGGCCATGGCGGTGGCCGTATTCCTCGACAGCGGCGCGATTCTCACCATCCAGGCGGCCGGTTCGGCGGTGCTGATCGCCACCCTCGACCAGTCCGAGGCCACCGGCCCCGACCGGATGATCGACGCCCTGATCGGCGGTCTGGTCGGCGTGCTCATGGTGGCCGCCATCCCGCTGCACCCGGTGCGCCGCGCCCGCGAGCACGCCGCCGATGTGCTCGCGGTGATGAGCAAATCCATGATCACCTGCGCCGACGGCCTGCTCGAGCAGGACTCCGACAAGGTGCACGAGTCGCTCACCGCGGTGCGCGCCACCCAGAAGCAGATCGACGCGCTGCGTTCGGCGCTGGAGGGCGGCCGCGAGATCAGCCGCATCTCCCCGCTGTACTGGAACTCGCGCAAACGTCTCGAACGCATCCATTCCGCCGCCGACCCGCTCGACAACGCCATCCGCAACACCCGCGTGCTGCTGCGCCGTTCGCTCACCCTGGTTCGCGACGACGAGGTGCTCGACCCACGCTTGATCGACCTGGTCGACCAGCTCGGCAACGCCGCCGACGTGGTGCGCCGGATGATGCTGGCCGACCCCGGCGAGCAGCCCGATCAGGCCGAGGCCACTCGCGGCCTGCGCAGCGTCGCCAAGAACGCGCGTCCCGAACTCGTCGCGGGCGCGGGCCTTTCGGCGCATGTGGTGTTCGCGCAGATCCGTTCGATCGTGGTGGATCTGATGGTGGTGTGCGGTATGCAGCGGATCTCGGCGATCGCGCTGCTGCCGCCGACCGTGCCGAATCCGTATGTAACGCCGGAGGAGTGAGCGCTCAGTCGCCGACGGGGGAGACCCGCGGCCGGTTGGGCGTCAGCGAGAAACGCTTGCGGTCGAAGTCCCAGACGCGGTAGATCGGCCACTGCGAGGTGTGCATGAGCCAGGCGCCGGTGATCACCGCCCGGTGGAACGGCACCACCGGGTAACCCTGGTTGGCGATGGTCTGCAGGCCGCGCAGCTGGTACTTCCACCACACATGCGGCGGGGTCTGCCTGCGGCGGGCCGAGATCTGCGCGCGCAGCCGGGGCAGCTGGTCGATGCGCAGCTTCGCCTTGGTCAGGCACAGCGCCAGATCGAGGTCTTCGTGCAGGTCGCGCCGGGTGGTGGTGCCCTGCTGCACCTGCTCCCACGCGCTGCGCCGGATCGCCATATTGGCGCCGTGCACATTGCCCACCGGCTGGTCGCGGATCATCCCGAGCCGGTGCTGGGCGTCGATGGCCCCGGCCAGGAAGAACCCGATCGGCGAATCGTGATAGGTGCTGATCCCGGTCACGGCCATGGTGTTGGGATGGGCGTCCAGGTGCGCGCGGACGGTGGCGCCCCAGTCCGGCGAGACGAGGGTGTCGGCGTCGATGCGGCCCAGATAGTCGCCGCGGGCCCGCTCGAACCCGGCATTGCGCGCGTGCGCGACGCCGGGATTGTGCTCGTCGACCAGCTCGATCCGCGGATGCCGCGCGGCCAGCGCGCTCACGATCTCGCGCGTGCCGTCGGTGCTGCCGTTGTCGACGACGACGATCTGATCGATGGTCTCCTGGCCGACCAGCCGTTCCAGGCAGGCCGTGATGCAGGATGCTTCGTCGAGCGTGGGAATGACGACCGACAGGACAGCGGTGGAGCTCATGGTGTTTCCGTTCAACTCCAGAATCGGGTGAGGTAGCTCCCGTTGGAAGCCCACCAGTCAGGTACCCCGGAAAATTCGAACAATGCGTACACCGCGTCGAAGAACACCCGGCTCAGCGGGGTGAAGAAGATGAACGCGAAGAGGATCAGCATGCCGTAGGGCTTGATCTGCTCGAGCGCCCGGCGGGTCTGGTAGCTCAGCGACGGTTCGATGATCCCGTACCCGTCCAGTCCCGGCACCGGCAGGATGTTCAGCAGGAACGCCGTGATCTGCAGGAACGCCAGGAAGCTGAGCCCGTACCAGAAGGCCTCGTGCTGCACCGGCGAGCCGAACACCCGGATCACCAGCAGCAGGATGATCGCGCACAGCAGGTTGGAGAACGGGCCGACCGCGCTCACCAGCCGCTGCACGGCGGTCTTGAAGCCGGTGGTGTCGACATACACCGCGCCGCCGGGCAGACCGATGCCGCCGAGCGCGATGAACAGCAGCGGCAGGCCGATCGAGAGCACCGGATGGCTGTACTTGAGCGGGTTGAGGGTGAGGTAGCCGCGCACCTCCACCTGGTGGTCGCCCGCACGCCAGGCCACATACGCGTGCGCGAACTCGTGCAGGCACAGACTGATGATCCAGCCGAACACCACCAGCACGAACACGCCCACCTTGGCGCGCACCGACTCCACGTCGGCGTCCCAGGCCAGTGCGCCGCCGACCACGGTGATCAGCACGATGAGCAGGAAGACCGGGCTCGGCCGCACGGCGTTGTGGCCGGTGCGCCGGGGCGCGAAGGAATACGTCATCTCACCAGTAACCAGGGTTGTTCGAAGCGATAGAAGGTGGAGCGGGGGACCTTGCGGTCGGTGGTCACACCGTCCCGGGTGACGATCGCGCCCGGGGTTCCCAGCTGCGCGGCACGGCCCGAGACCCAGGTGCGCTTGCGCATGCCCTTGCGGACCCGCGCGCGCACGCCGGGCATGGTCATCGTCGGCGAGATGAGCATGGTGGTGACGATGCCGGAGAACAGCAGCGTGTCGTCGACATAGGCCTCGCCCTCTAGCTTGGCGCCGTCGAGACCGGTGATGCTCGCGCGCCCGACAAGCACGGTGCCGGTGTCGTCGCGGATCAGCGGGGTCTCGATCGCGCGGCCCTCGATGGCGATCTTGGCGGCGGCGTTGCCGGTGGCGGTCTGATAGACCCGCGACGCGTAGGTGGTCTCGACCGGCACGTACCCGACCTCGACGTGCAGCCGTTCGGTGCGCATCAGGTGGGTCAGCACGGCGGCCAGCGCGGCGTCGGCGCCCAGCACGATCAGCCGGGGCAGGCTGTCGGCGGCGAGCACCGGCAGCAGTTCGTCGATCACGGCGGTATCGGGGATGCGATCGGTCTGGGTGGTCGGGAGCGAGGCGAGTGCGATGGGGACCGGGATGTCTCCGCATCGGAGAACGTGGGTACTCAAACCGCGGTACACCCTCCTCGATCCGGACGACTCCGTGTCGCCCATCAACACGTGGCAAAACCCCCTGCCGACAGGTAACCGTAACCGATGGCTAGACTGTGTCTCCGGCCACCGCCTCAGAACGGCAGGTAGCTGCAGTGCTGATGTGCGCTGCCGTCGATCCGTAGGAGACTCCTGATGCCGGCAATCGTCCTCATCGGCGCCCAGTGGGGCGACGAGGGCAAGGGCAAAGCTACCGACCTGCTCGGTGAGCGGTTGCAGTGGGTGGTCCGATACCAGGGTGGCAACAACGCTGGCCATACCGTGGTGCTCCCCAACGGCGACAAGTTCGCTCTGCACCTGATTCCGTCCGGCATCCTCACCCCGGGTGTGAAGAACATCATCGGCAACGGTGTGGTGGTCGATCCGGGTGTGCTGCTCGACGAGCTGGCCGGTCTGGAAGAGCGCGGCGTGGACACCTCGGGCCTGCTGCTCTCCGCCGACGCGCACCTGATCATGCCGTACCACGTGGCCATCGATAAGGTCGCCGAGCGCTTCCTCGGCAGCCGCAAGATCGGCACCACCGGCCGTGGCATCGGCCCCTGCTACCAGGACAAAGTCGCCCGCGTCGGCGTCCGCGTCGCCGACGTGCTGGACGAGAAGATCCTCACCCAGAAGGTCGAGGCCGCCCTGGAGTTCAAGAACCAGGTGCTGGTGAAGATCTACAACCGTCGCGCGCTGGACCCGCAACAGGTGGTCGACGAGGTGCTGGGCCAGGCCGAGTCGTTCAAGCACCGCATCGCCGACACCCGCCTCGAGCTCAACCTGGCGCTCGAGCGCGGCGAGACCATCCTGCTGGAGGGCTCGCAGGGCACCCTGCTCGACGTCGACCACGGCACCTACCCGTTCGTGACGTCCTCGAACCCGACCTCCGGCGGCGCCGCGGTGGGCTCGGGCATCGGCCCGAACAAGATCGACACGGTGCTCGGCATCCTCAAGTGCTACACCACCCGCGTCGGCTCCGGCCCGTTCCCGACCGAGCTGTTCGACAACTTCGGTGAGTTCCTGGCCAAGCAGGGCGGCGAGGTGGGCGTCACCACCGGCCGCGCCCGCCGCTGCGGCTGGTTCGACGCGGTGATCAGCCGCTACGCCACCCGCGTCAACGGCATCACCGACTACTTCCTCACCAAGCTGGACGTGCTGTCCGGCCTGGACACCGTGCCGATCTGCGTGGCCTACGAGATCGACGGCAAGCGCGTCGAGCAGATGCCAACCACCCAGACCGAGTTCCACCACGCCAAGCCGATCTTCGAGGAAATGCCCGGCTGGTGGGAAGACATCTCCCACGCCCGCACCTTCGAGGAACTCCCCGCCAACGCCCAGGCGTATGTCCTTCGCCTGGAAGAACTCTCGGGCGCCCGGATCTCCTGCATCGGCGTCGGCCCCGGCCGCGACCAGACCATCGTCCGCCACGACGTCATGGCCTGACCCACCTGTCGCACAGCCCCTCCCCGCTACCGGGTGAGGGGCTGTGTCGTTTCCACATCATCGCAGTTCACGAGCGACACGCGCGGGTGATGTCGACTCGCTATCGATTTGAAGCATTCGCTCGGCAACCGCTATCGTCGCTGCGCGGTGCGCGGGGACGTGCCGTATTTCCTTGAGTGTGTGAGTGGGTGTTCGGCGTGATCCGTCGGTCCGATGATGTGAACTACTCGACGGCGCGGCGTATCGCCCGCCCGATGGCCGGGGTGCTGCCGTTGGCGCTGGCGGTGGCCTGCGCGGGGATCGCGGTCGCGGTGCCGCAGCAGCCGGGTGTGAACGACACGCCGGTGCAGCCTGGTGTCTCCGAACCAGCTGACGAGGGTCGTTCCGAGCTGGGCGCCTTCGGCGGTCCCGACAGCCTCGACCGGCTGCGCCCCGAATCGCGCCCGGTGCCCGAGTACACCGCGCCCGCCCCGCCGGTCGTCATCGAGGACCTGCACCTGCCCGAAGCGGTCGAGCCGGTGGCGCCCATCGCCCCGCCCCCGCGCACCCTGCGCATCGGTGACTTCACCCGCCCCGTCCCGGACGAGGTCCCCGAGGACCTGCTCGGCGGCGTGAACACCACCGCCGCCGACATCGAAGCCGCCCTCGCCACCCAGGGCCGCTCGATCGGCATCAACCCGAGCCGCTCCGACAAGATCGCCGCCGCGACGGTCGGCGGTGCGCTGATCGGCGCGACCGTGGTTGGCGTGCCCGGCGCCGCAGCCGGTGCGCTCGGTGGCGGCCTGATCGGCGCGGGCATCGGTGCCGGTGTCGGCTTCGGTATGGGCGGCGGCACGCCGGTGCTGGTCGGCCCCGGCGCGGCCATCGGTGCCGCCGCGGGTGCGGCCGTCGGCGCCGCGGTGGTCGGTATCCCCGCCGCGGCCGTGGGTGCGGTCGGTGGCGGTGTCATCGGCAGTGTCGTCGGCGCCACCGCCTTCCAGGGCGACCCGGGCGCTCCCGCCAGCCCCGCCGACCCGCTCGAGGCACTGGTCGACGATCAGCTGGCCAACATGCCCTGCCCCGCGCTCCCGGAGCTGCCGCCGCTGCCGGACGTCCCGCTGCCCCAGGTCGAGCTCCCGCAGGTCGCCCTGCCCCAGCTGCCCGACTGCCCCTGCAAGGACTGACAGTCTCACCGACAGTGCCCCCGATCGGATTCCGGCCGGGGGCACTGCGCTTGCCGGGCAGAACCGGTCCGGTCGTTGTCGGTGGCGCCGGTACTCGTTGCGCGGGCGTGCCAGGAGGCCGGTCCAGCCACCTCGGGCTGAGTAGGGCCGTTGGGCGTAGCTCGGGGTATGCCCCGGGCGGTGGCTGGGGCTGCCCGGCTCGAACGTGTCCGGCTGGCGCTGTCCGGCGCGGCGCGAGCGCGCGCTGCCCGGTTGGCGTTGACGTGCGGTGACGCTCTGACCAGGCATTTCCCTAGTCGGGGTGCTTCGCGAAGGTTGTCCGGATCGGCGCCACCGCAGCGGCATGGGGGCGGTGGCGGGGGAGTACCGTCGGAGCTGGTTTCGGACGGAGGTGGCTGATGGGGATGCGTGGACTCGCCCTGGCGTTGCTCGCGGCAGGTGTCGTGGCCGGGTGTGCCCCGGCGGCGGACGCGCCGCCCGCCCCGCCGAGTCCGTCGTCGGTGAGCACCGTCTTGCCGCCCGCGCAGACCCTCGCCCCGTCGCAGCAGCGCAACGAGCGGATTCGCGGCATGCTCTACACCGTCGGCTGCACCAGCAACTCGTGTGTGCAGACCTACTTCGCGTGCATGGACGGCTACCTCGACGGCGAACCCTGCCAGTTCTACCGCGACCACCCGCCGCCACCCTGACCGGTTGCCCGCCGACTGCCACATCCGGCTACCTGCCGCGCTCTACCGCACCAGACGGCAGTCGCCGCGCCACGGCTCCACCACCCCTGGGCACGCGGGAATCGCCCGCGTGCCCGCAGGGAATTATCTTGCGCGGGTGAGGAATTCGCCGACGGCGGGCGCGAGGGCCTCGGTCTTGGGCGTGTGGCTCACCCCGGCCAGCTCGGTGAACTCCGCGTTCGGCAGTACACCGGACACCGCCTTGGCGCCCTTGGTGAGCAACGGCACGGTGAGTTCCCCGGCGAGCACCAGCACCGGCACCCGCACCCCGGCCCAGTCCGCCGCGTTCAACCGCTGACCGCGCATGTACGGCCGCACCACCGCCCAGTCGTGCGCCGTGGAGTTCGCGGTCGCCGCGAGCTTCTTCCAGAACGGCGTGATCCGCATGGTCCCGATCATCACCAGCGGGGTGCCCATCACCTTGGTCATGTAGTAGCGCGCCGCTTTGTTCCGCTTGCCCGCGGCGATCATCGGATGCAGCTTGTCGGCCAGATCCTTCGGCGGCACATGGTCTTTCGGGTCGACGACGAACGGCGGCTCATAGGCGACCACCGCCTCGACACCGGGCACCGACTGCGCGGCCAGCAGGGCCAGCACCGCCCCGGACGACCATCCGAACAGCGCGGCCTCGCCCCCGGCCGCCTCGACCAGCGCCGCGATATCGGCGATCTCGTTGGCCACGTCGTACACCCCGGGCGAGTCGGCGCTGTCGCCGCGCCCGCGTCGGTCGTAGTTGAGCACCGTGAGGTCGTAGCCGCTCGCCAGCGCCTGCGCCAGCCCGCTCATCGCCGGGGACTCCCGGAAACTGAACGCCCCGCCGATCAGGATGACCGTCCCCGCGGTGCCCTCGCCGACCCGGTCGTAGGCGATCGTGGTGCCGTCGGCCGACGTCACTGTCTGCATGCTGGTGTCCTCTCGATTCCTGGGCGCCCCACGACCGTACGCGATCCGGTACGGCCCTGGTCGGGGCGGGTTTCCCGGAATCGGCCGACGCGCCTGCCCTCAGAACAGCATCGGTTCGCCGAACCCCGGTGTCCCCTCGATCTCGAGCAGCCGCGCCTTGGTCCCGATCCCGCCCGGCGCCGAGAACCCGTGCAGCGCGTGGTCGGCCGCGAGCACGCGATGGCAGGGAATGATCAGCGGCACCGGATTGCGCCCGAGCGCCTGCCCGACGGCCTGGGCCGAGCCGGGGGCACCGAGGCGGGTGGCGATATCGCCGTAGCTGAGGGTGTGGCCGGGGTCGATGTCGCGGGTCACCGCGTAGACCGCGCGGTGGAACTCCGGTACCCCGCCCAGGTCGACATCGATCCAGCGCAACGGGTCGATCGTGCCGTCGAGATGGGCCCTGATCCCCGCGATGGCCGCGGTGACGGCGGGCCCCGGTTCCCCTTCCTCCACCGGCTCGCCGCCGAACGGCCGGGTGATCCGGGCCAGAGTATGTTCCTCGCTGGCCTCGGGCAGCTGGAACCGGACGACGGTCTCGCCGCGCCAGGCGATCGCGCACAGCCCGATCGCGGTGTCGAACAGGGCGGCGACCACCGTGTCGGTCCGGGTCGATTCGGTGCCGGAACTCATGAGCACAGTGTGCGCCGCCCCGCCGACAAGTTCCGTCCGGCCCCCGCGCTCAGGCGGCCAGCGGCTTGTTGAAAGGGCCAGTTTCGCGCAACTGGTCTGGTTCGGGTTCGTGGGCCCGCACCGCCTCCAGATCGCGCAGCGCCCGCTGCTCGTCGTAGGTGCTGAACGCCCGGTCATGGGGCTGATACTGGAACGGCCAGAAGGGCAGATCGCCGCGCTTGGGGAAGGCGCGGTAGGCGGCGAATCCGACGAGGACGGCGACGGCGAGGGCGAGGAACGTGGTCATGTTCCCCACGATCCCCCGACTGGCCTTGCCTATAAATATCCACTTACGGAATACTGGACTTTATGGCGACAAGAGTGATCGGCGCGTCGGGCCTGGCCCGCGACCTCGGCCGTTGGCGTGACCCCGAGACCGAGGGCGATAGCCCCGAACGCCGCCCGCACCGGCCCGCCTATCTGGCCCTGGCCGAGGCCATCCGCCTGCTCATCCACGACGGCCGCGCGCCCCTCGGCGTCGCCCTGCCGAGTGAGCGCGATCTGGCCACCACCCTCGGCGTCAGCCGCACCACCATCACCTCCACCTACTCGCTGCTGCGCGAGCACGGCTACCTGATCAGCCGCCAGGGCTCCCGCAGCACTGTGGCGCTGCCTCCGGCCATCCAGCACGACGGCGCCAAGGCGGCCCGGGGGATCATGGCCCTGATGGCGCAGCCCGAGCTGCCGACCATCGACATGACCTACGCCGCCATGTCCGCCCCGCCGGAAATGCACGAGGCCTATGCCACTGCCCTGCAAGGCATTCCGGCCTACCTCGGCACCCACGGTATGGACCCGGTCGGCGTGTTGGCCCTGCGCGAGGCGCTGGCCCGCCGCTACACCGCGCGCGGCCTGCCCACCGAACCGGACCAGATCCTGGTGACCCTCGGCGCCCAGCACGGCCTGCGGCTGCTGCTCAATGTGCTCACCTCGCCCGCCGCGCGCGTACTCATCGAGCACCCCTCCTACCCGAACGCGATCGAGGCCATCCGCGATGTCGGCGCCCGCCCGATCCCGGTGCCGCTGCGACCCGAATTCCCGCACGCCGGTTGGGATCTCGACGGCATCCGCAGTACCGCCCGGCAGACCGCCGCGACGCTGGCCTACCTGGTGCCCGACTTCAACAACCCCACCGGCCTGCTGCTCGACGAGGCGGGCCGCGCCGAACTGGCCGCCATCGCCCGCGACACCAGGATGACCATCGTCGTCGACGAGTCGATGAGCGAACTGAATCTCTCGGGCGCCCCGATGCCCCCGCCGGTGGCCGCCTTCGCCAAGGGCTCGGAGATCATCACCATCGGCTCGGCCTCGAAGTCGTTCTGGGGTGGCCTGCGGGTCGGCTGGATTCGCACCAACCAGGCGCTGATCACCAAGCTCCTCGGCATCCGCGCCACTGTCGACCTCGGCACCCCGGTGATGGATCAGCTCGCCACCGTCGACCTGCTGGAGAACGCCGACCCGATCCTGGAACGCCGCCGCGAACAGCTGCGCGCCCAGCGCGGCGCCCTGCTCGACGCCGTCGCCGAAGACCTCCCCGGCTGGCACATCATGCCCGGCGCGGGCGGCATGTCGCTGTGGGCCCAGCTGCCCAGCCCGGTCTCCACCGCGCTGGCCGCCACCGCCCCCAACCATGGCGTATTGCTCGCCGCCGGACCACGTTTCGGCGTGCAGGGCGCCTTCGAACGCTTCCTGCGGTTGCCCTTCACCCACCCCGAACCGGAGCTGCGCCTTGCGGTGAAGTCCATCGCCTCCGCCTACGCGGCGCTCACCCCGCGCGCGGCCGACCCGCTCCGGCCGCTCACCTGCTACTAGCCGAACCCGCACGGCCGGTAGCTGCTCGACGCGGGCAGCATCGGATCGGGATTGACGGTCTCGTAGCCCACGCCGAGCAGGAACAGCGCCGTCACCACGAAGGCCAGCGTGGTGAACGGCACCGCGATGGCGCTGCGCGTGGACGGATACCGGAACAGCAGCACCAGCAGCCAGATCAGCGAGGCCCCGGTGACCACCAGCAATCCGGTGGCCAGGCCGTTGAACGCGGTGGCGGCGATGGGGACGGGAATGTCTCGGCGGCAACCGGTTTCGAGCAGTCGCGCGCGCCGGTTGTCCAGGAATCCCTCGGCGAAGGCGAACGCGAGCAGTGCCGAACCGAAGGTGGCGGCCGCGATGAATGCGGCGAGCACCTTCGGTGGCCGATGGCCGGTGCGGACCCGAATCCTGTCGTCGATAGCCGTCAGACTACCGACGACAGGCCGGTAAATCAGTCAGCCCAGACCGTTTCGATCGGTGTCGCGGCGGTGGGCGGCGGGGTCGGGATGCCGCCGGGGGTGCGCGAGAAGCGCGGCGCGGGCGCGTGCTGCACCACACCGTCGATCTCGATCAGGCCGGTGCGGGCCGCGATGTGCGGGTTCTCGGTGGCCTCGGTGAAGGTGAGCACCGGGGTGGTGCAGGCGTCGGTGCCGTCGAAGATCGCGGCCCACTCGTCGCGGGTCTTGGTCTTGAACTTGTCGGCGAACAGCTTGCGCAGCTGCTCCTGACCGTTCGGGTCGATCTGCATGGGCAGACCCTCCGGATCGATCTCGAGGCCCGCCAGCAGCTCGGCGTAGAACTGCGGCTCGATCGCGCCCACGGCCATGTACTTGCCGTCGGAGGTCTCGTAGGTGTCGTAGAAGGCCATGCCGGTGTCGAGCAGGTTGGTGCCGCGCTCGTCGGACCACAGGCCCACCCCGCGCATGCCCCAGATCATGTGCGACAGGGCCAGTGCGCCGTCGATCATCGCGGCGTCGATCACCTGGCCCTTGCCCGAGCTCTGCCGCTCCACCAGCGCGGCGAGCACGCCGAACACCAGGAACATCGAGCCGCCACCGAAGTCGCCCACCATGTTCAGCGGCGGCACCGGGCGCTCGCCCTTGCGGCCGATGGCATTGAGCACACCGGTCAGCGAGATGTAGTTGATGTCGTGGCCCGCGCGGTCGGCGAGCGGACCGTGCTGGCCCCAGCCGGTCATCCGGCCGTAGACCAGGCGCGGGTTGCGCGCCAGCGCCTCGTCGGGGCCGAGGCCCATGCGCTCGGTGACGCCGGGGCGGAAGCCCTCCAGCAGCACGTCGGCCTTCTCCACCAGGTCCAGGATCTTGGCGACGTCGGCGGGGTCCTTGAGGTTCGCCTCGACGATGGTGCGCCCGCGCCACTGCGGCCGTTCCATGAAGCCGGGCAGCTGGTTGGGGCGCTGCACGCGCACCACGTCGGCGCCCAGGTCGGCCAGCAGTAGCGCGGCGTGCGGGCCGGGCCCGATGCCCGCCAGCTCGATGACCTTGATGCCCGCGAGGGGCCCCTGCTTGGCGGTGGACTCGCTGCTCACGCCTGACCTCAGTTCGTCGTCGAACGGTATTGACACATCGACAATAGCGGTGGGATGGCGGCTCGGGTAGGCCATGGGCGAGAATTCGGTGGCGCTACTCGGCGCGGAAACGGGAGGACCCGGTAGTGAGCGTGTGGGGTGAGGTCGTCGTCGGCCTCGTCATTCTCGTCGGCATCGCTGGCGTGATCGTACCGATTCTGCCGGGGGTGATCCTCATTTTCGCGGCAATCGCGGCGTGGGCCTTCCTCACCGGCGGCACCACGGCCTGGACGGTGCTCGCGATCGCCTCGGTCGCGCTGATCATCTCCGGGGTCGTGAAATACACCTGGCCGGGGCGCAAGATGCGCGAGGCGGGGGTGTCCAACAAGGCGCTGCTGGCCGGGGCGATCCTGGGCGTCATCGGGTTCTTCGTGATCCCGATCGTCGGCCTGTTCATCGGCTTCGTGCTCGGCGTCTACCTGGCCGAGCTGTACCGCCTGAAGACCAACCGCCTGGCCTGGCCCGCCACCCTGCACGCGCTCAAGGGCGTCGGCCTGTCGATGCTCGTTGAGCTGTTCGGCGCGCTGATCGCCGCCGGTGTCTGGCTGACCGGCGCTGTGTTTGTTTGAGCGCTGGCGCGCTCGAGTCGCGGCCCCTAGGGGCCGCCGGTCAGGCACCGTTTCTTGCTCCTTCGTCGCCTACGAAACGGCGCCTGACCGGCGACCCGGCCGCGACCGGCGCTGCGCGCCGCCGCTCCTCGGGGTCGCGGGTGCGGGGTTGGGCGGGTTCGAATCTCGCTACTCGATGACCGGCAGCGGGCGGGTGTGCGCGTCCGCGCCGGGGAGCTGGTCGCGGGGGATCGGCACCGTCGGGTTGTCGGTGCGGGGCATCGGCATGGTCGGCAGCGGATCGGTCGCGGGCCGGTCGACGGCGGGCAGCCGGTAGAACTCGCGGGCATTGTCCTCGAGCACGGCATGCACATCGGCCCCCACGACCCGGCTGATCAGCTCGACATCGCGGTCCTCGAACGGCCTGCCCGCCCGGGTGCCGGGCAGATCGGTGCCGAACATCAGCGCCCCCGGGTTCACCGCGTGGATGCGCCGCAGCGTCTCGGCCACATCCATGTCGACCCGGCCGAAGCCGGTGGCCTTCACCCGGGCCCCGCGATCCACCAGATCCAGCAGATAGGGCAGACCCTCCTCGGACATGCCGAGGTGGTCGATGGACAGCGCGGGCAGCTTGGAGATCACCGGTTGCAGCGAGGCCAGCATCTGCCCGTCAATGTAGAGCTCCACATGCCAGCCTGCCAGCTCGTGCGCGCGCAGCGCCTGCAAGGTCATCTCGGTGATGTCGGCGGCGGCGCGCTTGAGGTTGAAGCGCAGCGCGCGGACCCCCGCGCGGTCGAGTTCGCTGATCTCGTCGTCGGTGGCGTCCAGGTCGAGCCGGGTGACGCCCACCCAGTCCGGGCCGAGGGCGGCCAGCGCGGCCTTCAGATACGACTGGTCGGTCCCCTGGAACGAGGCACTCACCACCGCCCCACCACGAACCTCGAAGCGCTGCATCCGCTTTAGGTAGTCGTCGATGATGTAGGGGTCGGGAAGGTAGCCCTCGTTCTCGATCAGCGGATACCGCGGATCGATGATGTGGACGTGCGCATCGAACACCTGTACAGAATGCCTCGAGATCGGCGAAAGGGAACAGTTCGTCCGTGTGAGCTATCACATCGAACGAAAAAAAGCCGGTGGGTCCTGGACGTGATGTCCCGGTTCCCACCGGCTCTTCGTGGCGTGTGCCTAGACCTTGTTCGGCTCCGAGGCGCGCAGCATGTCCTCGCGCTCGACGACCTTCACGCGCTCGCGGCCCTCGGGCTCGCCCAGGGCGCGCTCGTGTGCGTCGAGGCGGTACCAGCCCGCCCAGGTGGTGAACGGGATGCCCTTGCTCTCCAGGAACTCGGTCACCGCGTCGAGCTCGGGCTTCGGCGCCGGGGTGAAGTCCTTGGCGTCGTCGAGCAGGCAGGCGATGGTCTCGTTGGCGTCACCCTTGGTGTGGCCGATCAGGCCGACCGGGCCGCGCTTGATCCAGCCGGTCACGTAGGTGGCGGGCATGAAGCGGGCCGAGCCCTCGGCGGCCTCGTCGGCGAGCACTCGACCGGCCTCGTTGGGCACGGTGCCCGCCTGGTCGTCGAAGGGCAGCTGGGTGACGTTCTGCGACAGGTAACCCACCGCGCGGTAGATCGCCTGCACGTCCCACTGCTTGAACTCGCCGGTGCCCTTGACGTTGCCGGTGCCGTCGAGCTGGGTGCGCTCGGTCTTGAGACCGACGACCTTGCCGTCCTCGCCGATGACCTCGGCGGGCGACTCGAAGAAGTGCAGGAACAGCTTGTGCGGGCGGTCGCCCTGGTCGCGGATCGCCCACTGCTC
The DNA here is from genome assembly GCF_037034205.1 of Nocardia sp. SSK8. NCBI lineage: Bacteria > Bacillati > Actinomycetota > Actinomycetes > Mycobacteriales > Nocardiaceae > Nocardia > Nocardia sp. SSK8. The sequence continues at coordinate 16,670 of NZ_JBAGKD010000018.1, forward strand.
GAGGGTGTTGGCGACCATGTCGACCTGCTTGGAGTTGCGGCGCGCCGCCTCCGAGCCCTCGTCGTAGTCGATGTCCTCGGGATCGACGATGACCTCGATCGTCGGCGAGTGGTCGAGTTCGCGCAGCTCGAGCGGGGTGAACTTGGCCTGCGCGGGGCCGCGGCGGCCGAACACGTGCACCTCGACGGCCTTGTTGGCCTTGAGGCCCTTGTAGACGTTCGGCGGGATCTCGGTGGGCAGCAGCTCGTCACCGGTCTTGGCCAGCACGCGGGCCACGTCCAGGGCCACGTTGCCGACACCGAGCACGGCGACCTTCTCGGCCTCCAGCGGCCAGCTGCGCGGCACGTCGGGGTGGCCGTCGTACCAGGACACGAAGTCGGCGGCACCGTAGGAGCCGTCCAGGTCGATGCCCGGGATGGGCAGCGCGCGGTCGGCGTTGGCGCCGGTGGAGAAGATCACCGCGTCGTAGAACTGACGCAGGTCGTCGAGGGTGATGTCGGTGCCGTAGTCGATATTGCCGAGCAGGCGCACCTGCTCCTTGTCGAGCACCTTGTGCAGGGCGGTGATGATGCCCTTGATGCGCGGGTGGTCGGGGGCGACGCCGTAGCGGATCAGGCCGAACGGCGCGGGCATGCGCTCGTAGAGGTCGATCGACACCTCGGCATCGGACTTCATCAACGCGTCGGCGGCGTAGATACCGGCCGGGCCGGCACCCACGATCGCGATGCGAAGTGGGCGAGTCGCTGCACTCTGTTCGGTCATTTCTACGCGCACCCTTTGGTCGAGAACTGTTGACGGCGTCAATTTAGCTTAGGCTAAGTTGGCGATCCGGCTGCTGGCAGCTGCCTGTGGACCTCGGCAGCGGGCCGCATTCTCCGCGATTCTATCTGCGGCGTTGTGGCCACCCGGCGCGCGGTGTGGTTGCCCGCACCGGGTCTGTCAGGATTAGCACATGAACGAGGAGCGAACAGGCTCGGACGAGCAGCCCGTGGTGGTGGATCAGACCGACAAGCGATCCATCGTCCCGTTCGTCGCGGCCGCGGTCATCGCGGTTCTGGTGCTCATCGGCATCGTGCTGGGCGGCTTGCTCTCGCCCGCTGAGAAAAATGTCACAGAGGCCGACCGGCTCGCGGCCGCCGTCACCAACTATATCGACGCGCGCTCACGCAGCGAGCTGCGTCCGCCGCAGGGTGTCGCCTGTCCCGGCTTCGACGAGCAGAAATCCGGCCTCACCGAGCGCCTCGGCGGCCCGAAATCGGCGGTGACGATCGACAAGAAGGGTTTCCAGAACCCGACCGTCAACGGCGACCGCGCCAAGATCGACGCCACCGTCCAGGTCGGTGACACGTCCTCGACCAGCACCTGGAACTTGACCAGGGTCGACGGCACCTGGCTGGTCTGCACGCCCTGATCGTTTGACACGGTGACCTGTGCCGGGGCAATCTCGGATCGCAAGGTCATGAGTGCCAGCGCCAAGCCCCGGCTCGCTGGCCGGCAACCCTCCTCCGCGGTGGGGTGCTCCGGGTGACGACCTGGCCGTGTGTTCCGGAGTTCCGGCACGGCAAGAGCGGATTCACGCAGGAGGTTCGACATGACTTACGCCGGCGACATCACCCCTGAGAAGGCGTGGGAGATCCTGACCGAGCATCCCGGCGCGGTGCTGGTCGACGTGCGCACCGAAGGTGAGTGGGCGCAGATCGGCATCCCCGACACCAGCTCCATCGAGCGCCCGGCCCACTTCATCGAGTGGGTCGACGGCACCGGCACGCGCAACCCGAACTTCGGCGCCGAGCTCGAGCAGGCGCTGGCCGGGCGGCCGGACGACGCTCCCGTGGTGTTCCTGTGTCGTTCCGGTCAGCGCTCCATCGGCGCGGCGACCGTGGCGACCGCGGCGGGCATCGCCCCGTCCTACAACGTGCTGGACGGTTTCGAGGGCGGACCCGACGCGTTCGGTCAGCGCGGCAGCGTGGGCTGGCGCGCGGTCGGCCTGCCGTGGCGCCAGGCATAAGGGAGACAGCAGATGATCACCGGTGGTTCGTTCGACAAGCCACTGCCCGAGGGCGTCGGCCCCGCCACCCTCGGCGTCCGCGGCGGTCTGCGCCGCTCCGGTTTCGAGGAGACCTCCGAGGCGCTGTACCTGACCTCGGGTTTCGTCTACGAGAGCGCCGAGGCCGCCGAGGCCGCGTTCACCGGCGAGGTCGAGCACTTCGTCTACTCCCGCTACGGCAACCCGACCGTGGCCATGTTCGAGGAGCGCATCCGCCTGCTCGACGGCGCCGAGGCCGCCTTCGCGACCGCCTCGGGCATGTCGGCGGTCTTCACCGCGCTGGGCGCGCTGCTGAAGGCGGGCGACCGGCTCGTGGCCGCGCGCAGCCTGTTCGGTTCCTGTTTCGTGGTGTGCAACGAGATCCTGCCGCGCTGGGGTGTGGAGACCGTCTTCGTCGACGGTGACGACCTCGAACAGTGGGAACAGGCCCTCTCGGTGCCCACCCAGGCGGTGTTCTTCGAGACCCCCGCCAACCCGATGCAGACTCTCGTCGACGTCCGCAAGGTCACCGAGCTCGCCCACGCCGCGGGCGCGAAGGTGGTGCTGGACAACGTCTTCGCCACCCCGCTGCTGCAGCGCGGCTTCGAACTCGGCGCCGATGTGGTCGTCTACTCCGGCACCAAGCACATCGACGGCCAGGGCCGCGTGCTCGGTGGCGCCATCCTCGGCGCCCAGGACTACATCGACGGCCCCGTCAAGAACCTGATGCGCCACACCGGCCCCGCCCTGAGCCCGTTCAACGCCTGGACCCTGCTCAAGGGCCTGGAGACCATGCCCCTGCGCGTGCGCCAGTCCACCGATTCCGCCTTGAAGGTCGCCCAGTTCCTGGAGACGAACAAGTCCGTGAACTGGGTCAAGTACCCCTTCCTGGAATCGCACCCCCAGCACGCCCTGGCCCAGTCCCAGATGTCCGGCGGCGGCACCGTCGTCACCTTCGAACTCGCGGGCGAAAGCGGCAAGAAGCGCGCCTTCGAGGTGTTGAACCGCCTGCGCGTCATCGACATCTCCAACAACCTCGGCGACGCCAAAACCCTCATCACCCACCCCGCCACCACCACCCACCGAGCCATGGGCCCCGAAGGCCGAGCCTCCATCGGCCTCAGCGACGGCGTCGTCCGCATCTCGGTCGGCCTCGAGGACATCGAAGACCTCCTCACCGACCTCGACCACGCTTTGAGTTAGCTTGGGCGAGTAAGGAATTACACTTCCCTCATGTATGTCGGGGGGAAGCCCGCGACGGTTTTCCAACCGGCGCCGTTGTATCTGTGGGCGATAATCGTGGTGGCGGTGCTCATGGGGTGCGCAGGTGCTTGGGCCGTCTGGGCAGAGTTCACCGGAACCCACGACGTCCCTCTAATACCGCTGATCGCGAGCGCGGTGACGGTCCCGTTCTCGATCCTCGGCGGCGGCTATGCGGCGACCCGGCTGGTTCGGCCCCGGCCGGAACTCGTCCTGACCGCGGAAGGGCTGATGGACCGGCACGGTGTGTGGGTCGGATGGAACGAGGTCGCCCGTGTGGAGTTCGCTGTCCAGAGGCTCTCCGGCGGATCCAAGGCGGAGTGGATCCACGTCTGGTTACACGACCCAGCGTCCTACTACGCCCAGGTTTCGCCGCGGGCCCGGCTGCTGTCCAAGGTGAGGATGGGCGTCAAATCCGGGCATCTCAACTTGAGCCCACCGGTCCTGGATGCCTCCGCCCATCAGATCCTGGCCGCCTTCCGCCACTACCGCCCGAACCTCATCATCGACTGACGCGCCCAGCCATCGAGGGACATCACGCGAACCTCCCGATCTCGATCCTGGCGGTCACGTCCTCGATCCCACCGACCACGAACACTTAGGGTCCTTCAGGTTCAGCCGGAGCACGAGCGGTGCCGGACCGAACTCGCTGTCATCGTCCATGCTCAATCGAGCGACGAGGTCCTCGCTGTCCACGCGAAGCCGCTGGCCCTCCTCATAACGCATCCCCACCCCCAATCGGTGATCACCATAGTTGCGCCCCTCAGGCGATGGTGAAAGCCTCGTCGCCGAATCGCGCCACCACTTCGACTTCGCCGCCGAGCCCCTCGACGTACTTGCGGATCGTCTCGAGGCGTGACCGTTCGATCTCGCCGTGTTCGATCTTCGACACCGTCCGCTGACCGACTCCGATCCGGTCGCCGAGCTCGGTCTGATTGAGTTGCTTGGCCTCCCGGAGCTCGGCGAGCCGATACGCCCGCTCTACAGAACGCATCTTCTTCCGCACGGCCGCGACTCGTGCCGGGTCGTGGCCGCCGTCCGGATGCCGAGACCGGTTGCTTTCGAATAGTTCCATCAGCCCAGTCCTCCAAGGTGCTCATCGAAAATGCGGTCGGCGATGGGGATATTCTCCCGGTACCACTGCTGCCATCGGTGTGTCTTGTCGCCGGCGATCAGCAGGATTGCCGATCGCTTCGGATCGAACGCGAAGATGATTCGCGCATTCGACCCTGGTATCCGTAGTTCCTTCATGTTGGAATGCCGCGATGCGACGAGTGTGTCGACCCACGGGCGCCCGAGTCCCGGGCCCCTTTCCTCCAATTCCTGACGCGCTGCCTCGTAGTGGTCGAACATGACGTCGTCCAAGCTGTCCACCCAGTTCAGGACCTGCTTGGTGAGGTAGACGTTCCATCCCACCCCACAAAGATACGCCCTGTGGCATCTAGATGCCACAGGGCGTGTATTCATCGAGCAGTTCGAAACCTGCTTAAACGGAGCAGCCGACCGTCGGTGGCGATCGGCGCGCCGATCAGGCCTTGTCGACCTCTCCGTTGGACAGGGCCTTCTGCAGCGAGTTGAAGACCGTCAACCCCTGGCCGACCATGCCGTTGACCAGTTCGCCGACCCCGTCGGGGCCGTTGAGGACGGTGAGGTTGGCGTTGGCGAGGCCGGTGGAGGCCTGTTTGACGATCTCGGGGAGCTGTTCGATGAGCAGCTGGTCGAGGGCGATGCGGTTGTTGGAGGCGGCGGCTTCGGCCTGGATGCGGGTGCGGTCGGCTTCGGCCTCGGCGAGGATGCGGACGCGTTCGGCCTCGGCCATGGCGGGTTTGACGACCTCGGCCTGGAGTTCCTGCTCGCGCAGTTCGGCGTTCTTGCGGGCCTGCTCGGCCTGGGCGGTGAGGACTTCCTGGCGGGCGATGGCGTCGGCGAGCGGGCCCGCCTGGGCGGCTTCGGCGCGGGCCTTGTCGATATCGCGCTGGTATTCGGCCTTGAGGATCGAGGTCTCGCGCTCGTATTCGGCCTGGCGGCGCAGGGATTCCTGCTCGGCCTCGGCGGAGCGCTGGGCGGCCTGGGCCTGGGCGATCTGGGCGTCGCGCTGCACGGCCGCGTTGTGCGGGGCGGCCAGGGCGTTGATGTAGCCGAGGTCGCCGTCGTCGATGGACTGGATCTGGAACGAGTCGACCCACAGGCCGATATTGCTCATCTCCACCTTGGAGGCCAGCAGCACCTCGTCGGCCAGTTTCTGGCGCTCGCGGATGATCTCCTCGACGGTCATCGAACCGACGATCGAGCGCAGGTGGCCGGAGAAGATCCGCCCGGTCAGCACCGACATCTCCTGCTCCTGCTCGGACAGGAAGCGCTGGGCGGCGTTCACGATGGACGGGGTGTCGTTGGCGACCTTGAACGCGATCACCGCGCGCACGTCGAGCTGGATGGCCTGCTTGGTGACACACCGCTCGCGGATCTCGGATTCGAACATCGCCAGCGACAGGTAGCGGACCTTGCGGAACAGCGGAATCACCCAGGTGCCGCGCCCGATGACCACGCGAAACGGCGCGTTGTCCTTGCTCTTGGCACCGCTGACCAGCATGGCCTCGTCGGGATCGGGAACGTGATAGCCCAGCATGCGAGCCCCTTCTCTCAGTTGTCTTGCGCCGGTTGCGGTGCGAGCGGGATCCAGCGGACCACGTCGAGGACGCGCCCCGGATGAACCGCGACGACCAGGACCGTGGCGCCCGCCTCGATCGGCTCGTCGGCCCGCGCCAGATACAGCTCGGTCCCGCCACGGATCGCGACCAGGACTTCGCCGAGCCCGCCCGCCGCGCGGATCGATGACGTGATGGTGCCCGTCATGCCCTGCACGGGGTCGGTCATCTCGGCTGAACCTCCTTGTCTCGCACCGAATGCGGTGAGCTTACGAAAGGAGGGTTGCAAAATTCTTATTGACAGCATCCTGTCAATCATGACAGCATGCTGTCATGACCAAGAGAACAGTTCACGCCGCCGTATACGACACCCTCGCGGACTGGGAGGCGGGCGCGGCCCTGGCCAATATCGCCGACACCTCCTGGCATCGGGAACCGGGCGTGTTCGAGGTGCGCACGGTCGGGCTCACCGCCGAGCCGGTGACCACCATGGGCCGCTTCCGGGTCACTCCCGATCTGGCCCTGGCCGACCTCGACCCCGCCGACAGCGCCATGCTGATCCTGCCCGGCGCCGACCTGTGGTCCGGTGACGCGCTGAACCCGTTCGCGGAGACCGCGAAACGCTTCGTCGCGGCGGGCGTACCGGTCGCCGCCATCTGCGGCGCGACCATGGGCCTGGCCCGGGTCGGCCTGCTCGATGACCGCGCGCACACCAGCAACGACCCGGAAACCCTTGCCGAGACGGGCTATTCGGGGGCGAGCCACTACCTGGCAGAGCCCGCTGTCACCGATCGCGACGTGATCACCGCGAACGCCATGTCCCCCTTCGAATTCGCGCGCGAGATCTTCGCCCGTCTCGACCTCTACGACCCGCCGGTCCTGGACGCGTGGTTCCAGCTGTTCGCGCACAAGGACCCCACCGCCTATGCCGCGCTGGCCGCGCAATGACTCCCGAACAGGATCTGCTCGACGGTGCCGCGCTCACCGTCTACCGCCTCAACGGCCAATTCCTCACCATCGGTGACGGATTGGCTTCCCCGGCGGGGATCTCGGTGGCCTGGTGGCAGGTGATGGCGGCGGTGCGGGAGCGGCCGCTGCCGGTGGCCGGGATCGCGCGCGCCATGGGCATCACCCGGCAGAGCGTGCAGCGGGTGGCGGATCTGCTTGTCGCCGAGGGGATCTGCGAGTACCGGGCTAATCCGGCGCACAAGCGGGCCAAGCTGGTCACCATCACCGAGCAGGGGCTGGCGGCCATCGAACGGATCGGCCCGCAGCACGCGGCCATGGCCGACCGCCTCGCCGCGCTGCTCGGCCCGGCGGAGTTTGCCGCCACCGTCGCCACCCTCACCCGGCTCAGCGCGGCCCTGGACACGATCATCGACGGCGCGGACCGGAGGTGAGCCACACCGGAGAGGTTGTCTGACATCGCCTGATGTGTCCTTGCTATGGTCGCCAGGCGTGTGATCGAACAGTCGTATTCGCCCGGGAAACCGCAGCCTACGGATCGGATCGAACATGTCGAAAACTCTCGCAGCAGCAGGCGCGATGCTGGCCGTCGCCGGTGCCCTCACCGCCGGGCCGATCGGCACGGCGCACGCCGCGGCCCCGGCGGTCCTTGGCGGCGGTTCCGGCATCCTCGTCGACGGGGCGACCTGCACGCTCACCACGATCGGGCACGATGCGAGCGGCAGGCTGGTCGGGCTCACCGCCGCGCACTGCGGGCCGGAGGGGGCGAGCATCGTCGCCGAGACCAATGCCGAGGCGGGCACCGTCGGCACGGTCGGCTACCGCAGCGAGGCCATGGACTATTCGGTGATCACCTTCGACCCGGCCGTGGTCGTGCCGGTGAACCGGGTGGGTAACACCACCATCACCGGCGTCGGCGGCCCGGCGCAGTTCCCGGACATCGCCTGCAAGGAAGGCCGCAGCACCGCGCAGACCTGCGGACTCGCCTACGGTGACCCGCTGGAATCCGGGATCGCCACGCTCACCCAGATCTGTGTGGTCTCCGGTGATTCCGGTGGCCCGGTGGTGGTCGGTTCCACGCTGGTCGGCATGGTCAACGGCTATGTCTACGTGCCCTGCCTCGGCCCGGAGGTCGGCATGAACATCACCGCCATCCTCGACGACATCGACGCGCGCGGCGACCTCGGCGCCGGTTTCCGGCCGATCTGACCCGGACACGACGAAAGCCCTCGCCGTCGCAGGCGAGGGCTTTCGTGCTGGGCGGATCAGCCCTGCAGGACTACCTCGATCTCGAGGGTCAGGGTGATCTTGTCGCCGATCACCGTGCCGCCGTCGGGCAGCGGCATGTCGATGTCGAGGCCGAACTCGCGCCGCGAGACAACGGTCTTGGCCTCGAACCCGGCCACCTTGCCCTGGCCCATGCCCGGGTTGACGCCGAGGAACTCCACCTCGAGCGAGACCGGCTTGGTGTTGCCGCGCACGGTGAACTCACCGTCGACGACGAAATCGTTGCCCTTGCCGTGGAATCCGGTGGACTTGAAGGTCATCACCGGGAACTGCTCGGCGTGGAAGAAGTCGGCGGTGCGCAGGTGACCGTCGCGCTGGGCGTTGTCGGTGGTCAGCGAGTCGACGCGGATCTCGGCGTGCGCGGAGGCGGAGCCGTCCTCGCCGATGACGAGCGCGCCGTCGAAGTCGGTGAAGCGGCCGCGGACCTTGCTCACCATCAGGTGGCGTACGGCGAAGCCGACGGTGGAGTGGCTGGCGTCGATGGTCCAGGTACCGGCGGCGAGTCCGTTGGCGAGTGCGGTGGTCATAGGGAACTCCTTGTGGGGGTGAGGTTTCCGGTTAGCAGATCTTCGAAGGGGGTGGTTTCGGCGTAGGGGTCGACGGTGCGGGTGCGGGATCGGCCGGTCAGGAGTTCGGTGAATTCCTCGGCGGCGCGGTCGATCCGGCGGTCCAGTCCGTCGCCCGCGCCGTCGCCCCAGTCCGTGGATGCCGCGTAGACGGCGGTGGGAACGACGACCGAGCGCAGATACGCGAACAGCGGTCGCAGCGCGTGTTCCAGTGCGAGCGAATGCCGTTCGGTGCCACCGGTGGCGCCGATCAACACCGGCATCCCGACCAGCGATTCCGGTTCGAGTACGTCGAAGAACGACTTGAACAGGCCGCTGTAGGAGGCGTTGAAGATCGGCGTCACCGCGATCAGGCCGTCGGCGCTGACGACCCGGTCGATGGTGGCGCGCAGTGTGGGGGATCCGAACCCGGTGACGAGGTTGTCGGCCAGGTCCCTGGCGTGGTCGCGCAGGTCGACGAAGTCGAGTTCGACCTCGCCGCCGCGGGCCGTGGCGGCGCCGAGCCGCTCGGCGAGCAGCCGGGTCGACGAGGGCTGGGACAGCCCTGCCGAGACGACCGCGATCCGCTGGGTCATGCGGCGACCTCCGTGTCCTTGGCGGCCAGCAGCGACGCGTGCGTCGGCGCGTCCGGCACGTGCGCGGGACGACCGGCGGCGAATTCCTTGCGCAGCACCGGGATCACTTGCTCGCCGAGCAGATCGAGCTGTTCGAGCACGGTCTTCAGTGGCAGGCCCGCGTGGTCGACGAGGAACAGCTGGCGCTGGTAGTCGCCGAAGTGCTCGCGGAAGGTGAGCGTCTTCTCGATGACCTGTTCGGGGCTGCCGACGGTCAGCGGGGTCTGCTCGCTGAATTCCTCGAGCGAGGGGCCGTGGCCGTAGACCGGCGCGTTGTCGAAGTACGGGCGGAACTCGCGGATCGCGTCCTGGGAGTTCTTGCGCAGGAACACCTGTCCGCCGAGGCCGACGATGGCCTGGTCGGCGCTGCCGTGTCCGTAGTGTTCGTAGCGGCGGCGGTAGAGCTCGATGAGCCGCTGGAAGTGGTCCTTGGGCCAGAAGATGTGGTTGGCGAAGAAGCCGTCACCGTAGTAGGCGGCCTGTTCGGCGATCTCCGGGCTGCGGATCGAGCCGTGCCAGACGAACGGCGGGACATCGTCGAGCGGGCGCGGGGTCGCGGTGAACGACTGCAGCGGGGTGCGGAAGCGGCCCTGCCAGGTCACCACGTCCTCGCGCCACAGCTTGTGCAGCAGGGCGTAGTTCTCGATGGCGAGCGGGATGCCGTCGCGGATGTCCTTGCCGAACCACGGGTAGACCGGGCCGGTGTTGCCGCGGCCGAGCATCAGGTCGACGCGGCCGTCGGCGAGGTGCTGCAGGGTCGCGAAGTCCTCGGCGATCTTGACCGGGTCGTTGGTGGTGATCAGCGTGGTCGAGGTCGACAGCTGGATGCGGTCGGTGCGGCCCGCGATGTAGCCGAGCATGGTGGTGGGCGAGGACGGGACGAAGGGCGGGTTGTGGTGCTCGCCCATGGCGAATACGTCAAGGCCCACCTCCTCGGCCTTCTGCGCGATGGTGGTCATCGCCTTGATCCGCTCGCCCTCGGTGGGGGTACGGCCGGTCGTCGGATCGGTGGTCACGTCACCCACGGTGAAGATTCCGAACTGCACTGGCCCTCCTCGGCTCGCTTTGGTTGCCATGGCAACTATAACTAGTGGACAAGGAAACTTATTCCGATGAGAGCTAGATCACATCTCCGCGAACGGCCTGCCGGTGCGGCCGACCAGGTCGGCGACCGAATCGACCACCATGGTCGGGCGGAAGGGGTAGGCCTCGACCGAGGACTTGGTGGAGATACCCGAGGTCACCAGGATGGTGCGCAGGCCCGCTTCGAGCCCGGCGATCACGTCGGTGTCCATCCGGTCGCCGATCATCACGGTGCTCTGCGAATGCGCGCCGATGCGGCGCAGGGCCGAGCGCATCATCAGCGGGTTGGGTTTGCCCACGTAGTAGGGGTCCTTGCCGGTGGCGCGGGTGATCAGGGCGGCGACCGAGCCGGTGGCGGGGAGCACGCCGTCGCGGGACGGGCCGGTGGCGTCGGGGTTGGTGGCGATGAACTTGGCGCCGCGGTCGACCAGGCGGATGGCGGTGGTGATGGCCTCGAAGGAGTAGGTGCGCGTCTCGCCGAGGACGACGTAGTCGGGGTCGACGTCGGTGAGGACGTAGCCGATCTCGTGCAGGGCGGTGGTGAGGCCGGATTCGCCCACGACGTAGGCGGTGCCGTTGGGGCGCTGCTCGTCGAGGAAGGTGGCGGTGGCCAGGGCCGAGGTCCAGATGGCCTGCTCGGGGATGTCCAGGCCGGTCTGGCGCAGCCGGGCCTGCAGGTCGCGCGGGGTGCGGATGGAGTTGTTGGTGAGGACGAGGAAGGGGATCTCGTTGGCGCGCAGCTCGGCGAGGAATTCGTCGGCGCCGGGGATCAACTGGTCCTCGTGGACCAGCACACCGTCCATGTCGGTCAGGTACGACAAGATCTGCTCATCCTTGGCGGTCACCAGCTAATCATCCGCTAAACGCGGTCGCCGTGCTACCGGGCAGCCGGTTCGCGGGTTGGTTAGTGTCGAAGCGGCAGGGGCGCGACGAAGCGAAGACAGGAGTGGCTGAGATGGTTGATCTCAAGCTCGGGTACAAGGCATCGGCCGAGCAGTTCGGTCCGCGAGAGCTGGTCGAGCTGGCGGTGGCCGCCGAGGAACACGGTCTCGACAGCGCGACCGTGAGCGATCACTTCCAGCCGTGGCGGCACAACGGCGGCCACGCGCCGTTCTCCCTGGCCTGGCTAGCCGCCACCGGCGAGCGCACCGAACGCATCATGCTCGGCACCTCGGTGCTCACCCCCACCTTCCGCTACAACCCGGCGGTGATCGCCCAGGCCTTCGCGACCTTCGGCTGCCTGTACCCGGGACGGGTGATGCTCGGGGTCGGCACCGGCGAGGCGCTCAACGAGATCGCCACCGGCTACAAGGGTGAATGGCCCGATTTCAAGGAGCGTTTCGCCCGGCTGCGCGAGTCGGTGCAGCTGATGCGCGCGCTGTGGACCGGGGACCGCGTCGATTTCGACGGCGAGTACTACCACACCGTCGGCGCCTCCATCTACGACGTGCCCAAGGGCGGCATCCCCGTCTACATCGCCGCGGGCGGCCCGGTCGTCGCGCGCTACGCGGGCCGCGCGGGTGACGGTTTCATCTGCACCTCGGGCAAGGGCATGGACCTCTACACCGAGAAGTTGCTGCCCGCCGTCGCCGAGGGCGCGGCCAAGGCCGAGCGCGATGTCGCCGGGATCGACAAGATGATCGAGATCAAGATCTCCTACGACACCGATCCCGAACTGGCCCTGCAGAACACGCGCTTCTGGGCCCCGCTGTCGCTGACCGCCGAGCAGAAGCACGACATCACCGACCCGATCGAGATGGAAGCCGCCGCCGACGCGCTGCCGATCGAGCAGGTCGCCAAGCGCTGGATCGTGGCCAGCGACCCGGACGAGGCCGTCGCCCAGATCAAGCCCTACCTGGACGCGGGCCTCAACCACCTGGTCTTCCATGCCCCCGGCCACGACCAGCTCCGCTTCCTCGACCTGTTCGAGCGCGACCTGGCCCCCCGCCTGCGCGCGCTGGGCTGAGCTGGGCCGGAGTCAGTTCGTAGACATTGGTAGACATTTCCGGCTACGCTGGTGGAATGAAGTCGATCAGTGTTGGTGAACTGCGCCAGAACCCCTCGGCGATGGTCGCCGATGTGGAGTCCGGTGAGGTCTACGAACTGACCCGGCACAACCACCGGGTGGGTTACATCGTGCCCGCGGTGACGTCGACCCAGATCATCCGGCGAGCGGTGGCGGGCGGTGCGCGCACGAGTGCTATCGCGCGCCACGAATTGCGCACCGCCACCTCCATCGAGGAACTTCTCGAGTCCGAGAAGGGTGAGTGGTGAGGGCGTTCTACCTCGACACCTCGGTAGCCGTCCGGATCATCTTGGGGCACTCGCGGCCCGCGGCCGAATGGTTCGACGCCACCACCGCCGACGATGCCAGCCGGATCATTTCCTCCCGGCTGCTGCGCACCGAGATCACCCGGGTGCTGCGCCGGGAGGGTTTGCCGGTCCTGGATCGTGGCCAGATCATCGACTACATCGACATCGTCCCGGTCGATCACGCGGTACTCAACGAGGCCGAAGCGATCATCTCGCACATCAAGACGCTCGACGCCATCCACCTGGCGTCCGCCCTGCGCAGTGGCTTGGAGGATCTGACGGTGGTCACCCACGACACGGCGATGGCCACTGTCGCGGGCCAGCTCGGGTTCGCGGTGTTCGACCCGGTGCGCTGAACTGGCGCAACCCGGTCGAACACCACACCGCCCGGCCGGATCGCCATCGATTAACTAAGCTCGCCAGCATGGTCGAACAAGCGCCGTCCACCGTGTACATCGCCTCCCCGGAGGGTGACACCGGTAAATCCACCGTGGCGCTGGGTGTGCTGCAGATGTTGTGCGCCACCACCGCGCGGGTCGGCGTGTTCCGCCCGATCACCCGCTCCTCGGCCGAGACCGACTACATCCTCGAACTCCTGCTCGAGCACAGCACCGCCGATATCGGCTACGAGCAGGCCGTCGGCGTCAGCTACGAGGACGTACACCGCGACCCCGACGCCGCGATCAGCGAGATCGTGATGCGCTTCCACGATGTCGCCAAGGCGTGCGACGCGGTGGTGATCGTCGGCAGTGACTACACCGATGTGGCCAGCCCCAGCGAACTGCGCTTCAACGCCCGCATCGCGGTGAACCTCGGCGCCCCGGTGCTGCTGGTGGTGCGTGGCGCCGAGCGCACGCCCGCCGAGGTCAAGCATCTGGTCGAGTTGTGTTCCGGCGAGCTGGCCGGGGAGCACGCCCAGCTGGTGGCGGTGGTCGCCAACCGCTGCGCGCCCGGCGAGATCGACGAGATCGGTGCCGCGCTGGCCGATTCCGAGGTGCCGTCCTGGACGCTGCCGGAGGTGCCGCTGCTGATGGCGCCGACCATGGGCGAGCTGTGCGGGGCCATCGACGGCGAGATCTACAGCGGCGACCCGGAACTGCTGCAACGTGAGGCTCTGCGGATCATGGTGGGCGGCATGACCGCCGAACACATACTCGAGCGCCTGTCCGACGGCGTGGTGGTGATCGCCCCTGGCGACCGGTCCGATGTGCTGCTCAGCGTGGTGAATGCCCATGAGGCGGCGGGCTTTCCGTCGCTGGCCGGGGTGATCATGAACGGCGGCATCCGCCCGCACCCGGCCATCGCCCGGCTGATGGAGGGCCTGCACCCCAAGCTGCCCATCCTCACCACCGAACTGGGCACCTATGACACCGCCAGCGCCGTGCACCGCACCCGCGGCCGGATGTGGGCGGGCAGCCCGCTCAAGGTCGACACCGCGCTGGCCCTGATGGAACAGCGCGTCGACGCGCCCGCCCTGCTCGAACGCATCCAGGTGCCCGCCTCGAATGTGGTGACCCCGCAGATGTTCGAGTACCGGCTGATCGAACGCGCGCGCGGCGACCGCAAGCGCATCGTGCTGCCCGAGGGCGACGACGACCGCATCCTGCGCGCCGCGGGCCGAGTGCTCCAGCGCAAGATCGCCGACCTCACCATCCTCGGTGACGAGACCGCCGTGCGCGCCCGCGCCGCCGAGCTCGGCGTCGACATCGACGCCGCCCAGGTGCTCGACCCACGCACCTCCGGCTACCTCGACGAATTCGCCGCCGAGTACACCGAACTGCGCAAGCACAAGGGGATGACGCTCGAGCGGGCCCGCGAAACCATGGCCGATATCTCGTATTTCGGCACCATGATGGTCTACCAGGGGATCGCCGACGGCATGGTCTCCGGCGCCGCGCACACCACCGCGCACACCATCCGGCCGTCCTTCGAGATCATCAAGACGGTGCCGGGCGTCTCCACGGTGTCGAGTGTGTTCCTGATGTGCCTGGCCGACCGGGTGCTCGCCTACGGCGACTGCGCGGTGGTGCCCGACCCGACCTCCGAGCAGCTCGCCGATATCGCGGTGTCCTCGGCCGAGACCGCCGCCCGCTTCGGGATCGAGCCGCGGGTGGCCATGTTGTCGTACTCGACCGGCGCCTCGGGCACCGGCGCCGATGTCGACAAGGTGCGCACCGCCACCGAATTCGTGCGTGAGCGCGCGCCCGAGCTGCCGGTGGAGGGGCCGATCCAGTACGACGCCGCGATCGAACCGGCCGTGGCGAGCACCAAGCTGCCGAACTCCACGGTGGCGGGCAAGGCCACGGTGTTCGTGTTCCCGGATCTCAATACCGGCAACAACACCTACAAGGCGGTGCAGCGCAGCGCGGGCGCCGTCGCGATCGGGCCGGTGCTGCAGGGTCTGCGCAAGCCGGTCAACGATCTCTCGCGCGGGGCACTGGTCGCCGACATCGTGAACACCGTGGCGATCACCGCCATCCAGGCGCAGGGGGACCTGGCATGAGAGGTCAGCGCCCGAGCATGCCGAATGGAGACAGCGTGAGTGACTTGATGCTGGTGCTGAACTGCGGTTCCTCTTCGATCAAATATCAGCTGCTGCACGCGGATTCGGCCCAGGTCCGGGCCTCGGGGCTGGTCGAGAAGATCGGGGAGGCGCACGGCGGGCGGGTCGTCCACGAATGTGGTGGCCAGAAGCTCGTGCACGAGGGTCCGATCGCGGATCACCGTGCCGGGCTGCGTCAGGCCTTCGAGATGTTCCGCGATACCGGGATCGACCTGACCACCGCCGGGATCGGCGCGGTCGGGCACCGGGTGGTGCACGGCGGCGAGGTGTTCTGGCAGCCGACCTTGATCACCGACGAGGTGCTCGCCACCATTCGTGACCTGTCGCGGTTGGCGCCGCTGCACAATCCGGCCAATGCCATCGGCATCGAGTCGACCACCGAACTGCTGCCAGGGATTCCGGAGGTTGCGGTCTTCGACACCGCCTTCTTCCACACCCTGTCCGAGGCCGCCCGGACCTACGCGCTGGACGCGAAACTGGCTGCCGCGCACGGGGTTCGCCGCTACGGGTTCCACGGCACCTCGCACCAGTACGTCTCGGAGAAGGCCGCGGAGTTCCTCGGCCGTCCCGCCGGGGAACTGAACCAGATCATCTTCCACCTCGGCAACGGCGCGTCCGCCTCGGCCGTGCGCGGTGGTGTCGCGGTCGACACCACCATGGGCATGACCCCGCTCGAGGGCCTGGTCATGGGCACCCGCCCCGGTGACCTGGACCCCGGCATCATGCCGCACCTCATGCACGCCGCCGGGCTGGACCTACCCGCCGTCGAGCAGCTGCTCAATCGCGACTCCGGGATCAAGGGGCTGTCCGGCGTCAACGATTTCCGGGAACTCCAGCAGCTCATCGACAATGGTGACGCCCAGGCCAAGCTGGCCTTCGATGTCTACATCCACCGGTTGCGCCGCTACCTGGGCGCCTACCTGGTGGAACTCGGCAAGGTGGACGCCATCGTCTTCACCGCCGGTGTCGGCGAGAACAGCGCGGCCGTGCGTGCCGCCGCCGTGGCGGACCTGGCCGGGCTTGGCATCGAGATCGACCCCGAGCGCAACCAGACGCGTGCGCCCGGTGCCCGGCGGATCTCCCCGGACTCCTCGCCGGTCGCGGTGCTCGTGGTACCGACGAACGAGGAGCTCGCCATCGCGCGGGCCGCGCACGAAGTCGCCGTCAGCGTTTAGGGTCGCGCCCGCCGCGGCGATCAGCTCGACGTGACGGTCCCGTGCGGCGTGGCCTGCCGATCGGCGGTACGGGGTGGACCCTACCGGGCGCAGCGCGGCCCGCGTGGCCGCTAGCGCACGGTGGTCGTGGTCGTGGTCGTGCGGAGAAGGTCGTTCAGAACCAGGACTTGGGGCGGAGGGAGTTCGCCAGGTCCACCAGCGCGTAGCGGTGGGCGCGGCCGGGAGCGTTGCGGGCCAGGGCGCGCAGGCCGGACTCGGTGCCGTGGCGCAGGTCGCGTTCGTCGAAGGGGCGGCCGAAGAGCTTGGCGTCCTTGCGTTTCGGGGTGTTGCCCGCCCGCAGCCAGGCCAGGGCCGTGCCCTGGACGAGGGTGCGCATGAGGGTGGCGCGGTGTTCGCCCGCGGGGATGGATTGGGCGCGGGAGGCGGCCAGGCGCAGGACCTGTTCGTCGAGGTCGGCGACCGGGGCGCTGGTGAGCAGCAGCAGGATGGCGGTGGTCTGGGCAGTGGTGAAATGCCGGGAGGCGGCGGGGACCTCGTCGAGCGCGTGCACCGCCTCGCCGACCTGTCCGGCCACGGCCAGCTGCCTGGCCAGGCCGAAGGCGGCGCTCACCACGGCGCGGTCGGTGCGCCACACGGTGGCGTAATAGCGTTCGGCGAAGGCGCGCCACTGTTCGGGCGCGTCCGATTCCCAGTGCTGGAGAATCAGTTCCGCGGTGGCGGCCAGGGCCAGCTTGGGCGCGATCTCGCCGGGCAGTACCCGCAGCACCGCTTCGAAGGAGCCGAAGGCGGCCTCGTAGTCGAGTTCGAGCAGACCGGCCAGGCCGGTGAACCAGTCGGTGCGCCAATCGGATTCGTTGGGTGCGCGGTCGAGCAGGTGCAGCACTGCGGCGGATTCGCCGAGTTCGAGGAGTGCGCGGGCCTCGGCGTAGAGCAGCTCTCCCGCCAGTGTCTCGGGGGCGTTGTCGGGGTCGGCCTCGGCGCGTTCGCGGGCGTCGTGCAGGGCCTCGAGGACGCGTTCGGGTTCCGGGTTGGCGGTGGCGGCCAGTAGGGGCGCGGACGGGTCGGCCGGGTCGATGAGTGGAACCGGTAGCGCGGCGACGACCGTGCTGGAATCGAGCTGGGGCGAGCGGCCGACCCCGTCGAGGTAGGCATCGGTCTGGCTGATCAGTTCCTCGGTGCCGAAGCTGGCGCGCTGGGGACTGAACACTGTGGACAGCTGGGGATGTTCGCTGCCCGTGTCGTAGGCGAGGATCTCGCGCAGCACACCCGCGAGCTGCGCCGACATGGCCCGCGCGGTCGGAAAGCGCTGGGCCGGATCGAGTTCGGTGGCGGTGAGCAGGAAGCGGTGGAAGAACTCGTACTGTCCCAGCAGTGGTTCGTCGGCGGGGTCGGGGATGCCGTCGAGAAAGCGGCCGTGCTCGCTGGGCAGGTCCAGGGTGAGCGCGGCCAGGGTGCGGCCGACGGTGTAGACGTCGGAGGCGGGGGTGGGGCCGGTACGGGCGATCTCCGGGGCTTGGAAACCTTTGGTGCCGTACAGGTTTCCGTAGGCTTCGATGGTGGCGACCGCGCCCAGGTCGATGAGCTTCACCTGGTCCTCGGTGACCATCACATTGTCGGGCTTGAGGTCGTTGTAGGTCAGGCCGATCGAATGCAGGTGGTCGAGCGCGGGCAGGATCTCCAGCACATAGGCGATGGCCTCGGCCAGCGGCATCCGCTTCCCGTGCGGCCGGGCGTCGAGGATATCGCGCAGCGAATGGCCGCCGACGTACTCCATCACGATGTAGCCGATGCTCGACCCGTCCGGGGCCGTGTGCTCGACGAAGTTGTGGATCTTGACGATGCTCGGGTGCGCCACCTCGGCCAGGAACTGCCGCTCGGCCACCGCGACGGCTTGCGCCTCGGCGTCACCGGCGTGCAGCAGGCCCTTGAGTACCACCCAGCGGTCGCTGACATTGCGGTCGATGGCCAGATAGATCCAGCCCAGCCCGCCGTGCGCGATACAGCCCTGGATCTCGTACTGCCCGGCGACCATATCGCCCTCGTGCAGCGAGGGCCGGAAATCGTAAGCGGCGCCGCAGGTCTCGCACTCCCCGCTGGAACTGGCGGCGCGCACCGGGGTGGACCGGCCCACCGGATTCGCGCAGCGCCAGCAGAACCGCCTGCCCTCGGAGACCACCGGATCGGCGAGCACCGCGTCGCGCGGGTCGGCGGGGGTGACGGTCGGGATGGGCACCAGCCCCGCGCCCAGCCGCCGGGTCGGGCGGGAACGGGCGGTGCGGACGCTGCGCCCGGAGCGCGAGGTGGCCACCGGTTCGGAGACCCAGGAACCCTGGGTGGCGGCGGGGGTGGCCTGGGTGGCGGGCCGGGCGGCGATCTCGGTGACCGCGTGCGAGGGCAGCTTGGGCAGCGGCTGGGTCTCGTCGTCGGCGGGCGGGTCGTCGGCGGGTTCGGGCGGCAGCGTCCAGCCGCCGGGCAGGGTGCCGGGGCGGGGGCGTTCGGTGAGCTGGGTTGGCTCGCGCCGGGACAGCTCGGTGGGGGTGTGTTCGGCGGGGTCGTCCTGCGTACTCATCGGCGATCAGTCCTGGTACGTGGGGGCGGGTGGGGTCGGCGGGTCGCCGAGGGAGGCGAGCCAGCGCCGATGGATGCGGGTCCAGGTGCCGTCGTTGCGGATGCGCTCGAGCGTGGCGTTGACGAAGCGCACCAGATCGTCGTCGCCCTTGGGGATGCCGATGCCGTACGGTTCGGCGCTGATGCTGCCGCCGACCACCTCGGTGTAGGGGTCCTGGGCGGCCAGGCCAGCGAGGATGGAGTCGTCGGTGCTCACCGCGTCGACCTGGCGCTGTTGCAGCACCACCAGGCAGTCGGCCCAGGTGGGCACGGTGAGGATAGTTGCGGCGGGCTGGTCGCGGCGGATGTGGTCGAGCGAGGTGGTGCCGCGCGCCACGCAGACCCGCTTGCCCGCCAGATCGGCCAGGCCGTTGATGCCGGAGTTCTTCACCGCCAGCACCCGCTGATCGGCGCGCAGGTACACCGTGGAGAAGGCCACCCGCTGACGGCGTTCGCAGGTGATCGTCATGGTCTTTGCGATCAGGTCGACGGTGTGGTCCTGGAGGGCGCGCTCGCGCTCTTCCGAAGCGAGACTGCGGTATTCGATGAGGTCGGGGTCGCCGAGCAGGTCGCGGGCGATCTCGCGGGCGATATCGGCGTCGAAGCCGACGATGCGGCCGGTCAGCGGGTCGCGGAAGCTGAACAGGTTGCTGCCCGCGTCCAGCCCGACCACGAGCCTGCCGCGCGCGCGGATGGCCTCGACCGTGGGACCGCCCGCGGTGCTGGGCCGCAGGCTGGCGGTGGGGTCGCCGCATTTCTCGCCGTTGCGCGGCGGGACGGGGGTGTCGGTGCCGACCGGAATCGCCTTGGCGGGCAGCGGCGGTTCGGAGTACACGCCGCGCTCGTCGGGGGCCGGGGTGCTGTCGGAACAGCCGCCGAGCAGGGCCGTCGCGGCCAGGGCCAGCGCCGCGAGGGCGCGCGCGGGCCTCACCGGTACTCCCGCAGCCGGGGCCACAGGCCGAGCCCGACGCAGACAGCACCGGCGATGCCGAGGATCATGGCGCCGGGCGCGAGGAACGAGAGCACGTCGATGGCCTGGGAGACCTTGGAGCGCAAGGTATTCCGCGTCGCCGCCGAGGCTTCGTTGAGGGCGCGGTCGAGTGCGTCGACCTGGGCGGTGGAGTCCGCGGCGCTGGGGCCGGTGGCGACCGCGGCCGCGCCGGTGAAATCGCCGCGCTCGAGGGTGTCGTTCATCCGCTCGTGCGCGGACTGCCAGCGGGTGAGCGCGGCCCGGGCGGCGGCGACCTCGGTGCGGGCGGGGGCGTCGGCGGGGTAGCCGTCGAGCAGTTCGATCAGGCGGGCCGCGTTCACGTCGAAGGTGCGGTCGTAGTCGCCGGTGGCGTCGCGGCGCACCAGCTTCACCATCTCCGCGGACCTGGCCTGCTGCACCAGGATCCGGCTCTCGGCCAGCCGGGCCGCGGGGACCGCGCCCTCGTCGCGGCAGCGGATCATCGCCACCGCCGACAGCGATCCGGCCACCACCGTCCAGAGCAGTGTCAGCGCGAGCGCGGCCGTGCTCAGCAGCAGACCCATATTGAAGAAGCGGCGCGAGCGGCGGGCCAGCTCCACCTGCACCCAGACCAGGGCGCCCAGGGTCAGCATGAGCAGCACGATCGCGGGCCACGGCGGCTGCACGTGCCGGTGCTGGGCGGCGGTCACCGCGTCGATGCGGTGGTTCTCGAGTTCCTCGGCCATCGGCAGCAGCGAGGTCTGCATCTGGTGCGAGGCCTCGCTGAGGTAGGCGGCGCCGACGGGATAGCCGTTGCGGTTGTTGGCGCGGGCGGTCTCGATCAGGCCGGTGTAGACGGGCAGGCCGGTGGCGATGCCGGTGCGCAGGCGCCGGTCGGTGCCGCTGGGGTCGGCGGCCTCCTCGGCGGAGATGTGCCCGGCCTGGGTGACCAGCTCGGCCGCGGCCTCGCCGACGGCCTGGGTGTAGCGGTCGCGCACCGCCTGCGGTTCGAGCCCACCGGCGATGAAGGCGGTGCCCGCGGCGGCGTCGGCGATGGACAGCGAGGTGTAGAGATGGTTGGCCGAATGCGCGTCGGGTTCGGTGTCGTCGAGCAGGACGCCGAGAGCTTGCTGGCGGTCGCGCACGATGGTGGAAGTCACCGCCCCCGCGGTGACGCACAGAGCCATCAGCACCAGTCCGGCGGCCACCAGACGCCCCGGCGAGGACTGCACGAAGCTGCGCATCCGGGCCGGGCGGAACTGCGCGCGCAGGGCCGCGACGTCGGGCGCGGGCGGTCGCTCGGTGCCGATGCCCGGGCGGCGCAGCGCCGCGCGCCGACCGGCCGACCCGGTCGCGACACCCTTCTTCGCGGCCGTCGTACCCGCTCCGGCCTGCGGCGACGGGCCCGAACGCACGGCCGCCACCTCGGTCGAGGCAGTGCGGTTCCCCGGTTCGACCACCGTTCACCTCCCCGACTTGTCCGCGCACCGTTGCTATAGCGGAGTTTATTGTTGTCCTACCGGCGGCGCAGCCTCTCAGACACCCCCGAAGCGGTTGCTGATCGGCTGCTACGGACACAGAGAGTAGTGACTTATGCGCGGTGACGGGGACGGCTGGTCGAACAGCCCCGGTGGGGTTCGGCATTGGGGCAGGTTCGGCGCGGCCGGGTTGCTGCTGCGCGCGCCGCTGCCCGGTGGCGGCTCGGCGGTGCTGTTGCAGCACCGGGCACCGTGGAGTCATCAGGGCGGGACCTGGGCGATCCCCGGCGGGGCCAGGGATTCGCACGAGTCGGCCGAGCACGCCGCGGTCCGCGAGGCCGAGGAGGAGGCTGGCATCACCGCCGACCTGCTGCGGGTGCGCGCGCAACGCCTCACCATGACCGCCCCGAGCGGCTGGACCTACGTCACCGTCGTCGCCGATGCCGCGGCACCGCTGGCCACCACCGCCAACAAGGAGAGCGACGAACTCGCCTGGGTCCCGGAGAACGAGGTCACCGACCGCCCGCTGCACCCCGGCTTCGCCGAAGCCTGGCGCACCCTGCGCGCGGTCCCGCTGCGCGTGGAATCCCCCGACGACGAACTCGCCGCCGCCCTGCCCCGCACCGTCGACCTCGCCGACCAGGGCTTCTACTGGCTGCACGCGAGCACCGGCGGCCCCGGCGACGAGGTCGTCCTCGACGCCGACCCGGCCACCGGTCCACTCCTGACCCGCGCGGACATCCTGTCCTGAGGTCCTGACCAACCCTCGCGGCCGGGCGGTCCAGCCGGGAGATGACCGCCACGCGGCGCGATCTCCGGCCTCGAGTTCGATGCCCCGGTCCGCGAGTCACGACGCGGCGTCGCGGCCGCTCGGCGAACGCGGTCAGTTCGCGGCGAGCAGCGCGGTCTTGAGTTCGCGAGCGGCCGATTCGGGATCGGCGGCTTCGGTGATCGCCCGCACCACGACGACGCGGCGGGCGCCCGCTTCCAGGACCTCCGGGAGCCGGGCGAGGTCGACGCCGCCGATGGCGAACCAGGGGAGCGTGGGGTGCGCGTCGGCGGTCGACCGCAGGAAGTCGATGCCAGCGGCCTGACGGCCCGGCTTGGTGGGGGTGGTCCAGATGGGACCGGTGCAGAAGTAGTCGAGGTGGCCGTCGATGGCCGCGATGCCCGCCTGGTTGCGGTTGTGGGTCGAGCGGCCGATCACCACATCGGGGCCGAGGATGCGCCGCGCGTAGGCGGGCGGCAGGTCGCCCTGGCCCAGGTGCAGCACGTCCGCGCCGGACGCCAGGGCGATATCGGCGCGGTCGTTCACCGCGAGCAGCGCGCCGTGGCGCCGGGTCGCGGCCTTGATCTCGGCCAGCGCGCCCAGCTCGGCCTTGGCCTCGAGCGGGCCGAACTCGGCCTCACCGGGCGAGCCCTTGTCGCGCAACTGGACGATGTCGACGCCACCGGCGAGCGCGGCGTCGACGAACCTGGCCAGATCGCCCTTTTCCCGGCGCGCGTCGGTGCACAGATACAGCAGTGCGCTCGACAGGCGCTCCCTGGGCGGTACGGAACGATTCGGATGGGAGGGCTGCACGGTGTCGACGGTAGTCGCGCTACCGTTGGGAAGCGAACGCCGTGGCGGGCGACAGGCGGAAAAAGACAGGTGGAACGTGATGCGGACTCTGGCGGTCGTTGGCGGCGGCGCCGTCGGACTCGCCGTCGCCTGGCAGTCCGCGCGGGCGGGCTGGACGGTCACCGTCTTCGATCCGGCGCCCGGTTCCGGCGCGTCCTATGTCGCCGGGGGCATGCTCGCGCCGCTGTCGGAGGGCTGGCCGGGGGAGGACCGGGTGCTCGCCTTCGGCGCGGCCGCCCTGGATGCCTGGCCGGGCTTCGCCGAGCAGCTGCGTGCGGTCACCGGGGAATCGGTCTTCGCCGCCGACGAGACCCTGACCGTCGCCCTGGACGCCGCCGACGCCGCCGACCTGCGCACGGTCGCCGACTGGCTGGCCGGTTTCGGCCACGACCTGCGGGTGCTCGACCGCGCCGGGGTCCGCGCCATCGAACCCGCCCTGGCCCGCACGGTGCGCGCTGGTCTGCTCGCGAGCACCGAGCCCGCCATCGACAACCGTCGCGTCCTGCGCGCGCTGCTGGCGGCGTGCACCTCGGCCGGGGTCGAAATCCGCCCCGAATCCGTTGCGGCCCTGGATGATCTGCCGCACGACCGGGTGGTGCTCGCCGCGGGCGCGCACTCGGCCGACCTGTGGCCCGGCCTGCCGGTGCGGCCGGTGAAGGGTGAGATCCTGCGGCTGCGGCATCGTCCCGGGGTGAGTCCGCCACCGAGCCGGGTCATCCGGGCCAGGGTGCACGGCAGGCAGGTCTACTTGGTGCCGCGCGAGGACGGAATCGTCCTCGGCGCGACACAATACGAGGCCGGGCACGACACCACCGTCACCATCGGCGGTGTCCGCGACCTGATCGCCGACGCCGAGGCCATCTTGCCCGGTATCGCCGAATACGAACTGGCGGAGGCGAACGCGGGGTCGCGCCCGTCCACCCCGGACAATCTGCCCCTGCTCGGCCCGCTCGACGACCGCGTCGTGGCCGCCACCGGACACGGCCGCAACGGCATGCTCACCCTGGCCATCACCGCGGCCCTGGTGCCCGCCCTGCTCGCCGGGGAGACCCCCGCCGTCGCCGAAGCCGTGTCCCCCCAACGTTTTCCGGCATCTCCGATGCCTTCGCTGTCCCCAGGAGGAGTTCGATGACCTCGACCATCCCGATCGGCGTCACCGTCAACGGTGTCGATCACGAGTTCGCCGAGCCGCTCAGCATTCGCGACCTGCTGACCCGGCTCGAGCTGCCCTGTCAGGGCGTGGCCCTGGCCGTCGACGGCGCGGTGTTCCCCAAATCGCGCTGGGACGAGCCGGTCGGCCGCGGCTGGACCATCGAGGTGCTGACGGCGGTCCAGGGTGGCTGAGCAGGGTTTGCGCATCGCCGACAAGGAGTTCGGCTCGCGCCTGATCATGGGCACCGGCGGCGCCGAGAACCTGGCCGTGCTGGAGGAGGCGCTGGTCGCCTCGGGCACCGAGCTCACCACCGTCGCCATGCGGCGCGTCGACGCGGCGGGCGGCACCGGGGTGCTCGATCTGCTGAAGCGCCTCGACATCATGCCGCTGCCCAACACCGCGGGCTGTCGCACCGCCGCCGAGGCCGTGCTCACCGCCCAGCTGGCCCGCGAGGCGCTGGCGACCAACTGGGTCAAGCTCGAGGTCGTCGCCGACGACCGCACCCTGCTGCCCGACCCGATCGAGCTGCTCGACGCCGCCGAACAGCTGGTCGACGACGGTTTCATTGTGCTGCCCTACACCACCGACGACCCCATCCTGGCCCGCAGGCTCGAGGAGGCGGGCTGCGCGGCGGTGATGCCGCTCGGCTCGCCGATCGGCACCGGCCTGGGCATCGGCAACCCGCACAACATCGAGATGATCGTCGGCGCCGCGAACGTGCCGGTCATCCTGGACGCGGGCATCGGCACCGCCAGCGATGCCGCGCTGGCCATGGAACTGGGCTGCTCGGCGGTCCTGCTGGCCACCGCGGTGACCAGGGCGCGCGAGCCCCGGCTGATGGCCGCGGCCATGGCCGCCGGGGTGCAGGCCGGGTATCTGGCCAGGCAGGCCGGTCGCATCCCCAAGCGATTCTGGGCTCAGGCTTCTTCCCCAGCCAGGTAGTCCCGGTCTCGGGGTCGGGTCATCCTCGAGGATGACCCGACTCGCGACCTCACGGCGAC
Source organism: Nocardia sp. SSK8 (assembly GCF_037034205.1). Lineage (NCBI taxonomy): Bacteria > Bacillati > Actinomycetota > Actinomycetes > Mycobacteriales > Nocardiaceae > Nocardia > Nocardia sp. SSK8. The sequence continues at coordinate 41,977 of NZ_JBAGKD010000018.1, forward strand.
GCGCTCGCCACCTTTGTCCGGCAAGCTGGGGCGCATGATCGAGCTGAAGGGCCTGACGAAGCAATTCGGCCAGACCGTCGCGGTGCAGGACCTCTCGTTCACCGTCCAGCCTGGACTGGTGACCGGGTTCCTCGGACCCAACGGTGCCGGAAAATCGACGACCATGCGGATGATCCTGGGGCTGGACAAGCCCACCTCGGGCACCGCGCTGATCGACGGCAAGCACTACCACGACCTCGAGCGCCCGCTGACCCAGGTCGGCGCGCTCCTGGACGCCAAGTGGGTGCATCCGAACCGGTCGGCGCGCGCGCACCTGGAATGGCTGGCCGCCGCCAACGACCTGCCCAAGTCCCGGGTGGAAGAGGTCCTGCGGCTGGTCGGCCTCTCCGAGGTCGCCAACAAGAACGCGGGCGGGTTCTCGCTGGGTATGTCCCAGCGGCTCGGCCTGGCGGGCGCGCTGCTGGGCGACCCGAAGGTGCTGCTGTTCGACGAGCCGGTCAACGGCCTCGACCCGGAGGGCATCCTGTGGATCCGCCGGTTCATGCAGCGCCTGGCCGGTGAGGGCCGCACCGTGCTGGTGTCGAGTCATCTGCTCTCGGAGATGGCCCAGACCGCCGAGCACCTGATCGTCATCGGGCGGGGTCAGCTCATCGCCGACACCACCACCAAGGAATTCATCGAACGCGCCTCCGAGCAGTCGGTGCGCGTGCGGTCCCCGCAGCTCGACCAGCTGCGCAGCCTGCTCACCTCGCACGGCATGACCGTGCGCGAGGAGGGCGACAACGCGCTGCTCGTCGCGGGGGTGTCCAGCGACGAGGTCGGCAAGGTGGCCGGAACCAACAACGTCACGCTCTACGAGCTCGCGCCGCAGCAGGCCTCGCTCGAGGAAGCGTTCATGCGGATGACCGGCGGCGCGGTGCAGTACCACGCCGAGGCCCCCGACCAGGTGATGGGAGGTGCGCTCTGATGGGCGTGCTCGCTGCGGAACGAATCAAGCTCACCTCGACCCGCTCGCCCTGGTGGTGCTCGGCGGTGGTGGTGCTGCTCGGCATCGGCTTCGCCGTGCTGATGTCGCTGATCACCAATATCGACGCCGAGCCGGGTCAGGGCCCGCCGCCGCTCACCCCGGCCCTGGCCGCGTCCGGCGTGACCGGCTTCGGCGTGATGGTCCTGATGATCATGGCCGCGCTGACGGTCACCAGCGAATATCGCTTCGGCGTCATCCGATCCAGCTTCCTCGCGGTACCGAACCGGTCGAAGGTGATCTCGTCCAAGGCCGGTCTGGTCGGCGTGTACGCCGCCGTGCTGACCGGTGTGCTGGCGTTGGTCGCCTTCGTGGTGGCCAAGCTGATCGTCGGTGACGACGCCCCCGGCCTGGTGCTCGAAGGCAACTGGCGCGAGATCTACGGCATTCCGATCTACGCCCTGCTCGGGGCGATCTTGGCGATCGGTGTCGGTGTGCTGGTCCGGCAGTCGGCCGCGGCCATCTCGCTGATCGTGCTCTGGCCGCTGCTCATCGAGAGCCTGCTAGGAGCCTTCGGCAGCTTCGGCCGCAACGTCACCCCGTTCTTGCCCTTCGCCAACATCAACCGCTTCCTGACCGCCGAGGAAGTGTCCGGCAACTGGCACTGGGGCGTGTGGGGCAGCCTGATCTACTTCACCGTCTTCGTGGCGATCGTGTTCGGTGCGGCCCTGGTGGTCGTCAACCAGCGCGACGCCTGACCAGACGAGCCCGGGCGGCCCTCGCAACGGCCCGGGCTTCCCTCCGACGGCCGCTGCCCGGCCGTCGGAGGCACGACCGCCGGTCCGCTGGACACAAGCAGCGGACCGGCGGTTGTCGTTGGGTGAGATACCCTCGTGGCGTGAGTGAAACGCCTTCTGGCGGGGCGGATCCGCGACCGCGCGACAAGGTCACGGAGGTGGTCATCCCGTTGGAGCCGATCGAGACCGACGAGTCCCTTCCCGCGGCGGGAACCGCCGCCGACCGGGCCGGTGCGCGGGCCGCGCGCAAGCGCGCCCAGATCTCCTCGAAACTGCAGGCCGCCAATCGCCGCGCCGATGTCATCGGGGCCGTGCGCAAGGCCCGGCAGCAGCTGCCCGGTGACCCGTCCTTCGGCGATCCGCTCTCGGTCTCCGGGCCCGGCGGGGCCAGGGCGGTGGCCCGGGTGGCGGACAAGATCATCGGCGGCACCCCGACCGCGGCCAGGGAGGTCGGTTTCGGCGCGCTCCAGGTCTGGCAGGCGGCGCTGGAACGGCTGGGCCGCGGGCGCGGCACCGAGGAGGTGACCATCGTGTTCACCGACCTGGTCTCGTTCTCCAGCTGGTCGCTCGCCGCGGGCGACGAGCGCACGCTCGAGCTGCTGCGCAAGGTCGCCAAGGCGATCGAGCCGCCGATCGCCGAGCGGGGCGGTCAGGTGGTCAAGCGCATGGGTGACGGCCTGATGGCGGTCTTCGCCTCGCCCGATCGCGCGGTGCGCGCCGCCGTGGCGGCCCGGCGCAATCTGGCCCAGGTCGAGGTCGAGGGCTACCAGCCGCGCATGCGCGTCGGCCTGCACACCGGCTCGCCGCGCGAGATCGGCGGCGACTGGCTGGGGGTGGACGTCAATATCGCCGCCCGGATGATGGAGGCGGGCGGCAACGGCAACACGATGCTGTCCAGCACCACCCTCGAGGCCCTGCGCCCGGAGACGCTGGCCGAGCTGGGCGCCGGTGTCAAGCCCTACAAACGCAATTTCTGGGCCGCGCCGCTCAACGGCGTCCCCGAGGACGTGCGCATCTTCAAGCTCACCGCGCCCTGACTCACAGCCACAGCACCGCGCCGACCGCCGCCATGGCGGCGGCGACGAGCAGGGCGATCGAGAGCTGACGGTTGGTCTTCCAGGTGGTGTAGGCGCCACCGAGCAGGAAGCCGGTGAGGGCGAACAGCAGGATCACCGCGGTCGAATTGGACATGCCCCCATCTTGCCTGGTGGATTGCCCGCAATTAACAAGCACGCTTGCTTGCTTTTTTTCTGAACCGATGTGATCCTGGTTCGCATGAGTCCTCTCTCGGCCGACCCCGACCTGATCCGGATCGGCAACTGCTCCGGGTTCTACGGTGACCGGCTCAGCGCCATGCGCGAGATGCTCGAAGGCGGGCAGCTCGACGTGCTGACCGGCGACTATCTCGCCGAACTCACCATGCTCATCCTCGGCCGCGACCGGATGAAGGACCCGAGCCTCGGCTACGCCAAGACCTTCGTCAAGCAGATCGAGGACTGCCTTGGCCTCGCGCTCGAGCGCAATGTCCAGATCGTCACCAACGCGGGTGGCCTCAACCCGGCCGGACTGGCCGAGCGGCTGCGCAAGGTCGCCGCCGACCTCGGCCTGGACGCCAAGATCGCCCACGTCGAAGGTGACGACCTGGTCGGCCGCGCCGCCGAGCTCGACCTGGGCCAGCCGCTGACGGCCAACGCCTACCTCGGCGCGTGGGGCATCGTCGAATGCCTGAACTCCGGCGCCGACATCGTCGTCACCGGCCGGGTCACCGACGCCTCGGTCATCGTCGGCCCGGCCGCCGCCCACTTCGGTTGGGGCCGTACCGATTACGACGCCTTGGCGGGCGCGGTCGCGGCGGGCCACGTGATCGAGTGCTCGACCCAGGCCACCGGCGGCAACTTCGCCTTCTTCACCGAACTCGGTGACCTCGGCCGCCCCGGCTTCCCGATCGCCGAGATCCGCCGCGACGGCTCGAGCGTGATCACCAAGCACGAGGGCACCGGCGGCGCGGTCACCGTCGACACGGTCGAAGCCCAGCTCATGTACGAGATCCAGGGCGCCCGCTACGCCGGACCCGACGTCACCACCCGCCTCGACAGCATCACCCTCAGCCAGGAGGGCCCGGACAGGGTGCTGATCAGCGGTGTCACCGGTGAAGCCCCGCCGCCGCGGCTCAAGGTCTCGCTCAATACTCTCGGTGGCTTCCGCAACGAGATGTCGTTCATCCTTACCGGCCTCGACATCGAAGCCAAGGCCGCGTTGGCGCAGCGTCAGCTGGAGGACTGGCTGCCGGACAAGCCCGCCGAACTCACCTGGACCCTGGCCCGGCTGGATCGCCCCGACGCCGAGACCGAGGAGCAGGCCAGCGCGATTCTGCGCTGCGTGGTGCGCGATCCCGACCCGAACAAAGTGGGTCGCGGATTCTCCAGTGTCGCCGTGGAATTGGCGCTGGCCAGCTACCCGGGCGCCAGCTTCACCGCGCTGCCCGGCGCTGGCTCGCCCTACGGCGTGTTCACCCCCGGCTTCGTCGACGCGCACGAGGTGCCGCACATCGCCGTGCTGGGCGACGGCACCCGCGTCGATATCGCCCCCGCCACCGAAACCGCTGTGCTGGAACCGGTTCCGGAGCCGGAACTGCCCGCCGCGCCCGCGCCCTCGGCGACCAGCCGGGTGCCCCTCGGCACCATCGCGCTGGCCCGCAGCGGCGACAAGGGCGGCGACGCCAATATCGGCGTCTGGGTGCGCACCGACGCGCAATGGCAGTGGCTGGTGCACACCCTGACGGTGGAGAAACTCCAGGAACTGCTGCCCGAGACGGCCCCCCTGACCGTCACCCGCACCGTGCTGCCCAACCTGCGCGCGGTCAACTTCATCATTTCCGGCCTGCTCGGCAAGGGCGTCGCCTACCAGGCGCGTTTCGACCCGCAGGCCAAGGGGCTCGGCGAATGGCTGCGCTCCCGCCACGTAGATCTGCCGACGGAGCTGCTCGCATGACATCTGTTTGGGACACCCCGGAACGTAAAGAACTGCGCGCCACCGTGCGCGGGTTCGTCGAGCGGGAGATCCTGCCCGACCTCGACACCTGGGAGCGCGAGGGCCTGATCCCGCGCGAATTGCACAAGAAAGCCGGTGAACTGGGCCTGCTCGGCATCGAGTACCCCGAATTCGCCGGTGGTGAAGGCGGTTCCGCGATCGATGGCGTGGTGCTCAGCGAGGAACTCCACCTCGCCGGTGCCTCCGGCGGCCTGTGGGCGTCGCTGTTCACCTGCGGAATCTCCCTGCCGCACATCATCGCTTCGGGCAATCAGGAGCAGATCGAGAAGTGGGTCAAGCCGACCCTGGCCGGTGACCTGATCGGCTCCCTGGCCATCACCGAACCCGGTGGCGGCTCCGATGTCGGCCACCTCACCACCTCGGCGGTGCGCGACGGCGACGACTTCGTCATCAACGGCGCCAAGACCTTCATCACCTCCGCCTGCCGCGCCGACTTCATCGTCACCGCCGTGCGCACCGGCGGCCCCGGCGCGGCCGGTGTCTCGCTGATCATCGTGCCCACCGACACCCCGGGTTTCGAGGTCACCCGCAAACTGGAGAAGATGGGCTGGCTGGCCTCCGACACCGGTGAGCTGTCCTTCACCGATGTGCGCGTGCCCGCCTCGAACCTGGTGGGCGCGGAGAACTCCGGTTTCGCCCAGATCGCCAACGCGTTCGTCAGCGAGCGGGTCGGCCTCGCGGTGCAGGCGTACTCGATGGCCCAGCGCGCCCTCGACCTCACCCTCGAATGGTGCCGCAACCGCGAGACTTTCGGCCGCCCGCTGATCAGCCGCCAGTCGGTGCAGATGACCCTCACCGAGATGGCCCGGCGCATCGACCTGGCCCGCGTCTACACCCGCTCGCTGGTCGAGCGCGTGGAGAACGGCGAGCAGGGCCTGATCGCCGAAGTCTGCTTCGCCAAGAACACCGCCGTCGAGACCGTCGAATGGGTCGCCAACCAGGCCGTCCAGCTGCACGGCGGCATGGGCTACATGCGCGAATCCGAAGTCGAGCGCATCTACCGCGACATCCGCATCATCGGCATCGGCGGCGGCACCAACGAGATCCTGACCATGCTGGCGTCGAAAGTATTGGGGTACCAAGCATGACGACCTTCCGTTCCACCCTCGACCCCGCGTCCGAGGAGTACACCGCGGCCGCCGAGGCCATGACCACCAAGCTCGCCGAGATCGAGGGCGAGTTCGCCAAGGCCATCGCCGGTGGCGGCCCGGAGAAGGTGGCCCGCCATCACAAGCGGGGCAAGCTGACCGCGCGCGAGCGCATCGAACTGCTGCTCGACGAGGACTCGCCGTTCCTCGAGCTGTGCCCGCTCGCGGCCTGGGGCAGTGACTTCCACGTCGGCGCGTCCACCATCGCGGGCATCGGCATCGTCGAGGGCATCGAGTGCATGATCGTCGCGCCCGACCCGACCGTGCGCGGTGGCACCTCGAACCCGTGGACGCTGCGGAAGACCTTGCGCATCAACGACATCGTGCGCGAGAACCGGCTGCCGGTGATCTCGCTGGTGGAGTCCGGTGGCGCCGATCTGCCGACGCAGAAGGAAGTCTTCATCCCGGGTGGCGCCATGTTCCGCGACCTGACCCAGGCGTCGGCGGCCGGAATCCCCACCATCTCCCTGGTTTTCGGCAACTCGACCGCCGGTGGCGCCTACATCCCCGGCATGTCCGACTATGTCGTGATGGTCAAGGAGGGCGCGAAGGTCTTCCTGGCTGGCCCGCCGCTGGTGAAGATGGCCACCGGTGAGGACTCCGACGACGAGACCCTGGGCGGCGCCGAGATGCACGCCCGCACTTCGGGTCTGGCCGACTATATGGCCGCCGACGAGCAGGACGCCATCCGCATCGGCCGCAATATCGTGCGCAGGCTGAACTGGAAGAAGCAGGGCCCCGAGCCCCGCGCCGACGTGATCTCCCCGCTCTACGATCCCGAGGAACTGCTCGGCATCGTGCCCTCGGATCTGAAGATCCCGTTCGACCCGCGCGAGGTGATCGCCCGCGTCGTGGACGGTTCGGACTTCGACGAGTTCAAGCCGCTCTACGGTTCCAGCCTGGTCACCGGCTGGGCCGAGATCAACGGTTACCCGATCGGCATCCTGGCCAACGCGCGCGGTGTGCTGTTCTCCGAGGAATCGCAGAAGGCCACCCAGTTCATCCAGCTGGCCAACAAGAAGAACACGCCACTGCTGTTCCTGCACAACACCACCGGCTACATGGTCGGCAAGGAGTACGAGCACGGCGGCATCATCAAGCACGGCGCGATGATGATCAACGCCGTCGCCAACTCCAAGGTGCCGCACATCTCGCTGCTCATGGGCGCCTCCTACGGCGCGGGCCACTACGGCATGTGCGGGCGCGCGTTCAACCCGCGCTTCCTGTTCGCCTGGCCCAGCGCCAAATCCGCCGTGATGGGTGGCGCACAGCTGGGTGGCGTGCTCACCATCGTGCAGCGTGGCGCCGCCGAGGCCAAGGGCCTGCCCTTCGACGAGGAGGCCGCCGCCGGGCTGGCCGCCATGGTCGAGGCGCAGATCGAGGCCGAGGCCATGCCGATGTTCCTGTCGGGCAGGCTCTTCGACGACGGCATCATCGACCCCCGTGACACCCGCACCGTGCTGGGAATGGCCCTGTCGGCCATTCACAACGCACCGATCCAGGGCGCCGAGGGCTTCGGCGTCTTCCGAATGTGAGGCGCGACCACATGGCAATTACCAATGTTCTTGTCGCCAACCGTGGTGAGATCGCGCGCCGCGTGTTCGCCACCTGCCGCCGGATGGGCATCGGCACCACCGCCGTCTACTCCGACGCGGATGCCGCGGCCCCGCACGTGTCCGAGGCCGACGCCGCCATCCGGCTGCCCGGCAACACTCCCGCCGAGACCTATCTGCGCGGTGAGCTGATCATCGAGGCGGCGCTGTCGGCCGGTGCCGACGCCATCCATCCCGGCTACGGATTCCTCTCGGAGAACGCCGAATTCGCGCGGGCCGTGCTCGACGCGGGGCTGGTGTGGATCGGTCCGCCGGTCGCGGCCATCGAGCAGATGGGCTCCAAGGTCGAGTCCAAGAAGATGATGGACGCCGCGGGTGTGCCGGTGCTGGCCGAGCTGGACCCGGCCGAGGTCACCGAGGCGCACCTGCCCGTGCTGATCAAGGCCTCCGCCGGTGGTGGTGGTCGCGGGATGCGCGTGGTGCGTGCGCTGGGCGATCTCCAGGATCAGATCGCCGCCGCCCGCCGCGAGGCCGAGTCCGCTTTCGGTGACCCCACCGTGTTCTGCGAGCGCTACCTGGAGACCGGCCGTCACATCGAAGTCCAGGTCATGTCGGACACTTTCGGCACGACCTGGGCGGTGGGTGAGCGCGAGTGCTCGATCCAGCGTCGTCATCAGAAGGTCGTCGAGGAGGCGCCGTCGCCGCTGGTCGAGAAGATCGACGCGCTGCGAGCTCAGGGGCCGGAGGCGGGAGCGGAGCGTGGCCACGGAGGCCCCGTGAGCAGCGCGGATGGGCCGAGCATGCGTGACCGGCTGTTCGAGGCGGCGCGCCTGGCATCCGAGGCGATCGGGTACGAGGGCGCGGGCACCGTCGAGTTCCTCGCCGACGAGAAGGGCGACTTCTTCTTCCTGGAGATGAACACCCGTCTCCAGGTGGAACATCCGGTCACCGAGCAGACCACCGGGCTCGACCTGGTCCGCCTCCAGTTGCAGGTGGCGTCGGGACTGCCGCTGCCCGCCACCCAGCCCGCCCAGCGCGGCCACTCCATCGAGGTCCGCCTCTACGCCGAGGACCCGGCGCAGGACTGGCAGCCGCAGAGCGGCCCGGTGCACAAGATCGAGATTCCGTTCACCGCCGGGGAATTCACCGTGCTGGAACAGCCGGGCGTGCGCCTGGACACCGGCGTGGTGGACGACTCGGTGGTCGGCGTGCACTACGACCCGATGCTGGCCAAGGTCATTTCCTACGCCGAAACCCGCGCGGAGGCAGCGCATCTGCTCGCCACCGCGTTGCAGCGCGCCAAGATCCACGGCCTGGTCACCAACCGCGACCTGCTGGTGCGCGTGCTGCGGCACCCGGCCTTCCTGGCGGGCGATACCGACACCGCCTTCTTCGTCACCCACGACCTGGCCGCGCTGTCGGCGCCGCTGGCCTCGGAGGCCGACGAGGCGCTGTCCATAGTCGCTGCGGCCCTGGCGGATTCGGCCGCCAACCACGCCGCCAGCCGCTTCACCCGGCTCGCGCCCAGCGGCTGGCGCAACCTGGCCTCGCTGCCGCAGACCAAGTCCTACGAGAGCCGCACCTCCGGCACACACGAGGTGCGCTACCGCTACACCCGCACCGGCGTGCAGGTCGAGGGCCACGACGGCCTCGAGCTGATCTCGGCGGCGCCCGGGCGCGTGGTGCTGGCGGTGCCCGGCGAGCGCGGTCCGGTGCGCAGGCAGTTCGAGATCGCCCGCTACGGCGACCTCGTCGCGGTGGACTCCCCGCTCGGCCCGGTGGCCGTGCGCAGGCTGCCGCGCTTCACCGACCCGTCCGAGCAGGTGGCGGCCGGTTCGCTGCTGGCGCCCATGCCGGGCAGCGTCATCCGGCTCGGGGCCGCCGAGGGCGACCAGGTGACCCAGGGCCAGCCCATCCTGTGGCTCGAGGCCATGAAGATGGAACACACCATCGCCGCGCCCGCCACCGGCGTCCTCAGCGCACTCAATGTGACCGTCGGCCAGCAGGTCGAGGTCGGAACCGTCCTCGCCGTCGTAGAGGAAGAAGAGCAGGAGCAGGCATGACCTTCATCGAAACCGAAGAGCAGACCGCGCTGCGGGCGGCGGTCGCGTCGCTGGCGGCCAAATACAACTACCGCGACTATGTGCTGCCGCTCTCGCGCAAGAACGAGCCGCTCACCGAACTCTGGGACGAGGCGGGCAAGCTCGGCTTCCTCGGCGTGAACCTGCCCGAGGAGTTCGGCGGCGGTGGCGCTGGCATGTACGAGCTGGCGCTGGTGCAGGAGGAGCTCTCCGCCCAGGGCGCGGGCCTGCTGCTCATGGTGGTCTCCCCGGCCATTTGCGGCACCATCATCACCAAGTACGGCACCGACGCGCAGAAGCGGAACTGGCTGCCCAAGCTCTCTGACGGCTCGGCCAAGATGGTCTTCGCCATCACCGAGCCCGACGCGGGCTCCAACTCGCACCAGATCACCACCACCGCCCGCCGCGACGGTGACGACTGGATCCTCAACGGCCGCAAGATCTTCATCTCCGGTGTCGATCAGGCCGAGGCCATCCTGGTGGTCTCCCGCACCGAGGACCACAAGACCGGCAAGCTCAAGCCCGCGCTGTTCATCGTCCCGGTGGACGCGCCCGGCCTGGTGAAGAACGTCCAGGAGATGGATGTTATCGAGCCGGACAACCAGTTCACGCTGTTCTTCGACGATGTGCGTCTGCCCGCCGACGCTCTCGTCGGCTCCGAAGACGCCGCGCTGGCCCAGCTGTTCGCGGGGCTGAACCCCGAGCGCATCATGGGTTCGGCCATGGCCATCGGGCTGGGGCGTTACGCGATCGACCGGGCGGTGGAATACGCCAAGGAGCGCACTGTCTGGAAGACGCCGATCGGTGCGCACCAGGGGATTTCGCATCCGCTGGCGCAGATCAAGATCGAGCTGGAGCTGGCCAAGCTGATGATGCAGAAGGCCGCTACGTTGTATGACTCGGGGGATGAGTTCGGGGCTGCCGAGGCGGCGAACATGGCCAAGTACGCGGCGGCCGAGGCCAGTATCAAGGCGCTGGATCAGGCTATTCAGACGCACGGTGGCTCGGGGTTGACCAAGGAGGTGGGGTTGTCGGCGATGTTGCAGGCGGCGCGGATTATGCGGATCGCGCCGGTTAGCCGGGAGATGATTCTCAACTTCGTCTCGCAGCATTCGCTGGGCCTGCCGCGCTCGTACTAGTTTCCGACGGTGGCCGCCCCGGTGGTGGGGCGGCCACCATTCCTCCCGGATGAACAGGAGTCCCGATGAGTGACGTGACGGAAGCACCGTTCGTCCGCTACGAGGTCGTCGACGGGTTCGCCACCCTGACCTTCGATTCGCCGCACAACCGTAATGCGCTCTCGTCCAAGCTCGTTCGTGAGCTGCTGGCGGGGCTGGACGCGGCGAACGGTGATCCGGCCGTGCGTGGCATCGTGCTCGCGCATACTGGTGACACCTTCTGCGCGGGTGCCGACCTCAAGGAGGCGAGTACTGCCGATCCGGCGACCGCGGCGGATCAGCGCACGCGGGTGATGATCGATGTGCTGCGTGGCATTCTGGCCTCGCCCAAGCCGGTTGTCGCCCAGATCGACGGCAATGTGCGCGCGGGCGGGATGGGCATCATCGGTGCTTGCGATCTTGTGGTGGCGGGGCCGGGGAGCAGTTTCGCGCTCACCGAGGTGCGCATCGGGATGGCGCCGTTCATGATCTCGCTCACGCTGGTGCCGCGGCTCGACCAGCGTTCGGCGAGCCGGTACTTCCTCACGGGGGAGAAGTTCGACGCGGCCACGGCGCAGGAGATCGGGTTGGTCACGGTGGCGGCCGCGGATGCCGCGGCCGAGGTGAAACGCCTGTGTGGGGAGCTGCGGAAGGGGTCGCCGCAGGGGCTGGCGGAGTCCAAGCGGCTGGTCAACTCGGTGCTGCTGGCGCGCTTCGACGCCGAGGCGGAGGAGCTCGCGCGGCGTTCGGCGGGGTTCTTCGGTACCGCCGAGGTGATCGAGGGCATGACGGCCTTCTTCCAGAAGCGCCCGCCCAGCTGGGCACAATAGTCCGATGGCGACACCCCACGAACCCAAGCAGGACCGCAGCCGGGCCACCCGGCAGCGGCTGCTCGAGGCCACCATCGACTGCCTGGCCGAGACCGGCTGGGCGGCCGCGACCGTGTCGGTGGTCGCCGAACGGGCCGGGGTGTCGCGCGGGGCGGCCCAGCATCACTTCCCCACCAGGGAAGACCTGATCACCGGCGCGCTCGAGTACATGTTCGACACCAGGATGGAGCAGTCCAGCGCCGAGGCGACCGCGATCAACGAGGTCGCCGAGGGCGCGGGCCGCACCCGCGCGGTGGTCTCCGGCCTGGTCGAGTCCTACACCTCGCCACTGTTCAAGGCGGCCCTGCAGGTGTGGACCCACGCCGCCGCCGACCCGGCCCTGCGCGAACGCATCGTCCCCATGGAAGCCCGCTTCGGCCGCATCGCCCACCGCCGCGCCGTCGAGGCGCTCGGCGTCGACGACTCCGACCCGGTCAACCACCACCTGGTCCAGGCCACCCTCGACCTGGCCCGCGGGCTGGGCCTGGCCGATGTCCTCACCGACGACTCGGCCCGCCGCAAACTGATCGTCGACCAGTGGGCGGCAACGCTGCACTCGGCCCTCAACCAAGGCTGAACAACCCTTGTGACCTGCGCCTTCCCGGGTATATAGTCGCCGCATGGGGGAATATATATCGAGGGACTGCGACATGACCAAGCGACTGATCGAGATCGACGACGAGCTGCTCGCGTCCGCCCAAGACGCGCTCGGGACGTCGGGTGTCTCCGATACGGTGCGCGCCGCGTTGAGTTCCGCGGTGGTCGCGCGGGCGCGTGCCGCGGAAGTCGAGTGGCTCGTCAATGGGGGCTTGGCCGAGATGGCCGACAAGGATCGGCGCGATGACGTATGGCGATAACCGCGCGCTACCTCATCGACACCAGCGCCGGTGCCCGGATGCGGCATCCCGAAGTCGCCGCCGAACTCGGTCCCTTGCTCAAGGCGGGCCTGGTCGCGACCTGCGCGGCGCTGGATTCCGAGGCGCTCTACAGCGCCCGCGGCCCGGCGGAATACGAACAGATCCGGTTCCGCCGCCGCGCCGCCTACGAATACCTGCCCACCAATGACGAGCACTGGCAGAGCGCGTTCGCCATCCAGCGGGAACTGGCCCGCTCCGGCCGCCACCGCGCGGTCGGCATCCACGATCTGCTCGCCGCGGTGCTGGCGGTCGAGCATCGCCTCGTCCTGTTCCACTACGACGCCGATTTCGAAACCGTCGCTTCGGTATTGGACCTGAACCACCGGTGGGTGGCTCCGCGAGGAACCATCGAGACGTCCTGACCGGTCGCGGCCGACCCGCATGGTCGGCGCAGCGAGGCCGCCAGGCCCTCGGTGGCCGACTATTCCTTCGGTTGGGTCAGGTCGTACATGGTGACGCCGTCGACGGTGATCGCGGTGTAGTTCTCGGCAACCCAGGTCGTGATCGCCGAACTCGTCGAGGCACTGCCGCCACCAGGGCCGCCGTGTCCACCGGAGATGAAGTAGTGGATCCGGCCGTCGGCGACGTAGCGCTGGAACTGTTCGAGCGTGGGGGAGGGATCGCTGCCGTTGAACCCACCGATCGGCATGACCGGAAGCTCGGTGGCGAGCTGATACCCGGCGGCGCTGTTGGACCCGACGGTGGCGGCCACCCAGGTGTAGTCGGTGCCGTCCTGCTCGAGCATGGTGACGATGCGGTCACTGGGCCGCGACCCGTTCAGCAACCCACCGGCCCCGCCACGTCCCGGACCGCCCCGCATCCGGCCATCCTGGCCATCCGTCACGGCGCCATCCGCTGCGGCGGAACCGTCGGCGGGCGCTGCGCCGCCGGTCGGCGGGGCTCCGGGTGCGCCGCTGGTTGCCGAGCTGTCCGGCATCGAGCCGTCTGGCGTAGCGCCATCGGAACCCGTCCCACCCAGCTGGGTGCCGCCCGGTCTGCCGTTGCCCCAGTCGGGGCGCATGCCGCCCATGCCGTGCATGCCACCGGCATTCGGGCCCGCGCTCGGGATCGCGCCGGAGTGGGACGTGGCGAGGGTGTCGATGGAGTAGGCCGCGGGGCCTGCGAGGGCGACGAAGGTGGCGGTGAGGGCGGCGGCCAGGGAGAGCTTGCGCGGTAAGGGGAAGGCGAGGGCGATGGTCGTCGCGAGGCCGGTGAGGAGGATCGTCCAGCGGAGCCACGGTTGGAAGGATGCGCTGCGCGACAGCAGAATCCACGCCGTGGCGGTGGTGAGTCCGATGACGAGGGCGCAGGTGAGGCGGACCCATAGGCGGTCGCGCGCACCCCACAGCTGGACGGCGGCGATACCGGCCAGTGCGGCGACGGCGGGGGCGAGGGCCACCGTGTAGTACTGGTGGAAGATGCCCGCCATGTAACTGAAGACCAGGCCGGTGACGAGAAGCCAACCACCCCAGAGGATCAGCGCGGCGCGGCGCCGGTCGGTGCGGGGTGCGCGGCCGCGCAGGATCAGTCCAGCGACCAGGCCGAGCAGGGCGGCGGGGATGAGCCAGGCGATCTGCCCGCCTTGAGCCGGGTCGAACATGCGGGTGATGCCGGTGCTGCCCCACATACCGCCGCCGCCGGGCATGTCGCCCCCGCCGGGAACAACACTGCCGCGTTCGTTGCCGTTGAGACGGCCGAGCCCGTTGTAACCGAGGGTGAGCTCGATGATCGAATTCTCGTGCGACCCACCGATCCACGGGCGGCTGTCGGCGGGCCAGAGCTCCACTGTCAGCAGCCACCAGCCCGCCGCGAGCACCATGGCGGCCCCGGCGGCGAACAGCTGCGCGATGCGTTTGCCCAGCTTCGGCGGGCCCGCGATCAGGTAGGTCAGGGCCAGCGCGGGCACCACCAGCAGCACCTGGAGCTGTTTGGCGAGGAAGCCGAAGCCGATCAGGCCGCCGGTGAGCAGCAGCCACCGCCACCGTCCGTCGGCGACGGCACGGGTCATCGCCCAGGCGGCCGCGGTCATCAGCAGCACCAGCAGCGCGTCGGGATTGTTGAACCGGAACATCAGCACCGCGACCGGAGTCACCGCGAGCACCGTGCCCGCGATCAACCCGGCGGCGGGCCCGAAGGACCGGCGCACCGTCGCCCACAGCACCGCCACGGTCGCCACCCCGAGCAGCACCTGCGGCACCAGCATGCTCCAGCTGTTGAGCCCGAACACCCGCACCGACAGCTCCATCACCCACAGTGAGGCAGGCGGTTTGTCGACGGTGATCGAGTTCGCCGCGTCGGACGACCCGAAGAAGAACGCCTCCCACGACTGCGAACCCGCTTGCACCGCAGCGGCATAGAAGTCATTGGCCCAGCCGTTGGCGCTCAGATTGAGCAGGTAGGCGATGGTGGTACCGAGCAGCAACGCCGCCAATGCCGGGTATTCCCAGCGCTTTCGGCGTTCGGCGGCGACATCGGCGATATCCGGCCGTTCCATGACGGTGGCGGTCATCGGCGCACCCCCAGTTCGTCCACGCGCCGGACACCTTCGGGCTCATGGCCGGTCCGCGCGTCAGTGTCGGCCGATGTGCCGAGAACACGCCCGGCGGCGTGCTGGTGGGTGCCCGCGTGCCGGAAGACCCACCGCAGGCCGACGAAACGGCACAGTGTCGCAACGAGATTCGCGGTGATCAGCACCCCGAGCTCGACCCCGACGGCCGCGTCGGGGGCCCAGCGGTGCAGGGCGAAGAGGGAACCGCTGGTGATGGCGAGGCCGAAGGCGAAAATGGCCAAGCCCTGGAACTGGTGCGACATCGCGTCGCGGCGCCCGCGCACGCCGAAGGTGAAGGCGCGATTGGCGGCGGTATTGCCCACCGCGGTCACCAGCAATGCCAGGAGATTCGCGCCCTGACCGCCGAGCAGCGGTTGCAGCAGCAGGTACAGCACGATGTAGGCCAGCGTCGAGCTCACACCGACGACGGCGAAGCGCACCAGCTGCCCGACCATCCCCAGCGGCACACCCGGTACCAGCGGTTCGCGCCCGACGGCCGCGCGGAGTTCGGCCAGCGGCAGCGTGCCGGTGGTGAGCGCCTTGGTGAGCCGCCAGATGCCGCGCAGGTCCTTGCGGGCGGTGTCGACGATGTCGACCCGGCTGTCGGGGTCGTCGATCCAGTCGACCGGCACCTCGTGGATGCGCAGCCCGGCCCGCTCGGCCAGCACCAGCAGTTCGGTGTCGAAGAACCACTCACCGTCGCGCACGAGCGGCAGCAGTTCGCGCGCTACCTCGGTGCGCATGGCCTTGAACCCGCACTGGGCATCCGAAAAGCCCGCGCGCAGTGTCGTTTTCAGCAGCAGGTTGTAGCAGCGGGAGATGATCTCGCGCCGGGGCCCGCGCACCACCCGGGACGAGGCGTCGAGGCGGGTGCCGATGGCCAGCTCGGAATGTCCCGACACCAGCGGCGCGACCAGCGGCAGCAGCGCGTTCAGATCGGTCGACAGGTCGACGTCCATATACGCCACCACCGCCGCGTCCGACGCGCTCCACGCCGCGCGCAGTGCCCGCCCCCGTCCCTTCGCGTCCAGGTGCAGTACCCGCACGCCGTCGAGTTCGGTCGCCAGCAGTTCGGCCACCGCGAGGGTGGCGTCGGTGCTGGCATTGTCGGCGACGGTGATGCGGGCGGTGAACGGGAAGCCGTCGCGCAGGTACGCGTGCAGCCTGCGCACGCACAACCCCAGATCGGTCTCCTCGTTGTAGACGGGTATCACCACGTCGAGCACCGGTGCCCGGCGGCTCGGCATGGCCTTCTGCTCGGCCTCGGTCTGAGTCATGGCACCCACCCTCGACGGCCGCGCTGCCACCGAGCTGGGACCGGGCTGGGAGGTTGCTCGAGATCCCGATCGGCGACGCGACACCCAAGGCTCCCGCCTAGCCGCGCCGCACCCGCAACACGCTGTCGGCGCGCTCACCGGCCACGCCGTCGGGGCTGGTCGACGGACTGTAGACGAGCTCGGCGGTCTCCACCTGCCACTCCGGTCCCAGCTCGAGCTGGCTGAGCACCTGCTCGATGGTGGGGAAATCGACATGCTTGGGCGGCTCGGTGACCCAGCTCGGCCAGCCGTGGTGCCCGCCGATCACCAGCACCCCGCCGGGCGCGACGGCGGTCGCGGCGCGGCGCAGGATCACCGCGCGCTCGTCGGGGCGTTCCACCGGCGAGTGCAGGAACTGCGCGGAGACCAGGTCGAAAGCGCCCTCGGGGAAGCTGTGTCGCAGGTCGTGGCGCTCCCAGTGGATCGTCAGCCCGAGCTCGCGGGCCGCGCGTTCGCCGCGCTCCATGGCGGTGGCCGAGATGTCGACGGCGGTGACCCGCCAGCCGCGCTCGGCCAGCCAGATCGCGTCGCCGCCTTCGCCGCAGCCCAGGTCGAGCGCGGTGCCGGGGGTGAGTTCGCCGGTCTCGCGGACCAGCAGCGGGTTGACCTTGCCGGTCCAGATCTGTTCGCGGTCGCGGTAGAAGTCTTCCCAGAATTCTTCGGCGGTGGGGGTGGTATCGGTCATCTGACCATCGTGCGGGGACCCCGCGAAATCGCGCAACAATCCTTGCCGTTCCGGCAAAAGGCAACCCCGCCGGTCGAGCGGGCCCCGCGCCGACAATAAGCTGCTGTTTGTGACGCGCGGTTACCCGAAATCAGGCGAGGCACCGGGCCGTCGTGTCGATGCGCGGACCGAGCGTTGGCGCGAGCATCGCGTTCAAGTCCGCATCCAGTTCGTCGACGCCGCCTTCCGCGCGCTGGACCGGGTCGGACCCGATGTGAGCATGGGCGATATCGCCCGCGAGGCAGGCGCCGCCAAACCCAAGCTCTACCGGCACTTCGAAGACAAGACCGACCTCTACAACGCCATCGTCGACCGGGTCCGCGACATGCTCTGGGAGCGGGTGCTCACCGGCGTCGACCTCACCGACGACTCGGTGGCCCAACTGGTCCGCACCGGCGCCGCGGCCTACGTCTCGGTGGTGTCGGAGCATCCGAATGTCTTCCGGTTCATGCTGCACAGCCACTTCAGTCAGCAGGCCAAGGAGACGGAACGGGCGCTGGAGACGGCACGGCAGTCGGCGCGCCGGGCGGCCGAGTTCTTCGCGGGCCTGCTGCCCGCGGAATCGGTCGACGTGGCCGGGATCGAACTGGTGAACTATTCGATTTTCGGTGCGGTGGCCTCGGCCACGGACTGGTGGCTCGGCGCGAATCAGCGCGAGGTCTCGGCGATGCCGGTGGAGCGCTTCGTCGACTATCTGGCCGAGAGCATCTCGGCGCTGGCCCAGGCGCATGCCAGCTTCAATCAGGTCCGGGTGGACCTCTCGCAGCCCCTGCGCGCCGCATTCATCGCGAGCTGAACGCTTCTGCCGCGCCCGGCGCGAACTCCGTTGTTCTCGCCAGCTACGTCATTGGAGCCGGTGGGGGTGCGGCGAATCCAGTATGAACCCGCCCACCGACAACTTCGTGACGCCACGCACAGGGGTGGGTCAGTGTAGGCGCCAGAGGGGGGAGACCGGGCCGTGGCCCGCGCCGAGGTCGTAGGCGGCGGCCAGGCAGCGGTAGGTCCATTCCTTGGCGAACTCGACCGCGTCGGGGACGGAGTAGTTGTTGGCCAGGGCGCTGGCGATGGCGGCGGCCAGGGTGTCGCCGCCGCCGTGGTCGTTGCCGGTGGCGATGCGGGGGGCGGTGTATTCGCGGAAGGTGTCGCCGTCGTAGAGCAGGTCGGTGCTCACCTCCGAGGAGCGCAGGTGTCCGCCCTTGACGATCGCCCATTGCGCGCCCAGGGCGTGCAGGGCCTCGGCGGCCTTGCGGGCGGTGGCGTCGTCGACGACCTCGATGCCGGTGATCAGCCGGACCTCGTCGAGGTTCGGGGTGACCACGGTGGCCAGCGGGATCAGGGTGTTGCGCACCGCGTCGAGCGCCTCGGCGTGCAGTAGCGGGTCGCCGTGCATGGAGGCCGCGACCGGGTCGACCACCAGCGGAATCGTGCCATCGCGGCCGATCCCCAGCTCCCGGCACACCCCGGCCACCGATTCGATGATGGCGGTGGAGGCGAGCATGCCGGTCTTGGCCGCGCCGATGCCGATATCGCGCACCACCGTGCGGACCTGATCGGCGACGATGTGCGCCGGAATCTCGTGAAACCCGCTGACGCCCACCGTGTTCTGCACGGTCACCGCCGCCACCGCGACGCAGGCGTGCACCCCGCACAGTGCCATCGTCCGCGAATCGGCCTGGATTCCGGCGCCACCGCCGGAGTCGGTGCCCGCGATGGTGAGCGCGCGGACGGGGGTCTGGCCATCGGGGGTCAGCGGCAGCATCTTCACGGTGTCACCCTACGGCCGCCGGGCCTGCTCCGGGACCCCGCCCGCACGATGTAAATGAAAACCATTATCATTAACTCGTGACCACAACTTCCCTCCCCGTCACCGTCCTGTCCGGGTTCCTTGGCGCGGGTAAGACCACCCTGCTCAACCACATCCTCGCCAACCGCGAGGGCCGCCGGGTCGCGGTGATCGTCAACGACATGAGCGAGGTGAACATCGACGCCGCCCTGGTGGCAGGCCAGGGACACCTGGACCGCACCGAGGAGAAACTCGTCGAGCTCACCAACGGCTGCATCTGCTGCACCCTGCGCGAGGACCTGATCGAGGCGGTCGCCCGGCTGGCCCGCGAGGGCCGCTTCGACCAGCTGGTGATCGAGTCCACCGGCATCTCCGAGCCCATGCCGGTGGCCGCCACCTTCGACTGGGAGTTCGAGGACGGCTTCCGTCTCGGCGAGATCGCCCGCCTCGACACCATGGTCACCGTCGTGGACGCCTCCACCTTCCTGGCCGAGCTGGTGCGCGGGCAGGGCCTGGCGGAACGGGAGCTGGAAGCGGGCGAAGGGGATTCGCGCACCATCGCGGACCTGCTGGTCGACCAGGTGGAGTTCGCCGACGTGCTGCTGATCAACAAGACCGACCTGGTGAGCGCCAATGCCGCCGCCACGGTCGAGGCCACCGTGCGCAGACTCAACCCCCGCGCGCGGGTGCTGCGCGTCGAGAAGGGCAAGGTCGATCTCGCCGAGGTGCTCGACACCGGCCGCTACAACCCGCTCGTCGCCGCCGAGGCCGAGGGTTGGGCCGAGGAGCTCGCGGGCGGGCATACCCCCGAGACCGAGGAATACGGCATCAGCAGCCTCACCTACGTCGCCGACCGGCCCTTCCATCCCGGCCGTCTCGCCGAGGCGCTGTCCGGTCTGCGAGGCATGTTGCGCAGCAAGGGATTCTGCTGGATCGCCAGCCGCCCCGAACTGGCCGCGATCTGGTCACAGGCGGGCCCGAACCTGACCTTCGAACCCGGCGCCTGGTGGTCCTCGCTGGAGGTGCCCGCCGGACAGGAGATCGTGTTCATCGGCGTGCGGCTCGACGCCCCCGCGGTGCGCCGCGCCCTCGACGACGCCCTGCTCACCGATGCCGAATACGCCGCGGGCGCGGGCGCCTGGACCGCCTACGCCGACCCCTTCCCGGCCTGGGGTGACCTCCACGAACACCACTGATCGCCCGCATTGCTGCGCGGAACACCCTGCGCTGGTGCATGATTCGAAAGGGCCGCGACCCACGCGCCGATGAGGGGAGTGTGGGCCGCGGCACCGAGAAATTCTCGAGCTGATTCCAACCCTGTCGGCGGGGGCGGCCCGGCGGGCACCATGCTCGCATGCTGTTGGTCAAGCCCACCGAGACCGGCGCGGGTCGGGTTCCGCTGTACCGCCGCGCCGGGTTTCTGCGAGCGCTCTCGCCGGTCGTGCTGCTGCTGATCTGGCAGATCGGCAGCAGCAGCGGCTGGATTCCGGCCAAGAAGCTGCCCGCGCCGTCGAAGGTCGTCGACGCCGGGCTCGAGATCTACCGCTCCGGGCAGCTCGGTGAGGCCCTGCTCGTCTCGGGTGGGCGCGCGCTCTACGGGTTCGCGCTCGGCGCGGTGCTCGCGCTGGCGCTGGGTGTGTTCGCGGGGCTGAGCCGGATCGGTGAATACGCCGTCGACCCGCCGTTGCAGATGATCCGCACCATTCCGCTGTTCGGGCTCATTCCGCTGTTCATCATCTGGTTCGGCATCGGCGAGGAGCCGAAGGTCTACCTGATCGCGCTCGGCGTGTTCTTCCCGCTGTATCTCAATACCTTCTCCGGCATCCGCCAGCTCGATCCCAAGCTGCTCGAGCTCGGCAGTGCCCTGCGACTCGGGCTCGCCGAGCGGCTGCGGCTGCTCATCCTGCCCGGCGCGCTGCCCCAGATCCTGGTGGGCGTGCGGCAGAGCCTCGGGATCGCCTGGCTCTCGCTCATCGTCGCCGAGCAGATCAACGCCAGCGCGGGCCTTGGCTTCGTGGTCAACAACGCGCGCGAATTCCTGCGCACCGACATCGTGGTGTTCGGCCTGGTGATCTACAGCCTGCTCGGCCTGCTCACCGACTCGATCGTGCGGCTGCTCGAACGCCGTGCCCTGCGCTGGCGCCCGGCGGTGCACCGCTGATGCCCGCCACCTTCTCCCGCCGGTGGGTCCACCCGATCCGCCCGGTGGATCGGCCCACCCGCCGCCGCTCGATCGCGAGGTTCCCGTCATGACCGCTGCCGCCGTCACCCCCATCCCCAGTCGATCGGCCCGCACCCCGGCCGCGCGAATCACCGGTCTGGGCAAGAGCTTCGGTGAGCGGAGTGTGCTCGACGGGATCGACCTCGAACTCGGCGCGGGCGAGATCGTCGCGCTGGTCGGGCGCAGCGGCTCGGGCAAATCGACCCTGCTGCGCATCCTCGGCGGCCTCGACACCGCGACCCGCGGCGAGGTATCCGTCGAGGGCAGGCCGACGATCGTCTTCCAGGAGGCGCGGCTGATCCCGTGGCAGCCGGTGGTGCGCAATGTCGCCCTGGGCAGGCCCAAGCCGCGCAACCGCCGCGCCGACGAACAGGCCGCCCGTGATCTGCTCGCCGAGGTCGGCTTGGCCGGGCGCGCCGACGCCTGGCCGCTGACGCTGTCCGGCGGCGAAGCGCAGCGCGCCGCGCTGGCCAGAGCCCTGGTCGCAGAGCCCACGCTACTGCTGCTCGACGAACCTTTCGGCGCCCTCGACGCGCTCACCCGCCTGACCATGCACGAGCTGCTGCTCGGCCTGCACGCCCAGCGCGCCTTCGGCGTGCTGCTGGTGACCCACGATGTGCTCGAGGCCATCACCCTGGCCGACCGCGTGCTCGTCCTGGACGAGGGCCGCATCGCCGCCGACGTGTCCATCGACCTGCCGCGCCCGCGCACCGCGGGCTCGCCCGAGGTCGCCGACTACGCCACCCAGCTGCTCACGCTGCTCGGCGTCACCCACTGACCTGCCCTTCCGGCGCACCGCGCCGACCGCTGTACCCGACGCACGAAAGTTGTTCCTGTGAAACGCACTCCGAAGTCTCGCCTGGCCGGGCTCGCCCTCGCCGTCGTCGCCGCGCTCTCGCTGAGCGCCTGCGGTGACGACGCGGCCACCGAGGCGGCGCCCTCTGGTCCGGTGGACCTCAGCACCGTCACGCTGAAAGTCGGTGACCAGAAGGCGATTTCGATCGAGGTGCTGTTGAAGGCGTCGGGCCAGCTGGAGAATCTGCCGTACAAGATCGAGTTCTCCACCTTCACCGCCGGTCTGCCGCTGGTCGAGGCGGCCAGCGCGGGCGGCATCGATATCGCCCAGACCGGCAACACCCCGGTCATCTTCGGCGCGGCCGCCGACGCCGATGTGAAGATCGTCGGCGCGCTCTCGGCCACCGGCAAGGGCGACGCGATCCTGGTCGGCAAGGACTCGACGGTGAGCTCGGTGGCCGGGCTCGAGGGCAAGAAAGTCGCTGTCTACAAGGGCAGTTCGGCCAATGCCAATCTGCTGCTCCAGCTGAAGAAGGCGGGCCTGTCGCTCAGCGATGTCGAGCCGGTCTACCTCTCGCCCGCCGACGGCTACACCGCGCTGACCCGCGGCGATGTCGAAGCCTGGGCCACCTGGGACCCCTACACCGCCATCGCGGAGAAGGAGATCGGCGCCAAGTCCATCGCCACCGCCGACCAGGCCGCCAACGGGTACAACTTCTGGGTCGCGGGCAACAAGACCATCGCCGACGCGGGCAAGTCCGCCGCCATCGCCGACTTCTTCCAGCGCTACGCCGCCGCCACCAAGTGGTCCTCGGACAACCTCGACACCTGGTCCACCAAGTACGCCGAGCTCACCCAGATCAGCGTGGACGCCTCGCGCACCACCTGGACCCGCTCCATCAAGGAACCCATCGCGCTCACCGATGACGTGGTGGCCTCCGAACAGGAGATCGCCGACGCCTTCACCGACGCCAAGGCCCTGCCGGGCAAGGTCGACTTCCAGTCTTTCGTCGACACCCGCTTCGACAAGCCCTGACGAAAGCTCCTCGCGGCGCCCCTGATTCGCGGATCGGGGGCGCTGTCATGGCGCGCCGAAGGCGAGGGCGACATTGTGTCCGCCGAAGCCGAACGAATTGCTCACGGCGTAGCCGAAACGCTGTGTCCGCGCGGAACCCGCCACGATGTCGAGATCGATCGCCGGGTCCGGAGTGTCGAAATTCAGTGTGGGCGGGACGATCTGCTCACGCAGGCTCAGCATGGTGATCAGGGATTCCAGCGCGCCCACCGCGCCGATGGAATGGCCCAGCGCGGATTTCGGCGCGTAGACCGAGGCGTGCGGGGTGACGGCGGTGATGGCGGCGGCCTCGGACGCGTCGCCCACCGAGGTCGAGGTGGCGTGCGCGTTCACATGGCCGATGTCCGAAGGCCGCAGTCCCGCAGTCCGTATCGCCTTGCGCATGGCCTGCGCGGCCCCGGTGCCCGCCGGATCGGAGGCGACGATGTGGAACGCGTCGGAGGTGATGCCCGCGCCGAGCACCCGGCCGTGCACCTCGGCGCCACGGGCTCGCGCGTGCTGTTCGGATTCCAGCACCAGCAGCGCGCCCGCCTCGCCGAAGACGAACCCGTCCCGATCCCGCTCGAACGGCCGTGACGCGCGCTCGGGTTCCGCGTTGCGGGTGCTCATGGCCCGCATCATCGCGAACCCGGCGATCGGCACCGGGTCGATATGCCCCTCCACCCCACCGGTGACCACCACCTCCGCCTCGCCGGTGCGGATCAGCCGCCAGGCGTGCGCGATGGCCTCCGATCCCGACGAGCAGGCCGAGACCGGCGCGAAAACCCCACCTCGCGCTCCGATTTCGAGGCCGACCGTGGCGGCCGGACCGTTCGGCATCACCATCGGCACGGCCAGCGGGGACACCTTGCGATAGCCGCCCGCGCGCATGGCGTCGACCGCGTCGATCAGCGCGTCACCGCCGCCGAGCCCGGTGCCGATGGCCACGGCCAGGCGCTCCGGATCGACCGCCGGAGCGCCCGCCGCCTGCCAGACCCGGCGGCCGAGCACCAGCGCCATGCGCTCGACATAGGAGTGGCGGCGCTGTTCGACGCGGGACAGTTCCGCGTCCGGCGGGCTCACCAGCGGGCCGCCGATGCGCACCGGGAGATCGTGCTCGGCGAGGAATTCCGGTGCCAGGGCGCGGATTCCGCTCTCGCCGCGCAGCAGCCGGGTCCAGGTCTCGTCCATCGTCGCGGCCAGGGCGGTGGTCGCCGCGTATCCCGTCACCACGACATCGTCGCCGGTTTCTGTAGCGATCGGTACAGTCATGGCGTCATGAATACCTGTAGCACTCGCTACAGTCAACCCATGGCCCGTCCACTCGACCACCGCAAACGCGCCGACCTGCTGGCCGGTGTCGTCGCCTATATCGCCGCACACGGCCTGGCCGAACTGTCGCTGCGTCCGCTGGCCGCCGCGCTGGGAACCAGCTCGCGCATGCTCATCCACTACTTCGGGACCAAGGAGGAACTGCTGGTCCAGGCCCTGGCGACACAGCGACCCGACGTGGGTGCGGTGTTCGCCGACGTCACCGAGGCGGCCCAGCTGCGCGACCGGCTCCTCGGCTTCTTCGACCTCAACACCGACGGCTCCGAGGCCGACAGCGTGCGCGTGCTACTGCAAGTGCTCGGCGCCGCCTGCGCCCCCGATTCGCCCTATCGGGACTACGCGGACGCCGCCATCACCACCTTCGTCACCGCCTTCGCGTCCGCCCTGCGCCGCACCGCCCTCGCCCCCGATGACCCCGAAGTGGTGGCGACGCTGCTCATCTCGGGAATGCGCGGGATCATCCAGGACCGACTGATCACCGGTGACCGTGAACGCACCACCCGCGCCGCCCGCGCGCTCGTCGACGCGGTACTCCCCGAAGGCTGACGCTGGCTCGGGCGCCGGGTTCGCCCCGCGTCGCCCGCACGCTGGTCGACGCGGTGGTCCTCGAACGCTGAGGCTGGGTCGGGGGCGCCGGGTCGCATCTTGGGAATGCTGGGATCGGCCGGAGAGCGTGGGCGGTCGGCGGTGGGGCGGGACGTGCCGCGAGGTTGCTGGTTACCGCGGGTGGGTGGGTGTGGTCGGTAGTTTGGCCGTGACGGGTAGGTGGCGACGGCGCGAGGTGGAGTGGTGGTCGAGGCGCGGGAGTACGGGGCGATGCGGTGGGTGATGCTCGGTGTGCTGTGCGCCAGCCTGTTGCTGGTGGCCATGGACGCCACGATTCTCAATGTCGCGCTGCCGTCCCTGATCGACGACCTCCAGGTCGGTGCGCTCGAACAGCTGTGGATCATCGATATCTACGGCCTCGTCCTCGGTGGCCTGCTCATCACCACCGGCGCGGTCGGCGACCGGATCGGCCGGAAGCTGTTGTTTCTCAGCGGTTTCGTGCTCTTCGGCATCGCCTCGGTGATCGCCGCGACCGCGGGCAGCGCGGCCCAGCTCATCGGCGGCCGGGTGCTGCTGGGGATCGGTGGCGCCATGGTGATGCCCTCGACGCTGTCGCTGATCCGCAATATCTTCACCGACGTCCGCGAGCGCACCATGGCCATCGGCATCTGGGCCGCGGTCGCTGGGGTCGGGGCCACGGTCGGGCCGATCATCGGCGGGTTCCTGGTCGAGCACTTCGGGTGGGCCTCGGCGTTCTGGCTGAATGTGCCGGTCGTACTGGTGACGGTGCTGGTCGGGCTGTGGGTGCTGCCGGAGTACCGGGCGCCACAGGCGGGTGGGCTGGACTGGTTCGCCGCGGTGCTCTCGATCGCGGGCGTGATCTGCCTGGCCTGGGGCGTCAAGCATCTGGCCAAAGGCGAAGCGAGCGAGGTGGATTGGACGATCCTGCTGGTCGGGATCGTGGCGATGGCGTGGTTCGTCCGGCGCCAGCTCACCGCCACCGATCCGCTGCTGGATGTGCGGCTGTTCCGCAACGGCGCCTTCACCGCGGCCGCCGTCGCGACCCTGCTGGCCATGATGGCCATCGGCGCGTCCATGTTCCTGATCTCGCTGTGGCTGCAATACGTCCACGGGTACAGCCCGTCGCAGGCCGGTATCCGAATGCTGCCCGCCGCCCTCACCCTGCTCACCGCCTCGCTGCTCACCCCGTTCCTCATGGAGAAACTCGGCGTGCGAACCGTGCTCGGGGTGGGGCTCGGCGCGGTGGCGCTCGGGTTCGCGCTGCTCGCGGTGAGCCCGGAGCCGACGGCGTATCCGGTGATCGCGCTGGTTCTGGTGTCGTTCGGGCTCGGTGACGGGATGGCGGTGACCGCGGCGGCGGCCGTGCTGGTCGGTGCCGTGCCCGCTGATCGCGCGGGGCAGGCCGGGGCCGTGGAGGAGACGAACTACGAGGTCGGGGTGGGTTTCGGTGTCGCCCTGCTCGGTAGCCTGCATGCCCGCATGTTCAGTCAGCACATGACGAACCTGCCCGTCCCGCCCGAGCGGCTCGACCAGGCCGCGGGGTCGGTCGGCGGCGCCGCCGAAGTCGCCGACGACCTCCCCGAACCGGCCCGCACCGAGCTCCTGCACGCCGCCGAACACGCCTTCGACGCCGCCCTCACGACCACCGCTGCGCTCTCCGCCGTCGTCATCGCGGTGGTCGCGGTCGGCACCGTGCTGCTGGTTCCGCGCGGGTTCCGCGTCACCGGCGGACACTGACCCCCTTGTGGCAACCTGCGGGTTGCTATACATTGGATGGCAACCCATTGGTTGCGATAAAGGAGAGTGTCATGGGATTCCCTGATCAGATCGTGCGCACCGTCGAACTCGCCCACCCGCCCGGGAAGGTCTGGACGGCGATCACCACCGCCGAAGGGCTCGGGAGCTGGTTCGGCAATACCGCCGAGATCGACCTGCGCCCGGGTGGCGCGGCGCGGATGACGTGGACCGAAGGACGCGTGGCGAACATGCGGGTGGAACGGGTCGAGGAACCCTCGGTCTTCGGCTTCACCTGGCACATCTACGGCCTGCCCGACGAGGACCCGCGCCGCACCTATGTCGAGTTCACGCTCGAGCCGGACGGCGCGGGGACGCGGTTGACGGTGGTCGAGAGCGGATTCGCGCAATTGCCCGACGAGGCGTTCCAGGCGGCCTTCGGCGGGAACACCGACGGCTGGAAGAGTGAGCTCGGTGAGTTGGTCGAATACCTCGATGCGGCCTGAATCGGAGGCCACCGCCGAGCGGGTCTTCGTCGCGCTGGCCGATCCGAGCAGACGCGCGGTGCTGGCCGCGCTCGCCGCCGACGGACCGGCCACCGCGACCGACCTGGCCGATCGCCTGCCCATCACCCGGCAGGCGATCGCCAAACACCTCGCGCTGCTGGCCGACGCGGGACTGGTGATCGCGGAACCGGGGGAACGCCGCCGGGTGCGCTACCGCCTCGACTCGGCGCCGATGCGGGTGGCCCAGCAGTTTCTCGCCGCACTGGCGCGAGACTGGGACGGACCGCTCGACGCGCTGCGCAGGCATCTGGATGGCTGAGTCGGATGGACGAATCGAAGAGTGATGCGGGTCCGACCTGGTAGCGGGCGCGCTGACTACCCGCGCGGGGCGATGAGCAGTGTCTGGGTGCTACGCCCGATTGGCCCCGTTTCGTCGAACAGTGCCGATTCGGCCAGGCCGATGCCGTGCGGCTGCGGATGGGTCACCGCGTCCAGGCACACCCATTCGCCGACCGGATGCCGGTGCAGGCTCACGGTCAGATCGGTATTGATGAACAGATATTTCGACCAATCCAGCACCGAACTCACGCCATTGCCGGAATCGGCGGCCGCGAGGGTGCGTTCCAGCGGGCTCGGGGTGGTGCCCGCGACGATCGGATACTTCAACCTGATCCAGCAGACAGCCGGACCGGGCTCGGCGAAAGTGCCTGTGGTGAAACGATATTCGATGCCGGTGTGGAAGCCGATCGGCTGATCCGACGGGAACATCTCCGGCTCGGTCTGCGCGGGGAGGGTTCGGGAACCGCTGGGCAGGAATTCCATCGGCAGATCGAGTGGCGCGTCGGCGAGCTTGAGCCGCCACGCGGTGGCCCGCATGACCGGCCCCCGCTCGGTGGACAGCGTGGCCTCGATCAGCTCCACACTGCGCCCCGACCGCACGACTTCCGCCCGCGCGGTCAGCGGCGCCAGCGGCACCGGCCCGAGAATCTCCACCGCCACCCGGCCCACCTGGAACCCCTCGCGCGGCGCGCACCGCTCGATCACATGCCCGAGCAGCGCCGACGGCGGCCCGGCATGCTGCGCGTCGGGCGACCACGGCCCCCGCGTGAGCTCGGTCGACTCGAACCGGCCCGGCTCGGCCGGATCGGGAAGATAGAAGGCATCGGCCATACCGCCGACGCTACCCGAGCCCCGCGGGCCGCCGCGTCCTACTGCCCGCCGCCGGAGGAACCACTCAGCAGCGCGGTCCACAGATCCAGCAGCGGCCGGATCGGGCAGGGGTTGATATCGGTGGAGGTGCACCCCAACGACGACGAGCCACTGTCGGCCACCGGCAGCGGCGCGGCGGCCTGGGCGGTGCCGAGCGGGGCGGCGATGGACACAGCGGCAGCCGCGACGGCACCGGCTACGATTCGTTTCATACGAGCGGACATGCCCGCACTCTACTGATCTGCTGGGGAAGCGAAAGCCCCGGAAATCAGGGGAGCTGATGCCGAAGTTCAGAGAGGACGCGCGATGTCGTGGCGCGACACCACCCCGCGGCCGGTGCAGGATGACGTGGACAATCTGCTCGATTCCGCCCTGACGCTGGCGGAAGGCCATCTCCGGGACAACGGCACATTCTTCCCCTTCGGACTGGCCGTCGATCGGTCGGGTTCGGTGCAGGTCGTCGATGTCGACGCCCCGGACGCACCGCGAGCCAAGACGATGCTCTTCGCCGCACTGTCCCAGCTGCGAAGCGATCTGCGGGCTGCTGCGGTGATTACCGACGTGGCGCTGCCCGAGACCGCATCCAGTGGTATCGAAATCCACCTCGAGCATGCCCACGGCATCGCTATCGGCGTGCTGGAGCCCTATAACCTCGCCGCGGGACAACTCGAGACCGAGCCGTTGGAAGGGCATACCGCGGTCCGCGCGGTGTGGTGAGGCGTCAGCTCTGGTCGTGATCGAGGATGTCTGGCGTGCGCCGCTTTCCGGAGTCGCCGAGAATTGATTCCTTCTTCTTCATCGGATCGACGCCAGCACGCACCTCCGCCTTTTCTCCCTCGAGCTTGTTGCGTCGAGTCGTGCCCGAACTCGCCGGAGGTGGTGGCGTCTTCAGTTGCTTGTCGAGGACGGGCTGGAATTTCGACGTCATCACGAACCTGACGGTCCCGGAGGCAGCGGTGAAGGTACTCGAACTGAGTGTTTCAGCTTGGGTCAAGGCTTGCATCGCCGTCGTAATACGGTCGCGAACAATATCGATTTCTGCATCGGCGATCTTCTTCGCCGCCGATGTCACTCTTCCGCCGCTGATCAGCGCAGCCAGTACGTCGGCACCGATGGCGCCGGAAAGGAGGTTGAGCTGGGTCTCGGAGTACTGTTGAACGTCTTTCAGCGTCGCCGCGTATCCGCTGGCCGCACCGGAGATGTTGCGCATGGCATCGCTCAGTGTGTCGAAAGCATCGACGACGGAATGGTGGGCATCCCGGATGTCGGGTAGCTCTTTCGCTTTCCGCGCACTGGGTTCGAGCGCGGATGTTGCGCCGATGGAGTCGTGGCGACAGGCCCGACCTCGGTCGGAGCCCCGGCTTCGCCGCGGAAGCCGGGGCGGTGGGGATCAGACGACCGGGAGGTAGACCTTGTTGCCCTGGTCGGCGAATTCGGCGGACTTCTCGGCCATGCCCGCTTCGATGGCGGCGACGTCGGTGAGGCCCTGCTTCTCGGCGTATTCGCGGACGTCGGCGGAGATGCGCATGGAGCAGAACTTGGGGCCGCACATGGAGCAGAAGTGGGCGGTTTTCGCGGGTTCGGCGGGGAGGGTCTCGTCGTGGTATTCGCGGGCGGTGTCCGGGTCGAGGGAGAGGGCGAACTGGTCGTGCCAGCGGAATTCGAAACGGGCCTTGGACAATTCGTTGTCGCGGTCCTGGGCGTGCGGGTGGCCCTTGGCGAGGTCGGCGGCGTGGGCGGCGATCTTGTAGGTGATCACGCCGACCTTGACGTCGTCGCGGTTGGGCAGGCCCAGGTGCTCCTTGGGGGTGACGTAGCAGAGCATGGCGGTCCCGGCCTGGGCGATGATCGCGGCGCCGATGGCCGAGGTGATGTGGTCGTAGGCGGGGGCGATATCGGTGGCCAGCGGGCCGAGGGTGTAGAAGGGGGCCTCTTCGCAGAGTTCCTCTTCGAGCCGCACGTTCTCGACGATCTTGTGCATCGGCACGTGGCCGGGGCCCTCGATCATCACCTGCACGCCATAGGATTTCGCGATCTTGGTGAGCTCGCCCAGGGTGCGCAGCTCGGCGAACTGGGCCTCGTCGTTGGCGTCGGCGATGGAGCCGGGACGCAGGCCGTCGCCGAGGGAGAACGTCACGTCGTACTTCGCGAGAATCTCGCAGAGTTCGCGGAAGTGCGTGTACAGGAACGATTCCTGGTGGTGGGCCAGACACCACGCGGCCATGATGGAACCGCCGCGCGAGACGATACCGGTGACGCGCTTGGCGGTGAGCGGGATGTAGCGCAGCAGCACGCCCGCGTGCACGGTCATGTAGTCCACGCCCTGCTCGCACTGCTCGATCACGGTGTCGCGGTACATCTCCCAGGTGAGTTTGGTGGGATCACCGTTCACCTTCTCCAGTGCCTGGTAGATCGGCACGGTGCCGATCGGCACGGGGGAGTTGCGCAGGATCCACTCGCGGGTCTCGTGGATGTTCTTGCCGGTGGACAGGTCCATGATGGTGTCGGCGCCCCAGCGCGAGGCCCACACCATCTTCTCCACCTCCTCGGCGATCGAGGACGACACCGCCGAGTTGCCGATATTGGCGTTGATCTTGACCAGGAACTTCTTGCCGATGATGGTCGGCTCCAGCTCCGGGTGCTTGTGGTTGGCCGGGATCACCGCGCGACCGGCGGCGACCTCCTCGCGCACCAGCTCCGGCGAGACGCCCTCGCGCGCGGCGATGAAGCGCATCTCCGGGGTGACGATGCCCTGGCGCGCCCAGGCCAGCTGGGTGGGCGGGCCGTCGACGGTGGGCTTGTCCCATTCGTCGCGCAGTTTCGGCAGTCCGGCCTCGAGATCGATCACCGCGTTCTCGTCGGTGTATGGGCCGGAGGTGTCGAAGACGTCGAAGGTGCTTCCGTTGGTCAGATTGATCCGGCGCACCGGAATGCGCAGGCCGTCGACCTCTTTGTAGTGCTTGACGCTGCCCTCGATCGGGCCGGTGGTGACAGATGTGGCTGTGCCCATGGTGGTTCCTCCCTACGCCGGCATTACCCGGTCAGGTTCATACGGTCGACAGCCCTGAACGCCCGAAAATGGGCTAGCCGTCCTCTCAGCCCGCTGGTGCGAGCCCCCGTTGGCGTGTGTGAAATTTTCCCCGCCGACCATACCCGGACGCGCTCGCGGCCCGCCCGGCGATGGACCGGACGGGCCGCGAGACGGATCTGCTAGACCGAGGCCTTGTCGAGCTGCGGGGCCGCGGGCCGGGACGGCGGCGCGGGCTCCTCGCTCTCGTCCAAGCCGAACCGGTTGTGCAGCTTGACCAGCGGTTTCGGTGCCCACCAGTTCCAGCGGCCCATCATCCGCATGAGCGCCGGTGCCAGCAGCCCACGGATGACGGTCGCGTCGCTGATCACCGCCAGCGCGCAGCCCAGACCGAACAGCTTCATCATCGACACCCCGGAGCTGGCCACCCCCAGGAACACGATGCTCATCAGCAGCGCGGCGGCGGTGAAGATGCGGCCGGTACGGGCCACGCCCATGGCGACGGCCTCGGTATTGCCCGCGGTGGTCTTGGGTCCGGCCAGCCACTCCTCGCGAATGCGGGAGAGCAGGAATACCTCGTAGTCCATCGAGGCGCCGAACGCGAGGCTGAACATCAGGATCGGCATGGCCAGGTTGAGGGTGCCGGTGGCGGTGAAACCGAGCAGCCCGGCCAGGTTGCCCTCCTGGAAGATCCACACCATCGCGCCGAAGGTGGCCGCCAGCGAGAGCATGTTCAGCGCCAGCGCCTTCACCGGCAGCACCACACTGCCGGTGAACAGGAACAGCAGGATCAGTGTGGTGATCGCGATCAGCGCGCCCGCCAGCGGCAGCTTGCCGGTGATCGCGGTGACGGAGTCCTGGTTGAGCGCGGCCGGGCCGGTGATCAGGACCTCCGACGGCGCCTCGACGGCGCGCAGCGCGTCGATCTGGGCGGCGCCCGCGTCGGAGTACGGGTCGAGCCGGGTGCCCACCGACAGGTAGGCACCCGCCTGTGGGTCCGACATCTCGGGTATGCCCGCGGCGATGCGCAGGCCGTTGCGGTAGACGGCCGCGCTGCTGAGCACGGCGGGCACATCGGGCACCTTGGACAGTTCGCGGGCGTAGGCGTCCAGGTCGGCCGGGGCGCCGCGGAACTCCGGCAGCACCACGGTGGCGCTCGAGGCCAGGTCGGCGTCGAACTCGGTGCGCAGGATGTCGCCGACCTGACGGCTGGCCACCTCGGCGGGAAGCGCGCGGTCGTCGGGGTAGCCGAACTGCACGCCCAGGAACGGCGAGCCGAGCAGCAGCAGGAAGGCGGTCGTGGCCAGCGCGATCGGCAGCGGCCGCTTCATCACCGCCACCACCAGGCGGTACCAGAAGGTCTGCTGCGGCGCCTTCTCCACGCGCGGCGGGCGCCGGAACACCTTGCGCAGCGGGCCGCGCAGGTCACCGGCATTGATCCGGTCGCCGACCAGGATGAGCAGGGCGGGCAGCACGATCACGGCCGCCGCGGTGGCCGCGGCGACCACGGCGATGCCCGCGTAGGCGAAGGACTTGAAGAAGTACTGCGGGAACACCAGCAGCGCCGACAGCGACAGCGCCACCACCAGCGCCGAGTACACCACCGTGCGGCCCGCGGTCTGGATGGACCGGATGACCGCCGCGGTCGGGGTGGCCCCGGCCGTGAGCTCCTCGCGATACCGGCTGACGATGAACAGGCTGTAGTCGATGGCCAGCGCCAGGCCCAGCGCGGTGGTCATGTTCAGCGCGAAGATCGACACATCGGTGAGCGAGGTGAGCACCCGCAGAATGCCCAGCGCCGCCGCGATGGCGAACAGGCCGATCGCCACCGGCAGCGCGGCCGCGACCACACTGCCGAACACCAGCGCCAGCAGCAGGCCGGTCACCGGGATGGCGATCGCCTCGGCGATGATCAGGTCCTTGCTGATCTGGGTGTTGATATCGGCGAAGGTGGCGCCCAGGCCACCGGCGCGAATGGTGACCGGGCCGTCGATCTGGATTTCCTCGCTGAGCTTGCTCGCGCGTTCAGGCAGCTCGGCGTCATCGCCCTCGATGCTGGCCAGGATCAGCGCGCGCTGCCCATCGGTGCTGCGCAGCGCCTGACGCAGGTCGGGACGCGCATCCCAGTAGGACTGCACGCCGCTGACCTCGTCGGGATGGGCCTTCAGCTTCGCGATCGCGGTCTCGGCGGCGGCCTTCGCCGCGGGCGAGTCCGGGCCGTCCTCGGCGGTGACCGTGAGGACGAAGTTCGGCTCGCTGCCGGGGAAGTGCTCGCTCAGGTACAGGCTCGCCTGCACCGATTCGAGATCGTCGGTGACGAATCCGCCCGATTTCATATGCGAATGCACCGTGGCGCCGATCGCGCCACACAACACCATCAGCAGCAACGCCACCGCGACCACCAACCGTGGTCGGCCAACGGCGGCGCGGGCGATTCTCGTCAACATCGTCGGGCTCTCTCTCGGTGAACGTCGACCGTCACCGTAGCCCGCACCGAAATACTTCCGATACCACCTCGGGGCGGAGGTGAACGGAGTACTATCTCCGCCCCTGGGTGGATGCCGGGCTGTTCTCCTACCCCGCCGATCCGGTGAAGACCTGCTCGAGGAACGCCAGGAAGGTCCCGGCGCCTTCGGACGAGCTGGGCGAACACGGCACCGGGTGCGGACCGCACGCGGCCGAGGCGGGCGCGGCCAGCGGGAGCTGGACGAGGGCGACGGCGAGACCGCCGAGCAGGGCGACACGGAGTTTCATGTCGTCAATATAGGAGGCCACCCGAGGCCCGGGCAGACGTGATTTCTCGGGGGCTAGGGTTCGTGGGCAGCGAGAACAGTGCCCCGGACCTCGCCGAGGCCGATCGGCCTGCTCGCCGTGCCGGGGGCGGTGGCGGTGATGGTGACCTCGTCGCCGTCGGCGAGGAAGGTGCGCTCGGCACCGCCGACGATGACGGGTTCGGTACCACCCCAAGACAATTCGATGAACGAGCCGCGCTGGCCGGGTTCCGGTCCGGAGATAGTGCCTGAGGCGTAGAGGTCGCCGGGGCGGATCGAGGCGCCGTTGGCGGTGAGGTGGGCCAGCATCTGCGCCGGGGACCAGTACATGCGCGAATACGGTGGGCGCGAGACGGTGTCGCCGTTCCAGGTGACGGTCAGCGCGATATCCAATCCGGTGTCATCGGTGCCGCGCAGGTAGGGGAGCGGCTTCGGGACCTGGGGAGGTAGTGGCACGCGCGCCCGGGTGAGTGCGGCCAGCGGGGTGATCCACGCCGAGAGCGAGGTCGCGAAGGACTTGCCGAGGAACGGTCCGAGTGGCTGGTACTCCCAGGCCTGGATATCGCGGGCGGACCAGTCGTTGACCAGGGCGACGCCGAACACGTGGTCGGCGAATTCGTCGACGGGGACCGGCTCGCCACGCCGCGAGGCCGTCCCGACGACGAAACCCAGCTCGGCTTCGATATCGAGCCGCCGCGACGGCCCGAATTCCGGTGTGCCGGAATCGGTGCGGTGTTGCCCGCACGGCCGGACCACCGGCGTTCCCGAGACGACGACGGTGCCTGCCCGGCCGTGATAGCCCACGGGCAGATGACGCCAATTCGGCAGCAGCGGTTCGGCATCCGGCCGGAACAATCGGCCGAGATTGGTGGCATGGTCGATGCTGGCGTAGAAATCGACATAGTCGCCGATCCGCACCGGAAGGGTCATGCGGATCGCCTCGACGGCGTGGACAGCGTCGGCGGGCAGGGGCGATTCCGCGAGCTCGCGCAGTTTCTCGCGGACCACCCGCCGGGCCGCCGGGCCTTGGGCGAGAAAGGAATTCAGGTCCGGACGGGCGAAAACGGGGTCATCGAGCAGCGCGGGCAGATCGAGGACCGAGTCACCCAGCCGGACTCCGGCCCGGAATTCGCCACCGGGTGGCGCGAAGACGCCGTAGGGCATGTTCTCCGGGCCGAACAGGGAGTCGTCGGGAACATCGACCCGCACCGTCGCCCCACTCACCGGCGGGCCTCGGGACCACGCCCCGACCAGGTCCAGGCATAGTCCGGATCTTCGCAGGCCAGAGCGCCTTCGCCGAGCTGGAGCGGCCGGAAGGTATCCACCATCACCGCCAGTTCATCGAAGAACTCCGCGCCGATACTGCGCTCGTAGGCACCCGGTTGCGGCCCGTGCGCGTAGCCGCCCGGATGCACCGACACCGAACCCCGGGTGATCCCGGAACCCTTGCGCGCCGCGTAATCACCGCCGCAATAGAACATGATCTCGTCGGAATCCACATTGGAGTGGTAGTACGGCACCGGAATCGACAGCGGGTGATAGTCGACCTTGCGCGGAACGAAATTGCACACCACGAAATTGCTGCCCTCGAAGGCCTGATGCGCGGGTGGCGGTTGGTGCACCCGGCCGGTGATCGGCTCGAAATCGGCGATATCGAAGCGGAAGGGATACAGGCAGCCGTCCCAGCCGACCACATCGAACGGATGCGTCGCGTAGACCATCCGGGTACCCACGATCTCGGCGCCCGGCCGATGCTTCACCAGCACCTCGACTTCGGTGCCCTCGGCGAGCAACGGCTCGGTGGGCCCGTGCAGATCGCGTTCGCAGTACGGCGAATTCTCCAGCAGCTGACCGAATTTCGAGAGATAGCGCTTGGGTGGGGTGAGGTGGCTGGACGCCTCGATCACGTAGGCGCGCAACGGTTCCTCGCCGACGGGCAGCCAGCGATGCGTCGTCGCCCTCGGCATGATCACCTGATCGCCCTGGCTGACCGACAGCGCGCCGAACACGCTTTCCACCACCGCCGCACCGGATTCCACGTACACCAGCTCGTCGCCGATCGCATCGCGGTACAGCGGAGACGCGCCCTTGGCGACCACATAGGAGATCCGCACATCGGCATTGCCCAGCAGCAGCCTGCGCCCGGTCACCGGGTCGGTGGTGGCGGGGGTGTCGCCGGGAAACAGCTCCGGCAGCCGCAGATGGCGGTGGTGCAGGGGGTGATTCGGGGTGAGGGTCTGGTCGGGCAGCTCCCAGACCGTCGCGTCGACGATCGCGGGCGGCAGGCCACGGTGATAGAGCAGGGAGGAGTCGCCGGAGAAGCCCTCCTCGCCCATCAGCTCCTCGTAGTAGAGGTGGCCGCGATCATCGCGATGCTGCGTGTGCCGTTTCGGTGGCACCGCTCCCACGCGCCGATAGAACATAGAGCACACCTCCCGCTATGCCGCAGGCCGGATGGTCCTGCCACCACGGTACCGCCGCGCGGGGGTCGTCAGCCGAGAACCCGCGGCGCCAGCCGCCATTACACAGAGAACTCCGCGATGACCGGGGCGTGGTCGCTGGCGCCCTTGCCCTTGCGTTCCTCCCGGTCGACGTGGGCGTCGGTGACGGTGTCGGCCAGGGCGGGGGAGGCCAGCACGAAGTCGATGCGCATGCCCTCCTTGCGGGGGAAACGCAGCTGGGTGTAGTCCCAGTAGGTGTAGACGCCGGGGCCGGGGGCGAACGGGCGCATGACATCGCGGTAGCCGGTGTCGAGCATGGCCTGGAAGGCGGCGCGCTCCGGGGCGGAGGTGTGGGTCTTGCCCTCGAACAGGGCGGGAGACCACACGTCGTCGTCGGTGGGGGCGATATTCCAGTCGCCGACCAGGGCGATCTTGGCGGCCGGGTCCTGGGTCAGCCAGCCGTTCGCCTGGTCGCGCAGGGTCGAGAGCCAGTCCAGTTTGTAGGCGTAGTGCGGGTCGTCGAGGGCGCGGCCGTTGGGCACGTACAGGCTCCACACCCGCACCCCGCCGCAGGTCGCGCCGATCGCCCTGGACTCGACCACCGGCGAGTCGATCAGCGAGTCACCGGCGTTCTTGTCGAAACCGGGCTGGTGCGGAAAGGCCGTCTCGACATCGGTGAGCCCGACCCGCGAGACGATCGCGACCCCGTTCCACTGATTGATTCCGACATGCGCGACCTCGTAGCCCGCGGCGTCGAACTGCTCGAAGGGGAACTGGTCGTCGCGGCACTTGGTCTCCTGGATCGCCAGCACGTCGATGTCGTGCCGATCGAGGAAGGCCGTCACCCGGTCGACGCGGGAGCGGATCGAGTTGACGTTCCAGGTGGCCAGACGCATGGTCAGGTCCTTTCGGGGTGCTGAGAACCGCGGCGCCAGCCGCTATCGAACACTGGGCGCGGCGTAGCGGTAGGTGTGGTGGTCCAGGAAGCCGAGGTCGCGGTAGAGCGCGAGACCGGCGGCATTGCCGACCTCCACCTGCACGTAGGCGTGGGTGGCGCCGTGTTCGGCGCCCCAGCGGATGAGCTCGGCGCACAGCAGCGCGCCCAGGCCGTTGCGCCGGTGCGCGGCGGCCACCGCGACGCAGGTGAGGCCGACCCAGCGGCGGCCGTCGGGGGCGACGGTCACCGCGCCGCGGCCGATGGCGAGGGGTTCGGGCAGGCCGAGGGCGGCGAAGCCGAGCACGCCGTCCTGCACGGCGGTGAGCACGTCGACATCCGGCACCCGGACGGTGGGGTCGACCGGGATCTCGCCGTGGTAGCGGTGGGTGGCGAGCCAGCCCTCGTCGGGGGTGGGCGCGACGCGGACCATCGACGGGCCTTGCGGCAGCACGAAATTCGCGATGTCGAGACCGAGGACGACGGTCTCGCTCCAGGTGTTCCAGCCCGGCGGGACCGGCGCGAGCCGATCCGGCAGCTGGAGCAGCAGTGGCAGGCCCTGCTCGGTGTACCAGTCGGCGATCTTGTGCATGGTGTCGATCGAGAGCACCGCGGGTATCCCCGAATCGCCCAGCGGCACCGCCGAATTCGCCCTGCCGCTGTAGCCGTTGCCCGCGCGCGCCAGCCAGCCGTCGATCCACCGGTGCGTGGCACCCGGCCAGGCCAGGGCGGCCGCCGACTCCAGGTAGCGGATCTCCTTGGTGCGAATCGGCCTGGGGCCCAGCGCTTTCAGCGCCACCACCCGATCCGCCGCGACCGACACCAGTTCACCCTCGGCGGTGCGCACCGAGGGCGGCTCCAGCGAGACCAGCTCGCCGATCACATCGGTGAGCGGCTGGGGATAGCCCTCGGGGAGCTGGTACCGCATGACGACGCGGCGGCCCAAAGGGATCACAGTTCTCGGCCGCCTCGATCTGGACTGACCAGAGGGTGCGACGAAGGAGTGCCCGGCGGGAGGGAAGATCGAGGGAACAGGCCGAGAACCCGCGGCGCCAGCCGCCATGACTCAGTCGTCATGGCCGAAAGGGTCGGGGACCGTACCGGGGATCCAGCTCAGACCCGGTGTGCCCCAGCCATTGCGCTTGATCGCCTTCTTGGCGGCGCGGGCGTTGCGGCCGATCAGCACGTCGACGTAGAGGAAGCCGTCGAGGTGGCCCACCTCGTGCTGGAGCATGCGGGCGAAGAAGCCGGTGCCCTCCAGCTCGACCGGGTCGCCGTTCTCGTCGGTGCCGGTGACCTTGGCCCAGTCCGCGCGACCGGTCGGGAACTGCTCGCCGGGGACCGACAGACAGCCTTCCTCGTCGTCGTCGGGGTCGGGCATGGTCTCCGGGATCGCGGAGGTCTCCAGGATCGGGTTCACCACCACGCCCTTGCGGCGGAACTGCTTGCCCGCGGCGTCGACATCGGGGCAGTCGTAGACGAACAGCCGCTTGCCGACACCGACCTGGTTGGCCGCGAGGCCGACACCCTTGGACTCGGCGAGCGTGTCGTACATGTCCGCGATCAGCGGGGCCAGCTCCGCGGGCGTCTCCGTCACCTTCGCCGTGGGGTTGTGGAGGACGGGGTCACCGACGATCACGATCGGGAGAATTGCCATGTCGGCCATTATCGCCGCTTCCGCGCGCGTGCGAGCGGCGACCCCTGTGGCAGCCGACACCCTGCTGGCCGCTGGTCAACACGCCGGGGCATCGGGCGGACGATCCGGTGGGGGCGTGGTTGAATGATCCGCGACGTGCAAGCGTCATTTTCATCTCGTGATACTCGGCGAGGGAGCAAGATGGACGGCGCAGCGGCTCGCGATATCGAGGAATCGGCGGTCGACGACGAGACCGGCCTGAGTCGCCGTGAGCTCGACATACTCGACTTCGAGCGCAAATGGTGGAAGTACGCGGGGGCCAAGGAAGACGCGATCCGCGAACTGTTCGCCATGTCGGCCACCCGGTACTACCAGGTGCTCAACGCGGTCGTCGACAAGGACGAAGCGCTGGCGGCCGACCCGATGCTGGTCAAGCGCCTGCGCAGGCTGCGGGCGAGCAGGCAGAAAGCGCGCGCCGCGCGCCGACTCGGCTTCCAGGTCTGACATGACAGCCACACACACCACGATGCGACTAGGGTTGCGCGGGTGAGCAACCCGAATCCCACCCCCGGCGGCCCACCGCTGCGCGCGCTGGCGATGGTGTTGATCGCGCTGGCCATCGTCTTCGCCGGCCTGGGTGCGATGTCGCTGTCGAACTCCGATGCCGACGCCACCGACGCGGCCGAGCAGACCGAGACCACCACCACGACCAGCGTGGTCACGCAGGCGCCGGTGACCACCGCCCCCGCCGTGACCACCAGCGCCGAGGCGGAGCCGACGACGACCACCGTCGCGCCGACCACCACCACGACCACCACGACCGCCCCGGCGAGCGGGGTGGACCAGAGCGTTCCCGTGCGGGTGCTGAACAACAGCCTGGTCGCGGGCCTGGCCGCGCGCACCGCGAGTGACCTGACCTCGGCGGGCTGGAGCAATGTCAGCACCGGCAACTACAGCGGCGCGAATCTGACCACCACCACCGTGTTCTACGGCGGCGGCGCGGGCGACAAGGCCGCGGCCACCGAGATCGCGCAGGAGATCGGCGGCACGGTGGCACCCAAGGAAGGCGACACCACCCCGGGTGTCGTGGTCGTGCTGACCGGAAGCTGAACGCGGCCCGGCACGCGGTGCCGGGTGCCGTCCCGGCGCTGTGGCATCATCTTGAGCGGTACAGCCCTGTCCACGAAGGAGAGTTTCCCGATGGCCACGTCGACCACTCGTCGCCCGTCCTGGCGCACTGTGACCCCGGTTCTCGCGGTCGCCGTGTTCGGGCTCGCTGCCTGCTCCAACAGCCAGGAGTCGACCGACGTCAAGGGGACCACCCCGCCCGTGTGGACCAGCTCGCCCGCCCCCGCGGGCAGCGAGGGCGGTCACGGCGGCGAGCACGCCGCGCCGACCGCCGACGGTGGGCGGCCCGGCGACAACCACGCCGCCGGTACGCTGCAGACCGAGCTGAAGGACGGCGCGGGCGCCTCGGTGGGCACCGCGACCA
Organism: Nocardia sp. SSK8; assembly: GCF_037034205.1. Lineage (NCBI taxonomy): Bacteria > Bacillati > Actinomycetota > Actinomycetes > Mycobacteriales > Nocardiaceae > Nocardia > Nocardia sp. SSK8. The sequence goes on from NZ_JBAGKD010000018.1 coordinate 82,605, forward strand.
TCGTCTCCGAGGGCGGCCACCTGGTCGTTACCGTCGAGGCGCACGGGCTGCAGCCCGGCTTCCACGGCCTGCACTTCCACCAGACCGGCAAGTGCGAGGGCGATTTCGCTTCCGCCGGTGGTCATCTGCAGGTCGGCGCCCCCAACGCGCACCCGTCCAGCGGCGACCTCGCCTCGCTGCAGGTGCTCGGCGACGGCACCGCCAAGCTGGTCACCCAGACCGACGCGGTCACCCTGGACCAGGTCAAGGGCAAGGCGCTGATCGTGCACTCGGGTGCCGACAACTTCGGCAACATCCCGCCGCGCTACACCCGCGAGGGTGGCACCGGGCCGGACGAGACCACGCTGTCGACCGGTGACGCGGGCTCCCGCGTCGCCTGCGGCGTCGTCGGTTAGCGAGACGCGCATGGCCGGGGCGGTCCCAGCGGTGGCGTTTCACGGTTCGCCCCGGCCCACGATCGGGATCGAATGGGAGATCGCGCTCGTCGACAAGGTGACGCGCGATCTGTCCAACACCGCCTCGGCGGTCTTCGATGCCGTGGGTGATCGGCGGGCCCACGACGGGACCCCGCAGGTCACCAAGGAATTGCTGCGCAACACCGTCGAACTGGTGACCGGCGTGCACGACACGGTCGGCGGCGCGGTCGAGGACCTGCGCGGCACCATGGACGCGGTGCGCCGCGCGGCCGACCCGCTCGGCGTCGATCTGTTCTGCGCGGGCACCCACCCCTTCGCCCCCTGGTCCACCCAGCAGCTGACCCGCTCGCCGCACTACGACGAGCTGATCGAGCGCACCCAGTGGTGGGGCCGTCAGATGCTGATCTGGGGCGTGCACGTGCACGTGGGAGTCTCGCACCGGGACAAGGTCTTCCCGATCCTGAACTCGCTGCTGCTGTCGTATCCGCATCTGCTCGCGCTCTCGGCCTCCTCGCCGATGTGGTCCGGGGACGACACCGGCTATGCCAGCAATCGCGCGCTGATGTTCCAGCAGCTGCCCACCGCCGGGCTGCCCTTCCAGTTCGAGAACTGGGGGCAGTTCGAGGGTTTCGTGCACGACCAGCTCAAGACCGGGGTGTTCGAGCAGCTCGGCGGGATGCACTGGGACATCCGGCCCGCGCCCAAGTGGGGCACCATCGAGGTGCGGGTGTGCGACGGGCTGTCCAGCAGGGCCGAACTGGCCTCGGTGGCGGCGCTGATCCACTGTCTCATCGTCGATCTGGAGCGCAGGCTCGACGACGGTGCGGACCTGCCGACGCTGCCGCCCTGGCACGTGCAGGAGAACAAATGGCGCGCGGCGCGCTACGGGCTCGACGCCATCGTGATCGTCGACGACGCCAGCAATGAGCGCTTGGTCACAGACGATCTGATGGATCTGCTGACCCGGCTCGAGCCGACGGCCAAGCGGCTCGGCTGCGCCGACGAATTGGCCGCGGTGGCCGAGATTCCCCGGCACGGGGCCTCCTACCAGCGGCAACGTCAGGTGGCGGCGCGTTCGCAGGGCGATCTCGTCGCGGTCGTCGACGCGCTGGTTCGGGAGCTCGATCAGTAGCGTTCAGCTACGCATCCGGGTGGCGTTCACCGGTTGTTTACGATGTCTGGATGCTTGTCGAACATCCACGCGTCGTGGCGGGGGGTGGGGCCCTTGGCGCTCGCCTGCGCGAACCACGCACACTCGCGCTCGCCGCGGTGGGCGCGGTGCTCGCGCTGCTGATCGGACTCCAGGTCGCCGCGTGGGTCAACGGTTTCGACGGTCCGCTGGCCAGCCTGGCCCGCGACTACGTCGGCACGCCGAAATCGATGTCGGTGCCGTGGGCCGGTCTGGTGCTGGCGCTGGTCGGGGTGAACGCGCGCAGACGGGTACTGGCGGCGGCGGCCGCGATCGGGATCGACGCGGTGTGGGTGTCGTTGCGGCTGCTGGACGGTCAGCCCTTCGCCGTCGGCAACGGCCCGACCATCGTGCTGACCGCGCTCGCGGTGATCGCCGCGGTGCGCTGGCGGGGGCGGGAGCGAGCCGACGCGCTGAAGGCCGCGGCGCTGGGCGCGCTGCTGGTGCTGGCGACCAAGGTCGGCGATGTGTGGTTGCACGTGACCTCGGCGGTGCATCCGACGGTGCTCGACGAATACCTCGTGCTGGCCGATCACGCGCTCGGTGACCCGTCCTGGGTGCTCGGGCGGGTGCTCGACGTGCTCGGGCCCGAGGTGTACGCGGTGCTGCACTGGGTCTATATCGAGCTGCCGGTGGCGGCGATCGTGGTAGCGGTGTGGCAGCTGCGCCGGGTGGTGCCGACCGGGCACTGGCCGAGTCACTATCTGGTACGGACCTTCCTGGTACTCGGGCTGGTGGGGCCGCTGTTCTATGTGCTGTTCCCGGTGGTCGGGCCGATGTTCGCCTACGGGGCCGACGGCGGCGGATTCCAGGTGGGCAACTTCTGGCCCTCGATGGTGCCGCCGATCGATCACAGCCCGGCCGCGCTGCCCTTCGACGCGTTCACCCCGCGCAACTGCATGCCCTCGATGCACACCGCCTGGGCGCTGTCGCTGTTCATCCACACCCGTCGTGACGTCGACGGGACGCGCGCGCCCGCCTGGCTGCGCTGGGGTGGGGCGTTCTGGCTGGCCGCCACGGTGGCCGCGACGCTGGGCTTCGGCTACCACTACGGCGTGGACCTGGTGGCCGGTGCGGTGCTGTGCCTGACCGTGGAGTCGGCGCTGCGCGCGCCCGAGCGCGGCTGGGGACTGTTCCGGGTGCGGCTGGTGGCCTTCGGGGCGGCGGTGTTCGCGGGGCTGCTGCTGGCCTACCGGTACCTGGCGGTGCCGATGGCGGAGTATCCGGTGGCGGCGGGCGCGATCGTCATCGGGCTGCTGGCCGCGGTGGCGGTGGCCTTCCACGCGACCTGGTTCGCATCGGCGCCGGTGCGCGAGCCCGCGCCGGTGCCCGCCTAGTTCAGGCCGGGCCGGTCGGCCTCGTCACCTAGTTCGTTGATCCGTAAGAGGCCGTCGCGGTGCCGTTGTTCGCGGTAGGCGGTGCGGCCGATGAGGTGCGCGATGACGGGTGCGGTGATGATGGTGAACAGGCCGGTGAGGACCAGCATCCAGACGTTGAGGTCGTCGCGGATGTCGATGCCGGTGCCGATGAGGACCAGGATCAGGCCCACCACCTGGGGTTTGGTCGCGGCGTGCATGCGGGTGAGGGTGTCGGGAAAGCGCACGATGCCGATGGCCGCGGTGAAGGCGAACGCGCAGCCGGTGAGGATCAGGATCGCCGAGACCCACTCCCAGGCGCTCATCGGTCGTCCCGGACGCGGAAGCGCGAGACCGCGGCGGAGCCGAGGAAGCCGACCAGCGCGAGTGCCACGATGGCGGGGATGACGGTGGTGTCGTCGCTGTAGGCGGCCCAGACCGCCAGCCCGCAGGCGGCGATGGCCATCAGCGAGTCGATGCCCACCACCCGGTCCAGGGTGCTCGGCCCGGCCAGCACCCGGTAGCTGGTGATCACCGCGGCGGCGAGCAGCAGACTGCCTGCGAGAACGGCGACGACGGTCACGGTCACACCTCCGGGGCGGGGTCGAGGCGGCGGCGCCTGCGGGGGCGCTCGAAGGTGTCGATCATCAGGCCCTCCAGCCGCCGGGTGATGCGATAGAACTTCTCCACCGCGGCCTCGCTGCCCACATCCAGGACGTGCACGTAGACGACACAGCGCGGCCGGTCCAGCTCCAGCACCATGGTGCCGGGGATGAGATTGAGCAGGTCGGTGCACATGACCAGCACCAGATCGGACCGGAAGGCCAGGTGCACCCGCAACACCCCGGAGACCGGCGGGCCCGCGGGCCGGATACCGAACCAGGCCACCTGCAGGCTCGATTCCAGCGCGTAATAGACGCTGACGACCACCAGTTTCAGGAACGGCACCGGATGGAACCACCCGGCCACCGGGATCAGCGGCAGCGGTAGCGCGAACACCACGACCACCGCGACCACCAGCCCGGCGACCACATTGGCGATGCTCAGATCGCCCCACAGCGCCACCCACACGATGGTCAGCCAGACGAGGATGCCGACGCGGACGGCGTTGTCGCGGGTGATCAGTCGGCTCATCGCGGCTCCGGTCCCAGTACCGAGTCGATGTAGACCGACGGGTCGTGCAGGTCGTCGGCCGCGCGTTCGGCGATGCCGAGCACCGGCCCGGCCAGCACGGTCAGGGCGAGCCCGGCGGCGATCAGGCTGATCGTGGCGACGGTCATCAGCACCGGCATGCGGCCGGGATCGGTGCGGTCCTCGTAGTGCACATCGGTCGAGTCCTCCACCAGGGTGGGCAGATTCGCGGCGGTGAGATGTCCCTCGGGTGCCTCGGCGCGGGGGCGCCAGAACGCCTTGCTCCACACCCGGGCCACCGCGTACAGGGTGAGCAGGCTGGTCACCACCGAGCCGCCGACGAGTGTCCAGGCCAGCACCCCGCCGTTGGCGGCACCCGCCTCCAGCAGCGCCACCTTGCCGATGAAGCCCGAGAACGGTGGGATACCACCGAGATTCAGCGCCGGGACCAGGAACATCACCGCCAGCAGCGGACTCGCGGTGGCCAGCCCGCCGATCCGGCGCAGCGACACCGACCCGGCCTGGCGTTCGATCAGGCCGACGGTCAGGAACAGCGCGGTCTGCACCAGGATGTGGTGGGCCACGTAGAACACCGCGCCGGTGAGCCCGGCGACGGTGGCCAGGCCGACGCCGAACATCATGTAGCCGATATGGCTGACCAGGGTGAACGAGAGCAGGCGGCGGATGTCGTTCTGCGCGATGGCGCCGAGGATGCCGATCAGCATGGTCGCCAGCCCGCAGACCAGCAGGATGTTGTCGAAGGCGCCGTCGGGGAACCACAGGCTGTGCGTGCGGATGATCGCGTACACACCGACCTTGGTGAGCAAACCCGCGAACACGGCGGTCACCGGGGCGGGCGCGGTGGGGTAGGAGTCGGGCAGCCAGCTCGACAGCGGGAACACCGCCGCCTTGATCCCGAACGCCACCAGCAGCACCGCGTAGCAGGCGGTCCGCACGCCGTCGGGGATGGCCGCTAGCCGCATCGCCAGTTGCGCGAGATTCAGGGTGCCGGTGGCGCCATAGGTGAGCGCGATGCCGATCAGGAAGATCAGCGACGACACCATCGAGACCATCACGTACGCGATGCCGGTGCGGATGCGCTCCTCGGTCGCGCCGACGGTGAGCAGCACGAACGAGGCGACCAGCAGCACCTCGAAACCGACGAACAGGTTGAACAGGTCACCGGCCAGGAACGCCTGCGCGACACCGGCGGTCAGCACCAGGTAGGTGGGCCGGTAGATGGAGGTGGGCTGGTGCTCGTCGCCGTCGGAGATGTTCTGCCCGGCACCGTAGATCGACACCACCAGCAGCACGAACGCCGAGACCAGCAGCATGGCGGCGCTGAGCCGGTCGACCACCAGGGTGATCCCGATCGGCGTCGGCCAGCCGCCCACCTGCACCGCGGTGGTGCCGTCGCGGTCGGCCAGATAGAGCAGCAGCGCGCTGATCACCAGCACGCTGGACAGGGCGGTCAGCGAGATCAGCGATTGCAGGCGTGGGCGGCGGCCGAAGATCAGCGTGGCCGCGGCGCCGAGCAGCGGGACGAGCACCGGCAGGGCGGCGAGGGCGGGCAGCAGTTCCGGGGACAGGGTCACTGTTCGGGGTCCTCCGGTTCGCGGCGGCGGGCGACCTGGGTGTCCTCGGGGTCGTTGGTGACGTCTTCGGTGGTGGTCAGCATGTAGGAGCGATAGGCCAGCGCGAGCACGAACGCGGCCAGGCCCATGGTGATCACGATGGCGGTCAGGATCATGGCCTGGGCCAGCGGGTCGGCCATGCCCTCGGTGGAGGTGCCGGAGCCGTCCAGGATCGGTGGTTTGCCGTCCGGGCCGCCCATGGTGAGGATCAGCAGGTTCACCGCGTTGCCGAGCAGGATCATCCCGAGCAGCATCTTCGATACCACCCGCTCGAGCAGCAGGTAGACACCGCAGGCGGTGAGCGCGCCGATGGTGATCAGCAGAACCAGGTCGGCGGTCATCCCAATTCCTTGTCCAGGCGGGCGCCGAGGCTGCGCAGCACGTCGAGCACCAGCCCGACGACGACCAGGTAGACGCCGAGGTCGAAGAACGTGGCGGTGACCAGCTTGATGTGGCCCAGCAGCGGCAGCGTCACCTCGATGATCGACGAGGACAGCGGCGGCGCGCCGAGCAGCAGCGAGGCGGTCGCGGTGCCCGCGGCCAGGGTCAGGCCCGCGCCGAGCAGGTGTCCGGCGTCGACCGGCAGGGCCTCGCCGAGTTCGTAGCGGCCGCCCGCGAGATAGCGCAGGGTGAGCGCGAGCCCGGCGATCAGGCCACCGGCGAAGCCGCCGCCGGGGGCGTTGTGCCCGGCGAAGAAGAAGTACACCGACAGCACCATGATGGTCGGGAAGATCAGTCGGGTGGTGATCTGCAGGACCATCGAGCGTTCGCGCCGGTCGACCAGGCGGGCGGCGGGCAGCCAGGAGACCAGGTCGGGGTCGTAGTGGGGTGAGTCGGCCGCGCGGGGGGCGCTGCCGAAGCGGCGGCTGCGGAACACCAGCGAGGCCACACCGGTGGCCGCGACCACCAGCACCGAGATCTCGCCGAGGGTGTCCCAGGCGCGGATGTCGACCAGCAGCACATTGACCGCGTTCTTGCCGCCGCCGAGGGTGTAGGCGGCCTCCGGGATGCCGCGCCAGATGGGTTCGGCGCGGCGCGCGGCGGTGGCGAAGGCGGCCAGCACGGCGACGGTCACGCCGACGCCGATGGCCAGCAGCGCGCGGCGCACCTTGAACGCGGTGGCGTCGTCGTCGGCGATCTCGGCGGGGAAGGCCCGCAAGACCAGCACGAAGACCACCAGCGTCAGTGTCTCGACCAGGAATTGGGTCAGGGCCAGGTCGGGGGCGCCGTGCAGGGCGAAGATGACACCGCAGCCGTACCCGGTGACCCCGACGCAGAGCACGCTGGCCAGACGGTTGCGCAGCACGGTCGCCGCCAGCGCCATCGCGATCATGATCGCCCCGACCCCGGCCTGCAACGGCGAATCCCACAGCCGCAGTTCCACTCCGGTGCGGGTGCCGACGGCGAGTAGCACGGTGGGCAGCGCGATCAGGGTGCCGAGGATGGCGGCCTGGCTGGCGGGCAGCGAGCCGGACTGCACGGTGCCGGTGATGCGCATCGAGAGGCGGTCCATCGCGCGCAGCGCGCCGTCGTAGGCGCGGTCGGCATTGCCCAGGCGCGGGTGCGCCGGTTCGCCGATCCGGTTGCGGATCAGGAACAGCGCGATACCCACGGCGACGATGAGCACCGTCAGCATGAGCGGCCAGGTGAGGTCGTGCCAGAGCGCGAGATGCAGGTCGAGCGTGCCGGGCAGGGTGGCCGCGTACGGGCTCAGCCAGCGATCGATGGTCTGGGTGCTCAGGCCGCCCGCCAGCCCGGCCACCGCGAGCACCGCGGGCGGGCCGAGCAGCAGCGCGCCGGGCGCGTGCCAGGGGCGCTCCGGCGCGGGTTCGGTGTTCGTGTCGAAGGCGCCCCAGACGAACCGGATGCTGTAGGCCACGGTGAACGCCGAACCCAGGGCGATGCCGGTGAGCAGCGCGAGCCGGGCCGGGGGACTCAGGTTCTCGGCCGACCACACCGCGGTCAGGGCCGTCTCCTTGCCGACGAACCCGAGCAGCGGCGGCAGTCCGGCCATGCTCAGCGCGGCCGTCACCGCGATCGCGCACAGCACCGGCGCGCGTCGGCCCAGCCCGGACAGTTCGCGCAGATCACGCGTCCCCGCACCGTGATCGATGATGCCGACCACCATGAACAGGCAGGCCTTGAACAGCGCGTGCGCCACCAGCAGGGTGATGCCCGCCAGGGCCGCGTCGGGGGTGCCGACGGCCATCATGGTGATCAGCAGACCCAGCTGGCTGACGGTACCGAACGCCAGCACCAGCTTCAGATCGTGCACCTGCGTGGCCCGCCAGCCCGCCAGCAGGATCGAGGCCACGCCCAGCGGAAGGATCAGCGCGTGCCACGGCGGGATCTGCGCGAAGGCCGGTGCCAGCCGGGCGATCAGGTAGATACCGGCCTTCACCATCGCGGCCGCGTGCAGATAGGCGCTGACCGGGGTGGGCGCGGCCATCGCGCCGGGCAGCCAGAAGTGCAGCGGCACGATGGCCGACTTGCTCAGCGCGCCGATCACGATCAGCACCACGCCCACCGACACCGCGCTGCCGGTCGGCGGCGACTGCGCGGCCAGCACGTCCGAGAACAGGAAACTGCCGTACCGCATCCCGATGATGACGATCCCGACCAGCATGGCCAGCCCGCCCGCCCCGGTCACCAGCAGTGCCTGGATGGCCGCGCGCCTGCTCACCGCGCGTTCGGCGTAATGGCCGACCAGCAGGAACGACAGCACCGTCGTGATCTCCCAGAACACGAACAGCAGCAACATGTTATCGCTGGTGACCAGCCCGAACATGGCTCCGGCGAAGCCCATGAGCTCGGCGGCGAACACGCCGAGGCGGGCTTCGTCCCGCGCGAAATAGCGTCCGCAGTAGGCCATGATCAGCGCGCCGATGCCGAGCACCAGCGTGCACATCACCGCCGCGAGGGAGTCGAAGCGCAGATCGATGTCCATCGAGATCTGCGGCGCCCACTCGATCCGGGTGGACACGGTGGTGCCCCAGTGCGCGAGCACCCAGCCGAGACTGCCCAGCGGAACCAGCGCCAGGAGATAGAAGGCGTTGCGGCCCAGGACCCGTACGCACAGCGGGGCCACCAGCGCGGCCAGCGCGTGGACGAGCAGTACGGCGAGCAATCCCCCTCCGGCGGGTCGTTAGCGGTCGGATAGCGCGTGCTCGATCCTACGGGCGATCACGGCCGGTGGCAGGGTAGGAGGGTTGTCGCGTCGGCCATGTCGCGGAGGGTTCGGCTATGGCCCGGTTACGATTCGGCGGTGCGCGCCGGGGCGATCGGGCGGATCCGCAGCAGCAGCCACACCGCCGCCGCGGCACCCGCGGTGATGGCCAGCGCGGCCCGGCCGGGGATGCTCGCGTCGACCGGGGTGCCGCCGATCGGCCAGTTGCGCTCCCTGGTCGGGATCACCCACAGGACCGTCGGCAGATACAGCGCGCCGAGCCCGAGCACCGCGCTGGGCAGGTAGCCGACCCGGACCGCGCCGAAGGCGTACCCGGTGACGAAGGCCAGCAGCGTGATCCCGAACGCCCAGGCCAACGTCCACGGCAGATGTTCCTCGATCGCGGCGTACCCGCACAGCGCCGCCGCCCCGACCAGCACCAGCCACGGCGAGGACCACCGCAGCCCGATCAGCACCCCGGCGACGCCCAGCGCCAGCACCAGACCGAAGTACCAGCCCATGTGCTGGGAGTCGGCCAGCGTGTCGGCCGCGGCGGACAGGCTCACCGCCACCAGTACCCAGGTGCCGTCGCGCGCGGGCAGCAGCAGCGCGGCGACGAACGCGGCGATCACCGTCACCGCGACGGCGATGCCGATCTGCCAGGAATTGCCGGTGCGCCCGTCGAATTCGTGCGCGAGCCATTCCGAGGCCAGCAGCACCGCCAGCGCCAGCACGGTGGCGGCGATGATCGGGGTGATCGGCAGATCGGCGGCGATGCGCGGCAGCGCGGGCAGCATCACCCCGTGCCGGTGCCGCAGGGTGGCCACCACCAGCAGCGTCACCGCGGCCAGCACCAGCCAGGCCGGGGTGGACACCGACTTGGTGGCGGTGAGGGTGTTGGTGCTGAACGCCGAGATGGTCTCGCCGTAGACGAACACCATCACCGTGCCGACCGAGAATCCGACCGCGGGCCAGCGCCGCCGCAGTGAGCACACCGCCAGCGCGCCGAACAGCGCGCCGCCGCTGAGCGCGTCGATGTAGTTCTGGGTGGTGAGCACGTCGGCGTTGGAGATGGCGCGGCCGACGAAATAGTTGATCGCCAGCACCGCCGACGCGCAGGCGGCGGTCAGCCAGACCAGGCCGGGCCGGTTGAGCGGGCGCACCAGCACCGCCACCACCACGGCCACGATCAGTCCCAGCGCGGCCGCGCGCGGCACGCTGTTGACCAGGCTGGTGACGCGATAGGGCGAGCCCACCGCGGTGGCGGTGGCGAAGGTGAAGGGCAGGAACAGCGCCATACCCGCGGCCGCGGCGCCGGAGAAGGCCGTGACCGCGTCCAGACCATCCCCAACTCTGGGCACCCTGCGACGATACCGGTGCGACCCCCGCGAATCCGGGATCTAGGCCCTGGCCTCGGCGTAGCGGCGCAGCGACTCGACCTGGGCCGGGTCCAGCGACGGGCGCACGGTGCCGCGCGCGGTGGCCACATCGGCGGCGGTGACGTCGGCCGCGGTCATGTCGCGGCGCAGCGCGGACAGCGCGGCCTCGCGCAGCAGGGCCGCGCAGTCGGCGGCGGAGTAGCCGTCCAGGTCGGTGGCCAGCGCGGCCAGGTCGACGTCCTCGGCCAGCGGCACCGAGCGGCCCGCCGTGCGCAGGATGTCCAGGCGCGCGTCGGCGTCCGGCGGCGGCACGAAGACCAGCCGTTCGAGCCTGCCCGGCCGCAGCAGCGCGGGGTCGATGAGCTCGGGCCGGTTGGTCGCGCCGAGCACCACCACATCGCGCAGCGGTTCCACGCCGTCGAGTTCGGTGAGCAGCGCGGCGACCACCCGGTCCGAGACGCCGGAATCGCTGCTCTGGCCGCGGCGCGGGGCCAGCGCGTCGACCTCGTCGAGGAAGATCAGCGAGGGTGCCGAATCGCGGGCGCGCTGGAACAGCTCGCGCACCGCCCGCTCCGAGGAGCCGACCCACTTGTCCATCAGCTCCGCGCCTTTCACCGCGTGCACGCTGAGCTGGCCGGTGCCCGCGAGCGCGCGCACCAGGAAGGTCTTGCCGCAACCAGGCGGGCCGTAGAGCAGCACCCCGCGCGGCGGGTCGATGCCGAGGCGGGCGAAGGAATCGGGATGCCGCAGCGGCCAGAGCACCGCCTCGGTGAGCGCCTGTTTGGTCTCCACCATGTCGCCGACGTCATCGAGATCCAGCGAGCCGATCGCCAATTCCTCGGTGCCCGAACGCGAGAGCGGGCGGATCACCTCGAGCGCGCCGACCAGGTCGTCCTGGGTGAGTTCGGGATCGGTCTGGTCGCGGCTGGCCCGGCCCGCGGCGCGCACCGCGGCCTCGCGGCACAGCGCGGCCAGGTCGGCGACCACGAAACCCGGGGTGCGCGCGGCGATCGCGTCGAGATCCAGGTCGGCGGCGGGGACCTTGCGCAGCAGGTGTTCGAGCAGGGCGCGCCGCACGGTGCCGGTCGGCAGCGGCAGCGCCAGTTCGCGATCGCACAGATCGGGGGCGCGCAGGCGCGCGTCGACCTGGGCGGGATGGGCGGTGGTGACCAGCAGCGCCACGCACGGCGCGCGCATGGCGGCGCGCAACTGGTCGAGGATGAGGGTGGCGACCGGCTCGGGTTCGGCGGGCAGCAGCGCGTCGACATCGGTGATCAGCAGGATCCCGCCCTGTCCGGCGCCCACATCGGCGACGGCCTCGGCCACCGCGCGCAGCCGGGTGCCGCTCTCGGTCGCGCCCACCCCGGGCCCGTCGAGTTCCACCAGCCGTCGCGGCGCGGCCACCGCCCTGGCCAGCGTGGCCTTGCCGACCCCCGCGGGCCCGGTGACCAGCACGCCGAGATGCGCGGGCGCGCCGAGCGTCTTGAGCAGCTCGGGTTCGTCCAGGGCCAGGCTCAGCCATTCGGCCAGCTTGCCCGCCTGCCCCTGCACCCCGGCCAGCTCCTCGACCGCGATCGGCGCGTTGCCCGAGGTCACCGAGACCGCCGTCGGCCCCGGCTGATCCGGTTCGCTGTCGCGTTCCACCGCGTGCAGGGCCGCGGCCGGACCGCTGCCCCAGCCCACCGCCGAATTGGGCTGCACGCTCACCGGACCCGGCATCGGCTCGATCCCGGTGACGGTGAGCAGCTCGGTGGTCCAGGCGATGCCGAAGGTGCGCGAGAGCGCCTGGGTGGCCGCCGCCGAACTGATGTCGGGGCCGAGATCGCGCGGCAGCAGCGAGACCGTGTCACCCACGGTGACCACCTTGCCCAGCAGCGCCTGCCGCAGCGTGGCCGCGGGCACGCTGGCCATGGCGTGCGCCGAGCCGCTGAGGGTGAGCTGCTTGGCACCGTAGACCGTCACCGGCGCGACGGTCACCGCCGCGTTCTCCCGCAGCCCCACATTCGACAACGTCACGTCGTCGAGCAGGGCCACCCCGGGCGGACTGCCCGCGGGCGCCTTGGCCACCACCGCCGCGGTCCGCCGGGCGCCGATCAGCGCGATACCGTCCCATTCGCGCAGGCCGAGCGCGGTCAGCGTCTCGGGGTGCAGGCGCACCACCCCGCGCCGGGCGTCGGCCGCCGAGGGATTGAGCCGGGCGGTCAGCGAGAGTTCAGCCACCGTGCCATTCTGCCGCCGCCGGGCCCGATGCGCCCGGATCATCAGGAATCGATTGGCTCATGCCAAGGCCGAAGTCGGTACAGTGCACCGGACGCGCCGGAGGTGCCGGCGCCGCGATCTACCCGGGGAAGTCATGCCGATGAACCGAATCTCCCTCGCCGTCCTCGCCGCCGGGGCGCTCACCCTGACCTTGGCCGGGTGCGGTTCCGGTGACGACTCCACCGACGCCAGCGGCCTGCGCAAGGGCAACCCGTCGGCGAGCGTCTCGGCGACCACCACCACCGCGGCCCCCACCACCCAGGCCGCCGCGGGCGGCATCACCTGCGCCGAGTTCAAGACCCTCGACTCCGAGGGCGAGAAGGCGGCCATCGCGAAGATCCTCGCCGACAACCCCGGCGGCCCGTTCGAGGGCAGCCCGAACGTCGCGCTCGGCACCGCCAAGCTGGTCTGCCTCGCGCCCGGCAACGCCGACAAGACCGTCGCCGAGGCCGCCGGTCTCGCGCCCTAGTGGATCAGTGACTGCCAGTTCGCGGGCACCCGATCGGCCGGTCCTGGCACGGACTGCCCGATCGGGTGACTGGTCGGCGCCGCGAGCTCGGGCCCACCGCTGTACATCTCGCTGGTGGTGAAATTCCAGAACCATTCCTCGCCGGGCTCGTAGCTCTGCACGAACGGATGCCCGGTCGAGGCGAAGTGCTTGCTCGCGTGCTGACTCGGCGAACTGTCACAACACCCGACATGCCCGCACTCGGCGCACCGCCGCAGATGCACCCACCACCCGCCCGCCGCGGTGCACTCCGCGCACCCCGGCCCACTCGGCGCCGCACTCACATCGATCCCGTCCTCCGACATTTCGACCTCCGTTA
>NZ_JBAGKD010000019.1:0-58998 GCF_037034205.1 Nocardia sp. SSK8
TTATGCTGGGGGCCTTTTTGCGTTTATCGTCGACCTGTCTGTCGCATCGTCACCGGGTTCAGGGGGGACATTGAACTACTATCCGCCGCAGCCGAACTACGCGCCGCATTACCCACCGGCTCCGCCGAGCGGGAACGGTAACCGGGTGGTGCTCATCATCGTCTTCAGCCTCCTCGGGGTGGGAGTCCTCGTCGCCGCCGCGCTCTTCGTCTACGTCAAGAAGGTGACCAGCGACGACAATCCGTTCTCGTTGAACACCCAGGAGCTCGTGCAGCCTCAGATCGGGGAGTGCACCGCGGAGCGGGAGACGATCGTCGACTGGTCGGCGGTCGTCGCCGACTGCTCGAATCCGGCGGCGACGATGCGGATCGTGTCCAGCGAGATCGTGACGGGCCGTGACATCGAGGTCGAGTGCTCGAATCCGGACAAGCTGGTGATCACCGACGGGCGGGTCGACGGTGAGTACACCGTTGCGCACTCGTGTGCGGCGCCCAATCTGGTCGTCGGCAATTGCTATTCGGATGGGATCGGTGGATACACCTATGTTCCGGTGTGTTCGGGGACGGATGCCAGGCTGGATCGGGTGCTGACCGGGGTGACCGATGTGGGGGTGTGCGAGCCGGAGACGGACGACATCGCTGTCGAGATGCGGTACATCCTCGTGCGCAGCATGCATTTCATCGACCGGCACGTGGGGAGTACCTACTGCTTCGCGCCGGTGTCGTGAGCACTCGGCCGGGCTTTCGGTGACGTCGGGGTGAGGCGGTAGTGTGCTGGGGTGCGCCTCGTCATTGCTCGTTGCCAGGTCGACTATGTCGGCCGACTGACCGCTCACCTTCCGATGGCTCGCCGGCTGCTGATGATCAAGGCCGACGGGTCGGTGCTGGTTCACTCCGATGGTGGCTCGTACAAGCCGCTGAACTGGATGAGCCCGCCGTGCTGGCTGGAGGAGCGCGATATCGCCACGCTGGTGCCCGCGGAGCTGCCCGACGGCGTGACGGCGCTGCGGGAGGGCAAGACGGCGCTGCCGGTGAACATCAAGGCGCTGTGGGTGGTGACCAACAAGGCCGGTGAGGAACTGCGGATCACCATCGAGGAGATCGAGCACGATTCCTCGCACGAGCTCGGTGTGGACCCGGGTCTGGTGAAGGACGGCGTCGAGGCCCATCTGCAGGAGCTGCTGGCCGAACACGTGACGAAGCTCGGCGAGGGGTACACCCTGGTGCGGCGTGAGTACATGACCGCGATCGGCCCGGTGGACCTGCTGTGCCGGGACGCCGACGGCGCCACGGTGGCGGTGGAGATCAAGCGCCGCGGCGAGATCGACGGCGTCGAACAGCTCACCCGGTACCTGGAACTGCTCAATCGCGACCCGCTGCTGGCGCCGGTGGCGGGCGTGTTCGCGGCCCAGCAGATCAAGCCGCAGGCGCGCACACTGGCCGAGGACCGGGGAATCCGTTGCCTGACGCTCGATTACGACGAGCTGCGCGGCACGGAGAGCAACGTTTTCCGGTTGTTCTGAGGCTCACCACCATGCCGCGACGCAAGCCCCGCAATGATCGCCGTAGCGCCCCGGCGCCGATCGGCGACGTCTACGGCCGCACCGAGGAGGGGCCGGGCGACGAAACCTACATCGTGCGAACGGTTCCCGGCGCGCGAGCGGTGAAGACCTATCGCTGCCCGGGCTGTGATCACGAGATCGCGCCCGGGGTGGCCCATATCGTGGCCTGGGCGGCCGACGGCGGCGAGGACGACCGCAGGCACTGGCATCAGGGCTGCTGGAACGGGCGCCGCACGCGCGGCATCACCCGGCGCTGGTCCTGAACCCGTAGACAACGTAAACCGAAGGCCGCCTCGAAGATTCGAGGCGGCCTTCGGTGTTGGACGATATGTCGTCGCAGGTCCGGCGTCAGTTGCTGACGTCGGCGCTCTCGCGGTCCTCGTCGACGATGTCCTCGTCGGCGTCGGCGACCTCGGGGATGGCCTTGGCCTGGCGGCCGCCGGAGACCGACTTGTTGTTGCCGTTGTTGTTGCCGATCGACTTGCGCTCGGGGGCGCCGTCGAGCAGCTCGCTCTCCCGGTTGACCGCCGCGAGCATGGCGGGCACCGAGTCGAGCTGACCGCGGATACCGAGCAGCTGGGCCAGGACCCGGCCGCGCAGCACGCGCATCTCCTCGGCCAGTTCCTTCGCGTGCGCGATCTTGCGCTCGGAGGTCTGGGTGGCGGAGCTGATGAGACGGTTGGCCTCGTCGGTCGCGTCCTTGATCCGCTGGGCGGCCTCGGCGCGGCTGGTGGCCTCGAGCTCCTCCATGGCACGGGTCAGCTTGGTGCGCCGATCGTTCATGGTGGCCTCGAAGTCCTGCTGGGTGGCCTTGCGCTTGGCGTCGGCCTCCTTGCCCAGACGTTCGACATCGGCCTGGGCGGCTTCGATGATCTTGGCGGAATCGGTGCGCGCGTTGGCGAGGGTCTGCTCGTATTCGATCTCGAGCGCCTCGCGCTTCTCCTTGGTCTCCGCGAGCAGCGACTCGTACTTGCCACGCATCTCGGTGGCCTGCTGCTCGGCGATCGACACCATCTCGGCGGCCTCGGCCTGGGCCAGGGCGCGCACCTCGGACGCCTCGTCCGAGGCCAGGCGCAGCATGCGCGAGATGCGGTCGGACATGCCTTCGGCGGTGGTCGGCGGCACGGACAGCCGGTCGACCTCCTTGCGGAGCTCGTCGATCTCGTCCCGCGCGTCTTCCAGCTGGCTGGCGAGATTCCGGGCCTGCGCGGCGGCAGCATCCCGGTCGGTGGCGGTGACGCGAAGCTCCGCGTCGAAGCGGTCGAAGTAGTTGCGCACCTCGTCTTGCGCATAACCCTTGCGCACAACAGTGAAGGGCAGCGCAACGAAGCGATTGCGATCGGACTCAGGTGACGACATGGCACACAAAATACAGCCTCGAGCGACCGTGTGGAGACTCGACCGTGATTGTGATCTCGCCGAGATTTACCGACCGTATCTCCGTACTAGTGCGTAACATTGGGGTTCGGCTCGACGAGCTCCACCAGCACACCCCCAGCATCCTTCGGATGGATGAAGTTGATGCGGGAATCGGCGGTGCCGTGGCGGGGTGCGTCGTACAGCAAACGGAGTCCGCGCTCGCGCAGGAAGCCCGAAACCGCCTCGATGTCGGTGACCCGGTAGGCCAGCTGCTGCAGGCCCGGACCGCTGCGCTCGATGAACTTGGCGATGGTCGACTCGGGGGTCAGCGGGGCCAGCAACTGCAGGGCGGTCGCGCGGTCGGCCGCGGCCGGGCACGAGAGCATCGCCTCGACGACGCCCTGGGCCTCGTTCACCTCGCGGTGGGTCTCGACCATGCCGAGATTGTCGGTGTACCAGGCCACGGCGGCGTCGAGGTCGGGCACGGCGATGCCCACGTGGTCGACGGCGATGACGTAGTCGGCGGGGATGAAGTTCGTGTTGGTCACCCCACGAAGTTAGCGCCTGAACCGGCACAGACGCGAAGCGTTCCTCAGCCCTGCGCACGGCCGGAGCGCAGGCGGAGGTACGCCTACCTGCTGGTGGGGTGTTGGCGCGGACAAGTTACCGTTGAGTGCAACCCTTGATGCGTGCCGCTTTTCCGGATGTGCATCACGGCGAGGTTCGACTCTATGAATGCGAGGCTTTCGTGACGACTTCTGTCATCGTGTCCGGTGCGCGTACCCCGGTCGGCAGGCTCCTGGGCGGTCTGAAGGACTTCAAGGCCTCGGATCTGGCCGGTGTGGCCATCAAGGCGGCGCTGGAGAAGGGCGGCGTGGCCCCCGAACAGGTCGACTACGTCATCCTCGGTCAGGTGCTGCAGGCCGGTGCCGGGCAGCTGCCCGCGCGTCAGGCCGCCATCGCCGGTGGCATTCCGATGGACGTGCCCTCGCTGCTGATCAACAAGGTCTGCCTGTCGGGCATCAACGCGATCGCGCTGGCCGACCAGCTGATCCGCGCGGGTGAGCACGAGATCATCGTGGCCGGTGGCATGGAGTCGATGAGCCAGACCCCGCACCTGCTGCCCAAGAGCCGTGAGGGCCACAAGTACGGCGACACCACCCTGGTCGACCACATGGCCTACGACGGTCTGCACGACGTGATCACCGACCAGGCGATGGGTCTGCTGACCGAGGATCGCAACGACCTGGACAAGGTGAGCCGCGAGGAGCAGGACGCGCTGGCCGCGGCCTCGCACCAGCGCGCCGCCGCCGCGTGGAAGAACGGGCTGTTCGCCGACGAGGTCGTGCCGGTGGCCGTGCCGCAGCGCAAGGGCGACCCGGTCTACGTCACCGAGGACGAGGGCATCCGCGCCGACACCACCGTCGAGTCGCTGGGCAAGCTGCGCCCGGCCTTCCGCAAGGACGGCACCGTCACCGCAGGGACCGCCTCGCAGATCTCCGACGGCGCGGCCGCGGTCATCGTGATGAGCAAGGCCAAGGCCGAGGAGCTGGGGCTGGAGTGGATCGCCGAGATCGGCGCCGCCGGTCAGGTCGCCGGTCCGGATTCGACCCTGCAGGATCAGCCCGCCAACGCCATCCTGGCCGCCTGCGCCAAGGAAGGCATCACCCCGGCCGAGCTGGATCTGATCGAGATCAACGAGGCCTTCGCGGCCGTGGGCGTCGCCTCGACCAAGAAGCTGGGCTACGACCCGGAGAAGGTGAACGTCAACGGTGGCGCCATCTCCATCGGTCACCCGCTGGGCATGTCCGGCGCGCGCATCCTGCTGCACCTGGCACTGGAATTGAAGCGCCGGGGTGGTGGCGTTGGTGCCGCCGCACTCTGTGGTGGTGGCGGTCAGGGTGACGCGCTGATCATTCGGGTGCCGTAGGGCTGGTTGTTTACCGTCCTGGGACGGTATACGGGCTGTGTTTATTGGAGCGCTGGCGCGCTCGAGTCGCGGCCCCTAGGGGCCGCCGGTCAGGCACCGTTGCTTGCTCCTTCGTCGCGTACGCAACGGCGCCTGACCGGCGACCCGGCCGCGACCGGCCGACTTCGTCGGCCGCCGCTCCTCGAGGTCGCGGGTGCGGGGCTGGGAGTGCGGTCATGGCGGACTTGGGGGGTTGCCGGGTGGCTGGGTGTGGTGTGACCGGTCCAACTACGTGGTGTCGTAGTGGGTCCGGCACAATGGGGCCATGGGTTTCTTCGATCTGCGGTCCACCGCCAGTCGTTTCCGGTTCTTCGCGGTGCTCGAGGCGCTGTCCTGGATCGGTCTGCTGACCGGTATGGCGTTCAAGTACCTGCCCGCCGAGGGCAACGAGATCGGCGTGAAGATCTTCGGGCCGGTGCACGGCGCGATCTTCGTGCTGTTCGTGATCACCGCGCTGCTGGCCGCGCGTGAGCTGAGGTGGTCGGTGACCACCACGCTGCTGGCGCTGGCGTCGAGCATTCCGCCGCTGTTCACCGTGCTCTTCGAGGTCTGGGCGGTGCGCACCGGCCAGCTCGGCGAGCTGAGCACGGAGGCGAGCAAGACCTCGCCGAGCGCTTCGTGACAAACTGGAAACCGTGACTCGACCCGCTGCCCGTCGTCCTTCGCCCGCCGTCGCCGCCGCTATGTCCGGCGCGGTGGATCTGTCCGCGCTGAAGCAGCCCCCCGCCGCGTCCGGCGGAGGGGCCGCCGCCCCGGGGAACCACACGGTCACCGAGGCGGATTTCGAGCCCAAGGTGATCCGCCGCTCGATGCAGGTGCCCGTGGTTGTCGTGCTGTTCTCGCAGCGCAGCCCGGGCAGCGTCGAGCTGGTGCGCACGCTGGAACGGTTCCACGCCGACGACCGCGGCGCCTGGGATCTGGCCGCTGTCGAAGCCGAACCCAATATGAACATCGTCCAGGCGCTGCGCGTGCAGGGCATCCCGACGGTGATCGCGGTGGCGGGCGGGCAGCCGCTGGCCGACTTCGAGGGAGCCCAGCCGGAGGCGCAGGTGCGCCAGTGGCTCGACGCGGTGCTCGACGCGACCGCGGGCAAGCTCGAGGGTGACGGCACCGCGCCGGAGCCCGAGGTCGAGGACCCGCGCTTCGTCGCCGCCGAGGACAAGCTGGCCGAGGGCGACATCGCCGGTGCCGAGGCGGCCTACGAGGCCATCATCGCCGAGGAGCCGGGCAACGAGGAGGCCAAGGCGGCGCTGCGTCAGCTGCGCTTCCTGACCAGGGCCCAGCAGGTCGACCCGGCCGTGGTCGCCACCGCCGACGCCGACCCCGCGAACCTGGACGCCGCGCTCGACGCCGCCGACGTGGAACTGCTCGAGCAGCGTCCCGAGGCGGCCTTCGACCGGATCATCGCCGTCGTCAAGCGCACCGCGGGCGACGACCGCACCAGGGCCCGCACTCGGCTGCTGGAACTGTTCGAGCTGTTCGACCAGGCCGAACCGTTCGTCGCCGCGGCCCGGCGCAAGCTGGCCGCCGCGCTGTACTGACACCGACACCGTTTTCGGGCCCGTCTCGGCTGAACCGCCGGGGCGGGCCCGCCGTATCTCCTCACAGACCCCGCGGCGACCGGGCCGCGCGCTGACCCGAGGAGTACCCCATGACGTCACTCGATCAGGCGGCCGAGGTCGATCCGGCCGCCGTGGAAGCCTTCGCCGGACGGATGGTCGAGGTGCTCGACCACGCCAGTACCGCCCTGATGATCAGCATGGGCCACCAGGTCGGTCTGTTCGACACCATGGCCGCCCGGCCCGGCGCGACCAGTGAGCAGCTCGCCGCCGCGGCGGGGCTGAACGAGCGGTACGTGCGCGAATGGTTGGGCGCGATCACGACGGCGGGCATCGTCATCTACGACCCGGCCGCGGCCACCTACACGCTGCCCGCGGCGCATGCCGCCGCGCTCACCCGGGCCGCCGGTCCGGACAATCTGGCCAGGGTCATGCAGTTCATCGCCCAGCTCGGTGAGGTGGAGCCCAAGATCGTCGAGCGGTTCCGCACCGGGGGCGGGCTGTCCTACGAGGACTACGGGCGGTTCCACGCGCTGATGGCCGAGGAGAGCGCCGAGGTGTTCGACGCCGCGCTGCTCGAGGTGATCCTGCCGATGGCGCCGGGGCTGCCGGATCGGCTGCGCGCCGGGATCGATGTCGCCGATATCGCCTGTGGCAGTGGACATGCCGTGAATCTGATGGCGCGGGCGTTCCCGGCCAGCGGGTTCACCGGCTACGACTTCTCCGCCGACGCGGTGGCGGTGGGCCGGGCCGAGGCGGCGGAGCTGGGACTGGCCAACGCGCGGTTCGTGGAGCAGGACGTCGCGGAGTGGGACGCACCCGAATCCTGTGATCTGATCACGATTTTCGACGCCGTCCACGATCAGGCGCATCCGGCGCGGGTGCTGGCCAATATGGCGCGGGCGCTGCGGCCGGGCGGGGTGTTGCTGATGGTCGACATCCACGCGTCGAGCAGGCTGGAGAAGAACCTGGACCTGCCGCTCGGCCCGTTCCTGTACACGGTGTCGACGATGCACTGCATGTCGGTGTCGCTGGGACAGGGTGGCGACGGTCTCGGCACGGTGTGGGGCGAGGAGCTGGCGCTGTCGATGCTGGCCGACGCGGGCTTCGCCGACGTGCGGACCGCCCATGTCGACGGCGACCCGCTCAACACCTACTACGTGGCGCACAAGGCCTGAGCTCAGCGCTCGGCGGCCAGCCAGACCGCGCTGTTGGCGGCCAGGGTGACCGTCGCCGAGGCAGGACGACCGTGCCAGGGCCTGTCCTCGGCGACCACCCCGCCGAGATTCCCGAGACCGGAACCACCGTAATCCTGGGCGTCGGTATTGAGGACCTCGAGCCAGGAACCGGTGTGCGGCAGGCCGATCCGGTAGTCCTCGCGGGTGACGCCGGAGAAGTTGAACACGCAGGCCACCGCGCTGCCGTCGGAACCCCAGCGCAGGAAGGCGAAGACGGAGGCGGCGCTGTCGTCGGCCTCGATCCAGGAGTGGCCGCCGGGGGTGGTGTCCTGGCTCCACAGCGCCGGATGCGCGAGGTAGGTGCGGTTGAGATCGCCGACCATGGTCGAGATGCCCTGGTGCAGCGGGTTTTCCAGCTCGTGCCAGTCGAGGCCGCGGTCGTTGTCCCATTCCCGGAACTGGCCGAACTCCTGGCCCATGAACAGCAGTTGCTTGCCGGGATGGGCCCACATGTAGGCGAGCAGGGCGCGCACGCCGCTCGCCTTGGCGAAATCGTCGCCGGGCATGCGGGTCCACAGGGTGCCCTTGCCGTGCACGACCTCGTCGTGGCTGATCGGGAGCAGGTAGTTCTCGCTCCAGGCGTAGACGAGGGAGAAGGTCATCTCGTTGTGGTGCCAGGAGCGGTGGATCGGGTCGCGGGCCAGGTAGCCGAGGGTGTCGTGCATCCAGCCCATGTTCCACTTCATGGTGAAACCCAGACCGCCGACATCGGTGCCGCGGGTGACGCCGGGCCAGGTGGTGGACTCCTCGGCGACGGTGACGACGCCGGGGTACGCGCGGTGCACGGTGTCGTTGAGTTCCTGCAGGAAGGTGACGGCCTCGAGGTTTTCCCGGCCGCCGTAGATATTGGGTTCCCAGCCGCCCTCGGGGCGCGAGTAGTCCAGGTAGAGCATGGACGCGACGGCGTCCACGCGCAGGCCGTCGAGGTGGAACTGCTCGATCCAGAACGCCGCGTTGGCGACCAGGAAGTTGCGTACCTCGTTGCGGCCGAAGTCGAAAACGTAGGTGCCCCAGTCGAGTTGCTCGCCGCGGCGGGGGTCGGGGTGCTCGTAGAGCGGGGTGCCGTCGAAGCGGGCCAGCGCCCATTCGTCGCGCGGGAAGTGCGCGGGCACCCAGTCCAGCAGCACGCCGATGCCCGCGTTGTGCAGGTGGTCGACGAACCAGCGGAAATCGTCGGGGCTGCCGAAACGGGAGGTGGGGGCGTAGTAGGAGGTGACCTGATAGCCCCAGGACCCACCGAACGGGTGCTCGGCGACGGGCAGCAGTTCGACGTGGGTGAAGCCGGTGGTGCGCACGTAGTCGGCGAGCTGTTCGGCGAGTTCGCGGTAGGTGAGGCCGGGGCGCCAGGAGCCCAGGTGTACCTCGTAGACGCTCAGCGGCGAGCGGGTGGCGTCGGTGCGGGCACGGCGGTCGAGCCACGCGCTGTCGGTCCAGACGTGGTCGGCGCGGGTGACGACCGAGGCGGTGGCGGGCGGCACCTCGGTGGCGAAGGCGAGCGGGTCGGCGTGGTCGACGACCCGGCCGTCGGCGCCGTGCACCCGGTACTTGTAGCGGGTGCCGGGTTCGACACCCGGCACGAACACCTCCCACACGCCCGAGGTGCCCAGCGCGCGCATCGGTGCCGAGGTGCCGCTCCAGTGGTCGAAATCGCCGAAGACGGTGACGCCGCGGGCATTCGGGGCCCAGACGGCGAAGGAGGTGCCCGTCACCTCGCCGTCGAGGGTGCTGTACCGGCGCGGATGCGCGCCGAGCACCTCCCAGAGGCGGGTGTGGCGGCCCTCGCCGATCAGGTGCAGGTCGAATTCGCCGACAGTGGGCAGGAAGCGGTAGCCGTCGGCGCCGAGCACGGTCGGGCCGCCGGGGTAGTCGGTGCGGACGCGGTAGTCGTCGATCTCCGGATAGGGCAGTACCGCGGCGAAGACGCCGTGCCCCAGCGACTTCAGCGGATGTTCGGCCGTGCCGACCAGCACTGTCACGGTGTCGGCGTGCGGGCGCAGCACGCGGACCGCGGTGCCGTCGGGGGTGGGGTGCGCGCCGAGCACGGTGTGCGGGTCGGTGTGCGTGCCCGCCGCCAGCAGCATCAGGTCGCGGCGCTGCATCAGAAGCTCCGGCGATAGGCCAGGGGTGCGCGGGCGGCGGCGGGGACGGCGGGCAGGGCCAGGATGTGCGCGGCCGCGCGGGTGGGGTCGAGCTGCACGAAATTGCGCTGGCCCCAGTGGTATTCCTCACCGGTGACCTCGTCGAACACCACCGGGTGGTCGTGCCATTCGCGGCCGATGGCGGGCAGGTCGAGGGAGATGTGGCCGTATTCGGTGGCGTACGGGTTGAGGTTGACGATCACCAGGACCGCGTCGCCGGTGGCCGGGTCGAGCTTGGAGTAGGCCAGCAGGGCGTCGTTGTCGACGGGATGGAAGTGGATGCAGCGCAACTGTTGCAGCGCGGGGTGGTTGCGGCGGATCTCGTTGAGGCGGGTCAGCCACGGTTCCAGGGACTCGCCGCGGGCCAGCGCACCGGCGAAATCGCGCGGGCGCAGTTCGTACTTCTCCGAGCCGAGGTACTCCTCGCTGCCGGGGCGCACGGCCTCGTGCTCGAACAGCTCGAAACCGGAGTACACACCCCAGGTGGGGCCCAGGGTCGCGGCGAGCACGGCGCGGATGGCGAACATGCCGGGGCCGCCGTGCTGGAGGCTCTCGTGCAGGATGTCGGGGGTGTTCACGAACAGGTTGGGGCGGGCCTCGTCGGCCTTGGCGGCCAGTTCGAGGCCGAACTCGGTGAGCTCCCACTTGTGCACGCGCCAGGTGAAATACGTGTAGGACTGGCTGAAGCCGCGCCGGGCCAGGCCGTAGAGGCGGGCCGGGCGGGTGAACGCCTCGGACAGGAAGAGCACGTCCGGGTCGGTGCGGCGCACCTGCGCGAGCAGCCACTCCCAGAAGTCGGCGGGCTTGGTGTGCGGGTTGTCGACGCGGAAGATGGTGACGCCCAGCGAGATCCAGTGCCGCACCACGCGCAGCACCTCGGCGTAGATGCCGTCGGGGTCGTTGTCGAAGTTGACCGGGTAGATGTCCTGGTACTTCTTGGGCGGGTTCTCGGCGAAGGCGATGGTGCCGTCGGGCAGGGTGGTGAACCACTCGGGATGCGCGGTGACCCAGGGGTGGTCGGGGGCGCACTGCAGGGCCAGGTCGAGGGCGACCTCGAGGCCGAGATCGGCGGCGGTGGCGACGAATTCGGCGAAATCGGCTTCGGTGCCCAGCTCCGGGTGCACGGCGTCGTGGCCGCCGTCGGCCGAGCCGATCGCCCACGGCGAGCCGACATCACCGGGCTCGGTGGTGAGCGCGTTGTTGCGGCCCTTGCGGTTGACCTCGCCGACCGGGTGGATCGGCGGCAGATAGACCACATCGAATCCCATGCCCGCGATGCGGGGCAGCTCGCGCGCGGCGGTGGCGAAGGTGCCGTGCACGGGACGGCCCTCGGCGTCGCGGCCGCCGGTGGAGCGGGGGAAGAACTCGTACCAGGAGCCCACCAGCGCGCGGCGGCGTTCCACCAGCACGGTGTGCTGGGTGCCGCGGGTGACCATCTCGCGCAGCGGGGTCGCGCGCAGGATCTCGCCGACCTCCGCGCTGAACGCGGGCGCCACCCGGGCGGGCAGCTGGTCGTCGCCGCGCAGCGCGGCCGCGGCGGCACGCAGGCGCTCGAACTGCTTCTTCGGCACCGCCTGGGCCGCGCGCTCGAACAGCACCGCGCCGAGCTCGAGATCGTTGGCGAGGTCGGCGGCGCTCTGCCCGACGCCGAGCTTGGCCTCCACCGCGGAGCGCCAGGTGGCGATCGGGTCGCTCCAGCCCTCGACCCGGAAGGTCCACAGGCCGGGGGTGGTAGGGGTGAACACGGCATTGAAGACATCGGGTTCGTATTCGGGGGCCATCCGGATCCGGGTGATCCGCGAGGAGCCCGGTGCCCGCACCGCCAGGGTCGCGGCGACGGCGTCGTGGCCCTCGCGCCAGACCACGGCCCGCACCGGGAAGACCTCCCCGACGACGGCCTTGGCCGGTCGGCCGCCGGGGATCGACGGTGCGATGTCATCGATGGCAATCCGGCCGCTCACCTCGTCAACGTACTGTATTTTTCGGCGCGCTGGCGCGCGCGTGTCCGCGGCCCCTGGGGGGCCGCCGGTCAGCCACCGTTTCTTGCTCCTTCGTCGCCTACGAAACGGCGGCTGACCGGCGACCCGGCCGCGGACCGGCCACTTCGTGGCCGCCGCTCCTCTGGGTCGCGGGTGCGGGGCTGGGGGTGCGGTCATCGCTGTGTGTTCGGCCTCGGTGGGCGGCATCGGATAATCTTCCGCTGGTGAAGGCACTTCGTCGGTTCACTGTCCGTGCCCATCTGCCGGAGCGGCTCGCCGCGCTGGGTGAGTTGTCGACGAACCTGCGCTGGTCGTGGCACGGCCCGACGCAGGATCTGTTCGCCGAACTCGATCCGGAGCTGTGGCGTGTCGTCGGGCAGGACCCGGTCCGCATGCTGGGTGAGGTGCCCGCCGGGCGGCTCGACGAACTCGCGGCCGACCCCGGCTACACCGCCCGCGTCGACGCCCAGGAGCGCGGGCTGGCCGACTACCTGGCCCGGCCGCGCTGGTTCCAGGAGCAGAGTGGCACCGCGGTGGCGGGGATCGCGTATTTCTCGATGGAGTTCGGTGTCACCGAGGTGCTGCCCAACTACTCGGGTGGGCTGGGGATTCT
Organism: Nocardia sp. SSK8; assembly: GCF_037034205.1. Lineage (NCBI taxonomy): Bacteria > Bacillati > Actinomycetota > Actinomycetes > Mycobacteriales > Nocardiaceae > Nocardia > Nocardia sp. SSK8. The sequence goes on from NZ_JBAGKD010000019.1 coordinate 12,417, forward strand.
GGCCGGTGACCATCTCAAGGCGGCCTCGGATCTGGGGTTGCCGCTGATCGGGGTCGGGCTGCTGTACCGCTCGGGCTATTTCCGGCAGTCGCTGTCGGCCGACGGCTGGCAGCGCGAGCACTACCCGGCACTGGACCCGCAGGGCCTGCCGCTCAAGCTGCTGACCAGCGACGGGTCGCCGGTGCTGATCCACGTGGGCATGCCGGAGGGCCGGGTGCTGCGCGCTCGGGTCTGGATCGCGCAGGTGGGCCGGATCCCGCTGCTGCTGCTGGACTCCGATATCGCCGACAATGATCCGGAGCTGCGCGCGGTCACCGACCGGCTCTACGGCGGCGACCAGGACCACCGGATCAAGCAGGAGATCCTGGCCGGGATCGGCGGGGTGCGCGCGGTGCGGGCCTACACCCGGGCGCACGGGCTGCCCGATCCGGATGTGTTCCACATGAACGAGGGGCACGCGGGCTTCCTCGGGGTCGAGCGGATCCGCGAATTCGTCGCGGGTGGACTGGATTTCGACACCGCGCTGGCGGCGGTGCGCGCGGGCACGGTGTTCACCACGCACACCCCGGTGCCCGCGGGGATCGACCGGTTCCCGATGCCGTTGGTGCGCCGCTACTTCGGTGGCGCGCACGGCGAGCCCGAGTCGGCGCTGCTGCCGGGGCTCTCGGTCGACCGGATCCTGGCCTTCGGGCGCGAGGCCGATCCGTCGGTGTTCAACATGGCCCACATGGGCCTGCGGCTGGCCCAGCGCGCCAATGGCGTCTCGCGGCTGCACGGGGAGGTCAGCCGGGAGATGTTCGCCGGGCTGTGGCCCGGATTCGACGCCGCCGAGGTACCGATCGGCTCGATCACCAACGGCGTGCACGCGCCGACCTGGGCCGCGCGCGAATGGCTGGACAAGGCGCGCGAGCTGGTCGGGCCGGAACTGGTCGAGGAGGCGCGGGGCTGGGAGAAGCTCAGCGATGTGGACCTCGGTCAGCTGTGGTCGACCCGCGATACCCTGCGCGGGGTGCTGATCGCCGAGGTGCGGCGCAGGCTGCGCGAGTCGTGGTCGCAGCGCGGGGCCGCCGAGGCCGAACTGGGCTGGATCGACGACGTCTTCGATCCGGATGTGCTCACCGTCGGCTTCGCCCGCCGCGTGCCCACCTACAAGCGCCTGACCCTGATGCTGCGCGACCCCGAACGGCTGCGCGCGCTGCTGCTCGACCCGGAGCGGCCGGTGCAGCTGGTGGTGGCGGGTAAGAGCCATCCCGCCGACGACGGCGGCAAGGCGCTGATCCAGCAGGTCGTGCGCTTCGCCGACGACCCCGCGGTGCGGCATCGCATCGTCTTCCTGCCCGACTACGACATGTCGATGGCCCGCTACCTGTACTGGGGTTGCGATGTGTGGCTGAACAATCCGCTGCGCCCGCTCGAGGCGTGCGGTACCTCGGGGATGAAGTCCGCGCTCAACGGCGGGCTCAACCTGTCCATCCGGGACGGCTGGTGGGACGAGATGTTCGACGGCGAGAACGGCTGGGCCATCCCCACCGCCGACGGCGTGCGCGACGAGCACCGCCGCGACGATCTCGAGGCCGCCGCCCTCTACGAACTCGTCGAACGCACCGTCGCGCCCCGCTTCTACGACCGCGGCGCCGACGGCGTGCCGGTGCGCTGGACCGAGATGGTGCGCCACACCCTGCAGACCACCAGCCCGAAGGTGCTGGCCTCGCGGATGGTGCGCGACTACGCCGAGCAGTACTACGGCCCGGCCGCCACCGCGTTCGCCGAGGTCGCCGACGACGGCTTCGCCGGGGCCGCGCAACTCGCCGAGTACCGGCGCCGGATGGAAGCGGCCTGGCCCGCGGTGCGGGTGCTACAGGTGGACAGCTCCGGGCTGCCCGACACCCCGGTGATCGGCGCGGAGCTGTGGCTGCACGCGCGGGTGGAGCTGGGCGGGCTCACCGCGGCGGATGTGGAGGTGCAGGCGGTGCTCGGCCGGGTCTCGCCGACCGACGACCTGTCCGACACCGTCACCCTGGAGATGCGCCACACCGGCGCCGACGACGGCGTGCAGCTCTACGACATCAAGTCCCCGGTGCCGCTGTCGGGCGCGGTCGGCTACACCGTGCGCGTGCTGCCGCGTCATCCGCTGCTGGCCTCCGGCGCCGAGCTGGGCGCGGTCGCGGTGGCGGGCGGCTGAGCGTGAGCGGGGACACGGTTGACGGGTTGTTCGGTTCAGTGAACTTTCCGCTACCGTTCCTGGGCATCCTTCTTCTCTGAACACCCCGGACTGGAGAGTCATGGCCAGCGATGTCGTCACCCGCGCCCGGCGGCGCGTCGACGGATACTTCGGTGTCTCGTCGAGCGGGTCCACCTTCCGGCGCGAGGCGATGGCCGGGACGATCACCTTCCTGGCGATGTCCTATGTGCTGGCGGTGAATCCGTCGATCCTCGGTGACGAGGGCGCCCTCGGCGACAAGGGCATCCCGATGCAGGCGGTGTTCACCGCCACCGCGGTGGCCGCGGTCTTCGGCACGCTGGTGATGGGGATCTGGGCGCGCTATCCGATCGCGCTCGCGCCGGGCATGGGGCTCAACGCGTTCTTCGCCTACACCGTGGTGCTCAGCATGGGCATTCCGTGGCAGGTGGCGCTCTCGGGCACGCTGCTCTCGGGCATCATCTTCTTCATCCTCGCGGTCACCAAGGTCCGCGAACGGATTCTCAACGCGATCCCGTTGCAGATGAAGTTCGCCGTCGGCGCGGGCATCGGATTGTTCGTGGCGTTCCTCGGGCTCAAGAACGCGGGCATCGTGGTCGACAGCGAGGCCACGCTGGTGACCCTCGGCGACTTCACCAAGGGCACCACCCTGCTGGCGCTGTTCGGGCTCGTGGTGACCGTGGTGTTCCTGGTGATCGGCTGGCACGGCGCGGTGCTCTACGGCATCGTCGCCACCACCGTGCTCGGCATGGTGACCGGCCTGGTCGGCGTGCCGCACGCGATCGCCGAACTGCCCAAGGGGCTGGATCAGACCTTCGGACAGGCCATCATCCACCTGCCCGACGCGTTCACCGGGCAGATGCTCGTGGTCGTGCTGACCATGCTGTTCGTCGACTTCTTCGATGCCTCGGGCACGCTCATCGGCGTCGCGAACCAGGCCGGGCTGCTGAACAAGGACGGCACGCTGCCGCGCGCGGCCAGTGCGCTGGCGGCCGACTCGGTGGGTACCACGGCGGGCGCGATCATCGGTACCTCCACCACCACGGCGTATGTGGAGTCGACGGCGGGTGTGTCGGCGGGTGGCCGGACCGGGCTCACGGCGGTGACCACGGCGGGCTGGTTCCTGCTCGCGATGTTCTGTTATCCGGTGTTCTCGGTGATCGCCGGGGCGGGGGAGGTCACCGCGCCCGCGCTGATCGTGGTGGGTGTGCTGATGGCCCGCGCGCTCGGTGACATCGACTGGCAGCACCTCGAGTACTCGGTGCCCGCCTTCATCACGGTGATCATGATGCCGCTGACGTATTCGATCGCCAACGGCCTGGCCATGGGCATGATCCTGTATCCGGTGGTCATGGTGGCCAAGGGCCGGGTCAAGGAGGTGCATCCGGCCATGTGGGCGCTGATGGTGCTGTTCCTCGGCTACTTCTTCTTCCTGACTGAATAGGTTAGGCTAACCTCTCTGCTTTCGCATGTGATCACCGACACAGATCCGGTGGTCCGGATGCGAAATAGCCGATTCGACAACGGGGTTGATCGGAGAAGGCAATCGGACCACGGTCCGGTTGCGGGCATGTATCGAATCGCAGATGAGGACACGATGACCGACACCGCTACCCGCACCACTCCCACGACAACCACCACCACCGCCGACGCGGCGCTGTCCAGCGATATCGGGCTGCTCGTCCTCCGCGTCGGGTTCGGCGGGCTGTTCGCCGCGCACGGCGCCCAGAAACTCTTCGGCTGGTGGGGCGGGCAGGGCTGGCGCGCCACCGTCGACGGCTTCACCGGCATGGGCTACAACCCCGGCGAGATCTTCGGCACGCTGGCCGGTCTCACCGAATTCGCCGGTGGTCTCGCGCTGCTGCTGGGCCTGCTCACGCCGCTGGCCGCGGCCGCGGTGCTGGGCACCATGGTCAATGCCATCAATGTCACCTTCAGCGGTGGCCTGCTCACCGGCCAGGGGTACGAGATGGCGCTGTTGTTCGCCATCCCGGCGATCACGCTGGCCTTCACCGGTCCCGGTCGGCTCTCGCTGGATCACGGGCGGCCGTGGGCGCGTCAGGGTGTGGTGTGGGGCGCGGGCGCGGTCGCGCTCGGTATCGGCTCCGGTCTGCTGACGTTGCTGCTCAAGGCTGTGCTCTGAGCTGAGTTTCCCGCGACGGCGGTGTAGTGACCATGGGTCGCCGCGCCGCCGTTGTCGTGTGCCGGTCGCCGGGCTGTCGCCGCGGTGTCACCGGATGTCGGCGGCAACCACTACCCTCGTCGGCGTGCGGCCCGCGCGGGGCGGGCACGACATCGTCCGCACAGGGAAGGGACAGTCGGGATGAAGGCGTACGACCTGGGTTTCGGGGACTCGGCGGACAAGCTGGCGGAGACGCCGGGGGGTGAACCGCTGACGTTGGACGCGCCGGTGCGGTCGGGGTGGATCGGGAGCGAGGGGCCGGGGATCGAGGTGGCGAGCTGGCCGCGCGGGCCGGTGACCGGGTTGCCGATGATGCACGCGTTCACGGTGCGGCTGCCCGCCGACTATCAGCGGCGCGGTCCCGGGTTTCCGGCCATCGCGTTCTTCCAGGGTGAGGGGCAGTTCGCCGACGCCTCGGAACCTGTTGTGCCCGATGCCGCGTCGGAGGACCCGGTGGCGCGGGATCTGGTGAGCACCCGGCTGCATCCGCAGCTGCGGATTCTGCACGACGAGATCGGCGGCGCCTTCGCGCTGATCTGGCTGACCGAGGCCGAATTCGCCGCGGGGCCGGTCGCGCCGCCCGCCGACGTGCGCCCGGCCGGTGCGCCGGTGGCGAGCGACGAGGGCTGCAATGCCTGGGACGACGTGCATCCGACCGTGGGTATCTGGCTGGCCGAGCGCACCGGCGATCCCAATGTGGGTATCCCGCCGGTGGAGTACGAGACCGAGACCCGCTACCAGGACCCGCTCACCGAGGACTCCGGCTGGAACACCTGGGCCGAACCGCTGTTCGGGCGCTGCCACCTGGGTGGCACCGCCTTCCCCGTGCAGGCCCTGCCCGAGGGGCTGACCGCGTACTACCTGGAGATCGAGGAGATCTCCGGGATGAACTTCGGCGGCGGCAATGCCCAGCTCGACCTGGAGTCAGGCGTTTTCGACTGGGCGTGCGGGTAGCGGGACCACTACCAGCGGGTCGAGTCCGCGCGGATCCGGCGCTGTCGCGGGCTGTTCCATGACGATCGGGTCGATCGGTGGCGGCGTGCGCCCGCGCAGACCGACCGCGATGCTCACCAGCGTGATCAGGTACAGCACCACGTAGATATTCATCAGTATCTGCGACAGCGGCCACCACGGCGGCAGCAGGAAGGTGCCCACGCTGACCCAGGTCGGGGTGTAGGTGTAGGTCCACGCGGCGATCGCGGGGTAGAGGACACCGGCGGCGAGCCACCAGCGCCGCCGGGTCTGGGCGCGATGGATCAGGTAGACCAGCAGCGGGACGAACCAGACCCAGTGGTGGCCCCAGGAATACGGGGAGATCGCGCAGGCGGTGAGCCCGCCGAGGGTCACCGACAGCAGCGGCTCGCCCCGGCGCGCGAGCCGCGCGGAGAGCCACAGCGCGGTGATCGCGATCGGCACGGCGATGAGCAGCCACAGCCAGATCGGCGCCGGGCCGTGCGTCAGATGGGCGATGGCGCCGCGCAGGGACTGGTTGGCCGGGTGCACATCCGGGGCGATCCGGCCGGAGTGGAAGAACGTCGAGGTCCAGTACTGGAAGGAATCGCGCGGCAGGATCAGCGCGGTGCCCGCGATGGTGGCCAGGAAGGTGAGCGCCGCGGTGGCCGCCGCGCGCCACTGCCGCTGGAACAGGTACTGGGCGATGAAGTAGAGCGGGGTCAGCTTGATGCCCGCGGCGATGCCGATGCCGAGGCCGCGCAGCTTGCTGTGCTCGCCGCGCGAGAAGTCCCAGAGCACCAGCAGCATCAGCCACAGATTGATCTGCCCGTAGTACAGCGTGGTGCGCACGGGCTCGGCGAAGGTACCGGCCAGCGCGATCAGCGCGCTGATCGTGACCAGGCGCGGGGTGACCCGGTAGCCGAGCATCCGCCAGCTCTGCAGCACACAGCCGACCAGCACGGCCAGGTTGAGCACCAGCCAGGTGGTGGTGACGAAGCCCCACGGCACCAGCAGCAGCGGCAGGAACACCACCGCAGAGAACGGCGTGTAGGTGTAGAGCAGGCCGTAGTGGGTGGGCTCGAGATACAGCGCGCGGCCGTGCCACAACCGCCAGCCGCCGTCGCGATAGATGTGGGCGTCCAGGCCGCCGGCGAGGATGCCGCCGCTGTTCATCCAGGGGTCCATGGTGGTGAACAGCAGCGTCACGCCTAGGACGGCGGTACCGAGTAGCAGGATGAGCGTCAGGGTCGTGCGCGGCAGCTCCACGCGTCGAGATCTCTCCGCCACGGCCGTGCTACCGGCCGGCTCGCATCGTATGCACGACTAAGAACGTACAACGCCGGGCCGGGGGTGCCCGGCGGCGGCTCGCCTTCGGTAGCCGGGATCTATGACCGGTACGGGCGTGCCCGAATGCCGGTCCGGGCTAGCGGACCGGCATCGACCTGCGGTGATCAGGCGACGGGCTGCAGCGTCAGCATGGTGTCGGCGCCGTGGTGGAACTCATAGGGGGTTTTGCGCAGCGAGGTCTGAATTCCCTTGTCGTGCAGTTCGGTGCGCAGATGATCGATCAGGTCGTCGAGCGGGGCGCCGGTATAGTCGAGCAGCGGATAGACGCGAGCCTCGGTGGTGGCGACGCGGGCCAGTTCGACCAGGGCGGCCAGGTGGAAGTCGGCGTCGAGGCGGTCGGCGTAGCTGAACAGCAGGTGCGAGCTCAGGGCCAGATCGAAGGAGTCGTCCGGGCAGGGCAGCGACGGTAGCGAACCGGCCAGGTAGCGGTCGGGGGTGGTGCGCACGTCCTCGGCGAAGCGGGCCGCGGCGCCGCGGCGGATGGCGGCGTGCTCGGCGGTGCCGCCGTACCAGTCCCAGCGGTAGCGCTCGGCGTGCTGGTGGGCCCAGGCCACCGCGCGTTCGGTTTCGGGGGTGGCGCGGGCGGCCAGGTCGTCGGGGGCGGTGGCGTAGATCGGGTCGATCGCGGTCACCTCGGCGCCCAGCGCGCTCGCCTCCACGGCGAAACTGGCTGCGCCCCCGGGGCAATCGAGAATGCGGCGACCGGCGAGGTCGTCGTCGGAGAGTTGGAACATCGCGCGGTACTCGGCCAAAGATCTTGCGCTGACCAGAAATTCGCCGAGTACCTCGCCATCGGCGTGGTGCATCATCAGCACACGTTCTCACGAGTTGCGTTCGCCCGGTAGCGAATTCATTGTGCCAACCTTGCGAACCGAACCCCCGCTGTGCAAGCTCGCGGGCTCAGGACGACGCGGTCAGCCTTCGCAACGCCTTGGTCACGATCTCCGGATCGGTGGTCTCCCAGTACGGCGGCAGCGAGGCCCGCAGGTAGCTGCCGTAGCGGGCGGTGGCTAGCCGCGAATCGAGCACGGCAACCACGCCGCGATCGTCGACACTGCGCAGCAACCGGCCGGTGCCCTGGGCGAGCAGCAGCGCGGCGTGGTTGGCGGCCACGGTCATGAAGCCGTTGCCGCCGCGCGATTCCACCGCGCGCTGGCGGGCGGTGAGCAGCGGGTCGTCCGGGCGCGGGAACGGAATGCGGTCCAGGATCACCAGACTCAGCGACGGGCCGGGCACGTCGACGCCCTGCCACAGGGTGAGGGTGCCGAACAGCGAGGTGGCCGGGTCGTCGGCGAACTTGCGAACCAGCGCGCCCATCGAATCGTCGCCCTGGCACAGCACGGGGGTGTCGAGCCGCTCGCGCAATGCCTCGGTGGCGGCCTTGGCGGCGCGCATGGAGGAGAACAGGCCAAGGGTGCGTCCGCCCGCGGCGGTGATGAGCTGCTCGATCTCGTCGAGATAGGTGGGCGAGAGGCCGTCGCGGCCCGGGGCCGGAAGGTGCTTGGCGACATAGAGGATGCCGGACTTGGCATGGTCGAACGGTGAGCCCACATCCAGCGAACTCCAGCGCACCGTCTCGGTGTCGGAGGGGGCGGTGGCGCCGTTGGCCAGTGCCGCGTCGACCTTGCCGCCGGACTGCGCGGGCAGGCCCCAGGTGATCGCCAGGCCGTCGAAGGACCCGCCGATCTGCAGGGTCGCCGAGGTGAGCACGACGGTGGCCGAGCCGAACAGCCTGCTGCGCAACAACCCACCCACCGACAGCGGCGCCATCCGCAGGGTGCGCCGGGGCACGCCGCGCACCTCGTCGGCGGAGAGCCAGATGACATCGCGGCGCGCGGCCGGATCGGCCTCCTCGAAGGCGGTGAGCGCGCGGACCGCGGCATCGTGCACGTCGTCGAGGGCGGCCACCGCCATGGTGCGGGCGGCGGCGTTGTCGGGGTCGTCCTGGGCCTTCACGCTGCCCTGCGGGGCGAGTTCGGTGCGGGCGTTCCAGGCGGCGTCGCGGACCAGCGCGAGCACCGGGGCGATACCCTCGGGCAGGTGGTCCCAGCGGGCGGCGGGCAGGTCCTCGATGGCCTGGTGGAAGGCCTCGGCGGCGCCCTCGAGCCGGTCTACTTCGCGTTCGTCGATGAGTTTGGCGCAGCGCCGGGCGGCGGCGCTGATGGCGGTGGCGGCCAGTTCGGCGGTGGCCACGCCGGTGACCCGGTCGACCAGTTCGTGCGCCTCGTCGATCACCACCACGTCGTGTTCGGGCAGCACCTGGATGCCGCTGATGGCGTCGATGGCCAGCAGGGCGTGATTGGTGACCACCACATCGGCCTGGGCCGATTCGGCGCGGGCTTTCTCGGCGAAGCAGTCCTGGCCGAACTGGCAGCGCGACTTGCCCAGGCATTCACGCGAGGACACGCTCACCTGCCGCCAGGCCCGGTCGCTGACGCCGGGGGCGATCTCGTCGCGGTCGCCGGTCTCGGTGTCGGAGGCCCACTCGTTGAGGCGCTGCACCTCGCGGCCCAGGCGCGAGATGGCGAAGGCGTCGAAGAGTTCGGCCTCGCCGCCGGTGTCCTCCGGGATGACGCTGTTGATCTTGTTCAGGCAGAGATAGTTGTTGCGGCCCTTGAGGATCGCGAACTGCGCCGCGCGGCCCAGCGGCTTCTTCAACGCGTCGGCCAGGCGGGGCAGGTCGCGATCGACGAGCTGACGTTGCAGCGCGATGGTCGCCGTGGAGACCACCACCGTACGCCCGGTGCGCACCGCGTGCCGCAGGCTCGGCACCAGGTAGGCCAGCGACTTACCGGTGCCGGTGCCCGCCTGCACGGCCAGGTGCTCCTTGGTGTCGATGGCGTGGTCGACCGCGGCGGCCATGCTGGTCTGACCGGCGCGTTCCTTCCCACCGAGGGCATGCACGGCGGTGACGAGCAGGTCGGTGACGGGAGGAAGTTCGGGCACGCAGGCAGCCTAGCGGCCGCCGCCGACAGATTTTCCCGGCGATCAGTCCGCGCGGACGAAGTCGTCGGGGTGGGCGCGGATGTAGTCGAGGACGCGTTGTTCGAAATCTTCCGGTTCGTTGATGTCGTAGATCTCGTCGGGGTCGTCGGCGCGGGTGCCGGTGGGGCGGCGGATCTGGGCGGGGTTGGCGAGGGTCTGGTGTTCGTCTTCCCAGAAGCGGTCGAGGGGGTCGTCGGGGGAGCTGGGGGAGATGTCGTGGGCGGTGAGGATGGCGGCGGCGGCCAGGCGCGGCATGCCCGCGGCGCGCAAACCTCGGGTGGCCCAGGGGAGTTCGGCGCGGCGGGTGCGCAGGTAGCCGCTGAAACCGGTGTCCAGGACGGTGGTGTGCAGGCTGGTCAGGGCCAGCAGGTGGGTGAAGGCGGGTGGGAGCTGGGCGAAGGCGCCGATGCCGAGGCGCTGGAGGTCGTCGGTGGCGGGGTTGGACCAGAAGACCAGTTCGGCGGCGTCGTGGATGTTGTCGAGCCCGGCGAGCGCGGTGGTCAGGGCGGCGCGGGTGTGGGCCGGGAATCGATAATCCATGGGAGGAAGTATCGGCCCAGGCGCGGAGCGGGACGCGGGCGCATCCGTCCTGATGGCGCCGTGCCGGGGGTGTCGCGGCCCGGGATGCGGCTGGCGGGGCGCGCCGTGGCCGGGGTGGCTCAGGACGCGGGCGCACCGACCAGGTCGACGCCCGCCGCGCGCAGCGTGTCGAGTGCGGTCCGGGTGGTCTCGGGGGCGACGCCCGCGGTGAGGTCGAGCAGGACGCGGGTGGCGAACCCGGCGGCGCGGGCGTCCAGCGCGGTGGCGCGCACGCAGTGATCGGTGGCGATCCCGACGACATCGACGCTGTCGATGCCGCGGGCGCGCAGCCAGTCGGTGAGTGTGGTGCCGTCGGTGGCGGCGCCCTCGAAGCCCGAGTAGGCGGCGGTGTACTCGCCCTTGTGGAAGGTCTCCTGGATGGCCGCGGTGTCCAGGTTCGGGTGGAAATCGGCGCCCGGCGTGCCGACCCGGCAGTGCGGCGGCCAGGTGTCGACGTAGTCGGGGGTGTCGGAGAAGTGGGCGCCGGGGTCGATGTGCCAGTCGCGGGTGGCGACCACCGCGGCGTAGCCCGCGCCGGTGACGTACTCGCTGATCGCGGTGGCGACGGCGGCCCCGCCCGCGACGGCGAGCGCGCCGCCCTCACAGAAGTCGTTCTGCACGTCCACGATCACCAAGCCGCGCGTCATACCGGTCCCTCCAGGTTCGTCCACCACCATTGTCCTCAGCCCAGGAAGGTCGTGGTGATCGCGGGCTCGCCCGCCGAGAGCTTCAGCCCCTCCCACGGCAGGCTGACCAGCCCGCGCGCGACCAGCTCCCGGCTCCGCGCCAGCGTGGCCACCTCGTCGACGATCTCGCCCTTGCGCACCAGCGGCACCTGCAGCTCCCGCACCTGGAATCCGTCGGTGGCGGGCGCCTCCCCGGCGGCCGGGTAGATGATCTCCTCCACGATGGTGCCGGTGGCGCGGGCCAGCCGGACCGCCTTCTTGGTGCCGCCGCGCGACTGCTTGTGACTGGACCGCTTGGCGACCGGGATGCCGTCGACCTCGACCAGCTTGTAGACCATGCCCGCGGTCGGCGCGCCCGACCCGGTGACCAGCGAGGTGCCCACGCCGTAGACGTCCACCGGTTCGGCGCGCAGCGCGGCGATGGCGTATTCGTCCAGGTCGCCGGAGACCACGATCCGGGTGCCGGTGGCGCCGAGCCCGTCGAGCTGGTCGCGGACCTGCCGGGCCAGCACGCCGAGATCACCGGAATCGATGCGGACCCCACCCAGCTCGGGACCGGCCACCTCGATGGCGGTGGCCACGCCGCGGGTGATGTCGAAGGTGTCGACCAGCAGCGTGGTCGACACGCCGAGCGCCGCGATCTGGCTGCGGAAGGCCGCCGCCTCGTGCTCGCCGTCGGCGCCGGAGTGCAGCAGGGTGAACGCGTGCGCGCTGGTGCCCGCGCCCGGCACGCCGAAGCCGCGCACCGCCTCGAGATTGGAGGTGGCGTCGAAACCGGCCAGGTAGGCCGCGCGCGAACTCGACGGCGCGGCCAGCTCGTGGGTGCGCCGCGACCCCATCTCGATGGTCCGGCGCCCGGCCGCGGCGCTGACCATCCGCGCGGCCGCCGAGGCGACGGCGCTGTCGTGATTGAAGATCGACAGGGCCAGCGTCTCCAGCAGCACGCACTCGGCGAAGCTGCCGCGCACGGTCAGGATCGGCGAGCCGGGGAAGTACAGCTCGCCCTCGGCGTAGCCGTCGATATCGCCGGTGAAGCGATACTCGCGCAACCAGTCGACGGTCGCCGGATCGAGGAATCTCGCCACCACGTCGAGCTCGTCGGGGCCGAAGCGGAACTCGCGCAGCGCGTCGAGCAGCCTGCCCGTGCCCGCCACCACGCCGTAGCGGCGGCCGTTGGGCAACCGGCGGGCGAACACCTCGAAGGTGCAGCGCCGGTGCGCGGAACCGTCGGCCAGGGCCGCGGCCAGCATGGTCAGCTCGTACTGGTCGGTCAGCAACGCGGTGCTGGCGGACTCGTCACGGTGGGGCACACGAGAAACTGTAGTCACCGGGTGTTGTTTCCGGCCGCCCTCGTCGTACCCTGGGGTTTATGGCCGTGTGCAATTCCGTTCGAGCCGACATCGTGAACGCCGTCCTCTCGGCGCCACAGGCTACGCCGGAGGCCGTCGAGCACGCCGAGATCCTGGAGGCCGAGGACCGCCCCTGGGTGACTGTCGTCTGGGACGACCCGGTGAACCTCATGCACTACGTCACCTACATCTTCCAGAAGCTGTTCGGCTACAGCAAAGCCAAGGCGACCGAGTTGATGCTGCAGGTGCACAACGAGGGCAAGGCGGTGGTGTCCTCCGGATCGCGCGACAAGATGGAACAGGACGTGCGCCGGTTGCACGCCGCGGGCCTCTGGGCAACCATGCAGCGCGACGACTGAGTACCGTGGCCCTGTGCGCAAGTGGAGCCGGAAGAACTCGCTGAGTGGCCTGAAGCTTCGATCCGAGATGGACGAGCACGAGGCCACCGTGTTGCGCTCGCTGATCGGGGCCGTGTCCGGCCTGCTCAGCGACCGGGCCAACGAGGCCCCCGAAGACGAACTCGCCGCCCTCACCGGGCTGCGCACCGGCAATTCCACCCCGCCGGACGACCCGCAGCTGCTGCGCCTGCTGCCCGACTTCCACCGTGCCGAACCCGGCTCGCCCGACGCCAAGCGCGCCGACCTCAACAGCGCGCTGCGCAGCCTGCACGAGCCGGAGATCATCGACGCCAAGCTCGCCGCGGGCCGCACCGTGCTCGACAGCTGCCCGGAGACGGGCGGGCGCATCGTGCTCACCCCCGAGCAGGCCGACGCCTGGCTGGCCGCGCTCACCGATGTGCGCCTGGCCCTGGGCACGCTGCTCGACATCGATGACGACACGCCCGAGCATTTCGATCCCGACGATCCGCGCGCGCCGCATCTGGACGTCTACCACTGGCTCACCTGGATGCAGGACTCACTGCTGCAGGCATTGGCCCCCTGATGCGCAGCGCGCCGGGCGCCCGCGATGCCGTCACCGATGTGGCGGGGGTGCTCGTCGGTCATTGGCAGCGCCTCGACGCCGAGGTCACCCTGGGTTCCGGCGCGGCGACCGGCTGCACGGTGGTGCGGGTACCGGGCGGCGCGACGGCCGCGGTCGACGTGCGCGGTGGCGGCCCCGGCACCCGCGAGACCGACCTGCTCGACCCCGCCAATACCGTCCGCCAGCTGCACGCGATCCTGCTCACCGGCGGCAGCGCCTACGGCCTGGCTGCCGCCGACGGCGTGCTGCGCTGGGCCGAGGAACACGGCGAGGGCATCCCGATGGACCCGGCCGATCCGAGCCGGGTGGTGCCGATCGTGCCCGCCGCGGTGATCTTCGACCTGCCGGTGGGGGACTGGCACATCCGGCCCGACGCGGACGCGGGTTTCCGCGCCGCCGAGGCCGCCTCGACCGAGTTCGCGCGCGGTACCGCCGGGGCGGGGGTCGGCGCGCGGGCCGGGGCGCTCAAGGGTGGAATCGGTTCGGCGAGTGTGGTTCTCGGTGACGGGCCGGGGGAGGGGATGACCGTGGGCGCGGTGATCGTCGCCAATCCGGTCGGCTCGGTGGTCGACCCGCGCACCGGGTTGCCCTGGGGCACGGGCACCGACGGGCCGGAATTCTTCGGGCTCGCACCGGGCACGCCCGAACAGATCGCCGCGCTGAACGCGCTGCCGGTGAAGGGCACCGTGCTCAATACGACCATCGGCGTGGTGGCCACCGACGCCGCCCTCGACCCGGCCGGGTGCCGCAGGCTCGCCGCCACCGCGCACGACGGGCTGGCCCGCGCGATCCGCCCGGTGCACTCCCCGCTCGACGGCGACACCCTCTTCGCCCTCAGCACCGGCGCGAAGCAGGCCCCGGCCGTCCCGCTACCCCCGGCTTTCCCGGCGGATCTGCTGCTGCTCGACCAGCTGTGCACCGCCGCGGCCGTTGTCGTCGAACGGGCCGTGGTCGACGCGGTCCGCAGCGCCACCTCCATCGCCGACATCCCCGCCTACCGCGACCTGTTCGCGCCCTGATCCGGCCCGGCGTGCGCACCCACCGGAATAGCCGAATAGGGTGAGTGGTTGTCGAGACTGGTGCTCGGCACCGCTGGAACAGGATGTGGAAAGGGCCGACAAGTGCTGGTGATCAGGGCCGACCTCGTGGACGCCATGGTGGCGCACGCCCGCGCCGACCACCCCGACGAGGCCTGCGGGATCATCGCCGGACCCGAGGGCAGCGACCGCCCGGAACGCTTCGTGGCCATGGTCAACGCCGAACGCTCGCCCACCTTCTACCGGTTCGATTCCGGCGAGCAGCTGAAGGTCTGGCGCGCGATGGACGACGCCGACGAGACCCCGGTCGTCATCTACCACTCGCACACCGCCACCGAGGCCTACCCCAGCCGCACCGACATCTCCTACGCCTCCGAGCCCGACGCGCACTACGTGCTGATCTCCACCCGCGACGCGGACCAGCACGAGCTGCGCAGCTACCGCATTCTCGAGGGCGAGGTCACCGAGGAACCGGTGCGCGTCGTCGAGTCCTACGACGCCTGAACCCCACCGAACGAAGTCATCACCGAGGAGTCACCATGCCGGTCACCGTGTCCATCCCCACCATCATGCGTGGTCTCACCGGAGGCGAGAAGCGAGTCCAGGGCGAGGGTTCGACCCTGTCCGCGCTGATCGACAACCTCGAGGCCAGCCATCCGGGCCTGGCCGAGCGCCTGCTCAAGGACGGCAAGCTCAACCGCTACGTCAATATCTACGTCGGCGACGAGGACGTGCGCTTCGCCGGTGGTCTCGACGCCGAGGTGCCCGCGGACGCGTCGGTCACCATCCTGCCCGCCGTGGCGGGCGGCGCGTAACACCGTGGCCCGTTACGAATCGCTGATCGCGACCCTCGGCAACACGCCCCTGGTCGGGCTGCAGACGCTGTCGCCGCAGTGGGACGGCGAGCACCACGTGCGGCTGTGGGCCAAGCTCGAGGACCGCAACCCGACCGGCTCGATCAAGGACCGCCCCGCGCTGCGGATGATCGAACAGGCCGAGGCCGACGGGCTGCTCACCCCCGGCTGCACCATTCTGGAGCCCACCAGCGGCAATACCGGGATCTCGCTGGCCATGGCGGCCAAGCTCAAGGGCTACCGGATCGTGTGCGTGATGCCGGAGAACACCTCGGTGGAGCGGCGTCAGCTGCTCACCATGTTCGGTGCCGAGATCATCGACTCGCCCGCCGCGGGCGGCTCCAACCAGGCCGTGGCGCTGGCCAAGCAGATCGCCGCCGAGAACCCCGACTGGGTGATGCTCTACCAGTACGGCAACCCGGCCAACGCGCTGGCGCACTACGAGAACACCGGCCCCGAACTGCTGGCCGACCTGCCCGAGATCACCCACTTCGTGGCGGGTCTGGGCACCACCGGCACGCTCATGGGCACCGGGCGTTACCTGCGTGAACAGGTTCCGGATATCGAGATCGTGGCGGCTGAGCCGCGCTATGGCGAGCTGGTCTACGGGCTGCGCAATATCGACGAGGGGTTCATCCCGGAGCTCTACGACGAGAAGGTGCTCACCACGCGCTTCTCCGTCGGGCCGTATGACGCGGTCAAGCGCACCAGGGAACTGGTCGGCGAGGAAGGCATCTTCGCCGGGATCTCCACCGGCGCGATCCTGCACGCCGCCCTGGGCATCGGTAAAAAGGCACTGAAGGCGGGCAAGCGCGCCGATATCGCGTTCGTGGTGGCCGACGGCGGCTGGAAGTACCTGTCCACCGGCGCCTACGACGGCACGCTCGACGAAGCCGAGGAGAAGCTCGAAGGCCAGCTCTGGGCCTGACCGGTTTCGGTACGCTCGACGTAGTGGGCTTGTCCCCGGCCGGAGTGGAGGCGATGTCGGTGAGTGGTGGACTGGGCGCGTCGTTCGACCCGGATCGGATCGCGGGATTGCAGGGGCGTTCGGCGGGCCCCGCGCCGCGGCAGACGCGGACGTGGGCGCAGGCCGCGGTGGTGATTCTCGGGTTCGTCGGCGCGCTGTACGTGATCGAGGGGATCGACACGATCCTGTCGCACGACCGGCCCGCGGGCACGCTCAACCAGCTCGACGAGGCCGGGATCGCGCCGCGCTCGGTCGACGGGCTCGACGGCATCCTGTGGGCGCCGCTGCTGCACGGCGGGTGGGACCATCTGCTCGCCAATACGCTGCCGCTGCTGGTGCTCGGCTTCGTGGTGCTGCTGTCGGGGATCGGGCGTGGGCTCGCGGCCACGGCGATCATCTGGGTCGTCGCGGGGGTGGGCACCTGGCTCACCGCGTCGTCGGGGAGTGTGCACCTGGGGGCGTCGTCGATCGTATTCGGCTGGCTCACCTATCTGATCTGCCGAGGCTGGTTCACCCGTCATGTCGGCCAGATCGTGGTGGGGCTGGTGATCTTCCTGATCTACGGCTCCATGCTCTGGGGCGTGCTGCCCAGCGACCCCCGAATTTCTTGGCAGGGGCATCTTTTCGGGGCGGTGGGTGGAGTGCTGGCGGGCTGGGTACTCTCATCAGATGAACGTCGACGCCGCCGTGGAGCATCGGTCGTACCAACGCGGTAGCCGGGGATCCGGTCTGGGAAATGGGGGGATCCTGCAGTGAGCACCAGCACGTCGTGGCAGCATGAGGGCATGCGCCTTACCGTCCTCGGGTGCTCGGGCAGCGTGTCCGGCCCGGACTCCCCAGCGTCGGGTTACCTGCTGACGGGCCCCGATATGCGGCCGACCGTCATCGACTTCGGCCCCGGGATCTTCGGTGCGCTGCAGAAGCATCTCAACCCGGGTGACGTCGACATCTTCCTCACCCACCTGCACGCCGACCACTGCCTGGACCTGCCCGCCTTGCTGGTCTGGCGCCGCTACCACCCGAACCCGCCCACCGGCCGGGCCCTGGTGCGTGGCCCGTCCGACGCGGCACTGCGCATCGGCAACGCCTCGGCCGAGATCGGCGGCGAGACCGACGACTGGTCCGACGTGATCGACTCGCAGGCCTGGGTGGAGAACACCCCGATCCCGTTCGGCCCCGGCCACACGGTGGAGGCGCGGCGGATGTACCACCCGCCGGAGTCCTACGGCCTGCGCATCACCGCCGCCGACGGCCGCGTGTTCGTCTACACCGGCGACACGGCCATGTGTGATGCCGTGGTCGAGCTGGCCCAGGGCGCGGACGTGCTGATGGCCGAGGCGTCGTGGACCCACGATCCGGCCAATCGTCCTCCGGGCATCCACCTTTCGGGCACCGAGGCCGGTGAGATCGCCACCCGGTCCGGCGCCAAGGAACTGCTGCTCACCCACATCCCGCCGTGGACCTCGCGCGAGGACGTGATCGCCGAGGCCAAGGCCGCCTTCGCCGGTCCGGTGCACGCGGTGTCACCGGGCGAGAGCTTCGATCTCTGACGCGCACGTCCACGCCCCGGCCCCGTGCGCGAGGCCGCTGCCCCTAGACTGTCCGCGTGTCGAGACGAGCCGATGGCAGAGCGGATGACGAACTCCGCGAAGTGAAGATCACCCGGGGATTCACCTCGCACCCGGCGGGGTCGGTCCTGGTGGAATTCGGGCAGACGCGGGTGATGTGCACCGCGAGCGTCACCGAGGGGGTGCCGCCGTGGCGCCGGGATTCCGGGCTCGGCTGGCTCACCGCCGAGTACGCCATGCTGCCCGCCGCCACCCACACCCGCAGCGGCCGCGAGTCGGTCAAGGGCAAGGTGGGCGGGCGCACCCAGGAGATCAGCAGGCTGATCGGGCGTTCGCTGCGGGCCTGCATCGACCTGGCCGCGCTCGGCGAGAACACCATCGCCCTGGACTGTGATGTCCTCCAGGCCGACGGCGGTACCCGCACCGCCGCCATCACCGGCGCCTACGTGGCGCTGCACGACGCGGTGACCTACCTGGCCGCCGCGGGCAAACTGGCCGACCCGCAACCGATCTCGTGCATGATCGCCGCGGTGAGCGTGGGCGTGGTGGACGGCCGGGTGCGCCTGGACCTGCCCTACGAGGAGGACTCGCGCGCCGAGGTCGACATGAATGTGGTCGCCACCGACACCGGCACCCTGGTCGAGATCCAGGGCACCGGCGAGGGCGCCACCTTCCCGCGCTCGACCCTGGACAAGCTGCTGGACTCGGCCCTGGCCGGTTGCGAGCAGCTGTTCGCGGTGCAGAAGGAAGCCCTCGCGCTGCCGTATCCGGGCGTGCTGCCCGAGCCCGCCGCCGCGAAGAAGTAGCCGTGGCCGCGCGCGTGCTGGTGGCCAGCCGAAATGCCAAGAAGCTGAGGGAACTGCGCCGCATCCTCGACGAGGCGGGCGTGGCCGGGATCGAGCTGGTGAGCCTAGCCGATGTGCCACCCTACGAGGAGGCGCCCGAAACCGGCGCCACCTTCGAGGAGAACGCGATCGCCAAGGCCCGCGACGGTGCCGTGGCGACCGGATTGCCCTGTGTGGCCGACGATTCCGGCATCGAGGTGGACGCGCTCAACGGCATGCCTGGTGTGCTGTCGGCGCGCTGGTCGGGCAAGCACGGTGACGACGCCGCCAACAACGCCCTGCTGCTCGGCCAGCTCGGCGACGTCCCCGACGAGCGGCGCGGCGCCGCCTTCGTCTCCACCTGCGCGCTGGTCCTGCCCGACGGCACCACCACCGTGGTTCGCGGCGAATGGCCCGGCCGCATCGCCCGCGGCCCGCGCGGTGAGGGCGGCTTCGGCTACGACCCGCTGTTCCTGCCCGAGGGCGGCACCGGTTCCGCCGCCGAACTCACCCCCGCCGAGAAGGACGCCGTCTCCCACCGCGGCCGCGCCCTCACCCAGCTCATCCCCGCCCTGGCCGCGCTGGCCTGAAATCAGCTGGCGGAATGACGAACGCCGCCGCTCCGGGGGAGTGGCGGCGTTCGGCGTTTGGGGTCAGAGGTTGTACTGGTTCTTCACGTCGTTGGCGTTGCGGTGCTCGACGAAGAAGGACAGGAACGGGATGGTGCCCGCGATGAGGGTGCCGACCGTGCGGCCGATGGGCCAGCGGACCTTGACCGCGAGGTCGGCGGTGACCAGCAGGTAGGCGAAGTACACCCAGCCGTGCACCACCGCGATCCAGCTCGGGGTGTCGACGCCGAAGCCGTACTTGGCGACCATCTCGAAGGTGAGCAGCAGCAGCCACAGGCCGGTGACCCAGGCCAGCACCCGGTAGCGCAGCAGCGCCGAGGCGATCTTGGCCGCGCCCGCGGGAGCGTCGGCGTCCTTGTCCAGCGACGGGGCGGTGGTGTCGTTGTCGGTCACCCGGCGTTCCTCTCTGGGGCGTGCAGACCGGCCGAGCGGACCTGCGCGTCGATATCGCTGGCGTGCAACTGCGCCAGGTACTGGTTGTAGGCGACCGTCTCCGGGTCGTCGGCGGCGGCCGCGACGGGCCGCTCCGGCAGGATCCCCGCGGGGATCTCGCGCGGGGCCTCGACCTTGCGCGGGCGCTCGTCGGCGGGGGCCTCGGCCTCGCGTTCCAGACGCACGAACCGCACGTAGGCGAACACCGCGAAGGCGGCGAACAGCGGCCACTGCAGGGCGTAGCCGAGGTTCTGGCCGGTGCCCGAGGACGATTCGAACCGCTCCCACTGCCACCAGGCCAGGGCCAGACAGCCCAGCGCGACCACGACGACCAGCGCGATCAGAGCCGGTCGGTTGTGCGCTGGACGGGGCGAGGAAGCGGACACGCGCTCCACGGTACCCGCCTACTACAGGGTGCGTAGGAGCAGGTCAGAACTTGTAGGTGACGCCGGTCATCCGCTCCGATTCGGTCCACAGCCTGCGCTGCAGTTCCCGATTGCGCGAGATCGCGCTCGACGGGCACGCCTCCACCGGGCCCTGCGACTGCATCCACTTGTTGGGACCCCAGTAGATGGTCGGGTCGGCGCCCGGTTCGGTGGCGGCGAAGAGGGTGGAGTAGGCGGCCCGGTGCGGCGGGTGGCCGATGAGCTTGATGAACGGCTTGCTCACCCGGTCGATCGGGGTCTCGGTGCGGGCGAACAGGTCGGTCGCGGAGACGCCGGGGTGCACGGCGTAGGACTTGGTCGCCGAGCCCGCGGCGGTGAGCCGGTGCTGGAGTTCGCGGCCGAACATGAGGTTGGCCAGCTTGGCCTGGGCGTAGGCGAGATTGCGCTGGTAGCGGCGGTTCTCGTAGTTGAGGTCGTCGATCCAGAGCTTGGGGGTCTGCTTGTGGGCGATGGAGGCCAGCGTCACCACCCGGTCGCGGATGCGGTCCAGCAGCAGGCCGGTGAGCGCGAAGTGGCCCAGGTGGTTGACGCCGAACTGGGTCTCGAAGCCGTCGGCGGTGCGCGAGAACGGGATGTTCATCAGGCCCGCGTTGTTGATCAGCACATCGAAGTCGCCCTGCTGCTCGGCGAAGGCGCGCACGGAAGCCAGGTCGGCCAGGTCCAGCGCGGCCACCCGCACGTCACCCGGGATGGCGTCGGCGATCGGCTGGGCCTTGGCCGCGTTGCGGCAGGCCATGATCACGGTGGCGCCCTTGCCCGCCAGCACCCGGGTGGTCTCGGTGCCGAGGCCGCCGTTGGCCCCGGTGATCACGAACGTGCGCCCGCTCTGGTCCGCGATGTCAGTTGGTTTCCATGCCATGCCCCGACCTTACTCTGGAGTAAGATAGGAGGGAAGGGGTCAGCCGAGCAGTCCGGCCAGCGCGCCCGCACAGCCGGGTCTGCGCAGTTTGGTCATCGCCTTGGCCTCGATCTGCCTGGCCCGCTCCCGCGAGACACCCAGCGCGGACCCTACCTCCTCCAGTGTGCGCGCCTCCCCGCGATCGAGGCCGAAACGCAGCCGGATGACGGCGGATTCGCGCTCGGTCAGGACCGTCATCGCGGCCTCGACATAGCCGCGCAGCATCTGCTCGGCCACCACGTCGGCCGGGGCGGGCGCGGTGTCGGGCAGCAGGGCGCCCAGCTCGGTGTCCTCGCCGATGGGTGCGTGCAGCGAGACAGGTTCGGCTTCGAGTCGCAGCATCCTCGCCACCTGGGCGACGTCGATCTCCGCGGCCACCGCCAGCTCTTCGACGGTGGCGGGCCTGCCGAGCTGCTGGGCCAGCTCGCGGCGCACCTTGATCACCCGGTGCAGCACGTCGGCGACGTTCGAGGGCAGTCGGATGGTGCGGCCCTGATCGGTGAGCGCGCGCCCGATCGACTGCCGGATCCAATAGGTCGCGTAGGTCGAGAGCTTGAGCCCGCGCTCGTGATCGAACTTCTCTACCGCGCGGATCAGGCCGAGCGTGCCCTCCTGGATGAGATCCAGCAGCGACATGCCGGTGTTGGTGGGGAAGCGGCGCGCGATGGAGACGACCAGGCGCAGATTCGCCCGCACCATCTGGTCCTTGGCGTGCAGACCTGCCCGTTCGGCGCGGTGCAGCTCCGCGCGCCGCTCGGCGGTGGGTTCGATGCCCGCGGCCGCGTCGGCGTCGAGTTCGGCGCGCGCCGCGGCCCCGGCGGCGATGCGGGCGGCCAGCGCGTACTCCTGCTCGGGGGTGAGCAGGGGAGTGCGGGCGATCGCGGTGAGGTAGTCGCGGACGGGATCGGCGGTGACGTGCAAAAGAGCTCCGTTCGATACGGCGAGATCGGGTGGCTCGCGGCGACGAACACAAACTTAGACTCGACCTAAAAATATGTCAAGAACAAATTTGGGTCGACTTCAGCTACGCTTGCCTCTATGACCACACCGGGACTCAGGGCCAGGAAGAAACAGCAGACCAAGGAGCAGATCTCGCATCGCGCGACCGAGCTGTTCCTGGCGCGTGGGTTCGACAAGGTGACCATCGCCGAGATCGCCGCGGCCGCCGATGTCGCCAAGATGACCGTCACCAACTACTTCCCGCGCAAGGAGGACCTCGCGCTGGATCTCGGCCCGGTCTTCACCGGCCAGCTCGCCGCCGTCGTGCGGGGTCGGGCGCCGGGGGAGTCCGCGCTGGCCGCGTTGCGCGCCGCCTACCTCGCCGCCGTCGAGGCGCAGGACCCGGTGATCGGTTTCAGCGGCAAGCCGTTCGCGACGATGATCACCGACAGTCCCGCGCTGGTGGCGCGCCTGCGCGAGTTCCACGAGGTGCGCGAGACGGTACTGGCCGAGGTGCTGGCCGAGGAGACCGGCGCCGCCCCCGGCGACATCACCCCCCGGGTCGCCGCCGCGCAGCTGGCCGGGGTGCAGCGGGTGCTGTTCGAGGAGATCCTGCGCCGGTCGCTGGCGGGCGAATCCGGTGACGACATCGCCACCGCGCTCCTCGGCTACGCCCGCGCCGCCTTCGACGCGCTCGAACCCGGCCTGGGCGAGTACGCCGTGCGCTGAGGTCTCGGTCGGATTGCTGCCGTGTCACTGAACTCCGGGACCGAGGGGGAAAGCCCATACTGGGGCAATGCCGGAGGGTGTTGCTGTAGCCGATCCCGTCGAGCCGATGAGCCGGGCCAAGATCAATGTCATCTTCGCGACGGTGGTGCTCGGCATGCTCATGGCGGCCCTCGACCAGACGATCGTCTCGGCGGCACTGCCCAGCATCGTGGCCGATCTCGGCAGCGCCGGGCACATGGCGTGGGTGGTCACGGCGTATCTGCTGGCCGAGGCGGTGGCGACCGCCCTGGCGGGCAAACTCGGTGACCTGTTCGGCCGCAAACTGCTCTTCCAGCTCAGCGCGATCATCTTCATCGCCGGATCGGCGCTGGCCGGGGTCGCGGGCGGCATGGTGGTGCTGGTGATCGCGCGCGGCATCCAGGGGGTGGGTGCGGGCGGGCTGATGGTCACCTCCATGGCGCTCATCGCCGACACCATTCCGCTGCGCGAACGCGGCAAGTACCAGGGCGCCCTCGGCGCGGTGTTCGGCGTGACCACCGTCGTCGGGCCGACGCTGGGCGGGCTGTTCACCGACCACGCGAGCTGGCGATGGTGCTTTTACGTCAATGTGCCGATCGCCATCGTCATGGTGCTGATGGCCGCGCGCACGCTGCCGCGGGTCAAGGCGGTCACCCGGCCGGTGGTGGACTACCTGGGTATCGGCCTGATCGCGCTGGGCGTCTCGGCGCTGATCCTGGCGCTGGAATTCGGCGGCAACGAGTTCGACTGGCTGTCCTGGCAGATCATCGGGTTGTTCGCGCTGGCCGCGGTGCTGATCTACTACTTCATCGCGGTGGAGCAGCGGGCCGCCGATCCGATGCTGCCGATGCGGTTGTTCCGCAGCCGGGTGTTCACGGTGTCCTCGGTGCTCAGTTTCATCGTCGGCTTCGCCATGCTCGGCTCGATGACGTATCTGCCCGCCTACCTGCAATACGTGGACGGAGCCTCGGCCACCGAATCCGGGGTGCGCACGCTGCCGCTGGTCGTTGGCCTGTTCGTCACCTCGATCTTCTCCGGGCAGGTGGTCGGGCGCACCGGGCAGTACCGGTACTTCCCGATCGTGGGTATGGCGGTGATGGCGATCGGGCTGGCGCTCATGTCGACGATGGGGCGCGACACCAGTGCCTGGCTGGAATCGCTGTACATGCTGGTCCTCGGGTCCGGGCTCGGGCTGTCGATGCAGGTGCTCACGATCGTCGTGCAGAACACCGTGCCCTACGCCGACCTGGGCACCGCCACCTCCGGTGTCACCTTCTTCCGCACCCTGGGCAGCGCGTTCGGTACCGCCGTGTTCGGCACGCTCTACTCCAATCAGAGCCAGACCGCGCTCGCCGAGGCCATGCGCGAGGCGCCGGGGATACCGCCGAATGTGGTGGCCGATCCGAAGGCGCTGCGTGAATTGCCGCTGGAGCAGGCCAGGCCGATCATCGACGCGTACGCGGACTCGATCGACTATGTCTTCCGCTGGGTGGTGCCGGTGGCGCTGATCGGGTTCGTGGTGGCCTGGTTCCTGCCGCAGGTGCGATTACGCGACAGCGCCCGCCACGGCGCGGGTGATGTCGGCGAGGGATTCTCGGTGCCCGATTCGCCCGACCGGATCGTCCAGCTGGAACGCTCGGTCGCCGGGACCGTGCGCCGGGCCAGGGCCAAGGGCCCGATCATGCCCCAGATCGTCGCCGCGGGCGGCAGCACCCTGACCCCCGACACCGCCTGGGCCCTCGCCCAGATCTACCTGTCCGACAAACAGGGCCACCCCGCCGCCGTCCACGCCATCGCCTACCGCCACCACGTCCCCGTCGAGGTCCTGCTCCCGGTCTTCCGCAACGCCGTCGACACCGGCCTCCTGACCGACGACGCGGGCACCCTCACCCTCACCGAATCCGGCACCACCGAGATCACCAAACTCCGCGCGGGCTGGCGCCGCTGGCTAGGCGACCGCCTCGACGACTGGAACTCCGACGACCCCACCGACCGAGCCCTCCTCGACCAGGCCCTCACCGACATCGCCGCCAAACTCCTCGACCAGGGCGCCGACGACAACCTCACCGTCAAGACCTGACCCGCCGTGCCACAGTGGATTCCCGTGGCAGACAACGACAACGACGCCCAGACCCTCCGACGAATGGCGAGCCTGGCGACCCCGATGGCCCTGCGGGTCGCGGTGACCCTCGGCCTCCCCGACCGCCTCTCCGACCACCCGGCCGACGCGGCCGCCCTGGCCACCGAACTCGACGCCGACCCGGTCGCCCTCGAACTCCTGCTCGCCCACCTCGCGACCCTGGGCATCGTGGAACCGGCCGCGGCGGGCTATCGAACGACCGCGTTCGGCGCGCATCTCGGCACCGGCGACGCCTTCACGAACATCCTGCTGCGGCTGGACTCCGCGGCCGGGCGTGCCGAGCTGGCCTTCGTCGAACTCGCGCACAGCATCAGCACCGGTCAGGCAGCCTATCCGCGCCGCTACGGCAATGATTTCTGGGCCGATCTCGCCGAATCCGCCGAGCTGCGGACGTCTTTCGACCAGCAGATGGGCCTGCGGTTCCGCGATCAGGCACCGCGGATCGCCACCGGGTTCGACTGGTCACGTTTCGCCACGCTCGTGGATGTCGGCGGCGGCCGCGGTGACCTGCTCGCGGCGATCCTGCACGCGCACCCGGACATCCGCGGCCACCTGGTCGACCTCGCCCCCACCGCGACCGCGGCTCGCGACCTGTTCGCGGCCCGCGGGCTGGCCGGGCGCGCACACGTGAGCGCGCAGAGTTTCTTCGACCCGCTGCCCGCCGGGGCCGACGCCTACCTGCTCTCCGACATCCTGCACGACTGGGACGACCACCACGCCGACCGGATTCTGGCCCGCTGTGCCGAGGCAGCCGGGCCCACGGGCCGGGTGCTGGTGGTGGAGCCGGTCGGCGGTCAGCGGGCGATGAGCGAGATGGATCTGGCCATGCTCGTCATCTATGGCGGGCGGGAGCGGCGGATCGCGGAATTCCAGGCGCTGGCCGCCGCGCACGGGCTGGTTCTCGACGCGGTGGTGGACCTGACCGAGCAGCGCTGCCTGCTGGAATTCCGGCCCGGCGTTCCTGATAACCCCGCTGAACACTCCTTGCCCGGCGATTACTCGTAGACGTATATTCGTAGACGAGTAAGGAGGTGGGTGTGGCGGGCAAGCGTAAGGTGAACAACCTGCTGGCGCTGGCGGTGTTGTCGGTGATCGTGCAGCGGCCGATGCATCGCTACGAGATCGCGGCGACGCTGCGGGCCCACGGCAAGGACCGGGATATGGACATCAAGTGGGGTTCGCTCTACACGGTGGTCCAGAACATGGCCAAGGCCGGGTTTCTCGAGGTGGTGGGCAGCGAGCGCGAGGGAGCCCGACCCGAGCGGGTGATCTACCGGATCACCGACGCCGGACGGGCCGAGATGGCCGACTGGACCCGGGAACTGCTCGCGCGGCCGGAGCCCGAGCATCACCGGTTCACCGCGGGCCTGTCGATCCTGGCGGTCCTGCCGCCCGACGAGGTGATCGCCCTGCTCGGCACCCGGGTCGACACGCTGACCCGGACCATCGAGACCACGCGAAACGACCTCACCGCGCTGACCGGCACCCTGCCCCGGCTGTTCGTCGTCGAATCCGAATACGGCCTGGCGATGCTGGAAGCCGAACGCGCCTGGGCGGATTCCCTGCGCGAGGAACTGCGCACCGGCACCTTCGACGGCCTCGACGCCTGGCGGCAGTGGCACGCCGACGGCATGCCCTCCGACCGGATTCCCGCACTCGGCGAAAGGGGGAGCGACTAGCGGCGCCCCGAACAGACACCGGACCCGATGGTGTGCGGCAACACCCCACCGGGCCCGGCGAAACCGTCCCGACACCGTGCTCGCACGGAGAACCCACGCGCACCCGGCCTCGAGGCAGGCAACCACAGGATAACCGGGTGACGCGGACACAGATCTGGAGATCACCCATGTCCCGAACCCGTACCGCGCTGATCATCGGCGGTGGCATCGCCGGACCCGTCACCGCCGCCGCGCTGCACCGCGCGGGCATCGACGCCCACGTCTACGAGGCCTATTCCGGCCCGTCCGACGGCATCGGCTCCGGCCTCGCCCTGGCACCCAACGGCCTCGCGGCCCTCGACCTGCTCGGCGCGGGCGATGCCGTGCGCGTCATCGCCCTGCCGTGCGCGCACACGCGCCTGGCCGTCGGCGGCCGCGAACACGAACTGCCGATGCTCGCCGACCAGCCACCACTGCAGGTCGTCGACCGCGGCGAACTGCACCGCACCCTGCACGACCACGCCGTCGCGGCCGGTGTGCCGTTCTCCTACGACAAGCGCCTGACTCACGTCGACGAACACCCCGACGGCGTCACCGCGCACTTCGCCGACGGCACCACCGCCACCGCCGACCTCCTCGTCGGCGCCGACGGCATCCGCTCCACTGTGCGCACTCTCATCGACCCCGAGGCCCCCGGGCCCGACTACACCGGCATGCTCGGCTTCGGCGCCCGGATCGACTGCGAGCTGGACCTGCCCGACGACACCATGGTCTTCGCCTTCGGTGCCAAGGCCTACTACCTGTACTGGAAGCACGCCGACGGCGGCGTCACCTGGGGCGCGAACCTGCCCAGCGAGCAGTACTACTCGCTGACCGAGGCCCGCGCCGTCCCGGCCGAGCACTGGCTGCGCGTCCTGCGCGAGACCTACGCCCCCGACACCCCCGGCGGCGAATTCGCCCGCCGCACCACCGCCGCGGACCTGGAGATCACCGGCGCGCTGCACATCATGCCGCCGGTCCCACACTGGTATCGCGACCGGCTGGTCCTGGTCGGCGACGCGGTGCACGCGCCGTCCAACAGCTCCGGCCAGGGCGCCTCGCTGGCCATCGAGAGCGCTGTGCAACTGGCCCGCTGCCTGCGCGATATCGACGACCCCACCCTGGCCTTCGCCGCCTACGAACGACTGCGCCGCACCCGCGTCGAGGACATCACCGCCCGCGCGGCAAAGATCAACCACAGCAAGACCCCGGGCCCGCTCGCCCGCAAGATCATGAACGCGCTGCTGCCGCTGATGGTCCGCACGGTGATGAACCCGGAGAAGACCATGGGCGCCGACCGCCGCTACCGCATCGACTGGGACGCCCCGGTCGCGCGTGAACTGAAAGGGACACCCTGATCAGGCGCGGTCGACGCGCCGCAGCGCTGGACGGGCACCGGTCGGCTGACCTCGCGGCGACCGGCGCCCGGCCGGTGATCGACGGTCCAGCCTGTTCGCGCGCAGCTCGCGGGTGATCACAGGGGCCCGCGACCGGCGGGCTCCGGTATCGCCGGCGGCAGCGCCGCCCGCTCGACGCGCACCACGGTGAACACCGTGACACACACCGCCAGCCAGATCAGCCCGATCGTCCACCCCGCCAGCACATCGCTGAGCCAGTGCACGCCCAGATAGACCCGCGACAATCCCACCGCGATCGGGAACAGCACCGCGAGCACGGTCGCGACGACGCGCACCCACTGCCGCCGCAGCCGGGGGATCAGCGTGATGGCCACGATGCCGACCACCACCGTGCTGCCCAGGGTGTGTCCGGACGGGTAGGACAGGCTCGGTTCGTAGACCAGCCTGCTCAGCTCCGGCGGACGATTCCTGCCGACGAGCTGCTTGATCACCACGACGAGCAGGCCCGCGCCGAGCGAGGTCACCGCGACCAGCACCGCGCACGCCCAGTGCCGCTGCCACAGCAGCCAGCACCCGGTGATCGTGGCGAGCACCGTCATCGCCAGGGTGTCGCCGAGATCGGTGATCACCCGGGCCACCGAGGTGAGGGGTTCGCCGCGGTGCGCGATCATCCAGTCGAGGACGCGCGCGTCCAGCCGGGTGACGGCGGCGCCGCTGTCGACCTGCCAGGTCAGCACCGCGACCACCACCGCGGCGGCCGCGATCAGCGCGGCGGTGAGTGGCAGGCGGCGGCCCAGCGCGGACCACGCGATCTCATCGGGCGGGGGACGTCGAGAGGCGATCGGCATAACTACCAGATTGCCAGCTCCGGCGATCAGGCCTCGAACACCACGGTATTGCCCGCGATGTCGCGGGTGCCCGCGACCTTCTTGATCGCCTTCACCAGGTCGGCGACGGTCTCCCAGGTGCGCGGCGGCTCGGCCTCGATATTGCCGATGGTGTACCAGGTGTCGGTACCGCGATAGCGGACGAGACCTTTGCCCGAATCATCGAGCATGACATCGAGCTCGCCGGACACCGTCCCTTCCTCTTCGGTCATGACGGCGCTCTCGGCGGTGATCTCGATGGGCTCGCTTATTTGAACTCTCCTCGACGAACGCAGTCCTCGACTGCGGTGCGCAACGCGGTGTGCTCGGCGGTATCGACGGTCAGCGCGTACTTTATCTTCACTTTCACGTAGTGCTCGACATAGGCACACCGGAAATTGCCCGGCGGCAGGTAGTTCGCCGGGTCCTGATCACCTTTGGACCGGTTGGCCGAGGGGTCGGCGGCGACCAGGTTGAGCGAGTCGTTGGCGATGCGGCGGCGGGTGTCCTCGTCGCGGTCGGCCGCGCCGGAGCGCCAGGCCTCGGCCAGCGCGACGATGTGTTCGGCGTCGACCTTGGACGGATCGGTGATGAACTTGTACGGGCCCATCTCGCCGGTCTTCTTGTCGATGAAGCCGTAGTGGTCCTGCCAGCCCGCGCCCGCGGGCACGCTCAGATCGCAGGTCTTGGGGTCGAGGGTGACCTTGCCGGTGGCGTCCCGCAGCATCATCACGTCGCGGCTGGTGCACTTGGGGTACTGCGCGAGGTCGCCGCCGAAGCCGTGCTCGGGCTTGTTGGTATCCCAGTGCGGGAACTTCTCCCTGGTGTAGCCGGTCATCGGGCCCTCCTTGGCGACGACGAGCGTCGCGACCAGATCGCCGATCTCCTTGCCCGACACCGTCGCCGCGCCCGCCGAACCGGGGCCGGGCGCCGTCGGGCTCACCTTGTCCAGCAGCGTGTTCGCGACCGTGAGCGCGATGGCGAAGATCGCCGCGGCGGCCATCGCCAGCAGCGCCTTCCCGATCGGAGATCCGCTGATCGAGGACCATTTCATGCCCGTACCACCCACATGCTTCGTCGAAAGATGAACCGGCACAACCTATCGGCCGCACCCGGCGGAGTCGAGCGCCCGCAGCCGCGTGTCGATAGCGTTCACCTATCGAGTGAGGTGGCCCTCGGAAACCCTAGGCAAACCGATGGTGACGCATCTCACGTCAATCCGCCAGCGAACCGGCCTCGGGCGGAATTCCGGTGTCCAGGAAGCGGATCAGGCGGGCGATGCGCGCGGCGTGATCGACGCAACGCTGGAACTGACTGCCCAGCAGTGCCAGGTCGATCGCGGCGCCCGTATCGACCCCCGCCCCGGGGGTGGTGAGGGCGGTCCGCAGCTCGGTGCACAGCGTGCTCATGGCCGCGGCGTCGCTGCCGTCGTCGGCGACGAAGCGGCCCGTCGCCACCGACGAACTCACCCGCGCAACGCATTCCGCGGCGAGGGTGCCCATCGCCACCAGCGCGGCCAGCACCGGCTCAGGCGCGACCGCGCGCGGATGCGCCCGATAGACGTACTGCCCAGCGGTTTCCGTGCGCCTGCCGAGGCGGGAGAGCTCCCCGGCGATCTGGATCGCGGTCACCACATGACGGAGGTCGCGGGCCACCGGCGCCTGGAGCGCGAGCAGTGCCATCGTCCGGGTTTCGCAGGCGGCGAACATCTCCTGGAGTTGTTCGTCGAGCGCGAAGACCTCGTAGGTCGCGGCGAGGTCGGCGCCGGCCAGCGCCTCGGTGACCCGCTCGGTCGCATCGTGGGCCAGGCGCGACATCAGAGTGAGCTCGTTGGAAAGCTCGACGAGCTCGAGGGTGAACTGGGTCCGCACGCGCTGAATTGTTCCCCATCGGGGCCCGCTGAGTGAATCCATCGGCCAGATCCGGCGGCGACGAGCGGGGGGTCACTCGCGCGGAACTGGAAGGATGGGGGGCATGATCGCCGCTTTGACGACCAGATGGACCCTCTATGTGCCCCTACTCGCCGCCCTCGTTCTCGCCCTCAGCTGGGGGCGATCGATACCGGGATTGATTGTCGCGCTGGTGAGTCTGGCTCTGGTCGGTGCGGTGCTGGCGGCGGTGTACCACGCGGAGGTGGTCGCGCACCGGGTCGGTGAGCCGTTCGGCTCGCTGGTGCTGGCGGTCGCGGTGACCGTCATCGAGGTGGCGCTGATCGTCACCATGATGATCTCCGGTGGCGAGAAGGCGGCCTCGCTGGCCCGCGACACCGTCTTCGCCGCGGTGATGATCACCTGCAACGGCATCTTCGGTCTGGTGCTGCTGGTGGGTGCCCTGCGCAGGCGGGTCGCGGTGTTCAATTCCGAGGGCACCGGCGCCGCCCTGGCCACCGTGGCCACGCTGGCGACCCTGAGTCTGGTGTTACCCACCTTCACCACCAGCAAACCCGGCCCGGAGTTCTCGGTCGCCCAGCTGGCCTTCGCCGCGGTCGCCTCGCTGCTGCTCTACATCCTGTTCGTGATGGTGCAGACGGTGCGGCACCCCGACGACTTCCTGCCCGTGGAGGACGGCGGCGCGGTCGACGACGACGACGATCCGCACGGCGCCCGGCCGTCCAAGCGCACCGCGCTGGTCAGTCTCGGCCTGCTGGTGCTGGCCCTGGTCTGCGTGGTCGGCCTGGCCAAGGTGGTCTCGCCGACGCTGGAGTCGGCGGTGAACTCCGCCGGACTGCCGCAGTCTGCGGTCGGTGTGGTGATCGCGATGCTGGTGCTGCTGCCCGAGACGCTGGCCGCGGTGAACTCCGCGCGCCGCAACCGGGTGCAGATCGGCCTGAACCTGGCGCTGGGCTCGGCCATGGCCAGTATCGGCCTGACCATCCCGGTGATCGCGCTGGCGACGATCTGGCTCAGCGGCCCGCTGGTGCTCGGCCTGGGGGCCACCCAGATGGTGCTGCTCGCGCTGACTGTCGGCGTGGGCACGCTGACGATCGTGCCCGGCCGCGCGACCCTGCTGCACAGTGGCGTCCACCTGGCGTTGTTCGCCGCGTTCGTGTTCCTGGCCGCCAGTCCGTAGCTGGAGTGTTGCGGATCACATGATCCGGATAGCTGTCATCGGAATCGCCTAAGAGAGACGAGGGTCACTACCCCGAAATTTTGTTGTGACGCAGAGTACCGGTTAGCTTGCTGGAGTTGGCACCGACGCCGAAGCCAGAGAGTGCGGTATGAAAATCACCATGCCCCGCGCTTCGCGAGCGGGCCGGGGGCATCGCTGATGTCCGCCGATCTGCAATCCGCGAAGCAGGATTCCGCCACCCAGATCGTCCGCAAGAACTTCACCGACACCGTCGTGTCGTCGTTGCGGACCTTCGGGCGGGCGGTCGACCTCGCCCAGGAGTCGGTCACCGGCACAGTCGCCGATGTCGCCCGTAGGCAGTTCCAGTGGCGCGAGACGCTGGTCCAGGCCTGGCGCCTGATCACCGTCACCGCCATCCCCGCGATCCTGATGGCCATCCCGTTCGGGGTGATCGTCTCGATCCAGGTCGGCAACCTGATCCACAGCCTGGGCGCCGACTCCATGCTCGGCGCCACCGGCGGTCTGGGCGTCATCAAGCAGGGCGCCCCGATCGCGACGGGCTTCCTGCTCGGCGGCGCGGGCGCGGCTGCCATCGCGGCCGACCTGGGCGCGCGCACCATCCGCGAGGAGATCGACGCGCTCAACACCATGGGCATCAGCCCGGTGCACCGGCTGGTCATCCCGCGCATGATGGCGATGCTCATCGTCGCCCCGATGCTCAATGTGCTGATCATCTTCGTCGGCGTGCTGGCCGGATACGCGGTCGCCGTGGGCGGTCAGGGCGTGACCCCGGGCAGCTACTGGTCGACCTTCGGCTCCTTCGCCACCGCCGGTGACGTGTGGGTCTCGCTGCTCAAGGCGGTGATCTTCGGCTTCCTGGTCGTGGTCATCTCCTGCCAGCGCGGCCTGGAAGCCAAGGGCGGGCCGCGCGGGGTGGCCGACGCGGTCAACGCCGCGGTGGTGCTCTCGGTGGTCTCGATCGCGATCGTGAACCTCCTCGCGACCCAGATCAGCGCCATGTTCCTGCCGACGAAGTTGGCATGATGGCTGCTTCCTCGTACA
Organism: Nocardia sp. SSK8; assembly: GCF_037034205.1. NCBI lineage: Bacteria > Bacillati > Actinomycetota > Actinomycetes > Mycobacteriales > Nocardiaceae > Nocardia > Nocardia sp. SSK8. The sequence continues at coordinate 45,213 of NZ_JBAGKD010000019.1, forward strand.
TCCCCACCTCGCTGCACTGGCTGCGCAAGCCCGCCCGGCTTGGCCGCAAGATCACCTCCGCGGGCGAGTCCTTCGGCTTCGTCGCCGTGTTCGTCTGGCAGGTGCTGTCCTCGGTGCCGCTCACGCTGCGCCGCTACCGCGACGAGACGCTGCGCGCGGTCACCGACATGACCTGGGGCCGCGGCTCGATCATCGTCGGCGGCGGCACCGTGCCGATGATGATCGTGCTCGGCCTGGTCATGGGCGCCTCGGTCGGCGTGGAATCGTTCGCCTCGCTCGACATGCTCGGCATGGGCCCGGTCACCGGCGTCATCTCGGCCTACGCCACCACCCGTGAGCTGGCCCCGATCGCGGCCGCCATCGGCTTCGCCGCCCAGGCGGGCTGCCGGATCACCGCCGAGATCGGCTCGATGCGCATCTCCGAGGAGATCGACGCCATCGAGGCGCTCGGTCTGCGCTCGGTGCCCTTCGTGGTCACCACCCGCGTGATCGCGGGCGCCATCGCCATCGTGCCGACCTTCCTGATCGCGCTGATCCTGTCCTACGGCGCGACCCGCGGGCTGCTGACGATGGTCTACGGACAGTCGGCGGGCGTCTACGACCACTATTTCTTCCAGTTCATCTCCGGCTTCGACATGATCGCCGCGGTGATCAAGGTCGCCGTGTTCGGCACCGTCGTGATCCTGGTGCACAGCTATTTCGGATTCTTCGCCACCGGTGGCCCCGAGGGCGTCGGCATCGCCTCCGGCCGCGCGGTCCGGGCCAGCTCGGTGGCGATCGTCGCCATCGACATGGTGCTGTCGATCGTGCTGTGGGGCTTCAACTCGGCGATCAGTTTTACGGGGTGAGCAGGTAGTGCCAAATTATGGAATGCCCGGCGTCGCGGCCGATCGGCGCACCTCCCGGCTGACCGGGGGAATCATCCTCGGCATCATCGCCGCGGTCGTGCTGGCCACCGTCGCCTACAACAACATGAAGACCGAGGACGGCCTGCGCATCGCGCTGCACACCGAACACCTCGGTGACGGCATCAGCGCGGGCAGCCAGGTCCGCATCGACGGCGTCACCGTCGGCGAGGTCGCCGAGGTGGCCCCCGGCGAGCGCGGCACCCAGCAGATCTCGCTGCTGCTCGACGCCGAGCGCCTGCACGGCATCGACGACAGCCTCGCCGTCGACTACGCCCCGACCAACCTGTTCGGCATCGCCGAACTGGAACTGCGCCGCGGCTCCGGCGGCGCGCCGCTGCGCGAGGGCGCGGTCCTCGACCTCACCGGCGCCAACTCCGGCCGCGTCTACGACGCCACCATGAGCGCTATCCTGCGCAGCCTGTCCCAGGTCGGCATGACGGTGACCAGCCCGCAGATGGCGACCGTGGTCTCCCAGCTGGCCGCCGACTTCAAGGCGTTCACCCCGCTGGTGCAGGCGCTGATCACCGTCGCCAAGACCATCGCCGACAACCAGGACGTCGCCCCGTCGGAGCTGTTCGGCAGGCTCGGCCCGGCCTTCGAGGGCGGCGGGCAGTTCGCCGGGGCCACCATGCAGGTGATCGACATCCTCAGCGATATCAAGGTGACCCAGGTCGACAAGGACCGCTACGACATCGACATCGGCGTCGGCGCGATCGGCGGCGGTATCCTGCCCGCCCTGAGCACCACCGTGAGCACCGCGGGCGGCCACTTCGCCGAGACCACCGACATGCTCGCGCCCATGCTCTACGCGCTGGCCCAGATGTCGCCCAACCCGGCCCAGACCGGCGCCGACCTGCGCGCCCTGCTGACCAACCTGCTCGGCGCCATGCCCGCCGGACCCGACGGCCCGGTGCTGAACCTGGACGTCGAGCTCGCCGGGGTCCCGGCACTGGCGGTGCCGCTGTTCGGAAAGGACGGTGCGCGATGAGGATCAGTGGCGTAGCGCTGCGCCTCGGCGCCTTCGCACTGGTGATGATCGCCGTGCTCGGCCTCGTGTTCACCCTGATCAAGCGTCCGGTCTCCGGTGACACCGAGGCCCACGACGCGCTGTTCACCGACGCCAATGGCCTCAAGGTCGGCAACGACGTGCGCATGTTCGGCGTGCAGGTGGGCAAGGTCGAGAAGATCAGCCTCGAGGGCGACAAGGCCAAGGTCCACCTCACGGTCAAGACCGACACCCCCATCTACGACAACAGCAAGCTGGCCATCCGCTATCAGAACCTCACCGGCCAGCGGTATATCGATCTGCAGCAGGCGCCGAACCCGGGCACCCGCATCGCCGCCGACGCGCGCATCGGCGCGAACATGACCGTCCCGTCCTTCGACGTGACCAGCCTGTTCAGCGGCCTCAAGCCGGTGCTGGCCACGCTGTCGCCGGAGGCGATCAACCAGTTCACCGCGAGCATGCTGGCCGTCATCGAGGGCGACGGCAGCGGCCTTGGCCCCGCGCTCACCGCGATCGACGAGCTCGCGAGCTACGCCGAGGACCGTCAGCAGGTCATCGCCACGCTGATCCGCAACCTGTCCACGCTCTCCGAACGCCACGGCGGCCAAGTCGGTCACCTGCTGCCGCTGCTGGCCCGGCTCACCGACATCTTCGAGGCCATGCAGCGCAATATCGGGGGCGTCGCGCAGTTCGCGATGACCGCGCCCTCGGTACTCGGCCCGGTCGACCGGATGCTGGCCGCGCTCGGCCTGACCGAAGGCGGCGGCGCCGATGTCGACGCGCTGATCGCCAACCTGTTCCCGAACCCGCAGCAGGCGGTCGAGGTCTTCGGGCAGCTGCCCGGCCTGCTGGCCGGTTTCGACGCCTCCCTCTCGCGCGGGTTCGCCGACTTCACACCGCACTGCGGCAACGGCGCCGCCGAGGTGCCCGCGCCGCTGCAGGTGCTGATCGCCGGACAGAAGGTCACGATATGCAACGCCTGACGAAGTTCTTCTCCGGCGACCGCCCGATCCTCGACGAGGCGTCCAAGCGCGCGCGGGAACTGCGCCTGGGCATCATCGGCCTCGGCCTGGTGGTGGCGTTCATGATCGGCGCGGGCATCGTCTACGTGGTGCCGCTGGGCAAGCACACCTACACCGCCGAGCTCAGCGAGGCGCAGTCGGTGCGCGAGGGCGACGATGTGCGCCTGGCCGGGATCTCGGTCGGCAGCGTCACCTCGCTGGAGCTGAAACCGGACAGGGTGATCATGCGGTTCACCGTCGACAACGACGTGTTCGTCGGCGACCAGACCTCCCTGGACGTCCGCATGCTCACCGTGGTCGGCGGCCACTACGTCGCGCTGTATCCCGCGGGCTCGCGGCCGCTGGGCGAGACCGCCATCCCGGCCGACCGGATCCGCCTGCCCTACAGCCTGATCGAGACCTTCCAGGACGCCACCACCCCGCTGGCCACCGTCGACGGCGACACCGTGCGCGAGAACCTGGCCGCCGCCAACGCCGCCATCGCCGCCTCCCCGGAGGCCCTGCGCGGCACCCTTGACACCGTCGGCAAGTACGTCGACATGCTCGACCGCCAGCGCTCGCAGGTCTCGCGCTCGATCGCCATCCTCGACGAGTACATCTCCATGTACGACGGCGCCAAGTCCGATCTGGGCAGGCTGATGGACAACGTCAACCTGCTCGAGGACGTGCTGCTGAGCCGCAAAGCCGAACTGGCCGAAGCGGTCCGGCTGCTCACCTCGGTGGTCGGCAGGCTCGCCGGGCTCGCCCCGTCCTGGGACTCGACGCTGAAGCCGCAGGCCCAGGCCCTGGCCGACGCGCTGCCCAAGCTGCAGGAACTCACCGGCCAGCTCGAACCGCTGCTGGGCACCGTGGGCTCGCTGCAGACCAAGCTCACCGAGTTGGGCGCGGGCGTGGTGGTCGACCAGTCCGGCACCCAGGTGTGCGTGCCGCTGCCCGGGAAGGACTGCTGATGCTGAAACGACTGCTCGGATCCCAGGCGTTCATGTCGATCGCCGGTGTCGGTGTCCTGGTCGCGCTGGTAATCGCTGGCTACTTCGTCGCCTTCGACCCGCTGAAGAAGACCGAATCCTATTGCGCGATCATGCCCGACGCGATCGGGCTGTATCCCGGAAACCACGTCACCATGCGCGGCATCGATGTCGGTGAGGTGACCGCGGTGCGCAACGAGGGCGCCACGGTCCGCGTGGACTTCGAGGTCGACGCCGACCACCCGGTCCTCGCCGACGCCTCGGCCACCACGGTCGCCTACTCGGTGGCCGCCGACCGCAATCTGGCCGTGCTCAGCAGCGGCAAGGACACCCGCGAGTTCGGACCCGGCTGCATCACCAAAACCCTGACGCCCAAGAGCATCACCGAGACCCTCACCGCGCTGGCGAGCCTGTCCGATCAGCTCTCCGGCGGCGCGGCGGGCCAGCCCACCGCGCTGGTCGACGGCCTGGCCGCGCTGGACCGCGCGACCGTGGGCACCGGCCCGACCGTCAACGAGCTCGTGCACAAGCTGGGCTCGGCGATGAACCAGCCCGATGCCGATATCGGCCATCTGGCCGGGCTTTTCGACGCCTTCGCCTCGGTCTCCAACCGCGTCGCCGCCAACTGGGGCGACCTGCAGTCCATGCTGACCCGGCTCGCACCGCTGCTCAACCAGTCCTCCGACGACCTGCTCGGCCCGGCGACCACCCTGTTCGACGGACTGCGCGAGCTGCTGCCGATGCTCAACGACTTCGTCACCATCCTCGGTGACCCGCTGATCGGCGCGCTCGACGGCGCGGTCCCGCTGGTGAAGTTGTTGCGCGCCAACGCCGGATCGCTCGGCGAGATCGTCCAGCAGACTCCCGCGCTGGCCACCGCCCTGCACGGCGTCGCCGAAGGCACCGCGATCACCTACGCGCCGCCGCGGGTGGCGCTGCCCAGCGGCGAGGCCGACCAGGTGTGCGCCGCGGTGAACGCGCTCGTCCCCGGCCAGTGCGCCGATCCGGCGCAGGGGCTGACCGATATGAATCTCGCGCAGGTCGTGCTGGGAATGGCAGGTGCTCGATGAACAGGCGAAAGACCGTGCGGCGCGGCATGATCGCGGCGCTGGTCGCGGCCGGGCTGGCCGTCGGCGGCTGCGGCTTCGACCCCGCCGAGGTGCCGGTCCCCGGTGCGACGATCAGCGGCCCGACCTACCGGGTGAACATCGAGTTCAGCAGCGCGCTGAACCTGCCCGCCAAGTCGAAGGTGATCGCCAACGGCGCCGAGATCGGCATCGTCGAGGGCGTGCGGGTGGTCCAGCCCGCCGACGCCCCGGCCGGTCGCGGCGGGTACGTCGTCGTGGAGGCCGATATCCGCGACTCGGTGCAGCTGCCCACCTCCACCATCGCCGAACTGCGCCAGGACACCATCCTCGGTGACATCCACCTGTCGCTGACCACCCCCAAGGACGGGTTCGGTCAGCTGCTGCGCGACGGCGGCACCATCGGCATCGACCAGACCAAGCCGCCGGTCCAGCTCGAGGACACCATGGCCACCATGGCCCTGTTCGTACAGGGCGGCGCGATCGGTCAGCTCCAGGAGATGATCGGCCGGATCAACTCGGTCATGCCGCAGGACCCGAAGGAGACCGCGCGGATCTCCGCGGTCATGGGCGCCGACGCCGCCGACCTGGCCGCGAACCTGGACCAGGTCGACCTGCTGGTCGACGGCCTGGCCGCCAACGCCGAGGTGATGGTCGGCATCGGCCCCGAGCTCACCCACATCCTCACCCCGGAGGCCGTCGCCGCCCTGACCGGCACCCAGGACTCGATCGCAAAGACCATGAAGATCTTCTCCGCGCTCGGCCCGGTCGGCGACTCGCTGACCTGGCTGGCCCCCGTCGCGAACTCCGGCGACGCGGCCGTGGCGGCGTTCCTGCCACTGGCCACCGGCGGCGCGCCCGACTCGCGCTCGCCCAGCAATATGGCCCTGCTCAGCACCCTGCTGCAGGAGCGGGTGTTGCCCTTCGCGCAGCAGCCGCGGGTGAACGTCACCGGCGTGCGGGTCTCCGACGAGGACCGGGTCGAGCAGATCGTGACCGCCCTGCGGATGATCGGAATGGTGCGATGAAGATCGGTGCCCTGGCCTCGCTCGGCGGCATCGCCGCCATCACCGTGCTCGGCGCGAGCTACCTGACCTTCGGCCTCGTGCGCGTCGACCCGTTCGCCGACTACACCGAGGCCTCGATCGAACTGGCCAACTCCGGTGGGCTCAGTGTCGGTTCGCCGATCCTGCTCACCGGCATCGAGATCGGCACTGTCACCGCCGTCGACACCTCGGCGGCCGGGCGCGTGCAGGTCGGCTTCCGTTTCGGCGCCGAGCACAAGGTGCCGATGAGCAGCGTGGTCACCATCGAGCACCTGTCCTCACTGGGTGAGCCGTACGTGCAGTTCGTCCCGCGCGGCGCCGACGGGCCCTTCGTCGCCGACGGCCAGCACCTGGCGGGGGAGAACGTGCGCACCCCGATGTCGATCCCGGAGGTCGCGCGGCTGGTCACCAAGACCGTCGAGCAGCTCGACCCCACCGTCGTCGGCTCGCTGGTCGACACCCTCGGCACCGCCATGACCGGCACCGAGAACGTCATCCCGGAGCTGGCCAGGGCCGGTGACCTGCTGGCGGCGGCCATCATGAGCCGCGCGCCCGCGATCGCCGAACTGCAGAACAACTTCGAGTACGTCTCCGGCGACATCGGCTGGGCGGGCCCGGCCACCGCCGCCGCCGCCCCCGCCTTCGTGCGGCTGGCGCACGTGATCGACCAGTTCGTCGAATCGGTCGGCCGGGTCAGCGCCGAGGGCGGGGATCCGGAGGTGTACCTGCGCGACGGCGGCCTTGTACCGTTCCTCCAAGAGCTCACCGCCAAGCTCGACGAGCTCGGTCCCGAGCTGTCGGCCCTGCTGCCCGGCTTGCGCCCGCTCACCGAATCGGTGACCGCCACAGGTCCGCAGCTCGACCTCAGCGCCCTGGTGGCACAGGCGTTGCACAACACCGACGCCGACGCGGTGAAGGTCCGGGTCGCGATCAAGTAAACATCTGGCAACCACTGGATATAGGTATATGCCCTGGCCAGTGGTTCTCCGTTGCTGTTGAGCCGTCATCGAGCAACCGTGCGGTAGCCTGCTGGACGAGGGGGAGACCTGGTCCGCGGCCGAAGGCGGTGCGATGGCAGAGCACAGCGAAGCTCCCGAGCGGGAATCCGGGAGCGGTACTCGAAGAATCGCGATCGCGGCGGTGCTCGCCGCGCTGCTGGCGCTCGTCGTCGCCCTCGGCCTGCTCCTACGGGTCGGCCAGGGCGAGGAGAACGACCCGGTCAGCCCGATGCGCGGCAACAGCGGTCTGCCGGTCTCCGGCGACGAGACCGGCTCCGACCAGGAGGCCGCCTTCGCCCCGCCGTGGCCCGCGCGCCGCGTCGGCGGCAACTGCTCGGCGGGCGGGATCGTCGCGCACTGGCGGGTCGAACAGGACGGCGCCTGGCAGTGCACCGCGACCACCCCCGACAACCCGGCCCCGTCCCCGGTCGGCGCACCTCCGCCGCCACCTCCGCCGCCTCCCGCCGAACCGGCGCCCGGCCCCGCGCCCGCTCCCGAACCGATCCCGGTCGAAGCGCCCCCGCCGCCGCCTCCGCCCGCCCCCGAACCGCCGCCTCCGCCGGTCTACGAGCCGCCGGTCTACGAACCCCCGCCCCCGCCCGAGCCCGCCCCCGCGCCGGAACCCGCCCCGGCGCCCGCGCCGCCACCACCCCCACCCGCCATCCAGCTCCCGTTCCCCCTCCCACCGATCCTGCTCCCACCGGCCGCCGCCGTCCTGCCCTGATTCACACCGCGCGGTCCGCGCGCCGCCGAACCACCACCACCGGTGGTGGTCGTCCTGCCCGACAGGTGCTGTGTGGTCCTCGCGCCGCCGGACCGGCGACCGGCCGCAGCCATCCTGCCTTGACCCTGCGGCGCGCCAGCACCCCCAACGGCGACGCGTGACGGCGTTCTACCAGGCCCCGGTAGCGCGCGGACCATGCTCTCGTGACGGCGACGGCGCCGCTCTCCCGCCCCGATCGTGCCGCGCCCTTGTGCCTCGATCGGCGGCGGGTCGGCCCGCCGGACCCGGCCCGATCCGTGAGACTGGTCGGCTATGGACCAGTTGGTGCTCACTCTGGTGATCCTGCTCGCGGCCGTGCTCGCCGAGTCCTTCGGTGACCGGATCGGCGTCGCCCCCTCGATCCTGATGACGGTCTTCGGCTGCTTGCTCGCGGTGATCCCGGCGGTGCCGAGCCTGAACATCCCGCCCGAACTGATCCTGCCGCTGGTGCTGCCCCCGCTGCTCTACGCCGCCGCCCGCCGCACCTCCTGGCGTCAGTTCGCCGAGAACTGGCAGATCATCGCGCTGCGCGCGGTCGGGCTGGTGATCGTCACCGCGATCGCCGTCGCCGCGGTCTTCCACGCTTGGAATCCGGCCGTCGCGGTCGGCGCCGGGCTGGTGCTCGGCGCGCTGGTCGCCCCGCCGGACCCGGTCGCGGCCACCTCGATGGCGGGCAGGCTCGGGCTGCCCCGGCGCCTGATCGTCACCCTCGGTGGCGAGGGCCTGTTCAACGACGTCACCGCCATCGTCATCTACACCGTCGGCATCCAGGCCGTGGTCACCGGCCTGTTCTCGCCCTGGCACGCGCTGGGCGATTTCGTGCTCGCCGCGGTGGTCGGGCTCGGTGTCGGGCTGGCGCTGGGCTGGCTGGGCAGCAAGTTCACCCGGTATCTCGACAGCGCGACCTGTCAGGTGGCGCTGAGCCTGCTGCTGCCTTTCGCCGCCTACGGCCTTGCCGAGCACTGGGAGGGCTCGGCGGTGCTCGCGGTGCTGGTCTGCGCGCTGTATCTCACCGACGCGGTGACCGAGATCGTCGACCGCGAATACCGCCTGGTCGCCGACTCCTTCTGGGACATCACCGAAATGCTCATCACCGGTTTCGCCTTCGCGCTGATCGGCCTGGAACTGCGCGTGGTCATCGACACCACCGGCCGCAACTGGCCCGCGCTGGCCGGGGTCACCATCGCGGTGCTCGCCGTGGTGGTGCTGCTGCGGCTGGCCTGGCTGCTGGTCACCTGGGTGATCAGCATGAAGCTGTGGCGCTACACCGACGAGCCGTTCACCTGGCGCGAGGTGATCGTCACCTGGTGGGCGGGCATGCGCGGGGTGGCGACCGTCGCGCTGGCCCTGGCCATCCCGTTCACCACCGATTCCGGCGCCGATTTCCCGGCCCGCTCGGAGATCCTGTTCGTCGCCTTCGCCGTGGTCCTGTTCACCCTGCTGGTGCAGGGCCCGACCCTGCCGCTGATCGTGCGGATCACCGGCGTGCACGCCGACACCCGCGAGGAACGCGCCGTCGAACAGGCCCTCTGGACCCGGGTGCTCCATGCCGAACTCACCGAACTCAAGCGCATCGCCGCCCGCGACGACCTGCCCGAAGACGTCTACGAGGACCTGCGCGACGCCCTACGCCACCTCTCCGCCAAGGCCGACCCCGAGGCCGCCGACGCCGACGCCAGGGCCACCCTGGAGAAGGAACGCGCCCTCGCCTCGCGGATGCGCGCGGTCCGCCTGGCCGTCACCGAGGCGGGCCGCCGCGAAGCACAGGCCGCCCGCCGCGAACCCGGCATCCCGCCCGACGTCGTCGACCGGGTCATCCGCAGGCTCGACCTCGGCCCGGCGCACTGAGTCAGCCGGTCACGGTGTCGGTGAGCATGCCGATCGCGTAGGTGATCGCCATGGCCAGCGCGCCGCCGAGCACCACGCGCGGCACCGCCCGGCGCCGCAGGCTGCCGCCGAGCCGGGCACTGAGCGATCCGGTCAGCGCCAGCGCCACCAGCACCGCCGCGAAGGTCACCGGCACCCGCCAGGTCGCGGGCGGCAGCACGATGGCCAGCAGTGGCAGCAGCGCACCGCAGGTGAACGCGATGGCCGAGGAGATCGCCGCCGCCCACGGATTGGTGAGTTCGTGCGGGTCCAGTTTCAGCTCGGCCTCGGCGTGCGCGGTGAACGCGTCGTGGGCGGTGAGCTCGGCGGCGACAGTGCGCGCCGTGGCCGAGCTCAGCCCCTTCGCCTCGTAGATGCCCGCCAGTTCGGCCAGTTCGGCCTCGGGATCGTCGGCCAGTTCCCGCCGTTCCTTGGCCAGCAGGGCCTTCTCCGAATCGCGCTGGGTGCTCACCGAGACGTACTCGCCCGCGGCCATCGAGATCGCGCCCGCGACCAGCCCGGCGATCCCCGCGGTGAGAATCGTCTGGGTGTTGTTGGTGGTCGCGGCGACACCCACCACCAGCCCGGCGGTGGAGACGATGCCGTCGTTGGCGCCGAGCACCCCGGCGCGCAGCCAGTTCAGCCGGGCGGCGAAGCTCTCGCCGTGCGGTTCGTGCGGGTGGGTGGTGGGCGACGGATCCGGCACCCGCTCACCCTAATCCGGCAGCGCGCCGGGTCGGGGAGGCCGCGCCGCCACGACCGCCTCGCACCGCTGATTGATGAAAGCCCGCACGAACCCGGCGGATTCGCGCACATACATCGACGCCCAGTACCGCGCCCCGGTGCCCGTCGTGGCCGCCACCATCGTGAGCTCACCGTCGAAACACTTGCCCACCAGATGGCGGGCCAGCGAGAGTTCCGGCGTCGAGGTCACCACGATGAGGTGCTTCCATCCGTAAATCGTTGCCCGCCGCACGATTTCGCGCGCCTCCCCGTCGGCCCGCCCGGCCTCGGGGACGAAACACGCGACGCGGAACGGGAACCGGCCCCCGCAGTACCGGTCCATCCGCGGATCGTCCGGTTCCTCGCCCAGCGAGATCAGCACCTCCCCGGCCAGCCCGTGCCCGGCCAGCGCGATCCCCACCTCGAACCGCTCGTCGAGCCCACCGGCGAGCACCACGACGACATCGGCGGGCCGTACCGGATCCCGCTGGGGTTCGACATACACCGGCACCCCGGCCAGCGCGGCGGCCGACACGGTGACCAGTGCGCTCAGGAGCGACCACCCCCCGCGCCGGAGAATCGACACCGGCGCAACGATAGGCGAACCGTCGGCCTTCTGTCCCCGCGTCGGGCCAGGCACACTGGACGCCATGACCGACTCCGCCGTTGCCCCCGAACACCTCGACGTCGTCATCGTCGGCGCAGGACTGTCCGGCATCGGGGCCGCCTACCGGCTGCAGACCGAACACCCGCACCGCAGCTACGCCGTACTCGAGGCCCGCGCCGATCTCGGTGGCACCTGGGACCTGTTCCGCTACCCGGGCATCCGGTCGGACTCGGACATGTTCACCCTCGGTTACCCGTTCAAGCCGTGGCGCGCGGCCAAGTCCATCGCCGACGGCGCCTCGATCCTGGACTACATCCGCGAGACGGCCCGGGAGAACGGCATCGACAAGCGCATCCGTTTCGGCGCGCGGGTGATCGGCGCCGACTGGTCCTCGGCGCGGGCGCGCTGGCAGCTCACCATCGCCCACGAGGGCCCCGACGGCCCCGCCCTGAGCACCCTGACCTGCAATTTCCTCTACGCCTGCGCCGGGTACTTCGACTACCAGCAGCCGCACGCGCCGGAGTTCCCGGGCCGGGAGGATTTCGCGGGCACCGTGGTGCACCCGCAGTTCTGGCCCACCGACCTGGACGTGCGCGGCAAGCGGATCGTGGTGATCGGCAGCGGCGCCACCGCCGTCACCCTGGTCCCGTCGCTGGCCACCGAGGCCGAACACGTCACCATGCTGCAGCGCACCCCCACCTGGATCAGCGCCGTGCCCGGCCGCGACAAGCAGGCCGACAAGATCCGCGAACTGCTCCCCGCCGGTCTGGCCCACCGGGTGATCCGGACCAAGAACATCCTGTTCAACATCGGTTTCTACCAGTACTGCCGTCGCCGCCCCGCGGCCGCGCGCAAGCTGCTCACCGGCCTGGCCACCCGCATCCTCAAAGACGACAAGCTCGTCGCCGAGCACTTCACCCCCGACTACGACCCGTGGGACCAGCGCCTGTGCGCCGCCCCCGACGCCGACTTCTTCAAGGCGATGAAGAAGGGCAAGGCCACCGTGGTCACCGACCGCGTCGACACCTTCGTCCCCGAGGGCATCCGCCTGGCCTCGGGCGCCACGCTGCCCGCCGACATCATCGTCACCGCCACCGGCCTGCGCCTGCTCGCCTTCGGCGGCATCGCCCCCTCGGTCGACGGTAAGCCCGTTCCGCTCGACGAGCAGTTCGTCTGGCAGGGCACCATGCTCACCGGCCTGCCCAACTTCGCTGTCTGCGTCGGCTACACCAACGCCTCCTGGACTCTGCGCGCCGATCTCACCTCGCGCCTGGTCTGCAAGGTCCTCGCCCACCTCGACCGCACCGGCAGCGAGGCCGTGGTCCCGCAACCGCGCACGGCCCTGTCCCAGCGCCCCCTGCTGGACCTGAACTCCGGCTACATCCGCCGCTCGATCGCGCTGTTCCCCCGTCAGGGCGACAAGCACCCGTGGCGGGTCCGGCAGAACTACCTGCTCGACCTGCTGCTGATCGCCCGCACCGACCTCACCAAGACATTGCGCCCGGTCCAGCGCGTGCGCGAGTTCACCCACAACGGGTGAGGTGCCCGCCCGGCCGGATTCCTACCGTCGGTATGTGCCGTGGTGGCACGTGGCAGTGACCTGACGGGAAAGGCCGAGCGATGACAACCCAGAATCAGCACCCGGTTCGCGACGGAATCGCGGCCGGAACCTCCATCGGCGCCGGCATCCTGCTGGCGGTCGGCGGTGTTCTCCAGATCTTCCAGGGAATCGCGGCGGTGGCCAAGGACGACCTCATCGTCGTCGGGCCCGAATACTCCTACCAGTTCGACCTGACGGCCTGGGGCTGGTGGCACATCGTCATCGGCGCGATCGCGGTACTCGTCGCGATCGGCCTGCTGGCCGGACAGACCTGGGGCCGGATATCGGCCATGGTGATCGCGGCGCTGTCGATCATCGCCAACTTCCTGTGGCTGCCGTACTACCCCTGGTGGTCGATCCTGATCATCGTGATCGACATCGTGGTCATCTGGGCGGTCGCCACCTGGCGCCCCGACCGATACTGACCTCCACGCTCGATCCGGACGCCGCTCCCGCACCCGTGGGGGCGGCGTCTCACTGTTCCGGGCCGGTCTGCCCGTCGCCCAGATGCCGGGACAGCCGTTCCCCCAGGGCGGCCAGCTCCACCATCTGCGGCTCGTCGAGCCCGTCGAGCACCAGCGTTCGCACCGCGACCAGGTACTCCGGCGTCACCTCCACCACCTTGGCCAGCCCACTCTCGGTGAGGACCGCGTCCACCCCACGCCCGGCGGCCGCCGTCGCCCGCCGTGCCCAGCCGACCCGCTCCAGCTTGGACACCACGTGCGAGAGCCGCGAGATCGATCCGTGCCCCCGCGCGGCGAGCGTGCTCAGCCGCATCCGGTGCTCGGGCGCCTCCCGCAGCAGCGCCAGCACCCGATACTCGAAGTGGGTCACCCCGAACTCCCGTTGCAGCCGGGAATCGAGGGCGCCGGGAACCCGCATCGCCAGCGTGAGCACGGCGCTCCAGGCGCGACGCTCGACCGAGTCGAGTTCGTCGATCACCTCGGCCCTCCTTCCACCGTGACATTAGCTGTAAAATTGCTGAAACTCGGAAAACCATATATCGGCGGGTGGTCAGTGTCTACGTGTGACGGATCATGTCGCCAGGTAGTAGCGGTATTGCGGCGCCCGTGCCGGTTGGACACATGATCAGTTGCCAGCTGATCGCCATCGCGGGGAAGAGTTGCTGTCGACGGGGCGGTGGCCGACGACGGCCCGTGTGGCCCGCGCGCGACCTGGGGAAATGCCGGATTC
>NZ_JBAGKD010000020.1:0-44917 GCF_037034205.1 Nocardia sp. SSK8
CCCCGTCGGGCCGCACGCTGCCCGCACCAGACCGTGCCCGGCTCCCGCCACGCTGCACGCTGCCCGCACCGGACCGTCGTCGTTCGCAACGCCGAAGCCAACCGCGAACCGGAAGAGCGTCGTACCGGCCGACGCGATGTGACAGTGCCAGCCGGTGCGCAGCGTGGCGGGCCCGATTTCTCCTGGCCCGGCGAATTGATGTCCTCGTCATGCGGTCCCCCGGCGGGTGATGACATCTGTCCACAGCAATCCACAGCAGGCCAAGGCCGCGCCGAGTGGGAGGAGTAGTTGGCCTGCGGGGGCAGTGAAGAGGATGGCGAGAGGGGCGGCGCCCATCAGTTGGCCCAGGGCTATGCCGATGACGGGGAGGATCGCGAGGACGGTGGCGGAGGCGCGGGCGCCTGCCAGGGCGGCTTCGGTGCGGTCGCGGAAACGGAGGCGGCCGAGGAGGTCGGTGCGGGCGGCGGCGAGGAGTTCGGCTAGGGCGAGGCCGTATTGCTCGGCGACGCGCCAGGCGGTGGCGATACGGGAGAGTTCTTCGGCTACCGGCGAATTCGGGTGAAGCCAGCCGTCGGCACCGGAGCCGCCGAGGCGGCTGCGGCCCGCGCTGACGGCAAGGGCCCGGGCGGCCTCGCCGCGGGATTCACCGGCGGCCGACTCGGCGGCGGCGCTGGGATGGGCGCCGACCCGCAGTTCCCCGATGACCGCCTCGAGCCCGGCCAGCAGATGGCCGCACTCCTGCCTGCGAGTACGCTCGCCGAGCGCGCGCCGCCGCCGCACCGCGACGGTGACGCTGAGCATGAGCGCCGCCAACCCGGTGCCGAGCCCGAAGACGAACGCCGCGCCGCCGACCGCGATCGCCGCACACCACTCCACAGGGATCCGCTTCGGTGTGCGCGCACGGCCCACGCCGAACATCCGGCGGAACCGGCGCCGGTCACCGGCGATCGGCACCACGAGCAAAGCCACCGCACAGCAGAGCAATCCTGTCCCCAGTGATCCCCAGTTCATCCGAGCCGCACCTCGAGCAGTCGCCGCAGCTCGACGGCGCCGGGCACCGGAAGGTCGTCGGAGCGCCAGGCGGGGGTGATGTGGATGCCGCCGGAATCTCGTTCCAGCACACCGATTTCGCGCAGTTCACGGGTGCCGTCGGCAAGCCGGTGAACGTGCAGGACGACCTGAACGGCGGCGGCGAGCTGGCTGTGCAGCGCGGCACGGTCCATGCCGCCGAGGGCGGCCAGTGCTTCCAGACGGGCCGGTACCTCCTGGGGCGAATTGGCGTGCACCGTACCGGCACCGCCGTCGTGGCCGGTATTGAGCGCGGTCAGCAGGTCGACCACCTCGGCGCCGCGGACCTCGCCGACGACGATGCGGTCGGGACGCATCCGCAGCGCCTGGCGCACCAGGTCGCGGACGGTGACCGCGCCGACGCCTTCGACATTGGCGGTGCGCGCCACCAGCCGCACGACATGGGGATGGACGGGCGCGAGTTCGGCGGCGTCCTCCACGCAGATGATACGTTCGGCCGGGTCGACCGCCGCGAGCAACGCGGAAAGCATCGTAGTTTTCCCTGCGCCGGTTCCCCCGACCACCAGGAAGGCCAGCCGGGCGCGCACGATGTCGGACAGCAGGCGATACGCGTCGGGCGGTACCGATCCGGCGGCGGCGAGCGCGTCCAGGCCCTGGGTGGCGGGACGCAGCACGCGCAGCGACAGGCAGGTGCCGTCGTGGGCGACGGGCGCGAGGACCGCGTGCAGGCGCACCCCGAATGCCTCGCCCAGGGTCGCCTCGGTGGCGAGTTTGCCGTCGACCCAGGGTTGCGCGTCGTCGAGCCGCCGTCCTGCCGACAGGGCCAGGCGCTGGGCCAGGCGGCGGACCGCCGCGTCGTCGGCGAAGCGGACCTCGGTGCGTTCGAGGCCGTGACCACGGTCGACCCAGACCGAGTCGGGCCCGGTGACCAGCACATCGGCGACGCGCGGGTCGTGCAGCAGCGGCTCGAGGAGTCCGGCGCCGGTCATCTCGGTCTGCAGCAGGCGCAGGGCGCGCAGCAGGTCGGTGTCGGCGAGGACGCCGCCGGATTCGGCGCGAACGGCGGCGGCCAGCTGGGCCGCGTCGGGCTCGCCCGGGTGTTCGGCGAGGCGTTCGCGGACCCGATCGAGCAGCTCGGCCGTGACGAAGGCGCTCATCGCCGCTCCGCCCCGACCACGGCGAGCACCGCGTCGGCGGCCTCGCGCAATGGGCTCCGGCGGCGCACGGTGAGCCCGCCGCGTTCGAGCCGGGCGGCCAGACCCGCGTCCCCGCGCACGGCGGCGAGCAGCGGGAGCCCGAGCACCTCGGCCACCTCGGCCCCGCGCAGACCACCGGGCGCCGGGCCGCGAACAATCAAGCCCCGGTTGGGATTTCGCTCGCCGAGATATCCGGCGACCACCTCCGCCGCCGCGACCGCTCGCAGCCGAGCGGGAACGACGAGCACGACCAGATCGGCGGCATCGACCATCACATCGGCCGCCGAGCCACGCTCCCCCGATACGTCACAGACCACCAGATCGCCTGCGGCCCTGCCGGATTCGATGACGGCGCGCACAGCCGCGGGTGCCAGCTCGCCGGTGGCGCGCCCGACGGGCGCAGCAGCGGTACCGGCGCCAGGCTGCCGATCCGCACCCGGGCGCCCGCGAACCCGCCCGCATGAGAGCACCGCCAACCCGGGCGCCGCCGCGGGCAGCGCGCCGTGCAGCGCGGCGGCGGAGACCCGCCCGTCCTCGATGACCAGGTCCGGCCAGCGCAGTCCGGCGGTGTTCTCCATGCCGAGTACCAGGTCGATCCCGCCGCCGAGTGGGGCGCCGTCGATCAGCACGATGTCGCGCCGGAGCTGGCGGGCGGCCGCGCGCAGGGCCGTGGCGGCGGCCAGCGTGGTGGCGCCCGCGCCGCCACCGGCACCGGCGACGGCGACGACCACCCCGGCCCCGGTGGCGGGCTCGGCGTGTGCGGCGAACTGCTCGACGAGGGCGACGGCGTCGCCGGGCAACGCGACGACCCGTTCGGCGCCAACCGCGGTGGCGGCCTGCCAGTCGGGCACCGCCGGTTCGCCCTCGGTGACCAGCACGATCCCGGGTCTTCGCGGACAGCCCGCGGCGGTGGCCGCCCGCGCGGCGGCGGTATCGAGGACGACCAGCCCGGCCGCCGACCAGGCGTGCCTGCTGACCGGCATGGCCCGCTCGTCGGTGCCGCGTTCGGCGGCCGCGGCGACGCGGCGGACTTCGTTGCGCAGCCGGGGATCGGCGACGAGCACGAGCGCGGGGGCGAGGGCGAGGGCGACCGGCGCGGAGGTGCGGAGCGGTGCGGCGAGGTTCATGCAGCTCAGCGTGGTCGAGTCCGCGAACTGTCAACAGTCACCGGTGGCCGATTGTGGATAACTCGGGGGTGTGGAGAACTTTTCCGCACCTGGCCGGAAATAGAGGACGGCCCCAGCCGGGGGGGAGGAGGCTGGGGCCGTCGGGTTCAGCCCCGGGGGGTCGGGCTGAACGCGCCTGGACTATGTCCAGGTGCCAGCAATACTACACCCATCCCCCGCCGCGGGCGCAAGTAGCGTTCGCCACCATCTTCGGGCGTTTCGCGCCTCCGGCGTCCCCGGGGCAAACCCTGTGAAGTCGCTGTGCAGGGCGCCTCCTGCGGACCCGGCCGCGCGTGCCTATTCTGTTGACGTGACCGACGATCGCGACCAGACATCGCCCACGGACACAAGTCTCGCCGATACCGGCCGGGCGCCGGTGCCGGGCGGACGTGTCGCGGCGTTCTTCGATCTCGACAAAACGGTGATCGCGAAATCGAGCGCGTTCGTGTTCAGCAAACCGTTCTACGCCCAGGGTCTGCTCAACCGCCGGGCGGTCCTGGAGAGCAGCTACGCGCACTTTTTGTTCCTGCTCTCGGGGGCCGATCACGACCAGATGGAACGGATGCGGGCAAACCTGGCCAACATGTGCGCGGGCTGGGATGTCGAGCAGGTGAAATCCATTGTGGCAGAGACACTTCACGATCTGGTGGACCCGCTGATCTACGCCGAGGCGGCCGATCTGATCGCCGATCACAAGATCCGCGGGCACGACGTGGTGATCGTCTCGGCCTCCGGCGAGGAAATCGTGACGCCGATCGCCCAGGCGCTGGGCGCCTCGCACACCGAGGCCACCAGGATGGTGGTCGAGGACGGCAAGTACACCGGTGACATCGAGTTCTACTGCTACGGCGAGGGCAAGGTGGCCGCGATCGAAAAGCTCGCCGCCACAGAGGGTTACGACCTGTCGCGCTGCTACGCCTACTCCGACTCGGTGACCGACGTGCCGATGCTGAGCGCCGTCGGCCACCCGACCGCGGTGAACCCCGACCGGGGGTTGCGCAAGGAGGCCGCCGCGCGCGGCTGGCCGGTGCTGATCTTCTCCAATCCGGTGTCGCTGTGGTCCCGTTTCCAGGCCCCGTCGAGCACCACCGTGGCGGCTACCGCGGCCGTCGGACTGAGTGCGATCGTCGCCGGGGCGATCAGCTACCGGCTGCTACGGAAACGTCGCTGACCTGCGTCGGGACGGCAACGCCCCAGCACGGATCGCGGGCAGACACGCCGAAAATCGCGGTATTCGGTAATGCCTGAGAAATGCTTGATGTGAATGCGGTCACAGTGTAAGAATGGAGTCACGGAAGGACGGAAGGCCAAGACGGAGCCGGAAGAGAAGGTTTCGCCTCCCATCCCACCCTTCCCAGCACGGACGCCAGGCACCCACGCGGAGCGCGCCGCGACAAGGGCAGCAGAGTTGTGGGCCTGCGAAATTCGGGCAGTCGTCGGCGAACGCCTCGCACAGGTTGCGGGGATGAACCGGCGGGGTTCGGATGATCGCCGAGGCCACCGAACACAACCCACCGAGCACGCTTGGTAACCGGGTGTTCCGTGCTAGCGGGCGGCGAGGCCGAGGAATCGGCTACGCCGCCCGTTTCGATGTCCGGGGTCAGTTCGCGGCGGCGGCGTCGGCGATCGAGTTCGCCTCGCGGGCACCGTCTTCCAGTGCGCCCGCGCAGAACAGCACCCAGCCGCCCACGCCCTCGGCGGTGCCCATGCCGAAGGCCGCGGCTGCGTCGAGGTAGGCCTGACGACGGCGCAGCCAGAAGACCTCGGGGACGCCGAGGCTGTGCGGGTCGAGGCCGCTGGCCACCGCCACCAGCCGGGAGGCGCCGCGCGCGACCACGCCGTCGGCGGTGCCGAACGGGCGCAGGGTCAGCAGTTCGCCGTGCACGACCGCCGCGATCACCGGCGCGGGCGCCTTGCTGGACTGGACCGTCTGCACGAGCAGGTCGAGTCGTTCGGCCACGCCGGGGGTGGTGCGCGGCCTGCCGAGTTCCTGCTCGTCCTCGACCAGGTCGGCGGCGGCGAGCAGGTGCAGCCGGGCCAGGGCCTGCAGCGGGGCGCGGCGCCAGGTGCCGACCAGGTTGTTGAGCGCGTCGCCGTCGAGGGCCTGACCCACGCGCAGGGCGCCCGCCAGGACCGGATCGCTGACCTGTCCGTCGGCGGGGAGGTCGGTGCTCGCGCCCTCGATGGCGGCCGACGAACGCGCGGCCCGGACCGCGGCTTCGGCGGCGGTGGTCGCCCAGCCGCGCCGGTTGGACCGGTGCCGGTGCACCGCGGCGAGCGCGTCGCGGGCCTTGTCGGCGGCGTCACGCACGCCGGGCAGGTCGACCAGGGGCTGCAGCGGATCAGTCACGGCATACGAGGCTACCGTTCGAGGACAGCGCGCTCGACGACGACGTGCAGCCCGCCGACGCGCGGCCAGCTCCGGTCCGGCCACAGCGTTTCGGCCAGCCGTTTCGCGGCCGGGGTCTTGGCCCGGCGCCGCCGCGATTCGAGCTCGGCCTGCCGTTCGGCGTCGATCCGATCCATCGGCGTCTCCTACCCCTGCGACTCACACCGCACCACCTCGGACCAGCTCACGCTACGCCGACCGGGTGACATCGCTCGCCGAATCCGGCGCCGGGCTGCCGCATCACGAGCTCACGAACCGCCGATTCGCAGCGACCGGCTTCCGTATGCCCGGTGTCGGCCACGAGCTCCAAAGCGGGCGTCGCGCGCATCAGGCGTAGGGCCGGTCCCCCTCACCCGGTGAGCAGCTCGCGGCCCGGGATCGCCTCGAGCAGTGTTCGCGTGTACTCCTGCCGCGGTGCGGCGAACACCTCGTCGGTGGTCGCCGACTCCACCACCTCACCCGCCCGCATGACCAGCACGTTGTCGGCGATCTGCCGGACGACGGCCAGGTCGTGGGTGATGAACAGATAGGTCAGCCCGAGCTCGGCCTGGAGGTCGTTGAGGAGGGTGAGGATCTGGGCCTGGACCAGCACGTCGAGCGCGGAGACCGCCTCGTCGCAGACCACCAGCTCCGGTGACAGCGCCAGCGCGCGGGCGATGGCGACCCGTTGACGCTGCCCGCCGGACAGTTCGTTGGGGTAGCGGCGCAGCACCGAGGACGGCAGCGAGACCTTGTCCAGCAGGTCGCGCACCACCTTCTCGCGCTCGGCGGCGGTGCCGATGCGGTGCACCCGCAGCGGTTCCTCGATGGTGCGGAAGATGGAGTACATCGGGTCGAGCGAGCCGTAGGGGTTCTGGAAGATGGGCTGCACGCGGCGGCGGAAGGTGAAGGCGCTCTTGCGGTCCAGCGTGGCGACCCGCTGCCCGTCGAAGGCGACGCTGCCCGAGGTCGGTTCGAGCAGGCCGAGCACCATCTGCGCCAGCGTCGACTTGCCCGAGCCGGACTCGCCGACGACGGCGGTGGTGGTGCCCCGCTCGACGGTGCAGCTCACGTCCCGCACCGCGACGAATTCGCTGGCCTGCCAGGGCCGCTTGCCCCGGATCTTGAACGCCTTGGTCAGGTTCCGCACGTCGAGCAGCGTGTCGGGCAGTTCCTCGCGCTCGGCGACCGCCACCGCCTTGGCCCGCACCTGGGCCCGCTGCCGCGCCGAGGACATCCGCTGCGCCGCCAGCGAGGGCGCCGAGCGCACCAGCTTCCTGGTGTACTCGTGCTGCGGATCACGCAGGATCCGCAGCGCCGGGCCGGATTCCACCACCCGGCCGCGATACATCACCACCAGGTGTTCGGCCCGCTCGGCGGCCAGCCCGAGATCGTGGGTGATCAGCAGGACCGCGGTGCCCAGCTCGGTGGTGAGCCCGTCGAGGTGGTCGAGGATCTGGCGCTGCACGGTGACGTCCAGCGCCGAGGTCGGCTCGTCGGCGATGAGCAGCTTCGGCCGGCAGGACAGGCCGATGGCGATGAGCGCGCGCTGGCGCATGCCGCCGGAGAACTCGTGCGGATACTGGTTCACCCTGCGTTCGGCGTCGGGCATCCCGGCCTCGGTCAGCAGCTCGATCGCGCGTTCGCGGGCGGCGGCACCGGTGGCGATGCCATTGGCGGCCAGGGTCTCCCGGATCTGGAAGCCGATCTTCCACACGGGATTCAGATTCGACATCGGGTCCTGCGGCACCAGCCCGATGCCGTTGCCGCGGATCGCGACGATCTGTTTGGCCGAGGCGGTCGTGAGCTCGGTGCCGTCGAAGGTGATCCGGCCGCCGGTAACCGCGCCGGTGCCGGGCAGCAGGTCGATGATGGCGTGCGCGGTGGTCGACTTGCCCGACCCGGACTCGCCGACGATGGCCACGGTCTGGCCGGGGAACACGGTGAGGTTCACCCCGCGCACGGCCGGTACCGGGGTGCCGTCGGTGGTGAAGCTGACCTCGAGGTCGCGGATGTCGAGCAGCGGTTCGGTCATCGGGTGCGCTCCTTGGGATCGAGCGCGTCGCGCACGGCGTCGCCGAGCATGATGAAACTCAGCACCGTGATGGCCAGCGCGGTCGCCGGGTAGAACAGGATCGGCGAGGTGCGGATCTCGGTCTTGGCCCTGGCGATATCGGTGCCCCAGGACACGATGTCCGGTGGCAGGCCGACGCCGAGATAGGACAGCGTCGCCTCGGTGACGATGAAGACGCCCAGCCACAGCGTCGCCACCACGATCAGCGGCCCGGCCGCGTTCGGCAGCACATGCCGCAGCAGGGTGCCCAGCCGCGAGACACCCAATGCCTTCGCGGCGGTGACGTATTCGCTGTTCTTGGCCTCGATCACCGCGCCGCGGGCGATGCGCGCGGCCTGCGGCCAGGTGAAGGCCACCAGGATCAGGATCACCGCGGTCACCGTGGCCGGGCGCAGCAGTTGCAGCAGCACGATGGCGGCCAGCACCATCGGGATGGCGAAGAAGATCTCGGCGATGCGCGAGACAATGGTGTCGAGCAGGCCGCCGTAGAACCCGGCCAGCGCGCCGAGCACCCCGCCGACCAGCAGGAACAGCAGCGCCGACCCGATGCCGACGGTCACCGAGGCGCGGGCGCCGTAGATCGTGCGGGCGTAGATGTCGCAGCCCTGCTTGTCGAAACCGAACGGGTGACCGGGGCGCGGCCCGTCCATGCCGAACTCGCCCAGGCACAGGCGCGGGTCCTGCGCGGTGAACAGCGACGGCCAGCACACGACCAGCAGCACCAGCACGATCAGCACGACCGCCACCAGGAACACCGGATTGCGCCGCAGCCGCCGCCACGCGTCGCCCCAGATGCTGGTCGGCGTGCCGGTGTCGAGCACCCGGTCGGTGGCCAGCACCGTCACCTCGTCGGCGGGGGCCACGAAATGCCGTTGGCTCTCATGCATAACGGATCCTCGGGTCGAGCACGGCGTAGAGCAGGTCGATGAGCAGGTTCATCACCAGGAACACCACCACCAGCACCGTCACGAACGACACCACCGTCGGCGGCTCGCCGCGGACGATCGCCTGGTAGACGGTGCCGCCGACGCCGGGAATGTTGAAGATGCCCTCGGTGACGATGGCGCCCGCCATCAGCACCCCGAGATCGGCGCCGAGGAAGGTGACCACCGGGATCATCGAATTGCGCAGGATGTGCACGGTGACCACCCGTCGTCGGCCCAGTCCCTTCGCGGTGGCGGTGCGCACGTAGTCGGCGGTTTTGTTCTCCGCCACCGAGTTCCGCGTCAGCCGCAGCACATAGGCGAACGACAGCGACCCCAGCACGAACGCCGGAACGAGCAGCTCACCCAGACTCGCCCGCCCGCTGACGGTCACCGGCGCGATCCCCCACTTCACCCCGAGGAAGAACTGCGCCAGGTACCCGACCACGAACACCGGCAGCGCGATCAGCACCAGGCTCGCGATCAGCATCGTCGAATCGAACAGCTTGCCCTTGCGCAAGCCCGCGATCAGGCCGAACACAATGCCGAACACGCCCTCGATGAGCACCGCGAGGAAGGCCAGCTTGATGGTGATCGGGAAGGCGCGCTCCAGTTCGGCGCGGACCGGCCTGCCCGAGAACGAGGTTCCGAAATCGAGGGTGACGATGCCCTTCAGATAGTGCAGGTACTGCACGATGAACGGCTGGTCGAGGTGATAGCGGGCGCGCAGGGCCGCCTCGGCCGCCGGGGTCAGCGGCTTCTCCCCGGCGAGCGCCTTGATGGGGTCGCCGGGGATGAGGAAGACCATGCCGTAGATCAGCAGGGTGGCGCCGAGGAACACCGGGATCATCTGGAGCAGGCGCCGGAGTATGTACCAACCCATCCGCGTTGCTACTTCTCGATGTTCTCGAAGTCGAACAATCCGTTCCAGGCCAATTCGGCGTTACGCACCCGGTCCGAGCAGCCCGCCGCGGCGACATAGTCGAACACCGGGATATCGGCCATGTCCTCGATCATGATGGTCTGTGCCTGGGCGATCAGCTGGTAGGACTCCTGCTGGGTGGGGGCGGCCATGGCGGCGTCGAAGAGCCGGTCGACCGCGGGATTGTCGTAGTCGACATTGTTGGTCTCGGAGTAGCTGTAGTACTGCGAGGACAGGAACTGCATCATCGTCGGGTAGTCGCCCTGCCAGCCGTAGCGGAAGGCGGTGCCGATGGTTTTGGCGTTCACCGCGTCGCGCACGTTCTTGAACGTGGGCACCGGGTTGGCGACCGCCTCGATGCCGAGGGTGTTCTTCACGCTGTTGGCCACGGCTTCGATCCAGGCCTGGTGACCGCCGTCGGAGTTGTAGGTGATGGTGTATTTGCCCGACCACGGTGAGAGGGCGTCGGCCTGTGCCCAGAGTTTCTTGGCCTCGTCGGGGTTGTACTCGAACACCTCGGAACCGGGCAGGTCGTCGCGGTAGCCGGGCAGGGTGGCGGCGGTGAAATCGCGGGCGGGCAGGCGCAATCCGTTGAAGATCTTCTCGCTGATCTGCGGGCGGTTGATCGCCATGGAGATCGCCCGGCGGCGCAGCACGCCTTCCTCGCCGCCGAAATGCGGCACGGTGGTCTGGATGCCGATGTGCTGGTTCTGCGCGGTCGGCTTGGTGATGGCGCGGTCGCCGAGATCATCCTTGTACGAGGTCAGGGCGCTGTCGGGAATGGTGTCGAGGGTGTCGAGATTGCCCGCCTGCAGATCCGCGTAGGCGGTTTCGTAGGACTGGTACATGACGAACCGCAGGCCCTTGTTCTTGGCCGGGCGGCCACCGGGGTAGTCCGGGTTGGGCTTCAGATCGATCTTGACATTGTGTTCCCAGGACTCGAACGCGTAGGGACCGTTGCCGACCGGGTTCTCGCCGAAGGCCCGCATGTCGGCGAACGCGGATTCGGGCAGCGGATAGAACGGGGCGTAACCGAGCGCGCTCTCGAAATCGATGGACGGTGATTTCAATTCCACGGTGAACGTGCGATCGTCGACCACTTTCAGACCCGACATGGTCTCCGCCGTGGGCTTCTCGGCATTCACTTCATCGAATCCGACAATCGGCGTGAAGACATAACTCTGCAATTGCGCATTGGTGGCAAGGGCGCCGTAATTCCACGCGTCGACGAAAGATTTCGCGGTTACCGTGGTGCCGTCGGTGAATTTCCAGTCCGGCTTGATGGTGATGCGATAGGACTTGCGATCGGCGGTCTCGATCCGCTCCGCCATCTCGTCGTGTGCCGTGCCGGTGGCGTCGTAGTACTTGAGCCCGGCGAACAGGCGGTCGACCACGCGACCACCCATGTTCTCGTTGGTATTGGTGGGCACCAACGGATTCTGCGGCTCGCCCGCGTTGGTGGTGACGATGTCCGGGTCGATACCGTCGCCGGACGAGCAGGCGGTCAGGACGAGGCCCGCGGCGGTGACGGCGGCGGCGATCAACGCGGTGGCTTTACTGAATCTCAACGCGGTCTCCCGAAATAAATGAACAATTCTCGGAACCATCAGCTGAACGGTTGAGATAAAACGATAGCCCGCGACCGGCCGGTCTGTCCGCGAAGTCATCGGATGAACCCACCGGCGAAACCTGCGTGATACAACCGCCGCGCGCGGCGGGGTGGGGTGACTACTGTCGAGGGAGCAGGGCTGGCGCCCTCGCGACCGACCCGACCGCACTAGGCATGTGAGGCTGAATCGACATGACCGAAACCGCTGCAGGACACCCGGACTCGTTCCCGCCGAGCGCGGAGTTCGCCGCGTCGGCCAACGCGGACGCCGCACTGTACGAGCAGGGCGAGACCGATCGCGACGGCTTCTGGGCCGAGCAGGCGAACCGACTGCACTGGCACCGGCCCTTCACCCAGGTGCTGGACTGGACCGCCGCGCCCGTCGCGCGCTGGTTCGCCGACGGCGAGCTCAATGTCGCCTACAACTGCGTGGACCGGCATGTCTTCGACGGGCACGGCGATCAGGTCGCCATCCACTGGGAGGGTGAACCCGGCGATTCGCGCGACATCACCTATCGCGAACTGCTCGAAGAGGTTTCGCAGGCGGCGAACTACCTGACCGAACTCGGGCTGGAAGCCGGGGACCGGGTCGCGATCTATATGCCGATGGTGCCCGAGGCGATCGTTTCGATGCTGGCGTGCGCGCGACTGGGACTCACACACTCGGTGGTCTTCGCCGGGTTCTCGCCCAGCGCCTTGCGTCAGCGGGTCGACGATGCCGAAGCGCGGCTGATCATCACCACCGACGGACAGTGGCGGCGCGGCAAGCCCGCCCCGCTCAAGGAGGCCGTGGACGAGGCGCTCGCCGCCAAGGGCGATGTGCCGTCCTCGGTGGAGCACGTGCTGGTGGTGCGGCGGGTGGGCACCGAGGTGCCCTGGACCGACGGGCGTGACCTGTGGTGGCACGAGACCGTGTCGACCTCGTCGCCGACGCATGAGGCGCGGTCCTTCCCCGCCGAGCACCCGCTGTTCATCCTCTACACCTCCGGCACCACCGGAAAACCCAAGGGCATCCTGCACACCACCGGCGGCTACCTCACCCAAACCGCCTACACCCACCACAACGTCTTCGACCACAAAGCCGGACAAGACGTCTACTGGTGCACCGCCGACATCGGCTGGGTCACCGGTCACAGCTACATCGTCTACGGCCCCCTCGCCAACCGCGCCACCCAAGTCGTCTACGAAGGCACCCCCAACTCCCCCAACGAACACCGCCACTTCGAGATCATCGAGAAATACGGCGTCACCATCTACTACACCGCGCCCACCTTGATCCGCACCTTCATGAAATGGGGACGCGAGATCCCCGACGCCCACAACCTCACCTCCCTGCGCCTGCTCGGCTCCGTCGGCGAACCCATCAACCCCGAAGCCTGGCGCTGGTACCGCACCATCATCGGCGCCGACAAGACCCCGATCGTGGACACCTGGTGGCAGACCGAAACCGGCGCCATCATGATCTCCCCCCTGCCCGGCGTCACCGCCACCAAACCCGGCGCCGCCATGCGCCCGCTGCCCGGAATCTCGGCCAAGGTCGTCGACGAAGAGGGCAAGCCGGTGCAGCTCGGGGAGACCGAGGCCAATGGGTACCTGGTGCTCGACAAGCCGTGGCCGTCCATGCTGCGCGGTATCTGGGGCGATATGGACCGCTACCGGGCCACCTACTGGGAGCGCTACGCCGAGCAGGGCTGGTACTTCGCGGGCGATGGCGCCAAGCTCGACGCCGACGGGGATCTGTGGGTGCTCGGCCGCGTCGATGACGTCATGAATGTCTCCGGGCACCGCATCTCCACCGCCGAGGTCGAATCGGCGCTGGTCGGGCACCCGGCGGTGGCCGAGGCGGCGGTGGTCGGCGCCAGCGACGCCACCACCGGGCAGGGCATCGTCGCGTTCGTCATCCTGACCGGCGAGTCGGCGGGCAACGCGGGCGCGGGGCTGGTCGACGAACTCAAAGCGGAAGTCGCCAAGCAGATCAGCCCGATCGCCAAGCCGCGCGAGATCCATCTCGTGCCGGAACTGCCCAAGACCCGCAGCGGCAAGATCATGCGCCGCCTGCTGCGCGATGTGGCCGAGGGACGCGAGCTCGGCGACACCTCGACGCTGGTCGATCCGGGCGTGTTCGAGGCGATTCGCGCGGGCGGCGCCTGAGCCGCGTCCGGCCGGTGGCACGCGATGCCACCGGCCGGGTTCGCTAGGATCTGCGTGAGGTGTGCCGGGAAGTCTGGTCGGCGTGCGGTCGTGAATCCGGGCCCTGCGGGGTGGGACGAGCGCCCGTAGCCGAGTCCACCCCAGCCGAGAGGCCCGCGCTTGATCACCCGTGTGCGATCCGAACTGACCCGCTATCTCCGCACCGAGACGGTCGGCGGCGCGCTGCTGCTCATCGCCGCCGCGGTCGCCCTGATCTGGGTGAACTCGCCCTGGGGCGCGAGCTACCAAACGATGGTCGGCGCCCAGCTGAGCATTCCCGCGCTGCACCTGGACCTCACGCTGGCGGAGTGGACCAAGGACGGGCTGCTCGCTGTCTTCTTCTTCGTCGCTGGCCTGGAACTCAAACGCGAGTTCGCCGTCGGCGAGCTGGCCGATCCGAAACGGGCCGCGCTGCCGGTCATCGCGGCCGTCGGTGGTGTCGTCACCCCGGCGGTGATCGCGCTGGTGGTCGGGCACGGCGTGCCGGGGATGGACAAGGGCTGGGCCATTCCGGTGGCCACCGATATCGCCTTCGCGCTGGCGGTGCTCGCCATGACCGGCTCGCGGATCCCGGCCAGCGCGCGGGTATTCCTGCTGAGCCTGGCCGTGGTGGACGATCTGCTCGCGATCGTGCTGATCGCGGTGCTGTTCACCGCCTCGCTGTCGCTGCTGTGGCTGCTGGCGGCGCTGGCCTGCTGCGCCGCCTGGGCGCTGGCCCAGAAGTTCCGGCTGCACACGCCGCTGGTGTATCTGCCGATCGCGCTGGTGTGCTGGTACGCGCTGCACGAGGCGGGCATCCATCCGACGCTGGCCGGTGTCGCGCTCGGCCTGCTCACCCGCGTGAAGAAGGACCCGGGCGAGCAGATGGCCCCGGCGACCCATCTCGAACATGTCGTGCAGCCGCTCTCGGCGGGGCTGTGTGTGCCGCTGTTCGCGCTGTTCGCCTCCGGTGTGCCGCTCGACGGGGCGGTGTTCGGTTCGCTGTTCACCGACCGGTTGTCGCTGGCGATCATGCTCGGGCTGCTGCTGGGCAAGACCGTCGGCATCTTCGGTGTCAGCTGGGTGACGATCCGGCTTGGCTGGGTGAAACGACCGGCCGGACTGGAATATCGCGACATGTTCGCCCTGTCGGTACTGGGCGCGATCGGGTTCACCGTTAGCCTTCTGGTGGCGGAACTCGCGCTGGCCGATGTCGGTACGCAAGCCATCGATCTCGCGAAGGCGGCCGTCCTGGTGACCTCCATGGCAGCATCGGTGATCGGATCGGCGCTACTGTTGCGCCGAGGACGTGTGCACCAGGCGCGCCGTGACGCGGACGAACTACCACCGGACAGAGAAGGGTCGACGAAGTGAGTTACACCCAAGGCGGAAATGACGGTCGGACGGTCACTTCCATCCCGTTGACCGACGCCAATCCGCCCGGATCGGCCAGCATCGGCAGTCTGGTTCGCGACGCGACCGAGCAGATGTCGACCCTCGTGCGCGCGGAGGTGGCGCTGGCCAAGGCCGAGGTGACCGCCGAGGTCCGCAAGGGGCTCACCGGCAGTGTCTTCTTCATCCTCGCGCTGACGGTGCTGCTGTTCAGCTCGTTCTTCTTTTTCTTCTTCCTCGCCGAACTGCTGGACGTGTGGCTCTACCGCTGGGCCGCGTTCCTGATCGTGTTCGCGCTGATGGTGCTCACCACCGCCCTGCTCGGCTTCCTCGGCTGGCTCAAGGTGCGCAAACTGCGCGCGCCGGAGAAGACCATCGGCTCGCTCAAGCAGGCCGCCGAGGTGCTGCCGCAGGCACTGACCCACCGCGACGCCACCCCGCAGCTGGAGAAGTCGGCCAAGCGATGACGCGCCGGGCGGGCCCGGTCGCACCGGCCGGACCCGCCTACTAGGCTCGATCGGCGTGTCGTCCAATTCATTCCCGGATCCGTCCAGCGTCCGTTACGACGGACCGTGGACCCACCGTGACGTGCACGCCAACGGCATCCGCTTCCACGTCGTGGAGGCCGAATCGACCGGGCGCGCCGACGCGCCCCTGGTCCTGCTCCTGCACGGTTTCGCCGACTTCTGGTGGTCGTGGCGCCACCAGCTCACCGGCCTGCCCGAGCACGGCTACCGCACGGTGGCCGTCGACCTGCGCGGGTACGGCGATTCCGACAAACCGCCGCGCGGCTACGACGGCTGGACGCTGGCAGGCGATATCGCCGGACTCGTCCGCGCGCTCGGACACACCGAGGCGACCCTGGTCGGACACGCCGAAGGCGGCCTGGTCTGCTGGGCGACCGCCGTGCTGCATCCGCGCCTGGTGCGCTCGATCGCCGTCATCGGTTCGCCGCACCCCGCCGCACTCAAGCACGCGGTGCTGCGCGACAGTGCCCAGCGCGCCACCTGGCTGCCCGACTTCCTGCGCTACCAGCTCCCGCGCTACCCCGAACACCTGCTCACCCGCCGCGACGGCGCCGAGGTGGAACGCCTGCTGGCCGAGCGGGTCGGCGAGAAGTGGTCGCACAGCGCCGAATTCACCGAGACCGCGGCCCGCATGCGGCACGCCGTCCGCATCCCCGGCGTGGCCCATTGCGCCCTGGAATACCAGCGCTGGGCCTTCCGCAGCCAGTGGCGCCCCGACGGCAAGCGCTTCATGGCGACGATGCGCACCCCCATCGACATCCCCGTCCTCGCCCTGCGCGGCGACCAGGACCCCTACTTGCTGCCCGCCACCGTCCTCCGTGGCGCCCGCTGGTCCCCCGACCGGACCCTGGTGTCGATCCCGGACGCCGGGCACTACGCGCACCAGGAGAACCCCGCCCGCGTCAACGAGGAGCTGACCACCCGCTGGCGCGAACAGAACGGCGTCAACGGAACTCCCCGGGACGGCCTGGTCTCGCCCTGACCCCACGGCCTCGCCGATCCCCGGACCGGCGAGGCGGCTCGATCAGCTCAGCACGCAGGCGCCGGTGTCGACCGGGGTGCTGCTCGGCGCGGCCGCGGCCAGCTCCGCGGAGACCTCGTTCAGGGTCAGGACGTAGCCCGTGTCGTCATCGGTGACCGCGGCGCCGAAGACCACGCCGAGCACCTGCCCCTCGGTATCGACCAGCGGGCCACCCGAGTTACCCGCGCGGACCTGGCCGCGCACCGTGTAGACCTCGCGCTCGACGGTGCCGTCGCGATGGATCGTAGGCCCGGTCAGATCGAGGGTCTCGCGGACGCGGGCGGCGCTGGCCGTGTACGGGCCGCCACCGGGGTAGCCGAGCACGATGGCGCTCTCGCCGGAGCTCGCCGGGGCGGGGGCCTGCGGGACGACGGGGGCGGTCAGGCCGGGCACCGCGAGCACGGCGATGTCCTTGGACGGGTCGAACAGCACCACGGTGGCGTCCAGGGCGCCGCGCGCGGTGTCCACCGAGACGCTGTTGGTGCCCGCGACGACGTGCGCGTTGGTCATCACCCGTTCCGGCGCGACCACGAAACCCGAACCCTCCAGCGCCCGCTGGCAGCTCGGCGCGACACCGCGGATGCGCAGCACGCTCTGCTGCAGCGAGGCCGCGACGGGGCTGGCGAGCACGCTCGGGTCCGGCGGTTCCACCGCGGCGATCGGCGCGCGGCCGAACGGCCCGATGACGTCCGGCAGCCCGGAGGTGTTCAGCAGCCGGGAGAACTCGTTGGGCAGCTTGCGCAGCCAATTCGGCGCCACCTCGTTGACATCGGCGAGCACCCGCGAACCGTTGATGGCCTGGGCGATACCCGGCTGCGAGGCGGTGGCCAGCGGCAAGGCCAGCAGCCAGGCGGCGACCAGCACGGTCGCCGCCTGCAGCACCGCGCCCACCACGCTGTCGACCCCGCGCGCGACCGGATGCCGCATGCTCGAGCGCGCGGCCCGGCCCAGCACCATGCCCGCGACCTCGCCGACGATCACCAGCAGCACGATCAGCAGGATGCCGCCGAGAACCCGGCTACGCCCCTCGCTCAGGTGCTGCAGGATGTGCGGGGCGATGAGAATGCCCGCCACCGCGCCGAGCGCGACGCCGAAGAACGCGAGCGCCGAGGCCACCGCCCCCTGCCGCCAGCCGGTGGACGCCGCCACCAACGCGATCAGCACCACGGCGATATCAAGCCATACCGACGCGCTCATGCTTCCACCTCGCTGGCGCTCGGCTCCAGCATGACCGCGGTGGCGGCTGTGCCGATTCGCCGCTCGCTGCGCTCGCTCATGCTTCCACCTCGCTGGCGCTCGGCTCCAGCATGACCGCGGTGGCGGCTGTGCCGATTCGCCGCTCGCTGCGCTCGCTCACAGGGTCATACCGACCGCAGCCAACGAGCTCTCCAAGTCACGCACGTCGCCTCGATCCCAGTCTCGTTCCCAGCCCGCTGTTTTGATGATGCCGGCGAGGATACCGCCGGTGAGCCCCCACACCAGCATGCCGTCGACCTGGAACGCGGGGCTCTGGTAGCCGAGACTGCCACGGACCATGAATCTGTGTGCCGGATCGAGCAATTCGGTCAGCGGCACCCGCACGACACGCTCGGTTTCGGCCGGATCGACGACGCCGACCGCGCTGGGTGCCCGCCAGTAGCCGAGCACCGGGGTGACATCGAACTTCGACGGCGGCACGAACAGTTTCGGCAGCACGGCGAACGGCTGGACACCGACCGGATCCAGCCCGGTCTCCTCGGCGGCCTCGCGCAGCGCGGTGCCGATGGGTCCGTTGTCGCCGGGATCGGCGGCGCCACCGGGGAAGGCGATCTGGCCGCGATGCTGGCGCATGGTCGAGGCGCGCTGGGTGAGCAGCACGTCGGCGTCGGCGGGCAGGCCGCCCGGGGCGCTCGCGTCGGGGTCGGCCGGGCCGCCGAAGAGCACCAGCACCGCGGCCTGGCGCGGCTTGCCGGTGATCGACATGGCCCGGCGCAGCGCGCGGGAGGTGGCCAGGGTGTCGTCGGCGTCGGGGCCGCCGGATCTGATCGCGGTGTGCAACCACGATGGGATACCGGAATCGTCGAGCCTGTCCACACCGTTCACGCCATCGCCTTCGATCCGCCCAGCACTGCTCTCACCTTCTGTCATACCGCGACGCCGAGTTTCGCGGACACCGTATCCGCGATGTCGGCCACGTCGGCGAAGGTCCGCACCTCCACACTCGCGATGGTGCCGTCGGCGCGCACCAGCACCGAGACCGGCAGCACCGCGGGCGCGCCCACCGCGGCGCGCACCGACGCCTGCGGATCGGAGACGCCGGGCAGGGTGATGCCGAGACCGGCCAGCCGCTGCAGGGCCTTGGCCTCGTCGGGGTCGCTGTGCACGGTGAGGACGGTGAGCGCCGGGCCCGCCCGCTCGGCGAACTCCTGCAGGTGCGGCAGCTCGACCGCGCACGGGCCACACCAATAGGCCCAGAGATTGAGGAGCGCGGGTTTGCCCGCGAGGGCGGCGGCCAGGTCGACCGGGGTGCCGTCGGCCAGGCAGGTCAGGGTGAGTCCGGCCAGCGGGCCCGTACCGGGTGCGGTCGCCGGACCAGGGGCGGTCGCGGCGCCTGGCGTAGTCGCCACGCCGGGCGTAGTCGCTGCACCAGGCAGGGTCGCGACGCCAGGCGGAGTCGCTGCACCAGGCGGAGTCGCCACGCCGGGCGTAGTCGCTGCACCAGGCGGAGTCGCCACGCCGGGCGTAGTCGCTGCACTGGGCGTGGTCGCCGCACCGGGCGTGGCCGCCGCGCCAGACTCAGTCCCTTCGCCAGATGTGATGGCTGGACCGCGCCCAGTCGCGGGACTCGGGCAGGGTGCGAGACCGGCGGCGGCGCGGTCCTCGGCCGAGACGCTCGCCCGCGGCGGGGTCGCGCCGGTGGTCGTGGTGGTGTCACCGCCGTCGCGCGGCCACAGCGCGACCGTCGCCGCGAGGACGACGATGACCGCGGCCAGCACCCAGCGCACCGCGGGCCGTCGCCAGGGCGACGGGTCGACCGGTTCGCTCACAGCCCGACCAGATCCAGCAGATGCTCGCGCTCCGGCCCCTTGACCAGTTCGGCGGCCACGGCCGGATCGGTGGGCCCGATCCCGAACGACGGGCAGTCCGGGGCCAGCACACAGGCACCGCAGGCGGGCTTGCGGGCGTGACACACCCGGCGGCCGTGGAAGATCACCCGGTGCGAGAGCATCGTCCAGTCCTTGCGCTCGATCAGCTCGCCGACCGCGTGCTCGACCTTGACCGGGTCTTCCTCCTCGGTCCACTGCCAGCGGCGCACCAGCCTGCCGAAATGGGTGTCGACGGTGATGCCGGGAACATCGAAGGCATTGCCGAGGATGACGTTGGCCGTCTTGCGCCCGATTCCGGGCAATTCGACCAATTTCGGCAGGGTGTGAGGCAACTCACCGTCGTATTTCTCGACCAGCGCCTGACCCAGCCCGATCAGCGAACTGGTCTTGTTCCGGTAGAAGCCGGTGGGCCGGATGTATTCCTCCAGTTCGGCCCGGTTGGCCTCGGCGTAGTCGCGCGCGCTGCGGTACTTGGCGAACAGCGCGGGAGTGGTGAGGTTCACCCGGACGTCGGTGCACTGGGCGGACAGGATCGTCGCGACGGCCAATTCCAGCGGCGTGGTGAAGTCGAGTTCGCAGTGCGCGTCGGGGAACGCGGTGGCCAGCGTGCGGTTCATCCGGCGGGCGCGCCGGACCAGCCCGACCCGTGTTTCCGCAGCTATCGACCGGTTCCGGCGTTTGCGGGCGGCGGAGAGACCGGCCGTTTCCACGGCGGGCGCGGCCTCGCGGGACGCTGCGGCGGAGGGGGAAACGGGCACCTGTTCACCATACGGAACCACTCCGACAACATTGGCCGTCGAGTTGGCCCGCTGTGTTCCATCTGAGACCTGGACCGTGTTTACTGCCTGTCATGCAAGGACTCGCTGTGGTGCTCTTCCCAGTGCTGTTGATGCTGTTCGCGCTGGGGATGGAGCGGGTCGAGAATCGGCTCCGAAAGCTTCTCGAACCCGACGAAGAGGTTCAGCAGTACCTGGACAATGCCAGCAACGCCGAAGTGAAAGAGCTGACGAAGCTCGGCCTGCCCGCCGCCGTGGCGCGCGTGCGCAAGCGCCGTTCCCGCACGTCCGAGATGGATGTCGCGCGGGCCAGCTGACCTCTTCACAGTGTGCGCGCCGAGCGCAATCCACTCTTTACGTGGTGTCTGTCACTGTGGTGCCGTGATGCCGCGTAGACTGCGCTGTTGGTCGATTCGCTCGACCAGGTTCGCAAGCCATATCCCATAAGGAGCACATTCGTGGACGAGGCCCTCGCCAGAGCAGGCATCTTCCAAGGCGTCGAGCCCACCGCGGTGGCCGCGCTCGCCAAGCAGCTGCAGCCCGTAGATTTCCCGCGCGGCCACGTCATCTTCAACGAGGGCGAACCCGGCGATCGGCTGTACATCATCACCACGGGCAAGGTGAAGATCGGCCGCCGGTCCCCGGACGGCAGGGAGAACCTGCTGACGATCATGGGCCCGTCGGACATGTTCGGTGAACTGTCGATCTTCGACCCGGGCCCGCGTACCTCGACCGCCACCACGGTCACCGAGGTCCGCGCCGTGACGATGGACCGCGACGCACTCAAGTCGTGGATCGATCAGCGCCCGGAGATCGCCGAGCAGCTGCTGCGCGTGCTGGCACGACGCCTTCGCCGCACCAACAACAACCTCGCCGACCTCATCTTCACCGACGTGCCCGGCCGCGTCGCCAAGGCGCTGCTGCAGCTGGCACAGCGTTTCGGCACCCAGGAAGCGGGCGCGCTGCGCGTGACCCACGACCTGACCCAGGAGGAGATCGCCCAGCTGGTCGGCGCCTCGCGCGAGACCGTCAACAAGGCACTGGCCGATTTCGCCCATCGCGGGTGGCTGCGCCTCGAGGGCAAGAGCGTGCTCATCTCCGACTCCGAGCGCCTCGCCCGGCGCGCGCGCTGACTGTTCCGCCTCCCCGCGATTATTGGCCAGACTCAGGTGCGGGGAAGATGGTGCGGGCGGCCAGACTCAGTGGGTGGCGGGGTTAGCCCGTGCCCGGTGAGTTACCCATGTGCTTGCGAGACCTGTCGGGCCGCTGGGACGTCAGTGTTCTCGAACGCTTTCCGATCGCAGGCACTTGTGGTGCCTGCGATCGGAAGGCGTTCAACTCTGTTCGGCCCGTAGGTATTCCAGCTGCGCCTTGACCGAGCTGCGGGCGGCGGGCCACAGGCGCTTGTCCACATCGGCGTACACCTTGCGGACGACCTCGAAAGCGCCCGCGTCCTGCCCTAATTCGACCAGCGCCGCCCGCACCTGATCGAGCCGTTCGCGCCGGTGGTTCAGGTAGTACTGCACCACCGGGGCCGCGTCCGGATGATCTGGCCCGTGCGCGGGCAGCAGCGCCTTGCCCGTGCCCCGTTCGAGCAGCAGCTCGAGCGAGGCCAGGAACGCGGCCAGCGCACCCGCCGACGAGGCCAGCACCGTGGTGCCCTTGCCCAGCACCGTGTCCCCGGTGACGATCGCGTCGTCGAGCTCGAAACTCACCGAGTCGCCGGTGTGGCCGGGGGTGGCCAGCACGGTGATCCGCAACCCGGCCGCCTCGATGACCTCCCCCGCCGCGAGCACGCCCACCGCGCCGCGCAGATACTTCGGGTCCACCGCCCGCACCGGCGTCCCGGTGGCCTTCACCAGGTGATCGATGCCGCCGGTGTGATCGGGGTGGTGATGGGTGATCAGGGTCAGCGCGATCCGGCCGCCGGTCGCTTCGACGATGTCGGCGGTGTGCTTCTTGTCCTTCGGTCCCGGGTCGATCACGACGTACTCGTCGCTGCCGGGACCGCGTAGCAGCCAGGTGTTGGTGCCGTCGAGCGTCATCTGCGACGGATTGTTCGCCAGCAGCACCGATGCCGTCGGGGTGACCGGCCTGACCTGGCTGTACGCGGGGTGTTCCAATGCCATGACGGCGTGCCTATCCGACTGCTTGGTCCAGTTCGACGATCAATTCCACCTCGACCGGCGTGTTCTTCGGCAATTCCGACACACCGACCGCCGAGCGCGCGTGCACGCCCGCCTCGCCGAACACCTCACCGAGGAATTCCGACGCGCCGTTGATCACGATCGGCTGGTCGGTGAATCCCGGCGCGGAGTTGACGAACCCGACCACCTTCACGATCCGCACCACCCGGTCGAGCCCGACCAGATCGTGCACCGCGGCCAGCGCGTTGAGCGCGCACAGCCGGGCGGCTTCCTTGGCCGTCTCCACGTCCACCTCGGCGCCGACCTTGCCGACCGCCGACAGCTCACCGTCGACAAAGGGCAGCTGGCCGGAGGTGTAGACCAGCGAACCGGTCTGCACGGCGGGGATGTAGGCCGCGACGGGGGCGGCGACCGGCGGCAGGGTGACCCCGAGCCGGTCGAGCGCGTCCTTCCACGCGGTGGCCACGGCTACTTCTGCCGCTTCAGGTAGGCGACGTGCTGCTCGCCGGTCGGGCCGGGCAGCACCGTGACCAGCTCCCAGCCGTCGGCGCCCCACTGGTCGAGGATCTGCTTGGTCGCGTGCGTCAGCAGCGGCACGGTGGCGTACTCCCACAGGGTGACTTCACTCATGGGGAGAGTTTAGGGCTCACCCCGAACGCCGACGAGAAACGGGTTATAGGCTCGGCGACGTGGGAGCACCAACAGCAGAGCCGGTTTCGTCGGTTCCCGGACCGTCGACCGGATGGCCACAGCGCGCAGTGAAAGCCCGCTTGCACTACGTGACCGGCAAGGGAGGCACCGGGAAGTCGACCGTTTCGGCCGCCCTGGCACTCGCGCTGGCCGCGGGGGGACGCAAGGTACTACTCGTCGAGGTGGAGAGCAGGCAGTCCATCGCGCAGCTGTTCGACCGGCCGCCGCTGCCGCCGACCGAGACCAGGATCGCCAGTGCCGACGGCGGCGGGGAGGTCTTCGCGCTGGCCCTCGACATCGAGCACGCCTTCCTGGAATACCTCGACATGTTCTACAACCTCGGCTTCGCGGGCCGGGCGATGCGCCGGATGGGTGCCATCGAGTTCGTCACCACCATCGCGCCCGGTCTGCGCGATGTGATCCTCACCGGCAAGATCAAGGAATGCGCGGTGCGCGTGGACAAGGCGGGTAAGCCCGCCTACGACGACATCGTCGTCGACGCCCCGCCGACCGGCCGGATCGCCAGTTTCCTCGATGTCACCCAGGCCATGGCCGAGATCGCCAAGGGCGGCCCGATCGCCTCGCAGGCCGACGGCGTGTCCCAGCTGCTGCACTCCGACCAGACGATGATCCACCTGGTGACGCTGCTCGAGGCGCTGCCGGTGCAGGAGACCGCCGACGCCGTCGCCGAGCTCACCGCCAACGATCTGCGGATCGGCACGGTGATCGTCAACCGGGCGGCCACCGCCGAGCTCACCCCCGGCGACCGCGACTGCGCCGTGCGCGGCGACCTGGACACCACCAAGATCGCGGCGGGCCTGGCCGAGGCCGGAATCACCCTGCCCGACA
This sequence comes from Nocardia sp. SSK8, assembly GCF_037034205.1. NCBI lineage: Bacteria > Bacillati > Actinomycetota > Actinomycetes > Mycobacteriales > Nocardiaceae > Nocardia > Nocardia sp. SSK8. Next base: position 23,945 of record NZ_JBAGKD010000020.1, read on the forward strand.
CGGATTTCGACGGCCTGATCGCCGAGACCGTCGACCATGCCATCGTGCTGGCCGCGCAGGACGCCAGCGCCGCCGAACTGGCCAAGGTCGACGTGCCCCAGCTGGCCCTGCCCGCCCTCGGTGAGGGCATGGACCTCGGCGGCCTCTACGAACTGGCCGAACAGCTATCCGCGCAGGGAGTGCGATGAGCGAGCAAGTGACCACCCCGCCCGCGCTGGACGTCTCGCGGATCCTCGCCGACCCGAGCGCGCGGGTGATCGTGTGCTGCGGTTCCGGCGGTGTCGGCAAGACCACCACGGCCGCCTCGATCGCGTTGCGCGCCGCCGAGGCGGGCCGCAAGGTCGTGGTGCTGACCATCGACCCGGCCCGCAGGCTGGCCCAGTCGCTCGGTGTCGCCGAGCTGGACAACACCCCGCAGCGGGTGGAGCTGGGTCCGGAGGTGCCGGGCGAGCTGCACGCCATGATGCTGAACATGCGCCGCACCTTCGACGACATGGTGCTCGAGCACACCAGCCCCGACAAGGCCGAGCAGATCTTCGCCAACCCGATCTATCAGACGGTGGCCTCGTCCTTCGGCGGCACGCAGGAGTACATGGCGATGGAGAAGCTCGGTCAGCTGGCCGGGCGCAAGGAGTGGGACCTGATCGTGGTCGATACTCCGCCCTCGCGCAACGCGCTGGACTTCCTCGACGCGCCCAAGCGGCTGGGCACCTTCCTCAACGGCAAGATGATCCGGCTGATCATGGCGCCCGGGCGCGGGGTCGGCCGGTTCGTGACCGGCGCGATGAGCCTGGCGATGCGTGGGGTCTCCACCATCGTCGGCGGGCAGATGCTCAAGGACGCCTCGACGTTCTTGCAGTCGCTGGAGTCGCTGTTCGGTGGGTTCCAGGATCGCGCCGAGCGCACCTTCGCGATGCTGTCCAAGCCGGGCACGCACTTCCTGGTGGTCGCCGCGCCCGAACCGGACGCGCTGCGCGAGGCCTCGTTCTTCGTCGATCGCCTGTCCACCGAGCAGATGCCGCTGGCCGGGCTGGTGCTCAACCGCACCCATCCGGCGCTGTCGGGCCTGTCCGGTGACCACGCGCTGACCGCGGCCGACCGGCTGGCCGAATCCGACCCGCTGACCGCCTCGGTGCTGCGCATCCACGCCGACCGGGTGGCGACGGCCAAGCGGGAGCAGCGATTGCTGCATCGCTTCACCGGCGCCCATCCGAGGGTTCCGATCGTGTCGGTGACGGCGCTGCCGTTCGAGGTCTCCGATCTCGAGGCGCTGCGCGCCGTCGGTGACCAGCTGACCGGCACAGCCGCTGCCTCCTGATTCCGTTCGGCTATAGATAACAGTCCCGTAACACCCACCAACGGCGCCGATTCCGCAAACTCTGCGGGTTCGGCGCCGTTTGTGATAACGGTCCGGTCTCACCTGCTAGATGGCCACCTGGTGCTGACGCTGGGCATTGAAGAAGTCAGCCCACGACGTGACGTCGGGATGCTGCTTGAGCAGCGCGCGCCGCTGCCGCTCGGTCATCCCGCCCCACACGCCGAACTCCACCCGGTTGTCCAGGGCGTCGGCGCCGCACTGCATGAGCACCGGGCAGTGACGGCAGATGGTCGCCGCCTTGCGCTGGGCCGCACCGCGAACGAACAGCTGGTCAGGGTCCACTTCCTTGCATCGCGCCTGGGCAACCCAAGCGATCCTTGCCTCGGCCTGCTCTACATCCAGTCGAGCGATGGGGGTTGTGATGTGCATTTGATGTGCCCCTTTGCAGTCCGAACACCGTTGTGCGGCGCTCCAGAATCGCGAGCGCGGATCACAGCAACCCAACTACCGCTGCGGTCCGCACCACATTCCACTTTGAGTGTTAGCTCTATCACACTGGGTTCTCAATCTAGGTAAAGGTATGGCGGTTACGCAAGACCGAGCCCCGATTTTTTGGTACGGCCGTCCATTCAAATGGGCGCAAGATCGCGTAGTCGCGCTGATCACCGGCGTGCCCGGTCGCGACACGCCGATGTGATCATTTTGTTGACACGCCCGAGCAACCCCCCTGGCACCGGCCGGACATTCCCCGTCGAGCAGCACAGCAGTGAACCCCGCCACCCCACCCTTTAGGCTGGGCGGGTGCCGATCACTCAAACGCTCGCGAGGCTGGCCGGCAGCTGCGCGCTGGCCGCCGTGCTAGTCGCTGGGCTGTTGTTCCCCTTGGCCGGTGGGTTCGGGTTCATCTCCAACCGAGCCGCCGACGCCGTCGACAACGTGTCAGCCGAACTGGTCGAGGGCACGGTCCCCGCGGTGTCGACGATGGTCGACGCGGCGGGCGAGCCCATCGCGTGGCTCTACGAGCAGCGCCGGTTCGAGGTGCCCAGCGAGCGCATCTCCAACAACATGAAGCTGGCGATCGTGTCCATCGAGGACAAGCGCTTCGCCGACCACAAGGGCGTGGACTGGCAGGGCACGCTGCGCGCGTTCCTGACCAACACCTCCTCCGGTGAGGTCCAGCAGGGCGCCTCGACCCTGGACCAGCAGTACGTGAAGAACTTCAACCTGCTCGTCGTCGCCAAGACCGACGCCGAGCGCCGTGCCGCGATCGAGACCACCCCCGCGCGCAAGCTGCGCGAGATCCGGATGGCGCTCACCCTCGACCGCGAGCTGAGCAAGGACGAGATCCTCACCCGCTATCTGAACCTGGTGCCCTTCGGCAACGGCTCCTACGGCATCCAGGACGCCGCGCAGACCTACTTCGGCATCGACGCCGCCGACCTCAACATCACCCAGTCGGCGATGCTGGCGGGCATGGTGCAGTCCAGCTCCAAGCTGAACCCGTACACCAACGTCCAGGGCGTCACCGACCGGCGCAACACGGTGCTCGACACGCTCATCCAGAACATCCCCAGCCGGGCCGCCGAGTTCGCCGCGGCCAAGAACGAGCCGCTCGGCGTGCTGCCCGAGCCAAAGGGCCTGCCGCGCGGCTGCATCTCCGCGCACGAGAAGGGCTTCTTCTGCGACTACGCGCTGGAGTACCTGTCGGAATCCGGGATCAGCCGCGAGCAGATCGACAAGGGCGGCTACCTGATCAAGACCACCCTCGACCCGGCGCTGCAGGAATCGGTCAAGCGCGCGGTCACCGAGGCCGCCGACCCGAACCTCGACAACATCGCCGAGGTCATGTCGGTGGTCTCGCCCGGCCAGGACGCCCACCACGTGCTGGCGATGGCCTCCAGCCGCACCTACGGTCTCGACCGCGACGCCAACCAGACGCTGCTCGGCCAGCCGTACTCGATGGCCGGTGACGGCGCTGGCTCGATCTTCAAGCTCTTCACCACCGCCGCCGCGATGGAGAAGGGCCTCGGCATCGCCGCGCAGGTCGACGTGCCCAGCTTCTACGCCGCCAAGGGCATGGGTTACTCCAACTCCCCCGGCTGCCCCGCCGACGCCTGGTGCGTCAAGAACGCGGGCGCCTATCCCGGCTCGATGTCGGTGACCGACGCGCTGGCCACCTCGCCCAACACCACCTTCGTCAAGATGATCCAGGACGTGGGCGTGGAGCCCGCGGTGGACATGGCGGTGCGGCTTGGCATGCGCTCCTACACCAAGCCGGGCACCTCCGGCCACGGCAACTCCAGCCTGGCCGACCACATCAAGAACAACAACATGGGTTCGTTCACCCTCGGCCCGTTCGCGATCAACCCGCTCGAGCTGTCCAATGTGGCCGCCACGCTGGCCTCGGGCGGCAAGTGGTGCCCGCCCTCGCCGATCCAGGAGGTCATCGACCGGCAGGGCAAGACCGTGCCGCTGACCCAGCAGGCCTGTGAGCAGGTGGTCGACCCCGGGCTGGCCAACACCCTGGCCAACGCGATGAGCAAGGACGACGTCAGCGGTACCGCCGCTGGTGCGGCGCGCTCGGCCGGTTGGGCCGCGCCGATGTCGGGCAAGACGGGGACCACCGAGAGCCACCGCTCTTCGGCCTTCCTCGGCTTCACCAACTCGCTGGCCGCCGCGGTCTACGTCTACGGCGACAGCCCCACCCCCGGCGAGATCTGCTCGTTCCCGCTGCGTAACTGTGGCGGCGGCGATCTCTACGGCGGTAACGAACCCGCCCGCACCTGGTTCAACGCGGTGAAACCGGTCCTGGATCACTACCCGCCGCCCGCGCTGCCGCCGCTGGACGACAAGTACGTGCGCGGCGCGAACAACTCGCAGGTGCCCGATGTGGCGGGCAAGTCGCAGGGCGAGGCCACCTCGATCCTGCGCGGCGCCGGTTTCCAGGTGACGGCGGTGAATGCGCCGGGCTCGCAGGCCAAGGGCACCGTGATGGGCAGCTCGCCCAACGGCGCGGCCATCCCGGGCTCGGTGATCACCATCTACATCAGCGACGGCACGGTCCGCGTGCCCACCACCACGGCCCCGCCCTCACCCTCGGCACCCACCCCCGAGCTGCCAGGACTCCCGCAACTGCCCCGCCTGCCACCGATCCCCATCCCGGTGCCACGCTGACGACACGCGAAGGGCCGCCGTCCATTCCGGACGGCGGCCCTTCGTCGTTTCGGCTCAGAGGCGCGCTTTGACCGCCGCCGACAGGCGCGACCCGTCGGCCTTGCCCTCGGCCAGCGCGGTCGCGGCCTTCATGACCTGACCCATCTGCTTCATCCCCGGCCGCTCCCCCAGCGCCTCGGCGACCTGGGCGATCGCGGTGTCGGCCACCTGGGCGACCTCGGCCTCGGTGAGCTGGGTCGGCAGGTACTGCTCGATCACCTCTTCCTCGGCGCGCTCGTTCGCGGCCAGCTCGCCGCGCCCGTTCTGCTCGTAGATCACCGCGGCCTCGTTGCGCTTCTTGGCTTCCTTCTGCAGCAGCGCGACCACGTCGGCGTCGGAGAGTTCGCGCGCCTGCGTTCCGGAGACCTCGGCGTTCTGGATCGAGGCGAGCAACATCCGCAGGGTGGACAGGCGCAGCGTGTCCTTGGCTTTCATCGCGGCGGTCATATCCGCGCGCAGCTGCGATTTCAGTTCCGACATGCGCATCACGCTAGCCCGTCACCCCCGCAACTCTCATCACATTTTCATCGCGAAGGAAATTCCGACCGTTTGTGCGGAAACACACGCGCCGTTCCGGGAGGGGGTCGCCTATGCTGGGCAAATGCCCGTTATCTCGACGACCGCTGTCCGCCGCACCGTCTGGGGAGCCGCTGGGGCCGCCGTCGCAGGCATCGGCTACGCCACCCTGATCGAGCGCAACGCGTTCGTGCTGCGTGAGGCGACCATGCCGGTACTCGCGCCCGGGTCGCCGACCCTGCGCATCCTGCACGTCAGCGACCTGCACATGATGCCGGGGCAGCAGCTCAAGCAGCAGTGGCTGCGCGAACTCGATCGGCTCGAACCCGACCTGGTCGTGAATACCGGTGACAATCTTTCGCACCCCAAGGCCGTGCCCGCGGTGGTGCAATCCCTCGGCGCGCTGCTGGCGCGTCCGGGACTGTTCGTGTTCGGTTCCAACGACTATTTCGCGCCGGTGCCGAAGAATCCGCTGAAGTATTTCAACAAGGATCACCGCCGCGTCTACGGCGACCCGCTGCCCTGGCAGGATCTGCGCGCGGCGTTCACCGAACGCGGCTGGCTGGATCTGACCCACACCCGCCGCGATCTCGAGGTGGCCGGCATCCGCATCGCCAGCGCGGGCGTGGACGACCCGCATCTGCAGCGCGACCGCTACGACACCGTGGCCGGTGCGCCGAATCAGCTGGCGCAGTTGAGCATCGGCGTCACCCACTCGCCCGAACCGCGGGTGCTCGACCGCTTCGCCGAGGACGGCTACGACCTGGTGCTGGCCGGGCACACGCACGGCGGCCAGTTGGTGGTGCCGGGCTACGGCGCGCTGGTGACCAACTGCGGCATCGACAAGTCGCGGGTCAAGGGCGCCTCGCAGTGGGGTGAGCACACCCAGCTGCACGTGTCCGCGGGCATCGGCACCTCGCCGTGGGCGCCCTACCGCTTCTGCTGCCGTCCCGAGGCCACCCTGCTGACGCTGGTCGGCGCCCCGCCCAAGCACCCCTCGGCCGACACTGACCACGGCATCTCCACATCCGAGGCCGTCGCCCGCTAGGGTTGCGCCCCGAACGACAGATTTGTCACTAGGGGAACAATCGTGAACAACGGATCCGACGACAGGCGCAACGACCCGACCGTGTTCGGCGGACCCGGCGCACCGCAACCGTCCGACGCGCAATGGCAGCGTCCCGAGGCGACACCCGCACCGGGCGCGCCCGACCCGACCGCGGTCTGGACGCCCGGCAGCACCGGCCTGCCCCCAACCCTGCGCTGGGACGGTTCCGGCCCACCCCCCGGCCTCCCCGACCCCACCCAGTGGTCGCCCGCCGGGCCGCAGGATTGGCAGGGATCGAATCCGGCACCGGGACAACCGGGTTCGCCGGGCGCCGACGCAACACAGGTCGCGCCGTGGTCCGGCGCGAACCCGCCAGCCGGTCAACCTGGTTCGCCATGGCCGGGCGCCAATCCGCCAGCCGGGCAGCCCGGTGCGGTTCCACCCGGTGACGCAACACAGGTCGCGCCGTGGTCCGGCGCGAACCCGCCAGCCGGGCAGCCCGGTTCGCCATGGCCGGGCGCCAACCCACCTGCCGGGCAGCCCGGTGCGGTTCCGCCCGCTGACGCGACGCAGATCGCATCATGGTCCGGTGGCGGGCAGCCCGGCTCGAATCCGCCACCCGGTGCGCCGTGGGGGCAGCCCGCTCCGCAGCAGCAGTGGGGTGCGCCCGGGCAGCAGCAGTGGAATCCCGGTGCGGGACAACCGAATCAGCCGTGGGGGCAGGCGGCGCCCGCTTGGCAGCAGCAGCCACCGCAACCGCAGCAGCAGTACGGGGAGATGCCGCCGCTCGAGCAGTACGGCCAGCCCGGGTACGGGCAGCCGGTTCCGCCGCGGAAGTCCGGCAGCAAGACGGCGCTCTGGGCGGTGCTCGGGGTATCCGCGCTGGTGATCGCGGTGGGCACGGTGACCGCGGTGGCCATGTCGAGCGACGACTCGTCCAGCACCGCGGCCGACGGGAGCACCACGCCCTCGATGGTCAGCGCCCTCACCACCACTGGCGCGCCGCCGACCACGAGCAAGGCGAAGCCGACCACCACCACCAAGCCGACCGGCGCGGCGGCGGGCGTCGCCCCCGTCATCGAGGGCTTCCAGGTGGTCGCCTCGCCCGACCGCGGCGCGGCCTACGACGTGCCGCCGAGCTGGAAGGTCGCCACCGAGTCGACCATCGGCGGGTTCGGTGAGCCGCCGGGCGATTCGGTCATCGGCAAGGGCTACGCCTCCGACGGCCGCGACTACTGCCCCAATTCCACCCGCACCGTCTCCCTGCTGACCGGCTCCAAGCAGGCCGACCACGCCGCCGCGGGCGCCGAACTCGGCACCAAGACCGCCCCGCTCGCCTACGGCGGCTCCACCGGCACCCCCGGCCCGGCCGAGCCACTCACCTCGATGGACGGCAAGACCCAGGGCATGTTCACCGAGACCACCGGCACCGTCTCCAACCCCAAGCCCGGCTGCGCGAGCACCTACTCCATCTACACCTACGCCTTCAAGGGCTCCAAGGACGGCAGCTTCGTCATGGTCATGGTCGCCGACACCGGCGTCCCCGACGCCGTAGACGCCACCCTCGCCAAGCGCATCTTCAGCTCCATCCGCCCCCTCTAACCCCCACCTGACCAGCCAATTTAACGTTTCGAGCCACCTCGTTGTAAGCTACTTCAGGTTCGCCTCACGGGGTGTGGCGCAGCTTGGTAGCGCGCTTCGTTCGGGACGAAGAGGTCGCAGGTTCAAATCCTGTCACCCCGACGTGTTGGTTGAGACACAGAAGAGCCCCTGATCAGTCCACTGGTCAGGGGCTCCTCGTATTTCCGGAGGGCGGTCGCCCTCAGATGCCGTCGCTGCGCGGGGAGTGGCTTTCGCGGAAAGGGCGCTCGGGGGTGGGGTCTTCGAAGGGGGATTCGGGTTCCAGGGGGTTCGGCCAGTAGATGGTGATGGCGATGATCGCTATCAGGGCCAGTACTAGTAGCGCGATGGCGGAAGTGGTCATGGGTGCCCTCCTCGCGGGGAATACTTCTCCGTGGGTGTGTCGGGGGAGGTTCCCTGGATGTTCGGGCTGTGTTGAGAAGTGCTCTCGGAGCTGCCGTCGGGGTGGTGAGGCTGTGAGCAAGCGATAACCTGCCGCTTACTTTCTGTCACTTGATAGAAATTACCGATCGATACCGTATACACCCATGTCGACAAGGGTGGATGCCGCCGGACGACCGCTGCGGGAGGTTGTCTACACGACGCTGCGCGCGGAGTTGATGAACGGGGAGATCCGGTTCGGGCAGCGGCTGACGGAGCCGAAGCTCTCGGCCCGGTTCGGCATCTCGCGCACGCCGGTGCGGGAGGCGCTGGCCATGCTGTGCGCGGACGGGCTGCTCCAGCGCGCCGAGTTCGGCTTCAGCCCGGTGCGCCCGAGCATCGCCAATATCCGCGACCTCTACGAGCTGCGGCTCACCCTGGAACTGGGTGGGATGGCCCGGGTGCGCGAGCATCCGGAGCGCAGGCACGACGGTGAGCTGCTGCGCGCCCAGCGGCAGCGCTGGCTGGCCCTGCGGGCCGACCCGCCCGAGCAGGAACCGGGCTTCGTGGTGGTCGACGAGGAGTTCCACGTCGCGCTGCTCACCGCGGCGGGTAATGCCGAGATGGTGCGCGCGCTGGTGGCGGTGAACTCGCGCATCCGGCACGTGCGCCGCTACGACTTCATGATCAACAACCGGATCGAGACCACGATCAGCGAGCACCTCGGCATTCTCGACGCCGTCCTCGCCGACGACATCCCCGCGGCGCAGCGCCTCCTGCACGCCCACATCGGCGATTCGCTGGATGTGGTGCTGGAACGGATCTCGCGCGCCATCGCCGCCATGTCCATGAGCGAGTGAGGAATTCCCATGCCCGATTCCGCAGTCACCAGGGTCGCCGCCGCGTACGCGCGCATCGACGAGGTGGACCGTCCCGAAGTCTGGATCACCCTGCGCCCGCACGCCGAGGTCACCGCCGAGGCGGTGGCGATCGACCGTCGGGTGGCGGCGGGTGAGCGACTGCCGCTGGCGGGGCTGCTCGTGGCCGTTAAGGACAACGTCGACGTGGCGGGCCTGCCGACCACCGCGGCCTGCCCCGAATTCGCCTATGCGGCAACGACCACCGCCACGGCGGTGACCCGGCTGACCGACGCGGGCGCCCTCGTCCTCGGGAAGACCAATCTCGACCAGTTCGCCACCGGCCTCGTCGGCACCCGCAGCCCCTACGGCGCGGTCCGCCACGCCACCCATCCCGAATTGATCTCCGGCGGTTCGAGTTCCGGCTCGGCGGTGGCGGTGGCCCTGGGTATCGCCGATCTGGCGGTCGGCACCGACACCGCGGGCTCGGGCCGGGTGCCCGCCGCGTTCCACGGCATCGTCGGCATCAAGGCGAGCCTGGGCGTGATCCCCGCGCACGGTGTGGTCCCCGCCTGCGTGGACTATGACGCGGTCACCGTCTTCGCCGCCGAGCTCGATCTCGCCGTCACCGCGGCCGCGATCATGGCGGGCCCGGACGACAGCGACCCGCGCAGCCGCGCCTGGCCCGCCGACGTGCGTTTGGCCGGTGCCGCGCGGCCCACGGTCGCGATCCCGCGCCCCGAGGACCTCTCCCCGCTGAGCCCGACCTACCGTGCCGCGTTCACCGAAACCGTTGCTGCCCTAAGCGAAAAGGGCATCACGGTCGGGGAGGTCGATATCTCGCCGCTGCTGGACGCGGCCCGCCTGCTCTACGACGGCGCGATCGTGGCTGAGCGCTACGCCGCGGTCGGCGCCTTCGTCGACAAGGGCGCGGACGGCCTCGACCGGACCGTCGCCGGAATCATCGGCGCGGCAAGGGAACTGGACGCCCACGCGTTCGCCACCGATCTCGACACCCTGACCCGCGCGAAGGCCACCGCGAAAGCCCTGCTGACCGGCTACGACGGCCTGCTGCTGCCCACCACCACCGAGCACCCGTCGATCGCCGAGGTGACCGCCGACCCGGTGACGATCAACCGCCGCCTCGGCACCTACACCAACTTCTGCAACCTGCTCGACCTCGCCGCCGTCGCGGTCCCCGGCACCCCCACCGCCGACGGTCTCTCCTTCGGCGTGATGGTGGTGGTCCCCGCCTTCGCCGACCAGCTCGCCGTCGACCTCGCCGCCCGCCTCACCGGCATCGCCGCTCCCCTGCTGGTCGATACCGGTGTCCCCCTGGCGGTCTTCGGCGCGCACCTGCGCGGCCAGCCCCTGCATTGGCAGCTCGAACAGCTCGGCGCCCGCTTCGCCGGGGAGATCACCACCACCGACGCCTACCGGCTGACCGCCCTGGACACCGTCCCGCCCAAGCCGGGCCTGGTCCGGCACGGCCCGGGCCTTGGCGCGCCCATCCGGGGCGAACTGTTCCTGGTGTCCCCCGGCGGACTCGGCCGCTTCCTGGCCGAACTGCCACCCCCCATGGCCCTGACCGGTATCGAGCTGGCCGACGGGCGCTCGGTGGTCGGTTTCGCGTGCACGTTCGACGCCGCGATCACCGCCACCGACATCACCGCGCACGGCGGCTGGGTGAACTATCTGAACCAACGTTGACGACCGGGCCGGTCACCCCTCGTCGGACCGGCCCGGTCGGCATACCCCGCGACACTGCAGGAACATTGCCGGTCCAGTCCGTCGGCGTGGTTACCGTCGGCAGTGCGTCTTCAGCGTCTGGAAGAGCCACCTTCTGGGCTGCACCGCCGGGTCCGTCCGATCACCCCTCGAGATCGGCCGGATCCGGTGTTCCGGTGTCTGGAAAAAGAATGCGACGGCGGTCTCTAGAGGTTCTTAAGAACAACTTGTCGCCTCGGCTCCCGTTCTCGAGGATGATGAAAGGACCGAGACAAAGGGAGAACGACGATGGACACGGTGATCGTCTGGTTGCTGGCCAGCCTGCTCTACTGGTTCAGCAACTTCTGAGCCCCCGCGCAACACCCACGAGGCAGGACCGCTCCCGGGCGGGCCTGCCTCCCGCCTTTCCGGGCGTAGCGGGCGTCACATCCGGGCCGCGGAATTATTCGCGGGGGACCCTCGTTGAACCCCCTGTCGGCGTCCGAACAGCCCCGGGCCTCACCCCATCTGTCGCTTCGAGCGACCACTCGCCGAGAGGCGCTTGTGGGGCGTCGACACCCTGACGGGTCACCCACGCGGTGGCCCTTCGACTCCGAACGCCGCCAGGTCTCCCTCATCGATCTGGCGGCGTTCGTCGTGTCCGGGTCGCGCGTTCGCGGCCGCTGCTCGAGGATGGACCCATGTACAGCGGTGGGACCTTGCGGCGCGAGCTGGGATTGCGGGATTCGGTGGTCGTCGGGGTCGCGGCCATGGTGGGCGCCGGGGTGTTCGCCGCGCTGGGGCCCGCCGCGGGCGTGGCCGGGTCCTGGCTGCTGCTCGCGCTGGCCGTGGCGGCGGTGGTGGCCTACTGCAATGCGATGAGTTCGGCGCGGCTGGCGGCGCGGTATCCGGTGTCGGGGGGCACGTATGTGTACGGGCGCGAGCGGCTCGGCGAGTTCTGGGGGTACTTGGCGGGGTGGGGGTTCGTCGTCGGGAAGACGGCGTCGTGCGCGGCCATGGCCCTGACGGTGGGGACCTACGCGTGGCCCGGGCAGGCGCACGCGGTCGCGGTGGCCGTCGTGGTGCTGGTGACGGCGATCGACTATGTGGGTGTGCAGAAATCGGCGCTGGCGACGCGGGTGATCGTCGCGGTGGTGCTGGCGGTGCTGGCCGTGGTGGTGCTGGCCGGGCTGGGCGGAAACCATTCGGCGGCAACGGTTCTCGACGGCGAGGTGGGGCCGTACGGGGTATTGCAGGCGGCCGGGCTGCTGTTCTTCGCCTTCGCCGGGTACGCGCGGATCGCCACGCTGGGTGAGGAGGTACGCGAGCCGGAGCGCACGATTCCGCGCGCGATCCTGCTGGCGCTGGGCCTCGCGCTGGCGGTGTACACGCTGGTCGCCGTGGCCGCCCTGCTGACGCTGGGCTCGGGCGGTCTGGCGGCGGCCACCGATCCGCTGGCCCAGCTGGTGCGCACCGCGGGGGCGGGCTGGCTGGCGCCGGTGGTGCGGGTGGGCGCGGTGCTGGCGGCGACCGGGTCGCTGATGGCGTTGATCCTCGGCGTCTCCCGCACGTCTCTGGCCATGGCCCGCGACGGGCACCTGCCCGCCACGCTGGCCGCCGTGCATCCGCGCTACGCCGTCCCACACCACGCCGAATTGGCCGTGGGCGCGGTGGTGGCCGTGCTCGCGGCGACCGTGGATCTGCGCGCGGCCATCGGGTTCTCCTCGTTCGCGGTGCTCGCCTACTACCTGATCGCCAATCTGTCGGCGGCCACGCTCACCGCGGCCGAAGGCAGGCCAGCGCGGTGGATTCCGGTGGTGGGGGCGCTCGGTTGCGTGGTGCTCGGGTTCGCCCTGCCGATCGGGTCCGTGCTGGCGGGGCTCGGCGTGCTCGCGGCGGGCGCGGCGGTGTACGGGCTGCGGGTATCGCGGGGAGGTGAACATCCGCGCGATTAGGGGATCCGACGGCCCCGCTTTACGGGTTACGGCAGGTCGGGAGGGCTACGCTCGCCCGCATGGGGACGCGCAGGGGATTTTTCGTGGGAACAGTTGTGGCGGTACTGGCCTCGGCGAGCCTGCTCGCCGGTCCCGCGTCGGCCGCCCCCGGCGCCTCGACCACCTGCGCGGTGACCTCCGAACGGGAGCTGCGACGGGCCCGGCCCGAACAGGTCGGGCTGGATCCGAACAAGCTCACCGAGGCATTGCAGTTCGCCGCCACCCGCAATCGGCTCAATGTGCAGGTGTTCCGGCACAACTGCCTGGTCGGTGAGGGCCTGCGCAACGACGAGACCGGCAATGTGGCGTGGAATATCTGGAGCGTCACCAAGTCGGTGGTCTCGCTGCTCGCCGGAATCGCTTCCGACCAGGGCAAACTCGACGTCGCTGCGCCCATCGACCGCTATCTTCCGCCCGGCCTCGGTGACGCCGCGCATCGCGCGATCACCGTGGAGAACCTGCTCACCGAGACCTCCGGCATGAAGGTCGGGGTGCTCACCGAGGGCATCACCGCGGTGATCCCGGTGGACCCGAACTCCGCGGTGCAGGCGCTGGCCGTGGAGCTGATCAACCCACCCGGCACCACGTTCAGCTACAGCCAGCGCAATGTCGACCTGCTGTCGTACGTGATCGAGCTGGCCGTTGGCGAACCACTCCAGGACTTCGCGCAGCGGCAGCTGTTCGACCCGCTCGGCATCCCGCGCAGCGACTACTACTGGGCACGCGACCGTTCCGGCCACACCTACGGCTACGCCCACCTCATGCTGCCACCCAACGACCTGGCCAAGATCGGCCTGCTGGTGAGCAACGACGGCCGATGGGGCGGCACCCGGGTGATCTCGGCGGACTACCTGCGTCAGGCCCGCACGCCCTCCACCGCCAACCCCTGCTACGGCTACCTGTTCTGGGTGGGCGCAGACTGCGCCGAATCGCCGGACTTCCTGCCCGAGGACACTTTCTTCATGTCCGGGCTGGCCCTGCAGAACGTCTTCTTCATCCCGAGCCTGGATCTGACGGTCATGTGGACCGGCACCTTCGGCAACCAGTCCGCCTACGGGGCTAGCGGGGTGATCGCACACCCCGAGGAGCTGCCGCACGAGTTCTTCCGCAGGCTCTTCGCCGCCTTCACCGATACTCCGGTGCCGGTGGCCGAGCCGTATGTGGAACCGCCGCTGGACTTCGACGCGGCCAAGCTGATCGACTCCGAGATCCTGCTCGCCGTCTTCGGTGTCGGGCCGGGGGCCTATCCCGGCTGCACGGTCTTCGCGTGCCTGAATCAGCCGCTCGCCGCGCCGTTCTCGAGCATTCCGCCGGGCTGTGCCGTGCTGGTGTGCGTGGGCAACGATCCGCGCACGCCGGGGATCCGCTAGACGACGCGGGCCGGGCCGTCGACGGACGGCCCGGCCTGGTCGAGTGTGAACTCAGCGGTTGTTCAGCAGCACTTCCGCGATCTGAATCGTGTTGAGCGCGGCGCCCTTACGCAGGTTGTCGCCGGAGATGAACAGCGCGAGGCCACGGCCGTTCGGGGCGCCCGGATCCTGGCGGATGCGGCCGACCAGCGAGTCGTCCTGACCGGCGGCGGCCAGCGGAGTGGGCACGTCGACCAGGCGCACGCCCGGTGCCTTGCCCAGCAGCTCGCGCGCCTGCTCGACCGAGATCGGCTCGGCGAACTCGGCATTCATCGACAGCGAGTGCCCGGTGAACACCGGCACGCGCACACAGGTGCCGCTGACCAGCAGATCGGGCAGGCCCAGGATCTTGCGGCTCTCGTTGCGCAGCTTCTGGTCCTCGTCGGTCTCGAACGAGCCGTCGTCCACCAGCGCACCGGCCAGCGGGATGACATCGAACGCGATCGGCGCGACGTACTTGTTCGGCGCGGGGAACTCCACCGCCGAGCCGTCGTGCACCAGCTTCTCGGCGTCGGCGGCGACGGCGCGGATCTGGGTGGCCAGCTCCGCCACACCGGCCAGGCCAGAGCCCGACACCGCCTGGTACGACGACACGATCAGGCGCTGCAATCCCGCCACGTCGTGCAGCGGCTTGAGCACCGGCATCGCGGCCATGGTGGTGCAGTTCGGGTTGGCGATGATGCCCTTGGGCAGGTTGCGGGTGGCCTCGGGGTTCACCTCGGAGACCACCAGCGGGACCTCGGGGTCCTTGCGCCAGGCCGAGGAGTTGTCGATGACGGTCACGCCCGCGGCCGCGAAGCGCGGCGCCTGCACCCGCGACATGGTGGCACCGGCGGAGAACAGCGCGATGTCCAGACCCGTCGGGTCGGCGGTCTCGGTGTCCTCGACGACGATCTCGCCGCCGCGCCACGGCAGGGTCTTGCCCGCCGAGCGCGCCGAGGCGAAGAAACGCACCTCGTCGGCCGGGAAGTCGCGCTCTTCGAGCAGCTTGCGCATGACAGCGCCGACCTGACCGGTCGCGCCGACGACGCCTACACGTACACCCATTGCTTAACGCCCCGTTCCGCCGTGGACGACGGCGGCCTCTTCGCCGCCGAGATCGAAGGCCTTGTGCAGCACCTGCACGGCCTCGTCGAGTTCGGTGTCGCGCACCAGCACCGAGATCCGGATCTCCGAGGTGGAGATCAGGTCGATGTTGACGCCCGCGTTGGCCAGCGCCTCACAGAAGGTGGCGGTGACGCCCGGATGCGACTTCATGCCCGCGCCGACCAGCGAGACCTTGCCGATGTGATCGTCGGAGAGGATCTCGGCGAAGCCGATCTCGTCCTGACGCTTGGTCAGCATCTGCACCGCGCGGACCAGGTCGGTCTTCGGGCAGGTGAAGGTGATGTCGGTCTTGCCCGTGTCGACCTTGGAGATGTTCTGCAGCACCATGTCGATGTTGATCTCGGCGTCGGCGACCGCGCGGAACACCTTGGCCGCGTAGCCCGGCTCGTCGGGCAGGGCGACGACGGTCACCTTGGCCTCGCTGCGGTCGTGCGCGACGCCGGTCAGGATTGCCTGCTCCACGGGAATGTCCTCCATCGATCCGAAAACTGTGGTGCCGATCTTGTCGGTGTAGGACGACCGGACATGAACGGGAACGTTGTAGCGGCGCGCGTACTCGACGCAGCGCAGCATCAGCACCTTCGACCCGCAGGCCGCCATTTCCAGCATCTCCTCGTAGGAGATGTTGTCGAGCTTCTGGGCGTCGCCGACGATGCGCGGGTCGGCGCTGAAGATGCCGTCGACGTCGGTGTAGATCTCGCAGACGTCGGCTTTCAGCGCGGCGGCCAGGGCGACGGCGGTGGTATCGGACCCGCCGCGGCCCAGCGTGGTGACGTCCTTGCTGTCCTGACTCACGCCCTGGAAGCCCGCGACCAGCACGATCTGCCCCTCGTCGAGGGCCTCCTGGAGGCGGCCGGGGGTGACGTCGATGATCTTGGCGTTGCCGTGCGCACCGGTGGTGATCACCCCGGCCTGCGAGCCGGTGAACGAGCGCGCCTCGGCGCCGAGGGTGTGAATGGCCATGGCCACCAGCGCGTTCGAGATGCGCTCGCCGGAGGTGAGCAGCATGTCCATCTCGCGGGCGGGCGGCGCGGGGGCCACCTGCTCGGCGAGATCGAGGAGTTCGTCGGTGGTGTCGCCCATGGCCGAGCAGACCACGACCACGTCGTGGCCCTGCTTCTTGGTCTCCACGATCCGTTCAGCGACGCGCCGGATCCGCTCGGCGGTGGCCACCGAGGATCCTCCGTACTTCTGAACAACGAGAGCCACGGCAATGGTCCTTCACGATCGGGAATCGAGCTGCTATCAGCGACCAAGAGTACCGGCCGCCGCCCACCCGATCCGCCGCTACCTCCCCAGCCTGTGGAAAACGACACAGGCTTGTCACCTGTGGCTGACCACCGGAATCAGGCCCGCTCGAACCAGGTGACCTGCGCGCCGTTGTCGAATTCCTTGCGCCGCACGGGGGTGAACTGTGTCGGTTGGAAGACGCCGCCGAAGACCGAGACACCCGACCCCGCGATCACCGGATAGCTCTTGATGATCATCTCGTCGATCTCGCCGAGGAGCTGCCCGGCCAGGTTGCCGCCGCCGCACAGCCAGATGTCGAGGCCGTCCTGCTGCTTGAGCTCGCGCACCAGCTCGACCGGGTCTCCGGCGTAGATCTCGACGCCGGGATGGTCGGCCTGGCTCAGCGAGTTCGACACGACGTATTGCTTCATGTGCTGGAACGGGCTCTCGACGTGCTCACCCGGGAGAATGTAGGTGCCGCGGCCCATCAGCACGGTGTCCCAGTGCTTGGCCGGAAGATGCGGGTCGACGCCCACGTGCGGGCGGATGTGCGTCGGCATGGCGTCGGGGAACTCGGCGGACATCCACGCCACGTAGTCGGCCGGGGTCGGATAGAAGTCGACCTCGCCGCCGGGGCCCGCGATGTAGCCGTCGAGCGAGACGCCGATGTAGTAGACAAGCTTTCGCATGGGTACCGCCTCAGTTGTAGTACTCTGTTTGAAGTGGTTTGAACATAGTACTACGGATGGAGTGGTGTCAAGTGCGGACTAATCCCGAGCGCCGTCAAGCCCTGTTGGACGCGGCCATCGAGGTGCTGGCGGCCGAGGGAGCGCGCGGACTGACCTTCCGCGCGGTGGACAAACAGGCGGGTGTGCCCGCGGGGACGGCGTCGAACTATTTCGCCAATCGCGACGAGCTACTCACCCAGGCGGGCATCCGCTTCTACGAGGTCATCGCGCCGAGCGCGGAGGCGATGGCGCAGGTCAGCAACGGGCCGAGGACCAAGGAGCACATCGCCGTGCTGATGCGCGAGGTGGTCAGCCGCCTGGAATCGCATCGCACCGCCTACCTGGCCCTGCTCGAGCTGCGCCTCGAGGCCACCCGGCGCCCGGAGCTGCGCGCGGTGCTCACCGAGCGGGTGCGCGCGGATGTCGAGTTCAATGTGCGCAATCACCTGGCATCCGGGCTCCCCGGTGACGCGGATTCGGTACTACTGCTCTATCTGGCGCTGAACTGGCTCATCGTCGAACACCTCACACTGCCCGGAATCTTCACCGAGGAGCAGAGCCTGGCGCTCATCGAAACCGCCGTCGAGCGGGCGATACCCGGCTGACCCGGTCATTTGTCCAGACCATAGACGTGTTGACGATCACTGGTACAACTGTGCACAATCGGGCGCGAAGACAGCGGGGGTTCGGAGGATAGACACAGATGCGCTCGAAAACCGACATCCGCTTCACCGTTGACGCCGATATCGATCAGGTCATGAACGCGCTGCTGGCAGTAGAGCGTTTCGGGGAGTGGGCGACCTTCTACCGAAACGTCCGGACCGGCCCACGCGATCCCGAAGGCAGGCCACGGCGGGTGTTCGTCACCGCGGAGTTCATGGGCAGCGTCGACGACCAGGTGCTCGAGTTCTCCTGGGAACCCGACCGGGTGTCGTGGACGGTGGTCGACAGCAGCCGGGGTTCCAAGGGGACGTCCTCGTTCGAACTGTTCGCCGTCGACGAGGGCACCGAGATCGACTACCACGAGGAGATGCGGCTGCCGCTGCCGATTCCCGGTGTCCTGTTCAACCGCACCCTGCGCAGGGCGGCCGAAGAGGCAGCGGCGAACTTCGCCGATTTCGTCCAGCAGTTCCCCGGCGTCGGCGGCTACGCCGTCGGCTGATCAGAGCCGTTTACCCTGCGCCAGGTGGTGGCGCACGCCGTGCTCGCTTGGCGTGGCGCCGCGCTGTGAGGGCGGCACCCGGACCCCGGCGCGGACGGCGTCGTTGATCTGGTCGAGGTTCTCCCGGAGCATGTCGGCGACGAGTTCGTCGGTGCGCGGGTCGTCGAGCAGCTGGCGCAGCATGCGGTACACGGTGTCGGCGACGAGCCGGATGATGTCGTCGTGGAACGGGACGTAGCGCAGCTTGCCGGTCTGCGGGTCGTTCTTGATCAGGTCGACGATCATCTGGTCGACCTCGGCGCGGTTCTCCTCCAGCGCGGCGGCGATGTTCTTGGTGTAGTGCCCAGTGCGCAGCACCTTGGAGACCTCGTCGAGGATGGCGATGGTCATCGGGCGCTTGATCACGTCGACGATGGTGCCGACGAACCGGTTGACCAGCGTCGCGGTGACCCGCTCCCCCAGCGCCCGGTCGGCCACCCGGCCCAGCCGCAGCAGGATCACCACGATCCGGAACAGCCGGAACCCGCGGAAGATCGGGCTGGTCACCGGAACCATGCCCAGGACCTCGTACCAGTAGACGAACGGGAAGGTCCACGGCCAGCCCGCCCGGCGCCAGCGCCACAGGAACTCCAGCAGGAAGATCCCGCAGATGCTCCAGTCGACCACCACGATCGCGTGATAGGTCGAGCCGGAGACCGGGAAGAAGGTGATCCACACGACCAGCGCGACCGAGATGATCGCCAAGATCAGCATGAAGATATCGGTGCGCAGCGAGGGGGTCTTGGACCGCACGTCCGGCACTGCCTCGGCCCGTTCGATACCCGGTGAGACCACCCGTGCTCCTGCTGTCTGGCGGCCGGGGCCGCGGTGTCGGGGCCATGCGGCCCGAGGTCGGCCGGTGGCCCGGCGCTGCTGTTGCCCACGCTAATTGGTCCCCTGCCCGGGCGCGGGGAGTTGGGCGTCAGCCGCGCAGGATCGCCTCGATATTGCGTTCGGCCAGGGCGGTGATGGTCAGCGACGGGTTGACCGTCGCGGTGCTGCCCGGAATCGCGGCGCCGTCCATCACGTACAGACCGGGGTGACCGTGCACGCGGCCGTAGCCGTCGGTGGCCCGGCCGAGCACCGCGCCGCCCAGCGGATGCGCGGTGAACTGGGCGTTCGCGTCGTAGCCCAGCGCGCCGTACTCGGCCAGCGCGCCCGCCTGCTCGGCGATCCGGTGATCGACCGCGCGGGCCGCGTCGACCACGGCCCGCTGAGCCTGCGCGGGCCAGTTCAGGCCGACGCCACCGGAGGCCGGGTGGTAGCCGAAACGAGCCCGGGTCGAATCGAGCACCATGCCCAGCGAGGCCAGCGCGCCGGTCTCGAACGGAATGCCCGGGATGTACCAGTTCTCCAGGGTCAGCGCGGCCCCCGACTCGTCGTAGACGCGGCTGGCGCTGGGCACGCCCTGGCCCTGACCGGCCACCGAGCTGGCGCCACGGGCCAGCACCACGTCACCGTTGGTGCCGAAGCCGTCGCCGATGTGCTCGTTGAGGTGCGGCAGCGCGCCGGTGGCCTGGGCGCGGACCAGCAGTTCGGAGGTGCCCACCGAACCGGCGCCGAGGAACAGCTTGTCGCAGGTGAGCGTGCGGGTGGCGAGGTGCTGACCGGTGGGGGCCAGTTTCGTCACGGTGACCACGAATTTGCCGTTGCCGTCCTGGGCGATGCTGTCGACCTGGTGACCGGGGTAGACCTGGGATTTGCCGGTCTCGGCGGCGTAGCGCAGATAGTTCTGGTTGAGGTCGAACTTGGCGCCGTTGGAATTGCCCAGGTTGGAGCGGGCGACGGTGGCCGAGGGGCGCGAGGTACCCGCCAGCTCGGCGCGCAGCACGTCCCAGGTGAAGATGGAGTCGTTGGGGATCGGCTGGTACCCGGCCGCGCGGACCTGCGCGTCCCAGGCGCGCGAGTGCGCGAACGGCTCGGAGTTATAGATGTCGGCGGGCATGGTGTCCAGGCGCAGCATCTGGCGCACCCGCGGGTAATAGACGCGCTCCAGCTCGCCGTAGTCGACGATCCCGCCGAAGACCTGGTCGAAGAGCCTGCGCTCGGGCGCCACCATCGCGCCGGTGAACACCACCGAGCCGCCGCCCACCGCCGCGGCCCGCCACACATCGATCCCACCGAACTCGGTCACATCCAGCACGCCACCGAACGCGCCGAAGCTCATCGGCACCTTGGTGACGCCGGTGAAGCTGGTGCGATGCCAGAAGCCGCGACCGTCGGGCAGGTCGTCGCCGGTGAAGATCTCCCGCCACGGATCATTGGGCCAGCGCGAGCCCCGCTCGAGCACAGTGTTGACGATCCCGGCCTCGGCCAGCCGCAACGCGGTGACGGCCGCGCCGAAGCCCGAGCCGATCACGATGGCCGGGGAATGCTCCGGCGCGTCCGGAATCGGGGCGAAGATCTCCGGCACCCAGGACGGGAACATCGCCTCGCGCGGATCGGCGGCCGCCGACGGCATCGTCAGGTTCGTTCCCACGGCACCGGCGATCGTCGCCAGTCCCGCCGCCTTGAAGAAGGCACGTCTGTGCACCAGGCCACCTCCCTCATCACGCATGGCCGAGCGCAGAATACCGCGTAACTACGGACCTACCTGGGTAGCGCGGACAATTTGTCACGACTCACCACGAAACCCAGCCCCGCC
>NZ_JBAGKD010000021.1:0-35669 GCF_037034205.1 Nocardia sp. SSK8
CGGGTCTGTCAGCAATCGGAACCTTTCACGTCACCAGGAGATCTATCCGCACCGACCGGTCGGAGCGAGCTGTCCGCGCGCTGGCCGCTCATCCCGAAGCACGTGGGCTGGAGGGGATCGCTCGATTCCTGTTGCGGTCGGAAGCAATCGCGAGCTCCCGCATCGAGGGCATCACCCCCTCGCCGCAGCAGGTCGCGCTGGCCGAACTCGCGCAAGAGGAGTCGGTCAGGGGTTTCAGTGACAACGCGCGTCTGGTCGCCAACAACATCACCGTCGTTCGTCGCGCGACCACCACTCTCGCCGAACACGACGCGATCCGCGTCGACAGGCCGCGGTGGTGCACGCGCAGTTCGAAACCATCCACCCGTTCACCGACGGGAATGGCCGGGTCGGCCGAGCGCTCATCCACACCGTGCTCACGCGCCGTGGACTGACAGCACGCGCGGTCCTACCGGTCAGCCTGGTCCTGGCCACGCTCAGCGACCGCTATATCGACGGGCTGACCAGCTATCGCTACCTCGGCGCCCCCGACAGCACCGCCGCGCGCATCGGACTCGATCACTGGATCGAAATTTTCCTGGACGCCGTCGACTCGGCAGCAGGCCAAGCACTCCACCTCGCAGACGAGATCACCGTGCTACGGGACGAGTGGGGCGGGCGCCTCGCTGCCTACCGAGCAGGCCTCGGAAAACCCAAGCGCCCGGAGCCGCGCGCCGACTCCACCACCGCGCGCATCCTCCAACTCCTCCCGGAAACGCCCGTGCTGACCAGCGCCTCCGTGCAGCGCGCGCTGGGTGCATCGCCACCGGCCGCGAAGCAGGCACTCGATGAGCTCGCCAATGCCGCGATCCTGGGAACCACGTCACTCGATCGGCGAACCACCGGGTATATCGCCCGCAGTGTGCTGGATCTGGCCGCCTACACCGAACGCGCTCTGGCAAGCACTCGTTTCGACACACGCGGCTCGGCACCGAGCAGGCCCGCCCCAGCGCGACCTCGGACACCGAGATCCGCCTGGTAGTCCCAGCGTCGGCCAAGCACGCGAATCGGGGTTTGTCAGCGGCACTCGGTCGATTCCGTGGACGGAAAGGTCGATTCCGCTGGCCTACCAGCAGAAATGGATCAACCGAAGAGTTCGTCGGCGCTGTTGGCTGTCAGCGCCTGCGCCAACCAGGCGTTGAGCTGATCGAGATCCGTCGTCTCGGTGAGTAGCGTGCGCTGAGCCGCCGACAGCTCGATGCCACGACCCGTGAGCACCGTCAACAACGCACGCTGCACCCCGAGCGCCAGCCCCTGTTCACGACCTTGTTCGAGGCCTTCCTCTCGCCCCTGCGCCCGCAGGCGCTGCGCCGATTCGGAGCGGAAGAACGACAGATCGGTGGCCATTTTGTCCCTCCAGAGCTTGGCTGCCTCGGTATGTGAGATTCCCTGCTCGACCAGTTCAGCGTAGAACTCGGTCTCCTCGCTTGCTCCGCGTCGACGAAACGCCGCCACGATCGCTTCCAGTATCTCACCGATCTCGGGCTCACGCGCATGCGTTATCGCCGACAAGGCCGCCAGGGGCAGATCTGCTTCTGCCTCGGCCGGGTCGGTGATCGCGGGAACGTTGTGTGGGCCGAGGACCAGAGGCGACAAGCGGAAGGTGGTCCACCGGCGGTAGGAGACCGACATCGTTCTACTCGCCCACGTCGCGGTTTCTTTGTCATGACAGACCACGACGAGAACGACGGGCAGGTCGTACTTGTTGTGCAGGAATGTCACGTAATAGGACCATGCGGCAATTCGAGGGGGGTCCTGCGTCGATTGTGCCTCGACGACCAGCAGGAATGCATCATCCTCGGTCGCGATGCGCAAGATGGTGTCAGCGCGGCGTTCGACCGGCGCGGTCTCGGTCAGGTCTACCGAGATCTGCTCCACCGCGACCGGGTCGGGGAACGGAAGACCCAGCACATGGAAGGCGCGGGCGAACGCCGCTGGATCGTGGGTGAAGATCTTGTGCATCGCCTCGTGCGACGAACTGACCATGCGTACAAGCTATCAATTGTCGAACCCCTGTTCGAATCGGGCAAAATAGGCAGGGGGACAAGCTGATTCAGGAGACGAGGCCCAATCCGAGGGCGACGGCCACCGGGGCGAGATACAGGACGGGGAAGGCGACCGTCTTGTACGAGTGGGCGCGCAGGACGGTGATCACCGCGCCGGTGAAGTACAGGATCAGCCCGATCGCGGCGGCGATGCCGATCGGGGGGACGGCGAGGCCGAGCAGGAGGCCGATCGAACCGGCGGCCTTGGCGATACCCAGTGGCGTCCACCAGGACTGGGGGACGCCGTAGGCGACGAGGGGGTCGACGACGAAGGGGGCTCGGCGCAGGAGGGAGACGGCGGAGAAGCCGACCCAGAGGGCGGCGGCGATGGTGACGATGACGTAGGCGGTGTGCATGGCGGGGCTCCTTCGGTGGCCGCGGTGATCGCGGCGGCTACCGAGGTGACGACGTGACCGCCGGTCCTGTGACATCCACGCAGCACGGCGCCCCGGTCCACAGGGGTGGGCCGGGGCGCTGGGGAGAGCTGGGGACTACTTGCCGCCCTGGTTGGCGACCGCGGCGGCGCCGGCGGCGGCGGCCTCGGGGTCCAGGTATTCGGCGGGCTTCACGGGGCGCAGGTTCTCGTCGAGTTCGTAGCGCAGCGGGATGCCGGTGGGGATGTTGAGGCTGGAGATGTCCTCGTCGGAGATGTTGTCGAGGTGCTTGACCAGCGCGCGCAGCGAGTTGCCGTGGGCGGCGACCAGGACGGTCTTACCGGTGCGCAGCTCCTGGGAGATCGTGTTCTCCCAGTACGGGATCATCCGGGCGACGACGTCCTTCAGGCATTCGGTCTTGGGGATCTCGATGCCCGCGTAGCGCGGGTCGCCTTCCTGGCTGTACTCGTTGTCGTCGGCGATCGGCGGCGGCGGCGTGTCGTAGCTGCGGCGCCACAGCATGAACTGGTCGTGGCCGTACTGCTCGCGGACCTGCTCCTTGTTCTTGCCCTGCAGGTCGCCGTAGTGGCGCTCGTTGAGGCGCCAGTCGCGCACGACCGGGATCCAGTGCCGGTCGGCGGCGTCGAGCGCGTTGTTGGCGGTGCTGATCGCGCGACGCAGCAGCGAGGTGTAGACGATGTCGGGCAGGATGCCGTGCTCGGCGAGCAGTTCACCGGCCCGCTTGCCCTCGGCGATGCCCTTGTCGGTCAGGTGCACATCCACCCAGCCGGTGAACAAGTTGAGGGCATTCCATTCGCTCTCGCCGTGGCGCAGCAGCACGAGGGTGTAGGTCATGGGGCCATTCTGGCATTGCGCCGAAGGTCAGGCCCACTCCACCTCGTCGAACCCGAGGCTCATCTCGTGTGGTCCGCCCGGGACCAGAGCGTCGACCTGTAATCGGGACGCGCCCGCGTCGACCTCGCGCACCACGGCGCACACTCCTCGTAGCGGTCCATCCGGAATATGGACGACATCCCCCGGCACGTAGTCGGCAGCCACCTCTTCGAGGCTACGCGCGCACCCACCCCACCCCCGGCGAACGCGCCGGGCCCGACCGAAGAGTCCGGCATCGGCCAACACGTGCCGCCGCGCGGGCGATCACCCCGGCTCCGCGCACCGGCCCGGTCGGCACCCACTCCCTACCCCAGCAGCGCCCCCCGGAGCACCACCCGCCCACGCCCAGCATCACCCGTCGCCGCCCCAGCGCCGATCCCCGGCATCCTGCCCCAGCACCACCCACGGTCTCCAAGGGCGCGCGCCGAACGCCCTCCCTCCGACGGATCAGCCCTCCACCGCGAGCACACCGGCCCCGACCAGCGTCGCCCCCTCCCCGATCGCCGACAAGTCGACCGCCAGGTCTCGGATGAACCCGAGCCGCGCGTGCCGTTCGACGGCCGCCCGCAACGGCCCCCACAGCGACTCCCCGGCCTGCGCGAACCCGCCGCTGATCACCACCCGGTCCACATCCAGCAGCGCGGCCGCCGAGCAGATCGCCTGTCCCAGCGCGGTTCCCGCCCGGTCCAGCGCGGCCAGCGCTATCGGGTCGCCCGCCCGGCCCGCGGCCGCGAGCTCGGTGCCGGTCTCCCCCGGCCAGCCCCGCGCACGCGCCCAGCGCACCACCGCCATCCCGCCCGCGAGCGCCTCCACACACCCGAATCCTCCACATGCACACGGTGTTTCGTCACCCGGGACGACGATGTGTCCGAAGTGCCCGGCATTCCCGGTGCGCCCCACCAGGACTCGGCCGTCGGCCACGATCCCGCCGCCCACCCCCGACGACACCGTCAGCGCCAGCCCGTTGCGCACCCCGCGCAGCCCGCCGAGCCGGTGCTCGGCCAGCGCCAGGCAGGCACCGTCGATCGCCAAGCGCACCACCGCATCCGGGAACAGCGCGCGCACCCGCTCGACGATCGGGAACCCGTCGCGCCACGGCGCGAGGTTCAGCGGGCCGATCACCCCGCCGGGCACGTCCACCGGCCCGGCCGCGCCGATGCCGACCGCCGTGACGCGCATGTCCTTGGCCACAACCCGGAGCAACTCCCGGCAAGCCGCCCACGGGTCGGCGACCCCGGCGGGAACGCGGCGCACCCCGCGCAGCGCGTAACCCGAATCCACCGCTCCGGCAGCGAATTTGGTCGCTCCGATATCCAGGGCCAGTGCCGTCATCACTACTCCTGTGCTCGCGGGTTCCGGCGCGGGCCAGCCCAGGGCGTGGTTGCCCGGGTGTCGCCGGTGATGTGAATTCTCACAGGATGTGGCGCCCGACACTTTGACTACTGGTCGGTACGCGCGGCCCCTTTTCGTTGGATACTTCCACACGGGTCGGGTCGTGACAGTTGGGCAGCACTACATTGATGAAGGATAGCTGTGTCGAAATTCGTTGTACTGGTGTTGAGCCTGTTGACGGCGGGCATGCTCGCCGCACCGGCCGGCGCGAACCCGTTGTATCCGACCCCGGATCCGGATCCGTTCTTCCACGCACCGAGTGACATCGGCACACTCGCTCCCGGTGACGTCGTGCGCACCCGCCGCATCGACACCTGGATGTACCCCGGCACCGAGGGCTGGCAGGTGGCGTTCCGCTCCACCAACTCCCGGGGTGAGGCCATCATGGGCGTCACCACCGTGCTGATGCCGACCGGGGTGAAGAACCCGCCGCTGGTCTCCTACCAGGCGCTGATCAACTCGATCGGCACCCGCTGCAACCCCTCGCAGTCGCTGTTCAACGGCGAGCTGCAGGACGCGCCCGGCGCCATGCTGCCGCTGCAGCGCGGCTGGGCCATCTCGGTGCCCGACTACCTGGGCCCGACCGTCGCCTACGGCGCGGCCAAGCTCAGCGGCATGGTCACCCTGGACAGCGTGCGGGCCGTGCAGAAGGTCGCCGAGCTGGGCGTGAGCGACTCGCCGGTGGCGATCGCGGGCTACTCGGGTGGCGGTATGGCCACCGCGTGGGCGGGCGCGCTGCAGCCGACCTACGCGCCGGAACTGAAGCTGGCCGCGGTGGTGGCCGGTGGTATCCCCGCCGACCTGGAGCTGATGGCCGACGCCCTCGGTTTCGCCCCGCACCCCGGCTTCGGCCTGGCCTTCGCCGCGGCGATGGGCATCGAGCGCGAGTACCCGGAGCGGGTGCCGGTCTCGGATTCGCTCAACGAGAACGGGCTGTGGTTCCGCGAGTTCACCAAGGACGCGTGCCGCCGGTTCCTGTTGTTCCACGGTGTGTTCCGCAATGCCGAGCAGATGGCGGCCTCGAAGGACCTGATGACCAGCGAGGTGGCGCGCGGGGTGCTGCGCGAGAACAGCCTGGTGCACTTCACCGGCGCGCCGACCGCCCCGACCTACATCTGGCAGGGCAAGTACGACACCCTGACTCCGTACGGTCCGGTCGCCGAATCGGTGCGGCACTTCTGCGCCCAGGGTGCCCCGGTGCAGCTGGCTACGATCGAGATCTCCGAGCACATGACGGCCGCGGCCGCGGGGTTCGTCGACGCGTGGAACTACGTGGAGTCGCGCTTCCGCAACGAGCCGGTGCCGAGCAACTGCTGAGGTAGGACGCGCGGGTGCCGGTCGGGCGGCACCCGCGTTTCAGGCTTCGTCGACGAGGTCTTCTTCGTCGATCAGGTGCTCGAATGCCCGCAGGTTCTTGAGGGATTCGCCGCGCGAGACGCGCCACTTCCATTCCTTGCGAATGGATTCCGCGAAGCCGAGCTCGAGCAGCACATTGAAGTCGGTGTCGACGGCTTCGAGGATCTGGCCGAAGAGCCGGTCGAGTTCGTCGGGGGTCACCGACTCGGCCGAGGCGCGGCCGACGAGGTAGATGTCACCGACATTGTCGAGGGTGTAGGCCACGCCGTAGAGGCGGCGGTTGCGGCGCAGCAGGTACTTGTAGACGCCTTCGAAGTTCTCGTCGGGCTTGCGGCAGACGAACGATTCGATGCGCACGCCGTGCTTGCCGACGGTCAGCATCACGGTGGTCTTGAGCTTGCGCTCGCCCGGCAGCACGACGATGAAGGTGTCCTCGGCGTGCCGGGTGTATTCGATCTCGCGATCGCGCAGTGTCTCGTCGATCACCTGCGATACGGCGTTCACCTGCGTACTCCTGTCCGGCGCCGCCACAGCGCCCGCGATCTGGCCTGGCCGGTCTCGCCCGCGAGCAGCGCGATGGGCCCGCGTTCGGCGCGGAATCCGGCCATGGCGGCAGCGTAGCTGTCGAGCAGTCCCTCGGCGGTGTGCGCCCAGGAGAAGCGGCTCGCGTGCTCGACGGCGGTGGTACTCATCCGGGCCAGGCGGGCGGGGTCGTCGAGCAGGGCGGCCAGCGCGTCGGCCCAGTCGGGGGTGCGGTGCCCGGCGACCAGCAGGCCCGATTCGCGATCACGTACCGCCGTGCCGAGCCCGCCCACATCGGCGGCCAGCACGGGCGTGCCGCTGGCCTGGGCCTCGATGGCGACCAGGCCGAAGGATTCGTTGTAGCTGGGCACGGCCACCACATCGGCCGCGCGGTAGACCTGCACGAGCCGGTCGGGGGCCTGCGGGGGCAGGAAGGTGACCCGGTCGGCGATGCCGAGGTCGGCGGCCAGGTCGATGAGCGCGTCGGGGCGGGCCAGGCCGGTGCCCGAGGGGCCGCCGACGATGAGGACCCGCAGGTCGCGGCGGGGATCGCGGCGCAGTAGTTCGGCGGCGGCGCGGACCAGCACGTCGGGGGCCTTGAGCGGCTGGATGCGGCCGACGAAGGCGACGATCTGCTCGTCGGCGCGCAGGCCGAGTTCGGCGCGGGCGGCGAGCTTGTCACCGGGGCGGTAGCGGGTCAGGTCGGCGCCGGGGGGCACCACGTCGATGCGGTCGGGTGAGGCGCCGTAGAGGTCGACGAGCTGCCGGGCCTCGTCGCCGGTATTGGCGACCAGCCGGTCGGCCTCAGCGATGACCTGCTTCTCGCCGATCACCCTGGTCTCGGGTTCGGGGGTGTCGCCCTCGGCCAGCGCGGCGTTCTTGACCGCGGCGAGGGTGTGCGCGGTGTGCACCAGCGGGACGCGCCAGCGGTCGCGGGTGAGCCAGCCGACCTGGCCGGAGAGCCAGTAGTGCGAGTGCACGAGGTCGTAGTGGCCGGGCAGGTGGCGGGCCTCCTGGCGCAGCACCTCGGCGGTGAACGGACACAGCTGGGTGGGCAGCTCGTGCTTGTCCAGGCCCTCGAACGGTCCGGCGACCACGTGGCGTACCAGTACGCCGGGGCCCGCCTCGGCGACCGGGGGCAGGTCGGAGGAGGTCGCGCGGGTGAAGATCTCCACCTCGGTGCCGCGTTTGGCGAGTTCGAGCGCGGTCTGCAGCACGTAGACGTTCATGCCGCCCGCGTCACCGGTACCGGGCTGCGCCAGCGGGGAGGTATGCACCGACAGCACCGCGATGCGGTGGGGCAAGAGATCCGGGCGACGCTGACTCACACCTTCCAGTGTGCACGCCGCGACGCCGCCACCATCATCCCCACCGGGATCGGTGACGGCTGTCACACCGTTTTCGTGGCCGGGTTCACGCACCCGCCGACACCGAGCGTGCCCCATCGGGGCCGCCGTCGCGAGCGGATTTTCGCCATGACGGTCGCCACCAGCACCACCGGCCGAGCCAGGTCATCGCGGCCGGGACCAGCAGCAGGCGCAGCACGGTGGCGTCGATGAGCAGCGCGGTGACCATGCCGTAGGCGATGTACTGCATCATCAGCAGCTCGGAGAAGGCGAAGGCGCCGGTCACCACCAGCAGCACCAGGGCCGCCGCGGTGATGATGCGCCCGGTCCGGGCGGTACCGGTGCGCACGGCCTCGGCGGTGGTGGCGCCCGCCGCCCTGGCCTCCACGATCCGCGACAGCAGGAAGACCTCGTAGTCGGTGGACAGGCCGTAGATGACCGCCACGATCACCACCAGCAGCAGCGCCATGATCGGCTGCGGGGTGAAGTTCAGCAGCTCGGCGCCGTGCCCGTCGACGAAGATCCAGGTGAGCACGCCCAGCGTGGCCCCCAGCCCGAGCGCATTGCACACCGCGGCCTTGACCGGCAGCACCCAGGACCCGAACGCCCACACCAGCAGGGCCGTGGTGACGAGCAGGACCGCCAGGATCATCAGCGGCAGCCGGTCCACCAGCGCCGTGACACTGTCGTGCCCGACCGCCGGTTCCCCACCGACCAGCAGCGTGGTGCCCGGTGGCGGTTCGAGAGCGCGCAGGTAGTCGATGGTGGCACCCGGGTCACCCACCAGCGCGGCCTCGCTGACATACACGTCTCCACGCTGCGCGGGCACACCGAACGCCCCCGCCAGCCCCGGCGCCCCCTCGGCCGCCCGCCACAGCTTCCCGACGGCCAGCGGATCGTCGGAGACCATGACGAGCCGGATCGGATCCGCCTCGCGCAGCGGGAACAGTTCGTCGAAATGCTGCTGTGCCAGGCGGGTGGGGTCATCCGGCGGCAGATACCGCTCGCTGACGCTCCCGAAGGCGAGTCCACCGATCGGCGCGGTGAGGACCAGCAACCCGGCGAGCACCGACAACGTCACCACCCGTGGATGTCTGGCCACGAACCGCCCCAACCGTTGCCAGCGATCTTCGCGGGTGACGGTCGACCGCGCGTCCCCCACGACGCCGACCGGCACAGGTACATGGTTCCCCGCACCGGCGAGACCACCCGCGTCCCCGGTCGCGGCGGCACCATCGAATCCGCCCGGAATCCGGTGCGCTCGTGGCCGGGGCAGGCCCAGCAGGTCGACGCGGGGGCCGAGGACGGCCAGGAGTGCGGGCAGCACCGTCAACGCGGTGAGGGCCGCGAGGGTGATGGTGACGATGGTGCCGTAGGCGAAGGAGCGGAGGAAGCCGTGGGGGAACAGGAGGATGGTCGCGGCGGCGGCGATGACGATGGTGGCCGAGGTGAGGACGGTGTGGCCCGCGGTCGAGACGGTGCGGCGGACGGCGTCGTCGACCGGGCGGCCTTGCGCCAGTTCCTCGCGGAAGCGGCTGACCATGAACAGGCCGTAGTCGATCGCCAGGCCCAGGCCGATCATCGACACCACCGGGGCGACAAAGGAATTCACCTCGGTCACCTGGGTGAGCGCGCGGATGACACCCCAGGCGGCGAGCACGGTGAGTCCACCGGCGAGCAGGGGCAGCGCGGCCGCGACGACGCCGCCGAACACCACGAACAGCAGCACCGCCACCAGCGGCAGGGCGATGAGTTCCATGCGCCGCTGGTCGGTGGTCATGGTGTCGGTGAGGGTGGCCGCCACGACGCCCCCACCGGCGATCTCCATCGAGATACCCGGCGCGGCAAGGTGATCGCGGACTAGACGGTAGTTCCGCAGCAGGGTGGTGTTGTCCTCGCCGCGTAGGGCGAGCGAGGCGAACGCGTGGCGGCGGTCGTCGGTGCCGAACAGGGCGGGTTGTGACACACCGGTTTCCGTCGGCCAGTACGCGCCGTTGATCCGCGCGATCTGGTCGGGGAATTCGTGTGGGAGCCGGTTCAGGTGGGCGACAACCGCTTCCGCGAAGACGGGATCGTCGACCATACGGCCGTCGGGGGCGTGGAACAGCAGCAGGATGTCGGCGGAGTGATCCCGGCCGAACGCGGCGGCGCGCAGGATCTCGGCGCGTACCGCTTCCGAACCGGGATCGTCCCAGCCGTCGGCGGTGAGCCGGTCACCCAGCCCGAGCCCGTAGCCCCCGAGCGCCAGCAGTGCGGCGACCACCGCGCCGAGGACGAGCGACCGGCGGCGGACGACGAGGTCCGCCCAGCGGCTCACCGATTCAGCGCCGACTCGAACAGCGGCCAGGACTTGTGCAGATCCTGCTCCCAGTAGCCCCAGGAGTGGGTGCCGTTGGGCCGCAGATCGACCGTCGCGGGAATGCCCAACGACTGCAAGCGATCTCGCAGCTGCTGGGTGCACACATTGGTGACCGCCTCGAGCGTGGCCCCGAACAGCAGCTGATAGGTCAGCTGCACCGGGTCGCCCTGGGCGGCGATGGTGTCGAGCGGGCCGGGGATGCCGGTGCCGGAGGAGATGTAGACCTCGGTGCCGCGCAACGCTTCCGCGTGCAGGTACGGGTCGTGCGCCGACCACGCGGGATCCGACGGCGGGCCCCACATATT
Organism: Nocardia sp. SSK8; assembly: GCF_037034205.1. Lineage (NCBI taxonomy): Bacteria > Bacillati > Actinomycetota > Actinomycetes > Mycobacteriales > Nocardiaceae > Nocardia > Nocardia sp. SSK8. The sequence goes on from NZ_JBAGKD010000021.1 coordinate 10,633, forward strand.
GGCCGCGTTGCCGAGCCTGCTGCCCACCACCGTGCGCACGATGGCCTGCCCGCGCGGATCACTGGTGCGCACACATCCGCTGTAGGAGCCGATCGCCCGGTACAGGCCCGGCTCGGCCAGCGCGAGCTGGAACACCGAGGTGCCCGCCATCGACAGTCCCGCAATGGCATTGGCGCCGGAGCCGTGGAAGGCGGCGTCGATCACCGGCGGGAGTTCCTGGGTGAGGAAGGTGGTCCAGCGCTGCTTGCCCAGCACCGGGTCGTCGGCGCGCCAGTCGGCGAAATAGCTGCCCGCGCCGCCGAACGGGATCACCACGTTCACCTGCTTGTCCTTGAAGAAGGACACCACATCGGTGCGGTCGAGCCAGTTCCCGTCGGCACCGCCGCCGACCCCGTTGAGCAGGTACAGCGTGGGCGCGGGCTCGTCCGGGTCGGCGGCGCGCAGCACGCGCACCCGGTTCACCGTGTCCATCGACGGTGAGTACACGCCGATATCGACGGTGTCGTCGGCTTCGGTGCGCCGATCGTCGATATAGGCCGAATCGGTGGGTGTGGCCAGCACATCCGGTGTCCCACCGAGCACCGTGACCAGCGCGGCAGCCGCCGCGACGACGATCCGAGCGCCTCTTGCCCGACCAGACATCATCGAACTCCGATCTCGACGCCGAATCCTGTTCCCTGCTCGCGATCCAACGACATCTTTGAACGCTACACACGGATTCGGGAAAACATTGTGACGATTACCAGAAGATTTTCCGTGGTCCTGTGCGCGAATGCAGGATGCCGACCCGTCGGTGTCCGATCACAATCACAGACGTATCACGTTGGTGGCGTGGACGAACCACGTTACTACTCCAGTCGATCCGGCACGAGGCGACCTACGCTGCGCAGACCGGGCACGCGACGACATCCGAGTGCCCCGATGCGGAGGAATCATGTCGGATATCGCTGTTGTCGGAATCGGCTGCCGATTCGGTGGCGGAATAGACTCACCGGAATCCTTCTGGGATTTCGTGGTCGAAAAACGCGACGCGGTGGTGGAAATTCCGGAGAGCCGCTGGGATTATCGCCGTTACTACGATCCGGACAAGCGGACGCCCGGCCGCAGCTACACCAAGCACGGCGCGTTCCTCACCGGCGACCCGTGGGAGTTCGACCCCGACTTCTTCGGCATCTCGCACCGCGAGGCGACCGGCCTCGACCCGCAGCAGCGGCTGCTGCTCGAGGTCACCTGGGAGGCGCTCGACGACGCGGGCGTGGCGGGCCGGGCCGCCGGGCGCTCGGTCGGGGTGTATGTGGGTGGGTTCGTCGTCGACCAGTCCGTGCTCGGGGTGGTGGGTCCGGCGCTGGCGCACGTGGACATGCACACCGCGGCCAGCGCCTCCTACACCATGCTGTCCAACCGCATCGCCTACGCGCTCGACCTCACCGGCCCCGCGCTCACCGTCGACACCGCCTGCTCGTCGTCGCTGGTGGCGGTGCATCTCGCCTGCCAGGCGCTGGCCAACGGGGATTGCACCGTCGCGCTGGCAGGCGGGGTGAATGTGATGCTCCAGCCGGAAACCTTCGTGATGATGTGCAAGGGCGGGTTCCTCGCCGCCGACGGGCGGTGCAAGTCCTTCGACGCCGCAGGCGACGGGTACGGGCGCGGCGAGGGCGCGGGCATGGTGGTGCTCAAGAAGCTCGACGACGCCGTGCGCGACGGGGATCGCGTGTACGCGGTGATCAAGGGCACCGGCGCCAATCAGGACGGGCGCACCACCGCCATCACCGTGCCCAATGATGTCTCCCAGGAGGAGCTGGCCAGGACCGTGTGCGAGCGGGCCGCGATCGCGCCGGACTCGGTGACGTATGTGGAGGCGCACGGCACCGGCACGCTCGTCGGTGATCCGATCGAATTGCGGGCGCTGGGGCGGGTCTACGGCGCGGCCTCGGGCCGGTCGGGGTCGCTCGGCGTCGGCTCGCTCAAGTCGACGCTCGGCCACACCGAGGCCGCCGCGGGGGTGGCGAGCGTGATCAAATCCGCGCTGGCCGTGGCGCATCGGACGATCCCGCCGCAGGGCTGGTTCGAGACCCCCAATCCCGATATCGCCTTCGACGAACTGGGCCTGCACGTGCAGCTCACGGCCGAGCCGGTCGAGAGCGCGGAGCCGATGACGATCGCGGTCAACGGTTTCGGCTACGGCGGGACCAATGCCCATGTGCTGATCCAGGAGTTCCGCCCCGAACCCGTCCCGCCGGTGGAACCGAAACACTATGGCGTACTGCCTATCTCCGCGCGCAGTGCTGCCGCGACCCGGGCCATGGCGGGGCGCTTCGCCGATCTGCTCGCCGACGGCGCCGATCCCGAACGGCTCGCCGAGGCCGCCTGGACCCGGCTGGCGCACCATCCGTTCCGCACCGGCGTGCTCATCGACGGGGCACCCGAACTGATCCGTGAGCTGCGCGGGTACGCCGACGGCGCGGGCCGCGACGCCACCCGCACTGTCACCCGGGGTGGAGACGACCCGGTCTTCGTGTTCTCCGGCATGGGACCGCAGTGGTGGGGCATGGCACGTGAACTGCTGTGCGCCGAGGGCACTTTCGCCGCGACGGCGCAGGAGATCGACGCGGCCTTCCACGAGGTCGCGGGCTGGTCGATCATCGGGGAACTGTTGCGGCCGGAGGAGGAATCGCGGGTGACCGCGACCATGGTGGCCCAGCCCGCCAACTTCCTGGTGCAGGTCGCGCTGGTCGACGAGCTCGCCGCGCACGGCATCCAGCCCGCCGCCATCGTCGGGCACAGTGTGGGCGAGGTGGCCGCGGCGTATGTGTCCGGGATGCTGACCTTGCGCGAGGCGGTGACCGTGGCTTTCCACCGGGCCCGGTTGCAGTCGACCACGGCCGGGTCGGGCGGCATGCTCGCGGCCGGGCTGAGTGTCGCGCAGGCGCGTGAGCTGCTCGGCCCCGAGGCGGCCGTCGATATCGCCGCGGTGAACAGCCCGCGCAGCCTCACCCTCGCCGGTGATCCCGAACTGCTCGACGAGCTGGCCGAAAAGCTCACCGAACAGGGCGTTTTCGCGCGACGGCTGCGGGTGGAGGTGCCGTATCACAGCCGCATGATGGACCCGATCCTGCCCGAATTGCGCACGGTGCTGGCCGATCTCGAGCCGCGGCCGCCGCAGGTGCCGCTGTACTCCACGGTCACCGGTGACCTGGTCACCGCGGGCGAGTGGGACGCCGAGTACTGGTGCGCCAATGTGCGCCGGACGGTGCGGTTCGCCGAGGCGGTGACGGCGCTGATCGGCGCGGGCAGCCGGGTGTTCGTCGAGGTCGGGCCGCATCCGGTGCTCTCCGGCAATATTCGCGAACTGCTGTTGGAGACCGGCGAGACCGGTGCCACCGTGCCCACCCTCGACCGCAAACAGCCCGATCAGCTCAGTATCCGGAGCACCGTGGCCGGGCTCTACGGCGCGGGCGCGCTCGACCTCGACGCGCTGTTCCCGCCCGACCGGCCCGCGACCCCGCACCAGCCGCTGCCGCGCTATCCCTGGCAGCGCACCCGCCTGCGTTCGGCGCTGCCGCTGTTCGAGCAGCTGCGGCACGGGTCGCCCGGCGGGTACGCCATGCTCGGCGACCCCGATCTGGAGGGCAGGCCCGGCTGGCTGTTGCAGATCGGCACCGAGAAGTTGCCGTGGCTGGCCGACCATGTGGTGGGCGGGGCCCGCATCCTGCCCGGCGCGGCCTATCTGGACGCGGCGCTGAGCGCGGCGGCCCAGCGGAGGGGCGAGACGCGGGTGGCGCTGGAGAATGTGCGGTTCGTGGCGCCGGTGATCATGAGCTCGCCCGATGTGCCGCTGCTGGAGCTGAGTGTGGAGGAGGCCAGCGGGCGGTTCCTGATCCGCTCGCGCGGCGCGACCGGCTCGGTGTGGACGGTCAACGCGACCGGGAGGCTGCTCACTGGGAGTTACGAGGCCACCGACACCGTGGTGCCCGAGCTGGATTCGGCCGTGGAGTTCGTGCCCGAGCTGTTCTATTCGGCGCTGGCGGCGCGCGGCTTGCAGTACGGTCCGGCCTTCCGCCGGGTCACCGCCGTGCGGGCGAGCCGGGACACGGTGGTGGCGACGGTCGACGCGAGTATCGCGGCCGGGTCGGGGCATCTGGCGCATCCGGCGGTGGTCGACGCGGCCATGCAGGTGGCGGCGCTGCTGTTCGCCGACGACGCCATCGGCGAGGGCGCGCTGGTACCGGTCGGCGTGGACGCGGTGCGGTTGTTCGGGGCGCTGCCCGAGGAGGTCACCGTGCTGGCCCGGCGCGATCCGTCGACCCGGCTGCGCGCCGAGGTGGAACTGCTCGACGCGTCCGGGACCCGCTGCCTGCACCTGGTCGGCGTGCAGGTCGGGGCCCTGAACCCGGCGGCGAGCCCGCTGCACCGAATGGCGGAGTTCTTCTACACCGACGAACTCGAGGCCCGTCCCCCGATCGACCCCGCCACCCTGCCCGTCCACGACGACGCCGCCACCGTCGTCCTCGCCCTCGGCGCCGCTCCCCGCGCCCGTCAGCTGGCCACCGCCCTCCCCGGCGCCGTCCTCCAGATCGCCGATCCGACCACCGACCCGACCGAGACGACCTACCTCACCGAGGAACTCACCCAGCACCTCTACGCGGCCGTCCACGCACTGCGTTCGAGCGATCCCCAGACATCCACACCCGAACACGCCCAGCGCGACACACCAGCAGAGCAGCGCAGACTCCCATCGCCAGAACATGCCCAGCACAGACCGGCTGCCGAGCACGGACCGACTGCCGAGCACGGACCGACTGCCGAGCAGGGGGCGGCTGGCGAGCACAGACCGGCAGGCGAGCAGAGGCCAGCAGGCGAGCACAGACCGGCTTCGACCAGGCCCGACTCGCAATCCACCGTTGTCGGGGGCACTGCGGCCGGGGTCACGCAGGCGAACACCCTGGTCCCGGCCCGCCGGGAGCGCCTGCATGTCTGTCTGGTGGCGGGGTCGATCCACGATGACATCGCCGCACTGTGGACGCTCAAGCAGATCGCCGTCACGCTGGGCGAATTCGCGGACTCGCTGGTCGCGCCCGGTGATGTGGTTCCGGCGCTCGGGGAGGGGCTGATCGACGTCACCCTGGTCACCGAGCAGGCGTTCACCCTGCCCGAGGACGCCGCCGAACCGCAGCATCGGCATCGCGCCCTCGCCGGGGCCCGCCGGGTGCTGCTCAACGAGCAGACCGGGCTGCGCTGGCGGCTGATCGATGTGGACGCGGCGACCCAGCTCGGCACGCTGGTCACCGAGCTGGCGGTGCCGGGCGCGTTCACCCTCGACAACACCGACGAGATCGTGTTGCGCGAGGGCGTCCGGTGGGCACCGCTGGTCACCAAGCGTCTACAGGAGCGCATCGACGAACTCGATACCGCGCATCCGCTGGCGGACCCAAACGCCGACTTCGCCGTCGAAGTGCCGAAATCGCGGCTGCTGTCGGGCCTTTCGTGGCGGGCCAGCACGCGGCGCGATCCGGAACCGGGGCAGGTCGAGGTGCGGATGCGGGTGATCGGGCTCAACTACAAGGACCCGCTCAAGGTGATGGGGCTGCTCGGGGAGCGCGAGCTCGCGGGCACCTTCTTCGGCACCGCACCCGGCATGGAGGGCGTGGGCACGGTGGTGCGGCTGGGCGCGGGGGTCACCGCGCTGGCCGAGGGGGATCTGGTTGCCATCGCCGCCAAGGACATGATGCGCCGCTACCACCTGGTCGACCAGCACGCCGCCATCCGCCTGCCCATCGGCGCGGAACCCGGATTGTGCACCAGCACCACGGCTTTCGGCACGGCCGAATACGCCCTGCTGGATCTGGCCCGGCTGCTGCCCGGCGAGACGGTGCTGATCCACGGCGCGGCCGGTGGGGTCGGGTCGGCGGCCATCCAGGTGGCCAAGTCGCGCGGTGCCCGCATCATCGGCACCGCGAGCACGCCCGAGCGGCGCGCCCACATCCGCACTCTCGGGGTGGATCACGCGCTGCATTCGCGCTCGCTGAACTTCGCCGACGACGTGCTCCGGCTCACCGACGGGGTGGGCGTGGACGTGGTGCTCAGCACCGCGCCGGGCGAGATCCTGCGCCAGAACTTCCGCGCGGTCACCGAATTCGGGCGCATCGTGGAGGTCGGCAAGGCCGATGTGTACACCGGCGGCCTGCTGGAACTGGCCAACTTCGACAAGAACCTCGCGTACTTCTCGGTCGACCTGGACCGCATGTGCGCGGTGCGCCCCATGCAGCTCGCCGACCTGCTGCGCCGCGTCTACGAGAAGATCGAGGCGGGCGTCTACCAGGCACTGCCCTACGAACTGTTCGAAACCCACGAGGTGGCAAGGGCTTTCGACGAGGTGATCCGGTCCTCCCGGATCGGCCGGATCGCGCTGAGCATGGATGACGCCGCCCCGCCGGTGCGCCCGCGACTGCCCGAGGTGCGCATCCACGGCGCCGCCAGCTACCTGATCAGCGGTGGCTTCGGCGGTTTCGGGCTGGCCACCGGACGCTGGCTGGTGAGCAAGGGCGCGCGGCGGCTGGTGCTGGTGGGCCGGGGCGGGGCCCGCACCGAGGACGCGCGACAGCAGATCGACGCCTGGCGGGCCAGTGGGGTCGAGGTGGTGGAAGAACGGGCCGATATCGCCGATCTGGTGGCGGTGACCGAGGTGCTCGGGCGCGCCCACGTCGACGGGTATCCGCTGCGCGGGATCTACCACGCGGCGGGCGCGGTCGCCGACAACCGGATCGGGCTGATGGACCTCGACGAACTCACCCGCGTCTACCGCCCGAAGGTGCAGGGGGCGCGGGTGCTGCACCGCGCGGTGACCAATGCGGGGATCGAGCTGGACATGTTCGTCCTCTATTCCTCCGGCGGCTCGATGTTCGGCATCTTCGGCCAGTACAACTACAGCGCGGCCAATCTCGCGGTCGAGGCGCTGGCCGAGCAGTGGGCACGCGCCGGGGAGCGGGTGCTGTGTGTGGGCTGGGGACACATGTCCGGCGCCACCGGCGGCATGGCGGCCGACGAGAAGGTCGCCAAGTATCTGGAGGTGGCCGGGTTCGCGCCGATCGATATGGCCGACGGCACCGCCTATCTCGAACAGGCGCTGCGCCTGGGCGTCACCCGGGCCTCGATCATCCCCACCGACTGGTCCCGGCTGGCCGCCTCGTTCCCGCAGATGAGCCGCACCGGCAGACTCACCACCCAGATCGCCGCGGCCGTCGAGGACAATTCCGCGCTGGCCCGGCTGCAAGCCGAACTCGGCGCCCTCGACGAGGGCAAACGCGGCCATGCCGTGGCCCGCATGCTGGCCGACCAGCTCGCGGTGGTGATGGGCGTGGCCCCCGACTCCATCGACCTCACCGTACCGGTGCCCGAACTCGGGCTGGATTCGCTGATGGCGGTGGAATTCGGTGCGCGGGTGAGCAAGTCGCTGGGGATCGAGCTCATGTCCTTGCAGATGGGGCGCTCGTTCAGTCTGGAGCAGGCCGGGCCGAAGGTGGCGGAGCTGATCCTCGCGGCGGAGACGGGGCGCATGTCGATGCCGGACCTGGCTGCCGTGGCGCCGGTGGCCGAGCCCGTGCTGAGCGGGGCGGCACAGTGATGACCTCGCGCTCCGTGGGGATCGGCCGATGACCGAGGCTGTCGCGCCCGCCGTGACGCCACCACCCGCAGGCGCGCGGCACGGCGCGTGGCCCGCCTTCGCCGGGTGCCTGATCGCGGTGTTCATGCAGATGATCGACGTGACCATCGTGAACACCGCGCTGCCCAGCATCACCGCCGACCTGGGCGCCTCGGCCGCGCAGCAGCTGCTGGTGGTGACCGGTTACTCGCTGGCGTTCGCCTGCACGCTGCTCCCGGCGGCCCGGCTCGGGGCCATGTTCGGGCGGCGGTGGATGTTCCTCGGGTCGGTGGTGGCGTTCACCGTGGCCTCGATGTGGTGTGGGATCTCCGGCAGCGCGGCGGAATTGATCGCCGCTCGGGTGGTGCAGGGCGTGTGTGGTGGTGCGATGGCGGCGCAGACGATCGCCATTCTCACCGCGAGTTTCCCGCGTAGTAGGCATCCGCTGGTGTTCGCGGTCTACGGCGGGACGGCCGGGTTCGCCGGAATGCTCGGGCCGATCGTCGGCGGGGCGCTGATCACCGCGAATATCGCGGGGAGCGGCTGGCATTCGGTGTTCCTGATCAATGTGCCGCTGGGGGCGCTGGCCTTCGCGCTGGCCTTCCGGTGGTTGCACGTGGGGGCGAGCGGGCGGCGCGGTGGGCTCGATCCCGCCGGGGTGGTGTTGTCGACGGTGAGCCTGTTCCTGCTGCTGTCGGCGCTGGCCTCGGTGCAGCAGGACGGCTGGCGGCCGGTCCCGGCGCTGGGGGTGTTGGTCGCGCTCGGTATCGGAGTGGGTTTCCTTGTGCAGCAGCGTTGTTCGACACTGGAACCGCTGGTGCGGCTGGCACTGTTCGAGGATCGCGGGTTCGCGGTCGGCTCGATCCTGGTGACGCTGTTCTTCGGCCTGTTCACCGCCTTCGTCTTCGCCATCTCGATCACTCTGCAGGACATCGTCGGCTTCTCGCCGCTGCGCACCGGCATCACCATGACGCCGTTCGCGCTGGGTGCCGGTGCGGGAGCGCTGGTCTCGCCCTGGCTGGTCGGGCGCTGGGGCGCGCGGGCCCTGGCGGTGGGGATCGCCTGGTTCGGGGTGTGTGTGGCGATCGGGGCCGGGTATCTGTGGTGGACCGGCGGCACCGTCGACCTGCGGATCGCGCTGGGGCCGATCTTCGTCGCGGGGATCGGGGTCGGCGTGTTCGGGGTGCAGTTGCCGCCGATGATGCTGGCCGGGCTGTCCCAGCGGCGCATGGACGACGCGTCCGGGCTGCTGCCGACCATCGAGCAGGTCGGCAACGGGCTCGGTCTCGCGCTGCTCAGCGCCGTGTTCTTCCGCGCCCACACCCTCGGCGGGGCGCTGGCCATGTTCGCCGCGGTCGCGGTGCTCGCCCTGGCGATGGGCGGGCTCGCCCTCGCCCTGCCCAGTCACGAACGGAGATAGTCGCGTGGTCGGTTTCGGACTGCTCGAGGAATGGCACCCCGATACCGGGCGGCTGGTGAGCTGGCACGCCTCGGCCGCGTCGGTGGCGGCGGCCGCGCGGGCGCCGCGTCATCCGGTGCCGCCCTCGCATCAGCAGGAGCAGTATCTGGCGGCGGCCCACCGGCATCGCGAGGCCGCGTTCCGCTTCTCCGGGCTGTGCGTGGTCACCGCGGCGGTGCCCGGGCTGCTCGACCGGGCGGCAATGACCCGCGCCATCAATGCCTTCCTGCGCCGTCACGACACCTTCCACACCTGGTTCGACCGCGCGCCCGACGGGAGCATCGGCAGGCACCTGATCGACCCGGCCACCATCGAATTCACGCCGGTGGAACACGGCCTGGCCGACGGCAACCGGGTGCGCGCGCACGTGCAGCAGAGCACGCCGGGGCCCTTCGAGTGGCACTGCTTCACCTTCGGCGCCGTCGAGCACGCCGAGGCGACCACGCTGTATCTGGCCGTCGACCATCTGCACACCGACGGTGTGGGCCAATACATCTCGTGCTTCGAGCTGGCGCACCTGTACCTGCGCGAGATCGGTCAGGATGCCGGGCAGCTCACCCGGCCCGCCAGTTTCGTCGAGCACTGTGCCCGCGAACGCACCGCCTCGGCCGAGCTCACCCGCAGCTCGCCCGGTGTGCGGCGCTGGCTGGATCTACTGCGCGGCAACCACGGTGAATTGCCTTCGTTCCCACTGGATCTCGGCCGCAGCAACGACACCTACAACCGCAGCGCGCACCGCACCATCGACCTGTTCGACGAGGCCACCGCGCTGCGCTTCGAGAAGATCTGCCGCGATCACGGTGCCGAGTTCACCGGCGGCATCTTCGCCGCCGCCGCGCTCACCGAACGCGAACTCCTCGACAGCGACTACTACTTCACCCTGTCCCCCATCAGCACCCGCTCCTCGATCGCCGAACTCACCTCCGTCGGCTGGTACGTCACCCTCATCCCGGTCGCCTTCCCGATCGGCGCCACCACGGGCTTCGCCCGCACCCTCACCGCCGCCCAGCGCGCCTACGAACACGGCCTCACCCTCACCCCCGTCTCCCCCCACCGCGTCCTCGAACTCGCCGCCGACGACCCCGACATCGCCGCCCGCCCCGGCTGGTCGGCCCCGATGATCTCCTACGTCGACGCCCGCGATTTCGCGGGCAACGAGTACTTCACCACCGCGGGCACCGGCGTCTACGCCAACCGCGCCGCCACCGAAGAAGTCCTCCTCTGGATCAACCGTCTCCCCGCCACCACCACCCTCAGCGCCATCTACCCCGACACCCCCACCGCCCACCGCACCGTCGACCGCTACCTCCACACCCTCCGCACCACCTTCCACACCGCCGCGCGATAGCAGCTGAAGGAACAGCAGTTCTACAGTCAAGTCATGAGCGACGGCGAGGACATCACCATCACCGTCGCGGGACGGCCGAGAGTCCGCCTGGTACCGAGCGCCGCTGCTCGCTGGTGTCGCTTCGGGGAGATCGCCGAGCTGTGGTCCGGCACAGCGGACCCTGATTGGGCCCGCGACCGTGATCTCATCGATCAGGCACGCCCAGCCGAGCGGGTCAGTATGGCAGGGACAGTATCGAGGGAGAGGACGGGAACCGGAATGGCGACGCCAGCAGCGGAGCGACCGGGACGGCGGTATTCCGGGATGGACGCCGAGGAGCGGACGCGGGCTCGGCGGGCGGCGATTCTGGCGGCCGCGCTGGAATTGTTCGGCAGTGACGGGTTCGCGGCGACCTCGGTGAAGCAGATCTGCCGGACGGCGGGGCTGACGGAACGGTATTTCTACGAGTCGTTCAAGGATCGGCAAGCATGTCTGATCGGGCTGTACACCGCGCTGGTCGCCGATCTGCGTGCGGCTACCGAGGCGGCGGTCGCCGCCGCGGGACCCGATGATGTCGCCGCGGCCGCGCACGACGGGTTGGCGGCGTTCATCAAGCATCTGACCGACGATCCGCGCCGGGCCAAGGTGATCCTGATCGAGGTCGTCGGCGTCTCGGCCGAGCTCGAGGAACTGCGGCACGGGGTGCTGCGCGCCTTCGCCGAGCTGATCGGCGCGGTCTCGGCGGCCGACCCGGCGGTCGACTCCGCCGACGAGGACACCCGGCTCACCGCCATCGCCCTGTCCGGCGCGGTGAACAACCTGCTCGTGGACTGGATGATGACCGGCCGACGCCAGAGTCCCGCCGTGCTGACCAGGGTGTGCGCCACCCTGTTCGTCTCCGCCCTCGCCGGGCTGCGCCGCCCCCTGGAGTAGATCCGGCACTTGCCACCACGCCCCCATCGTGGTCATACTGGGCTTTCATCTGACATGTCGATATGTCACATGGACCACGAAGGGAGCCCCCGGATGCGCTCGACCATCCCCGCCCGAGGCCGGGTGATCGCGATCACCGGCGCCGCCCGTGGCATCGGCGCGGCCATCGCCCGCGAACTCGCCGCGGCGGGCGCCCACGTCGCCCTCGGCGATCTCGACGCCGCGGCGGCCGCCGAGACCGCGGCCGCGCTGCCCGGCACCGCCGCCGGATTCGCCCTGGACGTCACCGTCGACGACTCGTTCACCGGCTTCCTCGACGCCGTCGAAGCCCGCTGGGGCCCGATCGACGTGCTGATCAACAACGCCGGGGTGATGTGGGTCGGCCGCTTCGAGGACGAGCCCGAGGCGGCCACCCGGCGTCAGCTCGCGGTGAACCTGCACGGCGTCATCCGGGGTGTGCGGCTGGCCGCGCCCCGGATGCGGGCGCGCGGGCGCGGGCACCTCGTCACCGTCGCCTCGGCCGCGTCGAAACTGGCGCCCGCCGGGGAGGCCACGTACGCGGCGACCAAGCACGGCGTCTACGGCTATCTCAGCGCGGTGCGGGCCGAGCTGCACGGCAGCGGCGTCGAGCTGTCGGTGGTGATGCCGACCGTGGTCGACACCCCGCTCGCGGCGGGCACCTCCCCCGGCGCGGTCGCCACGCTGACCCCCGAGGACGTCGCCCGGGCGGTCGCCGACGTGCTGGCCCGGCCGCGTTTCGAGGTGACCGTGCCCCGCCGGGTCGGCCTGCTCGTCCGCCTGGCGAACCTGCTGCCCGACCGGCCGCGCACCGCGCTCTATCGCCGCCTGGTCCCCAACCAGATCACCGACAGCGATCCCGCCTCCCGCGCCGGTTACGAGCGCGCCACCCTCACCGACAACCCAGGAGAACCCCGATGAGCATCGACAGCACCACCGCCGTGCGCCCGATTCCCGAATTCGACGGCGTCCACGACATCTGGCCGCGCGGCAAGCGGCTCGCGGCCGTGCGCGCGGCGGCCTTGCGCTACCGCGAGCGGTTCCTGAGCCAGGGGCAGGTCAGCGCCGTGCGGAGCTTCGATATCGCCGCCGCGCCCTATCCGGCGCGCTTCGCCTTCCAGGGCTACTCGGTGAATGTGAACCCGATGATCTCGATCATCAACCGGATGTTCGTCATCCAGTTCGAGGGTTTCGACGGTGAGCGCAAGACGCTGGTCTGGGAGCCCACGGTGGCGGCCGGGTCGGCGGAGGCGCCGTTCTACCGGAATCTGCAGCAGTTCGCCCAGCGCTTCGGCGCGGAGAAGCTGTTCGTGAAGTACTACGACGATCCCGAGGCCGTACTGCCCCGGCTCGGGCTGCGCAACGAGGACGTGGACTACCTCAGCTTCGACCACCTGCACGTGCAAGACCTGCGGCGGATCATGCCGCTGTTCCCCAACGCCAAACTGCTGGTGCACCGCAAGGAACTGGGCACCTTCGAGGCCATGCATCCGATGCAGTGGGCCTGGTATGTCGACGGCGGCATGGACGGGGTGCCGCGCGAACGGCTCGAGATCTTCGACGGCGATGTGGAACTCGGCGTCGGCGTGAGCCTGCTGTGGACCCCCGGCCACACCGACGGCAACCACTCGCTCGTGCTCAACACCCCCGACGGCGTGTGGGTCTCCTCGGAGAACGGCATGGCCGCCGACAGCTGGCAGCCCGAACTGTCCCGGATCCCCGGCGTACGCCAGCAGGCCGCGTTCTACGGCCGCGAGGTGGTGCTCAACGGCAACACCCTCGAGGACTCCCTCGACCAGTACGACTCGATGGTCAAGGAGAAGGCCATGGCCTCCCGCTCCCCGCGCGACCCCCGCTGGCTCCAGATCATCCCGTCCTCGGAATGCGCGCCGTGGAAACGCCAGTGGCCGGTGGTCCCGACCTACAGCCACGGCGGGCTCGATTACGGCACCATCGTCGGCCGCGAAGGTGGGGCGTCGACCTAGGAGCAGCACCGCCGAATAGAACCGCACCGAACTTCGCCAGGCATCCGGCGAGAGTTCTCTTTGCGCTGCTCAGATGCGCTTACTACCCGGTAGAAGATGCGGGAATTCGCGCATTTCTGCAACATGTTTCATACAATGTTTGTACGCTCCCCAAGGTGCCGCGACGAGGCGGCCGGGAACACGGGGGTGGCGGAATGCGCACGTGGAGAAAAGATTTGGCGGCGGTCGGTGCGGCGATCGCGATGACGGCGGCGGGTCCGGCGGCGGCACAGGAGCCCGCTACGGGTCCGCTGCCGGTGCCGTTCGATCTGGGGGCGGGAATCCTGCCCGCCGGGCTGTTTCCGGAGACGGCACCGGCGGGCGCCAACGACTGGAACTGCACACCCAGCGCCGAGCATCCGAATCCGGTGGTGCTGGTGAACTCCACCGCGACTTCGCAGGCCATCGCCTGGCAGGCCGGGGCGCCGTATCTGAAGAACAACGGGTACTGCGTATTCACCTTCAACTACGGCAATCTCGCGTGGCTGCCGGGCAAGGTGCCACTGCAGGCGCTCGGTGACATCCGGCTCTCCGCACGGGAACTCGGCGCCGAGGTCGACCGGGTGCTCGCGGCCACCGGGGCGGCGAAGGTGGATCTCGTCGGGCATTCGCAGGGCGGCGGGATTCTGCCGCTGTACTACCTGAACGTGCTCGGCGGGGCCGCCAAGGTCGACAAGATGGTGGGCATCTCCCCCAGTAACCACGGCACCACGCTGAACACCATCGCGTTCCTGCGTAGCTTCGTGCCGCCGGTGGGGTGGTGGGTCTACGAGGGGCTCGGTGACATCGCCCCGGCCTTGACCCAGCAGGCCATCGGGGACGAATTGTCCAGTGAGGTCTACGGTTCCGGTGATACGCGGCCCGGGGTCACCTACACCACGCTGGTCACCAAGTACGACCAGATCGTCACCCCGTACGACCAGCAGTATCTGGTGGGACCGAACGTCACCAACATCACCCTGCAGGACGGGTGTTCCGTCGACTTCTCCGAACACCTGGCCACGATGTACAGCGAGCGGGTCTGGCGGTTCGTGCTCAACGCGCTCTCGCCGGAGACGGCGAGCCCGGTGCCGTGCTGGCCGGTGTCGCCCTATTTCCCTGGCGTGCGTTGATCTTTCAGCGCGGCGGCGAACATCGGCCAGGAGCGGTGGAAGTCCTCGCGCCAGTAGCCCCAGGAGTGGGTTCCGTTGGGGCGCAGTTCGACTGTGGCGGGAATGTCGAGTTCGGTGAGGCGGGTGGCGAGTTGCTGGGTGCAGATGCCCGTCACCGCGTCGAGGGCGCCGCCGATGAGGAGCTGGTCGAGGAGTTTCATCGAATCTCCGCGCAGCCCAGGGCCGTCGACCGTGTCGAGGGGGCCGGGTAGGCCGGTGCCGGAGGCGATGTAGAGGGACAGGCCGCGCAGGCGGTCGGCGTGCAGGAAGGGGTCGTTGGCGGCCCAGAGGGGGTCGCCGGGCTGGCCCCACATGTTCACCGGGTCGCCGTTCTGGCCGGAGACGACCGTATTGACGATGGCGTGGCCCTGCGGACCGCTGGTGGCCACACACCCGCTGTAGGACGCCACCGCGCGGTAGAGGCGCGGGGCGGCCAGGGCCAGCTGGAAGGCCGCGGTACCCGCCATCGACACCCCGGCCACGGCATTGGCACCGGTGCCGTGGAATTCGGCGTCGATCACGCGCGGGAGCTCCCTGGTGAGGAAGGTGGTCCAGCGCTGGCGGCCGAGGACGGGGTCGTCGGCGCGCCAGTCGGCGTAGTAGCTGCCCGCGCCGCCGACCGGCATGACCACGGTGACCTGCTCGTCCGCCAGGAACTCGGCGATATCGGTGCGGGTCAGCCAGTTCCCGCCGCCGCGCCAGTCACCGTCGGGACCGCTGCCGCCGTCGACACCGTTGAGCAGGTACAGCACCGGCGCGCTCGCGGCGGGGTCGGCGGCGGGCAGCACGGTGACGGTCACCGGTTTGCCCATGGCCACCGAGTACACCACCAGCTCGACCACCCCGCCCGGCCCCGGCGACGCCGAGACGACCCACGCCGCGTCGGCGGTGCGCCCGGCGGGCTCGGCGGCCGCCACCGCGTGCCCGAATACCAATCCGGCCGTCAATACGAACAGCACACAACGCGTCACGACGCTCATGCGCCACCTCCATGACCGGCCGCAGACTGGCCGCGTCACACAGGGTAAAGGGCTCCGACCTGCGCCGGAGTCACTTCTGAAACATTAGCCCTTCACAGGCCGTCGAGGAACTCGCGCACCTCGGCGACGAAACGCGGGCGGTCCTCGATGAACAGGCCGTGCTGGGCACCGTCCCAGTAGGAGGCGCGCGCGTCAGGGGCGTTGTCGGCGATGTAGCGGCCGTTCTCGACCGGCACGACCGGGTCGGCGGTGCCGTGCAGGACGAGCACGGGGATATCGAGCGCGCGCAGGGTCTCGGTGTTGTCGACGGTGCGGTAGAACAGCGCCTTGCGGACCGAGGGCGGGGTAGCCAGGCTGCCGCCGAACAGGCGCTGGGCATCGGGGCCCTTGTCCTCGCCGGGGCCGGTATTGGCATTGCCGAACACGGCGAAGGCGCGCACGGCCCGGCCCGCCGCCTCGTCGAAGACACCCGGAATGGCCTTCTCCATGGCCGGACCGGGGGCCGCGCCGGGCACATCCCGGCCGATGTGGGCGGGCGCCCCGCAGTAGACGACCCCGGCGACCGCCCCGGTGCCGTAGGTGGCCAGGTAGTCGGTGGCGACGATGCCGCCGTAGGACCAGCCGAGCAGCACCGCGCCGGACTCGATGCCCTCGGCCGCGAGCACGGCGGCCACATCGGCGGCCCAGGCCTTGGGATCGTCGTAGCCGGTGCCGGGGTCGTCGGAGTAGCCGTGGCCGCGCAGGTCGACGGCGATCACCCGGTAGCACTGGGCGAGGTCGTCGGCGGCGGTGCCCCAGCAGCGCAGATTGCCCGCCCAGCCGTGCAGCAGCACCAGCGGCCTGCCCGTCTCCGGACCGGTCACCCGGTAGACGATCCTGGTTCCCTCGGCACTGACCGCATCACGAATAGCCATGCCGACAGGGTAGAGCGCACGGTGATCGCAGCCATGGCACGGGCGAATCGGCGGCGAATACCATCGACCCATGAGTACTCGAACCGCCGTCGTCACCGGAGCCAGTTCCGGCATCGGAGAAGCCACCGCCCGCACGCTCGCCGCGCAGGGCTTTCACGTCTACGTGGGCGCGCGGCGGTTCGATCGGGTCAAGCAGCTGGCCGAGGAGATCGGCGGCACCGCGCTCGAGCTCGACGTCACCGACGAGGACTCGGTGCGCGCCTTCACCGACGCGATCGGCGAGGTGAACGTGCTGGTCAACAACGCGGGCGGGGCCAAGGGCCTGGCCTCGGTGCTCGACGCCGACCTCGATGACTGGCGCTGGATGTGGGAGACCAATGTGCTGGGCACCCTGCGCCTGACCAAGGCGCTGCTGCCCAAGCTCATCGCCTCCGGGGACGGCCTGATCGTCACCATCACCTCCATCGCCGCCCTGCACGCCTATCCCAACGGCTCCGGCTACACCTCGGCCAAGCACGCCCAGGCCGTGCTGCACCGCACCCTGCGCGACGAACTGCTCGGTCAGCCGGTGCGGCTCACCGAGATCGCGCCGGGCGCGGTGGAGACCGAGTTCTCGCTGGTCCGCTTCGACGGTGACGCCGAGCGCGCGGCCAAGGTCTACGAGGGCATCGACCCGCTCTACGCCGCCGATATCGCCGAGATCGTCGGCTTCGCCGCCTCGCGCCCGGCGCACGTGAACCTCGACACCATTGTCGTCAAGCCCCGTGACCAGGCCGGTCCCGGCAGCTTCGCCCGGCGCTCCTGACCTGCGACGTTCAATCCCCGGACCGGACAACCGATCCGGGGCACTCCGCCGCCCAGGTGGCGGCCGCGCGCGCGTGCGCCGATACTGCCCAGGACCACCCTGTCGCGTTGCTGTGGATTCGCTACCGGCCTGGGTGGCCGTTAGCATCACCACGTTTGCCGATAGCCAGGATGAGGAGTGCTCCACCGATGCGCGGTATCAAGTCTGTTTTCGACGGGTTCAAAGACTTCCTGATGCGCGGGAATGTCATCGATCTCGCGGTCGCGGTGGTCATGGGTACCGCCTTCACCGCCGTGGTCACGGCGTTCACCAAGGGACTCGTCAACCCGCTGCTGGCGGTGTTCGGCTCGACCAACGAGCTGGGCCTTGGCATCCAGCTCATCGCCGACAAGCCCGCGACCTTCATCGCTGTTGGCCCGATCATCACCGCGTTCATCAACTTCTTCGTCGTCGCCGCGGTGCTGTACTTCGTGCTGATGCTGCCGATGAAGTCGCTGAAGAACAAGTTCGGCACCACCAAGGCCGCCGAGCCCACCGAGACCGAACTGCTCATCGAGATCCGCGATCTGCTGGCCAAGCAGCAGGGCCTGAGCACCGAAGAGGCCGAGTCGCTGAGCAAGGAACGCGCCAGCGAGTCGGTCTGATCGGCCTCGTTCAAAGCTTGTTGATGGCGACATTGACGATGGTCTGGTCCAGCGTCGCCATGATCATCCCGACCACCAGCACCAGCGCGATCCGCATCGGATCGCGGGTGGGGGCCGGGGCCGTCGCGGTGATGAGCACGGCGGTCACTTCCCGTACGGGCGGACGGCGCGGGCGGTGCGGAGGGCCTCGGCCCACCAGGTGAGTTGGTCGAGCATGGTCGCGGCGGCGGTCTCGGCGGCGTCGGGGTCGCGGAGGGCGCCGGTGTCGTCGAAGCGGCCCCAGGGGTTCGGGAAGACGACGGAGTCGCGGACGGTGACGGCGTGTAGTTCGGCGAAGACCGGGCGGAGGTGTTCGACCGCGCGCAGGCCGCCGGAGACACCGCCGTAGGAGACGAAGCCGACCGGCTTGGCCTGCCACTGGGTGTGGTGCAGGTCGATGAGGTTCTTGAGGGTTCCCGGGTAGCTGTGGTTGTACTCGGGGGTGACCACCACGAAGGCATCGGCGCGGGCGAGCGCGGCAGTGGCCGCAACCAGCGCGGGGTGCTCGGTGCCCGCGCCGAAAGTGGACGACAGTTCCAGTTGACCGGCGTCGATCACCTCGACGTCGAGGGTGTCGCGCAGGGCGGCCTGCCGGATGAACCAGTCGGCGACGGTGGGGCCGAAGCGGCCCTGACGGGTGCTGCCGATGACGACGGCGAGGCGCAGCGGGCGGATCGCGGTGGTGGCGCTCATGGTGGTTCCTCGGGCTCGGTGGCGGCCCCTCGGCCGCCGCTCCGACCTACCGTGCTACCTAAACCATTGTTCAGGTCAAGCTCGGCGGATTCTCGCGAGGCGGGAATATCTCGCGGTCTTCTCTGCTTATTGCATTCATACGCAGATAAGCGACCACGTAGCTTCGGAGGACCGACATCATGACCACCTCGCTGTTCGCCCACCGCGACTACCGGTTGCTGTTCACCGCCCAGGTCGCCGCGCTGTTCGGCACCGGCCTCACCACCGTCGCGCTCGGACTGCTCGCCTACGAGCTGGCGGGTGGGAACGCGGCCATCGTGCTCGGCACCGCGCTGACGTTGAAGATGGTCGCCTATGTGACCGTGGCGCCGATCGCGGGCGCGTATGCCGGGCGGTTGCCGCGCAGGCAGTTCCTGGTGGCGCTCAACGCGGTCCGCGGCGCGATCGTGCTGGCGCTACCGTTCGTCGACCAGATCTGGCAGATCTACGTGCTGATCACCCTGCTCCAGATCGCCTCGGCCGCCTACACCCCCACCTACCAGGCCGTCCTGCCCGACATCCTGCCCGACGAACGCCTCTACACGAAGGCGCTCTCGGCCGCCCAGCTCGCGGCGACCATGGAGACCCTGCTGAGCCCCATGCTGGCCGCGCTGGCGCTGAGCCTGATCAGCTTCCACTGGCTGTTCGTCGGCACCGGGATCGGGTTCGCGGTGTCGGTCGCGCTGGTGCTGGGCGCGCGCATCCCGAACGCCGAGGTCGGCGACGGGGCGATCCGGGAGCGGCTGGTGGCCGGGCTGCGGTTGTTCGCGGCGACCCCGCGACTACGCGGGCTGCTCGGGCTGAACCTGGTGGTCGCGGCGGCGGGCTCGGTGGTGATGGTCAATACCGTGAACTACGCGCGCGACGTGCTCGGCGGCACCCAGTCGGCGGTGGCGATGCTGCTGGCCGCCAACGGGTTCGGCACCATGCTGGTGGCGCTGACGCTGCCGCGCCTGCTGGACCGGCGCGGCGAACGGCCGATCATGCTGACCGGCGCGGGCGTGCTGGCCGTCGGGCTGACCGCCGCGATCGCGCTGTCGACGGTGAGCGCGGGCGACTGGCGGTGGGCCGCCGCCCTGGCGGTGTGGGCCATCATCGGCGCGGGCAACGGCCTGGTCCTCACTCCCACCGGCCGGGTACTACGCCGCTCGGCCCGCGCCGAGGACCGGCCCGCCCTGTTCGCCGCCCAGTTCTCGCTCTCGCACCTGGCTTGGCTGATCACCTACCCGATCACCGGCTGGCTGGCCACGACCGCGGGCTTCACCACCACCTGGGTCACCCTGGCGGTCATCGCGGCCCTGGGCGCCACCGCGGCGGTGCGGCTGTGGCCGCGCCACGACCCGGCCGAGATCACCCACGTCCACGAGCTGGGCACGGTCGACCCGGCCATCCTGGCCGACGCCATCAAGGTCGGGCCCCGGCACTACCAGCACACGCACGCCTACGTCATCGACCGCGACCACCCGCGCTGGCCGATCCTGACGAACGCGTGAGTGACCGCGCCCTCGGCAACCCGCCGGGGGCGTGGTCAGCAGCAACGGCCGAGGGGTGGTTGGGGGTTCGGGGCGGTGGGGGTCGGTAGGCCCGCGAGGAAGGCGTCGAGGTCGATGCGGTGGCCGCCGAGCCAGGTGCCCCGCACCTCGATGGTGGCGAGCTGGGTCGGGTCGATCGCGTAGGGGTCGGCGGAGAGTTCGACGAAGTCGGCCAGTTTGCCGATCTCGATCGAGCCGACCAGATGTTCGCGGCGCAGCGTGCGGGCGGCGTCGATGGTCTGGGCGCGCAGGGCGGCGTCGAGGGGGATGGCCTGGTCGGCGCCGTGCACGGTGCCCGCGCGGGTGCGGCGGGTGACCACGGTCTGGATATTGGTGAGCGGGGAGGGCGGGGAGACCGGACCGTCGTTGTGCAGGGAGACGCAGGCGCCCGTGGCGAGGGCGTCGCCGGTGGGTTGCCAGCGGCTGCCGTGGGCGTGGTCGAAGATCTGGCCGTCGAGCAGGTCGCCCCAGAAGTAGGTCTGGAACGGGGACATCGACAGGTACAGGCCCAGGCTCGCGGCGCGGTCGAGTTGCGCGCGGGTGGCCCCGCCGACGTGCTCGATGCGCCACCGGTGATCGGTGCCGAGCAGGTCGTAGCGGCGCAGGGCCGCCTCGTAGGCGTCGAGGGCGAGCTCGACGGCGAGGTCGCCGTTGGAATGGAACGACATCTGCCAGCCCGCGGGGGCGGCCTTGTCCAGGATGGCGTCGAGGTCGGCCCGGGAGTAGTTCAGCGCGCCGGTGCCACCCGCGGTCCTCGGGTCGATATTCGCGCGGCGGGTGGCCTCGGAATCGAGATACGGATACGAGGTGGCGGCGCTGCCGACCCACACCGACCCGTCGGTCCACAGCTTCACCCCGGCCTTGCGCAGCATCTCGTCACCGGCGGCGAAGGTGTCGGTTTCGACGTAGGTGTCGGTGGTCGACATCTCCCACAGGCTCACCCGCAGCGGACACGAGACGGTCGCCACCAGCGCCTCGTAGGCGGGTTTCTGATCGGGGTTGTAGGCCATGTCCGAGGTGGAGGTGTACCCGGCGCGCGACATCTCCGCGAGGAACAGCGCGCCCGCGCGCAGCGGGTCGTCCAGGTGCTCGATCAGCGGGTACATGACCGCGCCGAGCACCGGGACCTCGAAGCCCTGGCCGTCGAGCGAGCCGTCGGGCTTGCGGCCGAAGTGCCCGCCCTCGGGGTCCGGCGGGGGCGTCTCGGCCCAGCCGTAGCGCTCGATCAGCGCGGTGCCGAAATAGATGGCGTGCCCGGAATTGTCGAGCACGGCGGCGAGCCGGTCACCGAAGATCTGGTCCAGTTCGGCCGCGTCCGGTGCCGCGTGCTCGTGCAGCAGCGCGTCGAAACCGCTGAACACCAGCGGTTCGGCCGGATCGGTCGAGGCGAGCGCGCGCTGGAAGACCGCCACCACATCGGCCCAGGTCGGCGCCACCCACGGCGCGATCAGGCCGACCGGCGGCTGGGTGCTGACCCCGCCCAGGAAAGGATGCCCGTGCGGTTCGACGAAGCCCGGCAGCAGCGCGGCGGCACCGGTGTCGACGACCGGCGCGTCGGCGGCCACCGCCGTCCGGCACCGCGCCACCGACCCCACCTCGACGACGCGCCCGCCGGAGACCGCCACCGCCTCGGCGCGGGGCCGCGCCGGGTCCATGGTGATCACCGTGCGGGCGACCAGGACGACATCCGACACGGCCATCTCCCCTCGGTGAACGGCGCTGACCAGCCGAGACTATGCCGGTCGGGCCGTCACCGGGCACCGACACGCAGCGCGGGCACCCAGGCTCAGGCCGCGGGCAACGCCGACATGGACTGCCAGGTGGGCCAGTCGATCGCCCAGTCGTAGATGTCGCCGTCGGCGGCCGAGAGGTCGATGGAGGTGCCCGTCACCTCGACCGGATCGCCGTAGAGCGCGGTCGGGAAATACGCCTGGGCATCACTCGGCGAGAGGTTGATGCAGCCGTTGGTGACATTCGAGGACCCCTGCGCGGCCAGGGACTCCGGGTTGGCGTGGATGAACTCGCCGTTGTTGGAGATGCGCACCGCCCAGCGTTCCCGCACATTCGTATAGAACGGCGGGTTCGACATCAGGAAGTCCTCGTACTTCTCGGTCACCACATGGGTGCCCGAGCGGGTGACATTGCGCGCCTCGTTGCCCTCGCCGTAGGACACCGCGAAATCGAAGACGGTGGCGCCGTCACGCACCACCTGCATGCGGTGGCTGGGCGCGTTGGCGATCACCACCTGACTGCGGCCGATGGTGAAATCGGAGGTCAGATCGGAGTCGCCGTACACCCCGCCGCCGAGGTCGAGGCCGTACAGTTTCGCGGCCACGTGCACGGTGGTGCCGGGCGTCCAGTAGCTCTTGGGGCGCCAGTGCACCCGTGATCCGCCGTCGTCGGGCAGCCAAGCCCACGAACCCTCGGTCCCGGTGCTCGTGGTGACGGTGAGCGCCTTCTCCACCGCGGCCTTGTCGGCGACCGGCCCGGTGAACTTGATGATGATCGGCGCCGCGATCCCGACCTCCTGGCCGTCACCGATATTGATGGTGGCCGGGGTGGTCGACTTCGGGGTGAGCGTGCTGAAGCCGCCCTCGATCGGCACCTGCTTGCCGTCGGCGCCGGTGGCGGTGCCGGTCCAGGTGTAGGCGGCGCCGTAGCCGAGCGGTTCGGTGATCCGGTAGCCGGTGTGGTCGGCGGTGAACTCGCCCTCGACCTGCTTGCCGTCGGCATTGGTGAGGGCGACCTGGTCGATCCGACCGCTCGCCACCGTCACCGAGATCGGGGCGGCCGGGGCGACCTCGGTCGCGCCGTCGCCGGGCGCGAGAGTGACCTGCGCGACAGCGGCGGCGGGCGCCGAAACCGGGCCGGGACCGCCGGACGCGCAGCCGGTCAGCACCACGAGCGCCGCCAGCAAGATCACCGCAACCGCCGAGCGCGCACCACGAAGGCCCAGTTCACGCCTCTGTCCGGCCACAGGTCGTCCCGCCGCCCCGTGCGCACGCAACGAGGCGGTTACCGAAAGTTTGCTCACGCATCGAATGTACGCCGCGATTTCGGGCCGACCGCCCGGCGAAGCTGTCTAGAGGGTCACACCCACGGTGACCGGTTCCGGCTCCAAGATCACCCCGAAGCGCTCCCGCACGCCCGCGCGCACGGTCCGCGCCAGCGCGACGATATCGGCCGCGCGCGCCGAACCCCGGTTGGTGAGGGCGAGGGTGTGCTTGGTCGACAACCGCGCGGCCGCGTCCGCCCCGGGGAAGCCCTTGGCGAACCCGGCGCGCTCGATCAGCCAGCCCGCCGAGAGCTTGGTCCCGTCGGGCGCGGGGTAGGTGGGCACCCGCACGTCCGCGCCCACATGGTCGGCGATCGCGGCCAGGACCTGCGGCAACCGGTCCTCGGGGACGACCGGGTTGGTGAAGAACGAGCCCGCGCTCCAGGTGTCGTGGTCGGCCGGGTCCAGGACCATGCCCTTGCCCGCGCGCAACCGCAGCACCTCGGCGCGCACCGCGGCGGCCGGTCGGGTCTCGCCGTCGCCCGCGCCGAGCGCCTTGGCCAGCTCGCCGTAGCGCAGCGGCGCGCTCAGGCCGGTCGGGTCGAGGGCGAACTCGACCGCGAGCACCACCGCGGCGTCGCTGTGCTTGAGCACGCTGGTGCGGTAGCCGAAGCCGAGTTCGGCGGGCTCGACCCAGCGCACCTCGCCGGTCTCGCGGTCGAGCAGCTGCACCTGCCGCAGCAGGGTGGCTACCTCGACGCCGTACGCGCCGACGTTCTGCACCGGCGTCGCACCGGCCGAGCCGGGGATACCGGACAGGCACTCCAGCCCGCCCAGACCGAAGTCGACGGTCAACGAGACCACCTCGTCCCAGTTCGCGCCCGCTTCGGCGACCACGCTGTCGCCGAGGAGCCGCACCCCGTTGTTCCCCACCCGGACCACGACACCGTCGAAGCCCGCGTCATCGATGAGCAGGTTCGAGCCACCGGCGAGCAGCAACACCCGGACACCGGCCGCGTCCAGCGCCCGTACCGTGGCGATCAGCGCGTCGGTAGTGCCACATTCGGCGACCAGCGCGGGCCCACCGACCCGCAAGGTCGTGAGCTCGGACAACAGCACCGATTCGCGCACCACCGCGCCGGTATCGGCGAGGAGGTCACGCACCCGCGCCGCGCTACCGGTGGATTCCTTGTTGATCGCCGCGTTCACATGCCGATCATGGACCACATCGCTGCCGCAGGTCCATTCCCCGCGCACACCGGCACGGTGAGCCGCCGATCCCGCGCCCTAGCAGGGCGAGCACCGACGGACACCCGGTAGCGTGTCGCGCATGGCTACACCTCTGGCGTTCACGGCTCGCTACACCCATTCGGTCGAGGCGGTGCGCGCGGCGTTCTCCGACGAGCAGTACTGGAAGGCCCGGATCGAAGAGGTCGGCGGCCCCGGCGCCCGCATCGATTCCTTCCACACGGACGGTGACCAGGTCCGCGTGCAGATGGTGCAGGCCATCCCCGCCGAGCAGCTGCCCCCCGCCATCACCGCCGTGCGCCCCGGCGACCTGGTGATCCCGCGCGTGGAGACCTACCAGGGCACCTCCGGCACCGTCGAGGCCCACGTCGACGGCGCCCCGGCCAAGGTCACCGCCACCGCCACCCTCGCCGCCGACGGCACCGGCTCCACCGCCACCGTCACCGGCACCATCGAGGTCAAGATCCCGCTCTTCGGCGGCAAGATCGAAGCCGCCATCTCCGAACACCTCCTCGAACTGCTCAACAACGAGGCAGCTTTCACCGAAGAGTGGCTCAACCGCTGACTGCAAGCCGCTGACCAGCATCTCCCGGCCAC
>NZ_JBAGKD010000022.1:0-35222 GCF_037034205.1 Nocardia sp. SSK8
GGGTCGACTCCGCGCGTGCCCGAGGACAATGCTGATGCCATCCGACGGTTCGCGCGACAGCACACGGATACGAAGGAATTGCCATGAGTCAGCACGAGTTCACGCTGGTCCTCGATCGCACGCCGACCGAGGACGAGCTCGATGCCTTGTTCGAGGCCGGTCTCGACGACTCGACGCCGGAGTTCGGGCCGCGCGCGGTGCCGGTGCTACATGTGCACCGGGATGGGGATTCGTTGGCGGCGGCCGTTGTCGGCGCGGTGGCGCAGGCGGAAGCCGCGGGGTTCGGGGTGGTGGGGGTGCGGACCGAAGATCTCGTGACGGTGAAGACGATCGCGGCGAGGACAAGCCGGGGACACCGGGCAGCTGGCCGCGCTGGCGAGCTGAAGATGGAGCTCGGGGCAGGCGAGCAAGGCTTCGTTGAGGATCTCGAAAGTTTCGTTCGTAGTCTTCATGTCAGGGGCGAAAACAACTGAGGCCCAACTGATCAAGCTCTGTCGAGGGCTTCGGAGGGGAGAATCATGGGTAGGAAGCTCGTTGTTCGGGTGGGGCTCGCGGTGGCGGCTGTGGCCGTCGGGCTCGGGGCGGCGGCGCCGGCGCAGGCTGACGCGCCTGGCCGGGGGGCTTGTTTGACCGTTGTCAACAAGACCGCCAAGGACATTCGGATCGTCATGAAGACGACGCCGATCGGGAACCAGGCGGGGTGGAGTTACACCATCGGAAAGCGCTCTAAGCAGATACTCCGGGACGGGGGCGGGAACAACCTGTTGTCGCCTGACGGGAGCTGGAAAGTCGACGGTCCGGGCGGCCAGTGGTGGTTCGACGATCAGATGACGCACGGTGCCTGCAACGGCTCCTGGTACTACACCGTCGGCTAGCAGCAGCGCGACGCGTTGACGCGGGACCGGCCTCGGGTGCGGGGGAGGCCGGTCCGGGCTGTTCAGAGTGGGCCGTAGGTGGCGGTGCGGGCCTTGGCGGCGGTGGTGGAGAGGATGGTGGTGAGGGTTTGGTGGATGCGGGTCGTGGTGGTGGGTTTGGCGATGAAGGTGGTGTCGCCGTAGAAGACGTAGCGGCCGTCGCCGGTGAGGTCGTGGAGCTGGAAATCGTCGCGGGCCTCGGTGTGGCGGTTGTCGACGCTGGCGTGGGCGTAGACACCGATGTGGGTGAGGGTGTCGGTGGGTTTGGCTAAGAAAGCTTCCAGCTGTTCGCGGGGGGTGGGGTCCCAGGGGTCGCGGGTGTCGGGGCGGGGGGCGGCGAGTTCGGCTGCGGTGACGCGGATTTCGCGGCCGGAACCGGCTCGGACGCGCGGGAGGGTGGATAACACGGCGGCGGCAAGGGATTTCGGGGGGAACAGGTGCAGGGTGATGTCGCCGGGGTTGGTGTCGGCGCCGGGGGCCTGGATGGCCAAGGCGGCGTAGGTATCCCGGGTGCCGCCGTGGGCGCGGATGGTGCGCACACCACGGGTGGCACCGGCGACCTCGACGCGGGCGTGCGGGACCAGCAGGGCCGCCATGGCGCGGTCGAGATCGCTGTCGAACTCGGCCATCAGGTTCTCGGCGGCCTTGCTGCGCAGGCGCAGGATCTCGGCCTGGGACTCGACGTCGGTATGCCGGTGGTGCAGCGGATACGGGAGGACGTCGCGGCCCGCCGCCTCCCAGAGAGTGCGGAAGTCGAGAGCGGTGAGATGCCAGGTGCGCACGGGAGATCTACTCTGTTCCATCAGGATTCGCGACTAATCTCCGCCGATGACCGGCGGGACCATCTTGGGCAGGTTGTCCAGACCGGTGAGCTCGTCACCGTGTTCCTGAGTGATGAGGTAGTCGGGGATCGCCTTGCTCGACTCGTCGTCCTTGCCGCCGCCGCGCGCGCCGGGGCCCATCATGCCGGGCGAGCCGGAGCGGCCGGTCGCGCCGGATCCCGCGCCGCCCGCCCTGGCCGCCGCCGCGGTGGTGCCCGCGTTCGGGGAACCGGGGACCGCGCCGCCGGGCGTCCCCGCGCCCGGGGTGCCGCCGGGTGTGCCACCGCCCGGTGAGCCCGCACCGCCGGGACTGCCGGACGGGAGGCCCGAGCCGGGGGTGGTCGGGGTCGAGGCCGGGGTGGTGCCCGCCGGGACGGTGGACTGCGGGGTGGTGGAGTCGGGGGTCGAGTCCTGGGTGGTGGGGTCGTCGCCCGTGGTGGTGTCGTCGGGAGTGATGTCGTCGGGGTCCGTGCCCGGGGTGGTGCCCGCGGGAGTGGTCGGGTTCGTCGCGGGCTGGCCGGAGTTCGGGTTGGCCGAATTCGGGTTGCCCGTCTCGGGTTTCTGGGAACCGCCGGGGGTCACGGGATCGCCACCGGGGTCGACGGTCTTCGGGATCGGGATGACCGGGACCTTGTCGTCGGACTCGTGAATCACCGGGGCGTAGACGGTTTGCAGCACGCGCACGGCTTCCACTCGTGCATTCTCCTGTGCCACATCGTCATTGCGCCACGCTCGGCCCTGGAGCAGGCCGAGGGCGTTGTCGACGCCGCTGCGGTGCTCCGGAGCGAAGGGCACCAGCCGCTTGGTGGGTTCGAGGCCGGTGCGCAGTTCGTCGAGCTTGTTGCTGGTGAGCGCGGCCGCGGTGGTGACCTTCTGGCCGGTGATGTCGTAGGCGGCCACCGTCTGCGCCGCCGCCGTCGCCGCCGCGCCGGACCAGACATCGGGCGACATGCCGCGCGCGATCTGCTTGCGGAACTCGTCGAGGGAAGTGCTGTTGCGGGTGGAGATCTCGGTCCACGCGCTGATCAGATCGCTCACGGCGGTGATATCGATCTTGTCGACCTTGGCACGCAGTTCGGCGACGGTGCCCTCGAACGGGTCGGTCTTGGTGACGGCGGTCGGGCGGTAATCGCCGTCGAAACCGAGGTCGTTGGCGCGCTGGCGGGTGCGGTCGCGCTGGGTGTTGTACTGGTCCTGGATATCGGCGATATCGGAGGAGTCGAGTTCGTTGTCGTCGCTGGTGAAGGGGGACATGACGAAATTGCGGAGGCCGCCGAAGAGGTCTAGGCCGCTCATGTTCGGGTAGGACATTCAGTTCACCTGCTCGGTGACGTAGTCGAGGGCGTTGGCGTTCTCGATGTCTTTGCCCGCGATGTGTTTGAAGGAGATCGAGAAGACCTCGCGGAGCTGTTTGACGGCATCGATGTCGGACATGAGCACCTCGTAGATCGAGTTCGGCTCGCCGACAGCCTGCGAACGAAACTTCGCCTCGAGTTGCCTGGCCATGTCGAAATCACCAAAGCCGGTGACGTTCTGGACTCGCCGCGCCGCATTGACGAGGTCTTGTAGGTCGGAAAGGCGCGCGTCGCACGCTTTGAACATGTGGAAGGCCGCGGCCTCGTCGTTCAGGTAGACCTCACCGGCCTTAACCTGTGAAAGCAGCTGACTGTAGGGCGTCGCATCCGCCATGACGGCTCCCCCCTACTTCGGGAACGTCGGAACGAGGATGGCCCCGGTGCGCTGTAGGTACACGCACGGGTCTTCCAACGGCCCGTCGGCGATGGCCGAGTTCCCGACGCCCAGTTGAACAATGCCCTGTTCGGTCGGGAAGACCACGTCGCAGAACAGGTTGCGGGAGTCACCCTCGACCTTGAACTGGCGACCTTGCCGACCGCCGATGGTGACATCGGAGAAGCCGGTGTTGCCCGGCTTGGCCTCGAAGTCGGCGACACTCATGTCGGTCGTGTAGACGGTCAGGGCGTATTCGTCGCCATTCCATCCACAGATCTCCCACCCCGACTGGTGGACACCCGCGACACCAGCCTCCTCCGTCGACGGATCAACCCCCGCCTCCGTCAACACCGCATCCGAGATCTCCGAACACGGATCCCACAACACCGGCGCCGCCGGACTCGTCGTAGCCCCCTGCGACGACGGCTCCCCCGAGTCACATCCCGCGACCCCGAGGACAACCGCACCGGCCGCCACCAACGCCATACCTGCGCGTCTCATCCCCGCCCCTTCTCGCCGGTTACTGCTCTGACCAGGGACATTAGCACGAAGGTCCGACACGCACGGTGGCCGCGTAAGTTGATCGATCATGAGTGATCTCCGAGTCTCGGCGCCCTTCGACGGGCGTGATCCCGAAGGCAAACCGGTGGTGAACCGGCCGCCCGTCGACCCGCTGATCCATGATCGGGTGCTGGCCTATCTCGAGCACGCGCCGGTGGTCTTGAGCGCGCGCAGCTACAGTGCCGATGATTTCGCCCCCGCCGAGCGGGATGTGCCGATGAATTTCCAGACCGACGGGGTGTTCGTCTGGCCGGGCGCGGTGCCGCACTACCTGCGCAAGTACGGGCTGCCGCCGGAGCCGGCGCTCGTCCAGCACATCGTGGCGCGCGGATTCGACCTCGGCGAGGTGGGCGAGGAGGACCGGCGGCGGGCGGTCGCGACGGTCACCGGCTGACCGGTTCCAGCAGGCTCAAGCCCTCGCCGCGCAGCAGGGGCAGGATGCCGGACCTGCCGGTGAGCAGTAACAGCAGGTCGAGGGTGGTGCCGTGGACCTCGGGGCCCACTCCCGCCGTGAACGCGGAATCGTCGGCGACGAGGTGGACGCGGCCGAAATTCCGGCGCGCCCAGAAGGGCCAGCCCATCGACCACACGCGGGTGGCGGCGACGGCCGCGTCCTCGGGGTCGACGGCGAGGACGCGGGCGAGCGGGCGGGCGATGTCCTGGGCGTGCACGATCACGTCGTAGTGGATATTGCGGTAGTTGGTGACCACCGGCAGGCGCCGGGAATCGGCGACGCGGGCCAGGTCAGCGGCCAGATCGGCGACGGTGTCGGCGTAGCGGACGGCGATGTCGTGGTTGAGGCGGTGGAAGCTGCCGCGGGCGCGCGCGGCCTCGCGGAGCATGGCCAGCGGGCCGGGTGGTCGCGGCGCCAGGGCGACGTGGGCGGCGACATCGCGGACCCGCCAGCCCGCGCAGAGCGAGGGAGCGTCGAGTTCGGCGGGGGTGAGCTCGGCCAGCAGGGCCGCGAGGGCGCGGCGCTGGTCGATGATGGTTCGCCAGTGCTGTTCGACATCCACGACCGGCCTCCAATTCGTCAGCCTTTCTGACTAATATAGTCAGTAAAGCTGACCGGATCAAGGAGTGGCGTGAGCGAACTCAACCTCGGAGTCCTGCTGTTCGTGCCCTATCGGGAAATGGAGCGGCGGGTGTTCGTCGCGCTGGCCGAGGCCGGTTTCGAACTCACCCCGGCGCAGGCCCGGCTGGTCGCGCGGATCGGGCCGGAC
Organism: Nocardia sp. SSK8; assembly: GCF_037034205.1. Taxonomy (NCBI): domain Bacteria; kingdom Bacillati; phylum Actinomycetota; class Actinomycetes; order Mycobacteriales; family Nocardiaceae; genus Nocardia; species Nocardia sp. SSK8. The sequence continues at coordinate 5,251 of NZ_JBAGKD010000022.1, forward strand.
GGCTCGCGACTGACCGAGCTGGCCGCCCAGGCCCAGGTGACCAAGCAGACCGCGGGCGTACTCGTCGATCAGCTCGTGCATAACGGGTACCTGAAACGGGAACCCGATCCCCGCGACGGCCGCGCCCGGCTGTTGCGCCTGGCCGAGCGGGGCACCCGGGCCGCCGAGGTGGCGAACCGGGCGGTTCGTGCTGTCGAGGACGAATGGATTACCCATCTGGGCGCGCGGCAAGCGGCGACATTGCGGAACTCGCTCGAGCAATTGCGCGAGATCACCGACCCCTATCGATAAGATCCGTCCGGCGAGCGGGGCACCGTGATGAGCATCCCTGCACCCAACCAGCAGTTTCGGGGGATACTGGAGCCGGTGTCCGCCGTCGGGCGGGGCCACATCGCAGCAATTCCAGGGAAAGGGAGCTTGACGACGTGGATGCGCGTTCGCTTGCGCTGGTCCGCGCCGATTTCCGCGGGGTGTCGGAGGCACCGGGCGGTCCCGAGCGGCTGATCAGCGCGTTCTACGGTCACCTGTTCGCGCAGGACCCGAGGTTGCGGGAGCTGTTCCCGCCCGCGATGGACATGCAACCCAAGCGGCTCGTGACGGCGCTGCAGTTCGTCCTCGACAACCTCGAGGACTTCGATCGCGCGCAGAAATTCCTCGAGCAACTCGCTCGCGACCACCGCAAATACGGGGTCGAGGCCGACCACTACGACATGGCCGGACGCGCGCTGCTCGGCGCGCTGCGCACCTACCACGGCAATCGCTGGACCCGCGAGCTGCACGAGGGCTGGAGCGACGTCACCATCCTGGTCTCGGCCTCGATGGCGATCGGCGCCAACGAGGACAAGTCGCAGCCGTACTGGGACGCGACCGTCGTCGGCCACCGCCGGGTGCTCGACGACCTGGCCATCGTGCGGCTGCAGGCCGACGGCCCGATCCCGTTCAAGGCGGGCCAGTACGTGCCGGTGGCGATTCCGCAGCGGCCGAATATGTGGCGCTACTACTCCCCCGCCATTCCGGCCAATCCGTACGGCGAGGTCGAATTCCATGTGCGGCGGATCAGCGGCGGGTGGGTGAGCCCGGCGATCGTCAACGACACCAAGGTCGGCGACCGGTGGAAGATCGCCGGACCGCTCGGCGGGCTGCACGTGGACCGGGAGTCGGGGCGCGATGTGCTGCTCATCGGCTCGGGCACCGGCATCGCGCCGCTGCGCGCGCAACTGATCGAGATGAGTCAGCGCGGGATCAATCCGCGGGTGCACTTCTTCTGCGGCGGACGGTACCCGGGCGATCTGTACGACGTGAACAACATGTGGCAGCTGTCCCAGTCGAATCCGTGGCTGACGGTGGTGCCGGTGTGCGAGGAGAACACCAATCCCTGGTGGTATCCGCAGGATTCGGCCGAACCGCCGGTCGGCATGCATCGGCGGCTGATCGGTAACCTGGGTGCGGTGGTGACCAGTTTCGGCAACTGGGCCGACCGGCAGATCCAGATCGCCGGGTCCCCGCGGATGATCGCCGACACCCGCCGGGCCCTTATCCGGGCGGGCACACCCAGCCAGATCATCGCCGCCGATCCCGTCGGCTGAGTCAAGGAGCGCTCGTGAGCGAGTTTCCCGATCCCGCGTGGACGGCGACCGTCGTCGGTCATCACCGCCTGCGCAACGATCTGGCCGTGATCCGGCTGATCGGTGATTTCGTGCCGTTCGCGGCGGGCGGGTCGGTCGAGGTGGAGGTGCCGCAGCATCCCGGGGTGCGGCGGCGGTACTCCCCCGCGCTGCCGCCCTCGCTGGACGGGAAGCTGGAATTCCATGTGCGCACGGTGCCGGGCGGGTGGTGCTCGGATTCGATCGTGAGCGATACCAAGCCCGGTGATCAGTGGCGGATCCACGCTCCGCACGGGGTTTTCCGTATCGATCCCGAGGCGGCCGAGGTCGTGATGATCGCCGGGGGAACCGGACTGGCGCCGATGCGCGCGCAGATTCTCGAGCTGGCCCGTCGCGAAACCCCGCCCCGGACTTATCTTTTCTACGGTGGGCGCTCGCCGCGCGATCTCTACGCCTCGGACATGCTGTTCCTTCTGGCGGGGGAATTGCCCTGGCTGACAGTCATTCCCGTGGTGGAAAGTTCGGAAGACCCGTCCATTCGCGACGAATGGCACGAGCAGACCCGCTCCGATATCGGGTTCGCGCCCGCGGAGATGTTCTACGGAACGCTCGCCGATGTCGCCGCCACGCACGGGCCGTTCACCCAGCAGCAGGTGCTGGTGTGTGGGTCGCCCGCGATGGTGCGGACCACCGTCGACCGGCTGCTCGAATCGGGGACGCCCGCGGCGAATATCACCACCGAAGGGGCCTAGCGCGGGCTGAAGAGGTCGACCTCGGCCATGAGTTCGGTGAGGAAATAGCCGGACGGCATGGTTCGGGCCCTGGCGCTTTCGGGCTCGGTGAGGGGGACGATGTTCAGGATTCTGATGGTGGCGCCCTCGGCCTCGAAGATGTCCTGGGCGTCGGCGAACAGTGGGCCCGCGAACATCACCGTGCGGCAGTCGGGAAAACCCGGGAAGTCTTCCGTGAGTGTCATCATGTGGCCCCAGCCGAGCTGCTGGTCGGTGATCCAGGGGTAGGCGGCGAGATTCGCCAGCAGCTGGGCGACCGCCGATTCCCACTCCGGCGTCTGCTGTCCCCGCCAGGAGAACCGCAGTTCGGCGCGTCCTCCGGCCCCCGGCCCCGGCGTCGCGGGCATCTCACCGGCCGCCATCCCGACCGTGGCGAAGGTGGTCACCGGAATCCGCGCGGTCGGCCGGTACACCAGCACATCGATGTGCCCGATCGGGCCCGGTCCGTCCTCGAAGACATACCCCTCGTCCTCGGGTCCGTACAGGTGCTGCACATCGCGAAAAACCGCCCGCAACAACGGAGAAGCACCCACCTTGAACCCTTCCGACTCCCACCCGGCGTAGCCGGATCACCCTATCCCCTCCGCGCAGCTCGGGGCCCCTTGGATCCCTTTGTCTGATTATCAGATTCTGATAGAATGACTGTATGAAGGAGATCAGTGCGACCGAGGCCGCGAGGGCGTTCGCGCGGGTGCTCGATGAGGCGGAGGCGGGTGAGGAGTTCGTCATCACTCGTAAGGGGGTATGCGTGGCGCGGCTCCTTCCGGCGCCGCGTGCCAATGGCCGCGGCCTGAACAAGCTTGCCCGGAAATGGGCTGGGAACATCGGGTTGGATGAGGAGTTCGAGACCGCAATCGAATCCATCGACCGTTACGCGAGCGCCCAGGAAGACAGCGATCCGTGGGAAAGCTGATCCTCGACACGGGCATTCTGATCGCCATCGATCGTGGCGCGGTCGATCTGCCCGATGTCATCGCCGATGACGACAACGTCGCCGTCGCAGCCGTAGTCATCGCGGAGTACCTCACCGGTCTCGCCGGTCAGACCAACCCCGCCAAACAAGCGAGCGCACGGGCCTTTCTCACCGAATTCCGGGCGATCGTGCCGAGCATCCCCTACGACGATGTGATCGCCGAACACCACTCGGAACTGCTGACCCATGTTCGGGGGACGGGTAAGCCCCGGGGTGCGCACGACCTGATCATCGCGGCCACGGCACGCGCGACCGGTCGCACCCTCGTCACCACCGACCGGCGGGCCGATTTCGGCACGCTCCCGGGGGTCGAGGTCCGGCTGGTCGGACCTGGATAGGGACAGCCCTCAGAACAGGGGGTCGTGGCGGATGGAGTCGGCTTGGGTGCCTGCGGCCATGAGGCGGAACTTGGTGGTTTGGACCATGGAGGGGGAGCCGACTATTTGGACGTCGCGGTCGGACCAGGGGCCGTAGGAGGCGACGACCTTGCCGATTTGGCCGGTCATGCGGGGTTCGAGGCCGGGGAGGTCGGGGTGGGGGGCGTCGGAATCGAAGTACCACCAGGGGTTTTCGTCGCTCTCGGTGACGGGGGTGACCGAGAGCCATTTGTTGGCGACGGCGAGCTGGCTGAGGACCTGTAGGTCGTAGAGGTCGCAGGGGTGGTGGCCGCCGACGAAGAGGTGGACCTTCGGGTTGACGCGGCGCTGGGCCATGGCCATGATCTGGGCGCGCAGGGGGGCGATGCCGGTGCCGCAGCCGACCATGAGCATCTTGCGTTTGGTGTTGCGCGGCACGCCGAGCCCGCCGAGCGGGGAGCCGAGCTGCCACTGGTCGCCGACGTGGGTGTGCGCGACCATGGCGGGGCTGACCCAGCCGCCGAGCACACTGCGCACGTGGAATTCGATCTCGCCGTTGGCATTGGCGGGGTTGGCCGGGGACAGGTAGCGCCACATCCGCGGCCGCGCGGGGATCTGCACGCTGAGGTACTGGCCCGCCGCGTACTCCATCGGCTGATCGAGCTGTACCCGGATGACCGACAGATTGCGCAGCACCTCGCGGCACTCGACCACCGTGGCGGTCCACACCGGGGGGGTGGTCTCCTTCTCGGCGGCGCTGATCATCGCGCCGCTGATCATGGCCAGGCCCTCATCCCAGGCGGTGGCGACCTCGTCGGTCCACATCTCGGTGCCCGCGAACTGACGCATGGCCGACTTGAGCGAATTGGCCACGGCGACATAGTGCGCGGGCTGCACCCCATACTTGCGGTGGTCGCGCCCGAGCTGGGCCAGGAACGGCAGCAGCTTGTCCGGCTCCTCTAGCCGGTCGAGCGCGTAGCCGATCGCGGTGACCAGGCGGTCGCGCTGGGCGTCCATGGCCGCCGGGAAGTAGTCGCGGACCGCGGGGTAGTCCGTGAACAGGATCGAGTAGAACGACCTCGACAGCCGCTCGGACCCACCGTCTTCCGCAGCAACCGCCTTGAACGTAGTACGGATCAAAGCGACAGTCCGCGAATCCATATGTGTCACAACCTCGTTTCGCCATCGAACGCAGTCCGCGCCGGCGAGTGACGGGCTGGGAGGACACTCGTCAGCAGCCGATGCGAGAAGTCTAGGCGAGGTTTGCCAGCTTCGGAATCGTACTCTTAAACATCACAGGTGTAATTCTAAAAATACCGGGCAGGATGCGGGAGTATCCCCTAGAAACAGACTCGATGTCGGTAAAACGGGAGTCAAAGTGACCATACGCTTCCGCGATCTTCCTGGCATAACCGGCATTCGCGACCCAATGTGCCTGGTAGAGCGACCTTTCCGCTACGACCACCAGGCGGGCAGCGGCGACGCGCCGTGCCATGACACGCGGGCAATGCACACTGGAGCGTCTCGCGTGCAGTGTCGAAATAGCGCCGCACCGACCCGAATTCAGCGTCCCGCCAGCAAACATTTACCGGCACACGGCGATAAACCCCCACCTCACAGGGCTGGACCGGACCTTTCGGGCAACAAGATCAGGAATAAAGAGGTTGCTGGATAGTCACCAGCCGATCGCCGGTGATTGCCCGGAGACGAACGAACCCCCGGTCCGTGTCCACCGCAATGGATATCGAACCGGGGGTTCGCCGAATCGAGCGTTCTCAGCGACGATGTCGTGGCTGCCAGACCACCAGGGCGGTACTGCGCTGGGGCGGGGTCAGGTCGGGCCGGTATCCGGCCCGCAACTGCTCCAGCTCCGCACTCATCTCCTCGACGCGCTGCTGCAGCGCCTCGACCTGGTTCGTGAGCTCGATGATGCGCTTGATACCGGCGAGGTTGACGCCCTCGTCCTGCGACAACCGCTGCACTTCGCGCAGCAGTTCCACGTCGCGGGCCGAGTACCGGCGTCCACCGCCCGAAGTGCGTTGGGGCGTGACCAGACCCAGCCGGTCGTAGGTGCGCAACGTCTGCGCGTGCATACCCGCCAGCTGGGCCGCCACCGAGATCATGAAGAACTCGGCGCGCGAGCCACCACCCGACGCTGACTTCGGACTATCGGACATCAAGCACCCGCCCATCCTGCACGCGGATCGAAGCCACTGGCCTTCTCGGCCTCCTGATAGCGCTTGAGCGCATCGGTGGCGTCGGAGTCCAGCGCCTGCGGAACCGCGACCTTCACCGTGACCAGCAGGTCACCGGCGCCGCCCGCCGCGCCGCGCTTGGGCACACCGCGACCGCGTACCCGCAGGATACGCCCGTCGGCGGTGCCCGCGGGCACCTTCACGCCGACCCGGCCGTCCAGCGTCGGCACGGAAACAGTTGTCCCCAGCACCAATTCGCTGTAGCTCACCGGGAGCACCAGGGTGAGGTCGTCGCCCTGGCGGCCGAAGACCTTGTCCTGGCTGACATGCACGGTGACGTACAGGTCACCCGAGGGCGCCCCACGCAGGCCCGCTTCGCCCTGACCGGCGAGCCGGATCTTCTGGCCGTCGCTGACACCCGGCGGGATCCGCACCGTGATGGTGCGGGTCCGGTTCTGGATGCCGGTGCCCGAGCAGTCGGTGCACGGGTCGTCGATGATCGACCCGGTGCCGCGGCAGTCGTCGCAGGGCTCGCTGAAACCGAACGCGCCCTGATTACGGCTGACGACACCGGCCCCGTTGCAGTTCGGGCACACCCGCGGGCTGGTGCCCGGCTTGGCGCCGGACCCGTGGCAGGTGGTGCACGGCGACGGACTGGTCATCCGCAGCGGGACGGTGACACCCTGGGCCGCCTCGCGGAAGCCCAGCGTGGTCTCGGTCTCCACATCGGCACCGCGGCGCGGGCGGCTCGCACCGCGCGCGCCGCCACCCCGGTTGAACAGCCCGCCCAGCAGATCGCCGAGCCCGCCGTCACCGGCAGCGCCCGCGCCACCGGCCTGACCGAAGATGTCACCGATGTTGAAGTCCTGCGAGAAGCCGCCGCCCGCACCGGGGTTGAACCCGCCGTAGGCCCGGCCGCCACCGCCACCGCCCGCGAACAGGCGACGCGTCTCGTCGTACTCCTTGCGCTTGGCCGGATCCGACAGCACCGCGTTGGCCTCGCTGACGGCCTTGAACTTCTCCTCGGCCTTGGTGTCACCCGGATTGGAATCCGGGTGCAGGTCGCGGGCCAGCTTGCGGTAGGCCTTCTTGATCTCGTCCTGCGAGGCGCCGGCGGAGACACCCAGCTCCTTGTAGAAGTCCTTCTCGATCCACTCCCGTTGGCTCACCGGGCATCTCCTCCTCTCGCCTTAGTTGTTGTCGGCGTCGGCATCCGGGTCCGATGCCTCGACGACCTCGGCATCGGTTACCCCGACCAGCGCGTGCCGAAGCACTCGCTCGCCGAACCGATAGCCCTTGCGCATGACCAGACCGATCACCGGGTCCGCGCCCGAACCCTCGTGCTGCACGGCCTCGTGCAGCGTCGGGTCGAACGGCTCGCCCACCACGCCGAACTCGACGAGACCCTGCTTGGTGAGCGCGGTCTCGAGCTTGTCGGCGACGGACTTGAGCGGGCCCGCCTCCAGGTCGCCGTGCGCCCTGGCCCGGTCCAGATCGTCGAGCACGCCGAGCAGTTCGCTCACCACCGCGGCCTTGGCCGCGTCGATGTTGGCCTGCCGGTCGCGCTCGACGCGGCGGCGGTAGTTCGCGTATTCCGCGGTCAACCGCTGCAGGTCGGCCGTGCGCTCGGCCAGCTCGTCGCTGACCGGCGCCTCGGGTTCGGCGTCGAGCACCTCCGCCTCCGCCTCGGCGGGGGCTTCGGTGTCCTCGACGATGTCGGTGATCAACTCCTCGCCGGAGTTGGCCTCGGTCACTTCTTGTCAGCCGGGTCGTCGACGACCTCGGCATCGACGACCTGGTCGTCGTCGGCCGGGCCGGCGCCGTTACCGGCGGCTCCGGTCTGCGCGTCCTGGGCGGCCTGCGACTCGTAGATCGCCTGGCCGACCTTCTGCGACTCGGCGGCCAGCTTCTCCACCGCGGTCTTGATGGCCGCGATGTCGGTGCCCTCGAGCGCCTTCTTGGCCTCGGCGACCGCGTTCTCGGCATCGGCCAGCAGCTCGGCCGACACCTGCGCGCCGCCCTCGCTCGCCTTCTGCTCGTTGATGAACTTCTCGGTCTGGTGCACCAACGACTCGGCCTGGTTGCGGGTCTCGGCCTCTTCGCGGCGGGTCTTGTCCTCGGCGGCGTGCGCCTCGGCGTCCTTGACCATCCGGTCGATCTCTTCCTTGGACAGGCCGGAGCCGTCCTGGATCTTGATCTTGTTCTCCTTGCCGGTGCCCTTGTCCTTCGCGGTGACGTGCACGATGCCGTTGGCGTCGATGTCGAAGGTGACCTCGATCTGCGGCACGCCGCGCGGGGCCGGGGGCAGGCCGGTCAGCTCGAAGGAGCCGAGCAGCTTGTTGTGCGAGGCGATCTCGCGCTCACCCTGGAAGACCTGGATCTGCACCGACGGCTGGTTGTCGTCGGCGGTGGTGAAGGTCTCCGACCGCTTGGTGGGGATGGTGGTGTTGCGCTCGATGAGCTTGGTCATCACGCCACCCTTGGTCTCGATACCCAGCGACAGCGGGGTGACATCGAGCAGCAGGACGTCCTTGACCTCACCCTTGAGCACACCGGCCTGCAGGGCGGCGCCCACGGCGACGACCTCGTCCGGGTTCACGCCCTTGTTCGGCTCACGGCCGCCGGTCAGTTCCTTGACCAGCTCGGAGACGGCGGGCATACGGGTGGAGCCACCGACGAGCACGACGTGGTCGATGTCGGCCACGTTGATACCGGCGTCCTTGATGACGGACTGGAACGGCGCGCGGGTGCGATCCAGCAGATCGGAGGTGATCTTCTGGAACTCCGAGCGGGTGAGCTGCTCGTCGAGGAACAGCGGGTTCTTGTCCGCGTCGACGGTGATGTAGGGCAGGTTGATCGAGGTCGACTGGCTCGAGGACAGCTCGATCTTCGCCTTCTCGGCGGCCTCGCGCAGACGCTGCAGGGCCATCTTGTCCTTGGTCAGGTCGATGCCCGAGCTGGCCTTGAACTTGTCGACGAGCCAGGTGACGACGCGCTCGTCCCAGTCGTCGCCACCGAGGTGGTTGTCACCGGAGGTCGCGCGGACCTCGACGACGCCCTCACCGATCTCCAGCAGCGAGACGTCGAAGGTACCGCCACCGAGGTCGAAGACCAGGATGGTCTGTTCCTTGTCGCCCTTGTCCAGGCCGTACGCCAGCGCGGCCGCGGTGGGCTCGTTGACGATGCGCAGCACGTTCAGACCGGCGATCTGACCGGCTTCCTTGGTGGCCTGACGCTGGGCGTCCTCGAAGTAGGCGGGGACGGTGATGACCGCGTCGGTGATCTCCTCACCGAGGTAGGCCTCGGCGTCACGCTTGAGCTTCATCAGCGTGCGCGCGGAGATCTCCTGCGGCGTGTACTTCTTGTCGTCGATCTCGACGCTCCAGTCGGTGCCGATGTGGCGCTTGACCGAGCGGATCGTGCGGTCGACGTTGGTGACCGCCTGGTTCTTCGCGGGCTGGCCCACGAGAACCTCGCCGTTCTTGGCGAAGGCGACGATCGAGGGGGTGGTGCGCGAACCCTCGGAGTTCGCGACGACGACCGGCTCACCGCCTTCCAGCACGGCGACGACAGAGTTCGTGGTCCCGAGGTCGATTCCGACCGCACGAGCCATAGTGATTTCCTCCTGTTTGGACGTTCTATAGGGCAACAGTCTCGAGCAACGCTGAGCGTGGTGGGCTCAATCCTGCCTCCGGAGTCCGCCCGGAGTCAACCCAGACTTGAGTCAGCTGCGCTCAACCTTGTTGATCAGCACAACCTGCATCTGCGGCGATACATTCCCGCCGCCGCGAAAAAACTTTCCCGCCCCTGCCGAACCCTAGCCATTCTTGCGCGGCCTGGACTCAACCGCGACGGGCGATGCGGGATCGTGACGAATCCCCGCCCCGAGATTTGGGGGCATCGATGGGCCGGTGGCGGACGGGGTGAGCCACTAGTTTCATCAGCATGCGTGCATCGATGAGCAAGGTTCGATTCCGGCGCGGCCTCGGCGGGGCGGCGGTGGCCCTCGCGATGGTCGGTGGCGCGATGGTGGGCGGGGCCGGGACGGCGGCGGCCGACAGCGGGGTGCGCGCGGTGGCCGACGACGGGTGCACGTTCTCGTCGGTGGGCGGTTCGTGCAGCGATCCCGGACCGGTCGGGCACGCGCTGATCGCCCTGCGCGAGTTCGCCAAGAGCCTCGGGTACGGTACCGGGAGTTCTTCGGGTACCGCCTACTTCATCTGAGGCTTCCGGATCTGGGCGGGCCTGATGTGTTGTCGTGAGAGGGAGCAGGCCCGCCCACTCGGGGGTCAGGTCGCCGGTTCGAGCCCGGCGGGCTGTTCGGCGTAGCGGCGCAGCGCGGCGACGGCGGTCAGCTGACGTTCCAGGGTGCCGATGCGCTCGGCCCGGTGCGAGGCCTCGGCGGTGGCGGCTTCCTGTGCGGCGGTGAGGGATTCGTCGATCGAGCGCAGGCTGCGTTCGGCGATGCCCGCGTAGTGGTCGCGCAGGGTGCGGTGGATGCGGTGCATGCGGTCCTTGGAATCCTTGCCCGCCTGGAACGCGACATCGTCGAGGAAGCGGCGCACGGCGTTCTTGGCCTCGCCGCGTCGGCGGGTCATCCGCGCCTGCTTGTCGTCGCGGTAGGCCTTGCCGCCGACCAGCACACCCGCGCCGAGGGAGATCGGGTTGAGCATGGCCAGGCCCGCGAATGTCGTCGCGAGGCCGACCATCAGCACGCCGCCGTAGGAACCGCGCATGCCGACCAGGACCTTGGAGACCAGGCCGATATCGGGTTCGAGCTCGCCCAGTGTGCCGGTGCCGGTGACAGTTCCGGAATGGTCGAGACCGGCCGGGAGTTCCACGGCGCCGAGTTCGTGGAAATGTTCGGCGACGCGGTCGGCGAGGGTTTCCGCGCGGGTGTGCGCGTAGAGCAGGTTCTCGCCCAGGGCGGTATCGACTGTCTCGGTGAGCCATTCGGCGATGGCGTTCCAGTGCCTGCCCGGGTCGTGGTCGTCGATCCACTCCTCGCCGGTGCGGCTGATGGTGCGCAGGCGTTCGCGCAGGTCGTGATCGACATCGCCGACGAGATCGGTGATGCCGTCGGCGAGGGTCTGCTGCCAGGCGGCGGTGCGTCGATGCAGTTGCTGGGCAGCGGCTTTGGCGGTGTGCAGTTCGGCCACCGCGGTGGCGGCCTGGCGCGGGTCACGCAGGGCGACCAGTTCGCTGCCGATCGCCAGGGCCAGATGCTCTGCGGCCGAGGACATCTCCTTCATCACGCCCGCACGGGCGGTGGCTTCGTCGCGGGCTACCACCTGGTCGCGCAGGAACTGGAAGAGTTCGCCGAAGCCGGATTCGGCGCCGAGCTGGGCGTCCTGCAGGCGCAGGGCGTGGGCGCGCAGCAGGGCCGAGACCGGGAACACGGGGACGGCGAGGTCGGCAGTGGCCAGGTGGGCGCGGTCGGCGGCGAGGACCTGGCGCCAGTGCGGGTAGAGGTCGGTCTTGGTCATCAATACGGCTGTGGCCGGGCACAATTCACGGGCCTGGCGCAGGAAGGTGAGTTCCGGGGCGGTGAGTTCGGTGGAGGCGTCGGAGAGGAAGAGCACGGCGTCGGCGGCGGGGAGCGTTTCCAGGACGCCGAGGGTGGTGCCGGTGCCGCCGATGGCCGGGGTGTCGACGAGGACGATGCCGTCGGCGAGCAGGGGGTTGGGCAGGCCGATCTCGATACGGAGGATCTGCCTGCCCGCGGCCAGGGAAGTGCTCGGGTCGAGCGCGGCGAGCTCGGCGAGGGGGAACTCGACGCGGTCCACCGAACCCGTTGCCGCGAGGACCAATTCGGCGCGGGGCTGTTCGGCGTAGGCCAGCTGGATCGGGATGGTGGTGGTGCGGTCGTCACCGACCGGGCAGACATCCAGATTCAGCAGGGCATTGACGAAACGGCTCTTGCCCTGGTCGCGCTGGCCCGCGACGACGATCCGCCTGCGCGGGTCGCGCACCCTGGCCGCGGCTGTCTCCAGCCGGGCGACCAGGTCGTCGCGACCCGCGGCGCGGGCGGCCGCCACGGTGTCGTCGAGCACCGCGAGCACCGTGTCCATCCCATCCCCTCCGCTCAGTGGAACGCGTCGGCGGTGTCGAAGTGCTGATCGCCCGCCAGGGTGGACTCACCGAGCAGACCGGTGTCGCCGGTGAGCGGGGAGTCGTGCAGGGCCGGACCGAACGCGCTGTCGGGGTCGACGGTCGACCAGGTACCGAGGCCGGAGGCTACGCCGATGGTGGTGTCGGTGGTCGCGCCGAAGGCTCCGGAGAGGTCGGGGTCGGACCAGATGGTGGAGTCCGTGGCGCCCGCCGCGCCGGTGGTCAGCGAACTGGTCCCACTCAGGGCGCCGTCTGCGCCGGTGCTGGTTGAACCGGCGGAGGTGAAGCCTGTGTCGAGGGCGCCTTCCGCGCCAGCGGTCAGCGAGCCGCCTGCCGCGGCGGTGGTGCCGATGGTTCCGCCCAGGGCGCCCTCCGCGCCGGAAGCCAGCGAACCACTCGCGGCGGCTGTAGTGCCGATCGCTCCGCTCAAGGCTCCATCCACCCCTGTACCGAGGGAGCCTCCGGATGTGAGGCCGGTGCCCAGGGCGCCCTCCGCGCCGGAACCCAGCGAACCACTCGCGGCGGCTGTAGTACCGATCGCTCCGCTCAAGGCTCCATCCACGCTGGCACCGAGAGAACCGGCGGAAGTCAGGCCGGTGCCGAGCGCGCCCTCCGCGCCGGAGGTCAGCGAGCCGCCCGCGGCGGTGGTGCCGTCGATGGCTCCGCCGAATGCGCTGTCCAGGCCGGTGGCGAAAGAGCCGCCAGCAGAAAGGCCGGAAGTCAGGGTGGTGTCGATGCCGGAGTTCGCGGCACTGGTGAAGGAGGACTGGAGGGCGGAGCTGACGGTGGAGGCGCCGACGAGGGAGGTGTCGAAGGCCGAGGTGGCGATGCCGGTGAGGGCGGCGCTGGAGTCGACGACACCGGCGAGTCCGGTAGACGCCGAACCCACACCGGAAAGTGCTGTGCCCAAGGAGGTTTCGAGTCCGGTCGCGGATTCGAGGGTGGTGCCGAGGGCCGCTTCGGCGCTGGTCGTGAGGCCCGCACCACTGGTGATTCCCGCAGCGATCTGAGCACCGAGATCAGCTCCAGCGGAACCATTCCCGACCAGGTTCGCACCCGCACCAGCAAGACTCTCGAGCCCGAGCTGCGTAGTCGCGGTAGCCGCACCGGTCAGCGAAGAAGCCGCGCCCACACCGGCATTCGCCGCAGCCCCGACCCCCACACCGACCTGCCCCGCGACCCCACCCGCCCCGGACAGCGACGTCTCGAGCCCGGCACCCACCGCAGAATCGAGCGAAGCACCCAGCCCACCCCCAGCTTCCACAATCCCGGAAGCCGCCGCATCAGCCCCCGCCACCGCCCCAGCGGCCGCACCGAGCCCCCAGCCCAACCCGGCACCAACCACCGCAGCCGCATCACCCACACCGGAAACACCGGCACCGAGCCCAGCTGCGGCATCAGCCGCACCGCTCAACGAGGTCTCCAGGCCCGCGACGCCGGACAGCGCTCCACCGAGTCCCGCTGCCCCACCGAGCGCCCCGGAGACATCCGCCCCCAGATCCGCCGCCCCACCGAGCGCCCCGGAGACATCCGCACCCAGATCCGCCGCACCGCCGAGCGTCCCGGAGATACCCGCGCCCAGATCGGTTGCGCCAGCCAGCGAACCGCCGAGTTCAGCACCGAAATCCGTCGCGCCGGAGAGGTTCGAGTTCAGCATGCCACCCAGGTCTGCGGCAGTCGATGCGCCGAGATCCACTGCGGCGCCGACAGTTCCACCCGCGGTGGCGCCGAGGGCGGAGTCGATGCCGAGGCCCATCTCCGCGGCCGCAGAGGTACCGAGGTCGGCAGCGGCGCCGAGGCCGACACCCAAATCGGCAGCAGCAGAGGTACTGAGGTCAGCAGCCCGACCGAGGTCTGCTCCCAGATCTGCGGCGGTGGAAACACCGAGGTCGGCAATCGCGCCCAGCCCGAGGTCCGCGTCGGCCGCCAGGTCAGTGCTCGTGCCGAGGTTCGCGCCGACTTCGGCACCGATGCCAGCGGCCGCGCCGACTGTCGTATCGAGGCCTGCGCTGAGGTCGGCGGCGGTGGAGGCGCCGAGGTCGGCGACCGTACCGACGGTCGAGTCGATGCCTGCGCCCAGGTTCAGGTCGGCGGCGAGGTCTGCAGTCAGATCGGTGGCTGCGCCAGCAGTCCCGTCGACGCTCGCGCCGAGGCCGAGGCCGAGGCCGAGGCCGAGGCCCAGGTCGGCGGCGGCTGACGCGCCGAGGTCGGTGATCGCACCCACAGTCGCGCCGACGCCTGCGCCCAAGCCCGCGCTCAGATCGGTGCCCAGGCCGAGGCCGACAGTCAGGTCGGCGGCAGCGCCAGCAGCCGCGCCGACGCCCGCGCCCAGGCCGAGGCCAAGGTCGGCAGCGGCGGACGCGCCGAGGTCGGTGATCGCACCCACAGTCGCGCCGACGCCTGCGCCCAAGCCCGCGCTCAGGTCGGCGCCGAGATCGGTGGCCAGACCGAGGTCGGTGGTCAGGTCGGTGGTGGCGCCAGCAGCCGCGCCGAGGCCCGCGCCCAGGCCGAGGCCAAGGTCGGCAGCGGCGGACGCGCCGAGATCGGCGATCGCACCCACAGTCGCGCCGACGCCTGCACCCAAGCCCGCGCTCAGATCGGCGCCGAGATCGGTGGCCAGACCGAGGCCGGTGGTCAGGTCGGCGGCGGCGCCAGCAGCCGCGCCGAGGCCCGCGCCCAGGCCGAGGCCAAGGTCGGCAGCGGCGGACGCGCCGAGGTCGGCGATGGCACCTACGGTTGTGCCCAGGCCCAGTCCCAGATCAGCGGCAAGGTCGGCACCGAGGTCGAGGCCCGCACCGAGATCAGCGCCCAGGTCGGCACCGAGATCGAGGCCCGCACCGAGATCAGCGGCCAGATCGGCGGCGAGGTCGAGGCCCGCGCCGAGATCAGCGCCCAGATCGGCGGCGAGATCGAGGCCCGCACCGAGATCAGCGGCCAGATCGGCACCTAGGCCGAGGCCCGCGCCGAGATCGGCGGCCAGGTCCGCGCCGAGATCGAGGCCTGCGCCAATGCCCGCGCCGAGGCCCAGGTCGGTGGCCAGGTCGGCGGCGGCGGTTGTTTCGGTGGTGAGGCCGAGGTCGATGTCTGCTTCGGTGCCGAGGGCGGTGGTGGTGGCCGCGGTGATGGTGGCGGCTGTGGTGGAGGCGGCGGCGATGATGGGTTGGAGGGGGGCGGTGTCGAGGTTGTGGGATTGGCAGATGGTGGGGGCCAGGGTGGCGATTTCGGCGGGGGTGACAGGCAAGTCGGCGTCGCAGAGGACCTGGACGGGGGCCTTGCAATAGTTTGCTGCGGCCTCGGGGTCGCGCAAGAGGTTCAGGATGAACTCGAGGATCGCGGTGGGGGTCATTCGGGGTCAGCTCCTCCAGATCGGGGCTAATGCGCCGGATCCGTACTCGTCTGTCGGGGATGCTTGTCACGCGTGGCCATGCGAGTGTTCGAAAAGCTTGTCCCGATCCGCGACGGTTTCGTTACGGGGAGGGCGATAACTGGCTGAGTGCTCCCTCGGCGCTGCGCACCGCGGTCAGGCACGCGGCGGCGGTGACCTGGTCGATCAGTGGGTGCCGGGAGCGGGTGCGCCAGCGGCGCGCGGCGTCGGTCGCGTGGGCCCGCAGCGTGGCCGGATCGGTGTCGGCGGGCAGGCCGAGGCGCACGTGCACCGCGACGCCCGCGCCACCGATCAGACGGAACAATTCGGCCAGATCGGCTGCGGGCAGCGGTAATTCGTCGGTGCGCAGGCGGCCGAGCAATCGCAGTTCGGCGAAACCGTGCACATCGGCGAGCAGGGTGCGCACACGCGGGAGCAGCTGGTCGGCGCGGGTGCCGGGGTGGGCGGTGAGCACGCGGTCGAGGGTGGTGAGGGCGGAGTGGGCCTTGAGCTGCTCGGCGCGCTGACCGAACTGCACGTCGAGGACGGTGCGCAGTTCGTCGATGCCGCTGCGGGCGGCGAGTTCGGCGGCCAGGGTGGCGGCGTCGCGGATGCCGGTGCGGACGAGTTCGGTGGCCATGCGCACGCCGAACATGCCGAAGCGGTCGAGCAGCTGGGCGCGCATCGGCGCGGGGACCGGCAGGTCGAGGTCGGGGCGGGCGAAGCGGTCGGCGGAGAGCAGGGCGAGTTCGATGGTGTCGGCGGGGAGCGCGGCCAGGGCGGCGAAGGCGAGATATTCGGGCTGGGTGAGGGTGGCGGCGGCGAAGGCGAGCAGGCCCGCCACGGGGATGACCGCCTGGCACAACCCGGTGCGCTCTAGCTCGGTGGCGAAGCGGGCCGCCACCTGCCGGGCGGAGTGCAGCGCGTCGATGCGGCCCGCACTGATCTCGTCGGCGCGCGAGACCACCCCGACCACGCCGAGCGGACCCGTCGGCCCACCGGAACCGACCTGCTCGAGAAAGTGCAGGTCAGCGGCGTCGAGGCGGCGCAGCAGGTAGACGACGGCATCGGCGCCGGGCACCGAGACCGCGTCGGCGTCGAGGTCGGCGGGGGTGAGTAGGCGCAGGGTGCGTTCGGAGACCTCGCGGGAGAGGGAGGAGGTGCCGGGGGTGTCGATGATGGTGGTGCGCGCGAGGGCGGGGGTGGGCCAGCGCACTTCCAGGTGGTCGACGGCGTGCGGGCCCGTGGGGGTCCAGCGCAGGTCGTCGAGTGCGAAGGTGAGGCCGTGGGCGCCCGCGCCGCGGCGCAGGGTGACATTGGCGGCGGCGCCGTCGGCGGCGAAGGCGGTGACGGTCGGGGTGGCGCCGGTGCGGTACCAGGTGACCACGCGGGTGCATTCGGTCGCGTCGGTGGGGGCGATGCTCTGGCCGACCAGGGCGTTGAGCAGCGTCGATTTGCCCGCCTTGATCGACCCCGCAAGGGCTACCCGCAACGGCTGACGCAACCGCGCGTCGCACTCGTCGAGCAGGGCCCGCGCACCCGGGTCCCCACCCAACTCCCGCGCGGCACTCGTCACCAGCTGCTGAGCCTCGGCGAGCGGGCCTGCCGAATACGCGTGCGCGGGGTAATTCACGCGGACACCCTACCGACGGACCGCCCCGGCCACGCCGACCGAACCATCCTGGACGGATGATCATCACGCTCTGGTGGCGGCGGCTTCTCGGCCGACACTCACCCGAGAGCGTGGTGATCAATCGTCCAGTTGTCGGCCGTGCGTAACAGCTTTCGGGCAGCAACCGACTATCGGGATAGTTCGCTCGATGGTGTCCGCCGCTTTCGCATCCGCAAGAGGTTTTTATGACTGAACGTCTTCCGCTTGGTATCGCCGTCGGCGCGTCCCGTTCGGTGGCCGTCGCGACGGCGGCCGACGGTGGTGTGCCGGTGGCGGTGATCCAGCGCCCTTCGGCGGTGGAGGTGGCGCCGGGACAGGTCGTGGACGGGTTCCTCGCGCGCGTCGGCGACCCGGTGCCGATGCTGGCCGACGACGGGTCCGGTCATGCCGCCGCCGACCTCGTCGCCGCCGCGACAACCCGGTTGATCACCGATATCGCGACCGAGACCGGTGCGAACCTCACGGTGATCGCCTGCCACCCGGGCTGGTGGGCAGACGACCAGGTGCGCGCCGTGCAGGACGCGCTCGACGCGTCGGGCGCCGGTGACACGGTGCTGATCCCGGAGCCGCTGGCGGTGGTACGCCGCTACGAGATCGAGCGCGGATTGCTCGACGACGGCGCCCTTGTGGTCTACGACCTCGGCGCGAGCGGGCTCACCGTCTCGGTGGTACGCACCGGCGAACAGTCGGGACTGCTGGGCACTCCTGTGCACAGCGACACCGTGTCCGGCGCCGAATTCGATTTGCTGACAATGCGCTATGTGCTCGCGCACGCGCTCGGTGACGCCGAGTTCGATCCCTTCGATCCGGCGGTGGAGGCCGAGCTGGCCTTGCTGCGCGAGCGGTCGCGGATCGCCAAGGAGGAACTCTCGCTCGACACCGCGACGGTGGTGCCGGTGGGCGCGCTGGGCACGGGCGGGCCGGTGCGGATCGTGCGCAGCGAGTTCGAGGAGGTAGTGCGGGCGGATCTGCGGGATTCGCTCGAGCTGGTCCGGCAGGCGGTGCGGCAGGCGGGGATCGAGTTCGGTGACGTGCGGGCGGTGCTGCTGACCGGTGGCGGTGGGGCGATTCCGCTTGTCGCCGAATTGGTTTCGGCGGAGTTCGGGTTGCCGGTGGTGGCGTGCTCCGATCCGGCGACGGCGAGCGCGGCGGGGGCGGCGGAGCTGGCGGCTGATCTGCTGGCGGTGGAGTCTTCGTTCGGGGCGGTGTCTTCGGGGGCGTTGGCGTATTCGGCGTATACCGAGCAGGCGACGCATTCCGGTGAGCTTCCGATGGCGGGAGTGGTTGCCGAGGAGGCGGTTTCGGGCACGAGCCCGGAGGCCGATGTCTCGACCGAGTCGGCCGTCGCCTCTCTGAGCGGATCTTCCTCTGGCGGGACGGGTTCCGGTCCTGCGAGGCCGTCGATCGATGCGCATGTCGGCGGGGCGACCGGCAAGACGCTGTTCACCGATGCGGATCTGCCCGATGCCGACGACTCGGCGCCGCGCAAGTCCGGCAAGCGGTTGGCCGTGGTGGCCGCCGCGTTCGTCGCCTTCGGTGCGCTGGCGGCCGGAACACTGGCTGTGGCACCGCAATTCATGTCGAGTACGCCGTCGTCCACCCCTGCCGATGCCGCGGCCACGAGTACCGGCGCACCGGTCACCAACGCGGTGACGCCCATCGCGGCGATCGATGCCGAGGGCAGGACGGTGCTCGGGACGCCGACGCTGGACGCGGACGGTAAGCCGGTTCCTGGTGCGCCGCTACTCGATGCCAGCGGGCAGCCGATTCCGGGGACCGTCACCCCGGCCGCGACACCGGAGACAACGCAGAATGCGGTGGCGCCCAACACCACCGAGGCGTCCGGTGGCACGCAGGCAGGTGCGCCGCAGGGGGGCGCACCGCAGGGCGGAACCCAGGGCAACCCGCCGCAGGGCGGCTCCCAGGGCAGCGAGCCGCAGCCCGCGTCGCCGCAGGCGCCCGCGCCCGAACAGGCTCCCGCGCCGGAGAATTCGCCCACACCGGCTCCTCCGGTCCAGTCTCCACCGCCGACCACCTCGCCTACGCCCGCTCCGCAACAACCCCAGCAGCCGCAGCAGCCCCAGTACCCCAACCTCGGCCAGGTCCCCGGCAAGATCATCGACGGTGCCGGTGATGTCGTCGAGGGGACGGTCGGCGGGGTCACGAAGCTGCCCGGTGAGCTGCTGGGAGGCGGCAATTGAGTCCGATAGCGCTCGACAGCCTGCCGAACGCCCGCGAGATCCTGCGCAGTATCGATGCCGCACCGCAGAAGCCGGTGGTGCTGTTGCTGTCGGGGCGGTCCGGCACCGGTAAGTCGGTGCTGCTGGACGCGGCGCGGCAGCGGTTGCGGGGGCGCGGGCTCGGGGTGATCGGCAGTGTGCCGGTGCCGCCGACGGGTGGTGCGGTGGTGGTTCTCGACGATCTGCATACGCTGACGCCCGCGCAGCTCGACGCGTTGAGCGCCGAGATCGCTGCGGGCACACGTTCTTTCCTCTGCGCGATGCAGCCACGTCCGCAGGTGCCCGCGCTACGGGCGCTGTGCGAGACGGTGGCCCGGCACGGCCGCACCGTGGAGCTGCGGACGCTTGGCAGCGGCGATATCGCCGCGCTGGCACGCGAACTCGGGGTCACCGTGCCGCGGCCGATCATCCAGCACATCCACGCCGAGACCGCCGGGGTGCCCGGCGGGGTGGTCGCGGCGCTGCTCGCGGCAGGGGCGGCGCGGCTGGATCAGGGCATCGCCGCCGTCGACGACGCGCTGGCGGTGTGGACCAGATCGCAGCTGTCCGGGGCCGATCCGGCCCTGCTCGACACGCTCGTGGTCGCCGCGACCGGCACCGGGCTCGACGCGGGCGAACTGGCCGAAGTGCTCGAGATCGAGCCGCAGCTCGCGCGGGATCTGCTGGTGCGCGCCAGGACCAGCGCGCTGGTGACCGATGCCGATCTGCTGCTGAGCGCGGCCGTCCCGCAGTTGCGGGTGCTGCTCGGCGATCGGCGCTATATGGCGGTGCAGCACCGGTTGCTCGATACCCGGCTCGCCGCCGGGTTGCTGCGCGACCACACCGGGCTGTTGCTCGCCGAATCCGGTGTGCGCGACGAACGTCTGGCCGAATTCCTTTGCCGCGCAGCCGAACACAACCGCCTCGAAGCCGCCCGCTACTACGCCGCCGCGGCCGCCGCGGGCGCCGACCCGCACCTTATCGCCCTGCCCTGGGCCGAAGCGGCCGCCACCGCGGGCGACGACGACACCGCTCTGCGCCTGGCCGAACCGATCCTCGACCGCCCCGACGCCTCCCCCACCGACCTCGCCGCCGCCGTCCGCCTCTGCGCGACCGTCCTCACCCGCCGCGGCACGGTCCACCGCGCGGCCGCCCTCTACCGCTGGCTCGGCCCCCACCGCGTCGGCGCCGACTGGGCGACCGCCACCACCGTCCTCGCCCTCGCGGGCGACACCACCGCCGCCACCGACGCGGCCACCGACGCCGATCGCTGGCCCCCCACCGAATCCACCGCCAGCCAACGCCTGACCGCCCGCACCCTCCTCACCTCCCTCGGCACCCACCTCCCCGGCGTCACACCCACGAGCTCCCCCGTCGCAGGTGGACGTGCCACCGCCGAGCCCACTCCGACCCGCCACACCGAACATGCCGCGCCGAATTCGCCGGATCACAGCCCGCACAACACCGCCGGGCTGCTGACGCCCCACCCACCCGGGATCCCCGCGGCCGTGCCGGGCGAACGGCTCGGCGGGGCCTCCTCCGTCGGACCGGAAACAATCCGCCCCGGCACAGTCGGAGGGCTCGCGCCACGCACCCCGGCCACTGACGACCGCTCGCCGTCGGGTCAGCCCGCCACCGATCCCATCCCAGCCGAGCACCCCACCGCCAAGCCCCGGCACGCAGACCATGCAGCGGCAATCTCGCCCGGCCACAGCTCGACCGGGGCCCCCTCCGTCAACCCCGAAGCGGCCAGGGGTCGTGAGTCGCACGGCCCGGTCGCCGAAGGCCGCTCGCCTTCAGCCCAGCTCGCCATCGAGCTCACCCAGGCCCTGCACACCGATCGAGGCCGCGGCCCGTGCACCGCGATCACCGTCGCCACCCTGCTGCACCTGAGCGCCGGGGACTCCACCCGCGCCGCCGCCGCGATCTGTGCCGCGACCGGCTGGCACGCGGGCGACGAGCCGACCGTAGCGAGGCCCGGCACCACCGACGAGCACCCGCACGCTCCCGGCCGATCCGCTCCTGACTGGGCGAATACCCGCGATGCCGGTACCGCGCCACTCGCCGGCAGCGGCAACCGGCGCATCGAGGGGTCCTCCGACAACCAGCAGCACCGCGCTACCAGTGGCGCAGGCAGCCACGATGTCGCCCACGACTCGACCGGCAACCCGCACGTCCCCGGTTCCACCGACAACTCCCGCGATCGTGCGCTCCCGATCCTCCCTCCACTCACCGCGCTCACCGACCACCACCACGCGATCCTCGCCGCCTGGGTCGCCCTCGCTACCGGCGACGAGCAGCGGGCGGCGGAGATCCTCGCCTCGCTCGGGCATGTCGCCCTGTCGCCTCGCGACCGGCTGCTCGCGCACGCCCTGGCCGTCGGCCTGGCGCGGCGCGGTGGGGACGCGGGGGCATTGCGGCGGGCGTGGATGGTCGCGCTGCCTGCCTTCGACAAGGTGGATATCGATCTGCTGAGTCTGGGGGCGGTCGGGGAGCTCTGGCTGGCGGGGATCGTGGTGCGGGACGAGGGGCGGGTGCAGGGGATGGTCGAGGGGGCGGCGGAGTTGGTGCGGGGGCTGGGTTCGGGGTCGGTGTGGGCGGTGGGCTTCCATTGGTATGGGGTGCTGGCGGCGCTCGCGGGGGACGCGCCGCAGCGGTTGTTGCCGCACGCGCACGCGTTGAAGGATGCCGCCGCCGCGGGGGACGCGCACGCCGCGGTACTGGCCGACGCGGGGCGTACGTGGCTGCTGGTGCGACGTGGCGAAGCCGACATCGAGGCCGTGCGCGGCGTGGTGCTCGCGCTGGCCGAGTGGGGGCACGCCTATGACGGCGCGCACCTCGCCGAGGACACCGCCCGCCTTGTCGAGGACCCTGCCGTGGGGGCGGCACTGCGGGAACTGGCCGACTCGGTGCGCGTGCCCGCCCACCTCGATCAGCCCGTGACCAGCACCGACGCGTCGCAGGCCGAGCCGCGTCCGCTGGTGCGACCGCAGGCGCTCAGCGAGCGTGAGCGCGAGGTGGCCGAGCTGGTGCTGCTCGGGCTGACCTACCGGGAGATCGGCGCGCGGCTGTACATTTCCGCGAAGACG
This sequence comes from Nocardia sp. SSK8, assembly GCF_037034205.1. NCBI lineage: Bacteria > Bacillati > Actinomycetota > Actinomycetes > Mycobacteriales > Nocardiaceae > Nocardia > Nocardia sp. SSK8. Next base: position 27,625 of record NZ_JBAGKD010000022.1, read on the forward strand.
GTGGAGCATCACGTCGCGCGAATCCGACGTCGGATAGGCGCGCGATCCCGATCGGAATTATTGTCGATGCTCCGCGCGATGGGACACGGTTCACTGCTGGTGTGATCCGGCCCGGGGTAGGGAGGTATACCGGATGGCCACTGGGGTCGGCCTGCGCATCGCCGACGACGAGTGCGTCGCCGCGGTGGTCACCGAGGACGGTCCGCCGGTGCACCTCGTCCGCGAGGCGGTACTGCACATGTCCGATGACGGTGACGCGGCCCTCGGCGGCCCGGCGCCCTCCGGGCACTCGCACTCGATCAGCGGTTTCGTGCGCGCGATCGGCGACCCGGCCGGTGTCGACGTGGACGGCGGCGAGGCCTACCGGGCCGAGGACCTGCTGGCCACGGCCATGTTCTGCCTGATCGACCAGACCACCGAGCACCTCAGCGGCCCGGCCGAGTTCTACGCGACCCATCCGGCGCACTGGTCCACCGAGGTCGTGCGCGGGGTACGCGAGGCGCTGGACTATCTGGGCCTGAAGTCGGTGGCGCTGCTGGGTGAGGACGAGCTGCCCCCGCCCTCGGGTGGCATGTCGGCCGGGCACTCCTATGTCACCTCGGCGGCCGAGGCCGCGCTGGTCGCGGTGCTGGCCACCCCGGCGGGCGCCACCCCGCCGGACCCGATCGTCACCGAGAACTCGCTGGTCGTCACCGATGTGATGCCCGCGCTGCAGCGGCCAGCGGCGAGCGCGCAGGCGTATTCGGCGGCCCTGCCGGTGGCCACCCTGCCCACCAAGGCGATGGCCGTGCCCGCCGCGCTGCCCGCCGAGGTGCCCGTCACCCCGTCGCCCGCGCGCAATCGCACGCCGCTGCTGATCGCGGCCGCCGCGCTGGTCGGGTTGCTGCTCGGCGGCATCGTCGTCTCGCTGATGCTGCGGAGTGGCGAACCGGTGCCCCCGCCGCCGATCTCCGACGCGCACCAGGAATCGCTCACCGTCGCACCCACCCCTGCGCCGCTGCCGCCGCCGGTCGTCGAGACCACCGCGCCGCAGGCGCCCGCCACCACCGAGCCCGAGGCCGAACCAGAACCGGCCACCACCACCGAGGAACCGCCGGAGCCGACGACGACCACCGAGGAACCGGCGCCGTCGACCACCACGGAACCGACCACCCCCAGCCGCAGCACCACCCGCCCGCTGCTGCCCTTCGAGGAGTACCCGCCGGGCACTCTGCCCTCGCCGCTGCGGATTCCGGGCTACGACTACGACCGCTAGTCGGACGTTGCCGCGCCGGTGTCGCGACCGTGCCCTAGAGTGATGCCGCGACCGACATCACTGCCGCGGGCAGTGTCGGAGGTCACTCGTGCCGACGAAGGGATTTCATGCGCAAGTTGGTGGCGCGTCGCGCCGCGGTCAAGGCAGCCTCCGCCGGTTTCGCCGCGACTGTTCTCCTGGCACCACTGTTCGGCTCCGGTCTCGCTTCGGCGAATCCCGATGCCCCCCTTCAGCTTTCCGCGGACGCGTTACCCGCGGGCATGGTGACAGCGCTGGCGCGTGACCTGGGCATGACCCCCGTCGAGTACCTCGACCGCGCCGCCCGCGCGCAGCAGCTGCGCCAATACGCCGCCGACTTCCGCGCCGACAACCCCGACACCTTCGCCGGTGCCTGGCTGACCCCCGAGGGCAAGGCCGTCGTCGCCGTCACCGACGCCGAGACCGGCAAGCTCGCCGCGGCCGACGGCTACCAGACCCAGCTCGCGCCGATCTCGGCCAACGGGCTGGAGGGCGCGCTGGTGCAGCTGAGCCAGTGGATCGCGAGCCTGCCGCGCGAGATCTCCGAGCCGATCAGCTCGGTCGCGATCGACACCCTCAACAGCCAGCTGGTGCTCAATGTCGCCAACACCCCCACCGGCCACCTGCTCAACCTGCCGACGCTGATCGCCACCATCAAGGTGGTGCTCTCCCCCGGCGGCGGCGGTCCGGTGGAATACCGGCCGATGGGCGGCGACACCTACATCACCGCCACCAAGGACCTGCACGACACCACCCTGCGCGGCGTGGACGTGTGCTCGTTCGGCTTCAACGCCACCGACGACGCGGGCAGCGCCCTCAACATCTCGGCGGGCCACTGCAATCCGAACATCGACAACGGCGGCAGCGCCCCGGTCTACGTGCCCAATGTGCGCGATATCCCCAACAGCCCCGAGGTCGGCAGCTTCGCCCACTCGGTGCTGGGCGGGCCCGCCGCGCTGGACTACTCGGTCATCCGGCTCAACGAGCGCGCGGTGAACGCGGGCATGGACCAGCCGCGGGTGCGCGGCGCGGAGGGCACCACCCTCACCATCACCGGCACCGCGGAACCGGTGACCGGCGCGCCCGTCTGCAAGACCGGTCAGTCGTCCACCTTCACCTGCGGTTTCGTCTCGGCCGATCACGTGGAGACCCAGCTGTTCACGGCCGAGGGCGTCAGCAAGACGATCCGCGGCTTCGCCAACAGCGCCTGCACCCTGGGCGGTGACAGTGGCGGCGCGATCGTCTCCGGCACCCTGGCCCTTGGCATCACCAGCGGTTCCAACGCCGCCGACGCGCCCAACTGCGCCGAGGCGAACACCCAGCTCGCCCCCTACGGCGGCACCGCCTCGCTCGGCATCCCGATCCGGCCGATCCTGGCCGACGCGGCGGGCGCGATCGGCGGAATCACGGTGCGCACCAAGCCGAACGCGGGCTGAGACCGCCCCGAATCGCCGACCGGACCGGGTGAGCGAAATCTCTTACCCGGTCCGAGTAGGCATAACCCGCTCGAGCCCATATAGTTCGATCATGCTCCTGCCACGTATGGGTCGCACCTCGTCCGCGCGCAGCTCGGGAAGAGCTCGCAAATCCGTGATCGCCGCCTCCGCGGCGATTCTGCTGTTCGGCCCCACGATGGCAGTCGCCGACGCGCAGCCCGCCCCCGCGGGCGACCTGCCCGCCCAGCTGATCGAGGCGGTCACCCGCGACCTGAAGATCTCCCCCGAGGAGTACCTGCGCCGGGCCGACACCGCCCAGCAGGTGGCCGCGTTCGCCACCACGGCGCAGCGCCAGTTCCCGCAGGTCTTCGCCGGTTCCTGGCTGAGCGACCAGGGCAATGCCGTGATCGCGCTCTCACACGGCCCCGGCGCCGAGGAGGCCAGGGCCGCGGCCGAGTCGGCCGGGTTCGAGGTGCGCAATGTCGCCAAGAGCGAGTCCATGCTGCGCGGGGAGAAGACCGCGTTCGAGAACTGGCTGGCCGCCGCGCCGCCGGAGGTCGCCAACCTGGTGCGCGGTGTCGTGATCGACACCGTCAACAACGCCATCGCGGTGCGCGTGGACCAGGCCGGGCTGCCGCTGCCCAGCTTCATCGACCCGGCCCGCGTGGTCGTCACCGCGCCGCCGGTGGCGGGCGAGCGCGTCGAGCTGACGGCCACCCCCGTCGCCGGTGACGGCAACGGCGCGCTGGCCGGTGGCGACGGCTACGCCTCGATCATCGGCCGCAGCTCGCTGCGCTGCTCGCTGGGCTTCAACGGCACCGACCGCTCGGGCAATGTCGTCAACATCTCGGCCGGTCACTGCAACCCGGACATCGGCACCGCGGGCAGCGATTCGGCCGCCGCGGTCTACGAGATCAACGGCGACCACGCCGGTGCCCAGCTGGGCACCTTCCAGAAGTCGGTGCTGGGCGCGCAGGACTACTCGATCATCGCGGTCAACGACAACGCCCGCCCGCGCTTCGAGAACAACCTGGTGCGCGTGCCGGGCAACGCCCCGATCGCGATCGAGGGTGTCGCGGTGCCGGTCGTCGGCGCGCCGGTCTGCAAGTCGGGTGCGCGCACCGGCTTCAGCTGCGGCATCATCAACGGCGTCGACCAGACCGTGCAGGTCGGCGACCGCCAGATGACCCAGAGCTTCTCGGCCAACATCTGCGCCCTGCCCGGCGATTCGGGTGGCGCCATTGTCACCGGTCGCCTGGCGCTGGGTATCTCGAGCGCGTCGTCGGTCGCCGACTACCCGATCTGCGAGATCCCCAACATCATCGGCGCGATCACCGGTGACGTGCCGCAGCTGTTCGCGCAGCCGCTGAGCGTCGTCCTCTCGGACAACCCGGGTCTGGCCGTCCGCACCAACTGATCGCGGTCTCCGCGGGCAACAGAGCAGCTCGGAAGGGCCGGTAGCAGCGCGCTACCGGCCCTTCCGGCGTCTGCGGCAAGCTGGTGGCATGTGTTTGGTTCTGCTCGCCTGGCGGGCGCACCCGGAGTACCGGCTGATCGTCGCGGCCAACCGGGACGAGTTCTACACCCGCGCCACCGAATCGCTGACCGAGTGGCCCGACGGGCTGCTGGCGGGCCGGGATCTCGGCGCCGACGCGCCGGGCACCTGGCTGGGTTTCCGTCCCGCCGACGCCCGCTTCGCCACCGTCACCAATGTTCGCGATCCGCGCGACCACGTCCCCGGCGCCCGCTCCCGCGGCGCGCTGCTGATGGACTTCCTGCGTTCGGCGGACTCGCCCAGCGCTTATCAGAGCGTGATCGACCCGGGCCGCTACCTCGGCTACAACCTGCTCACCGGGGACGCGGACGCGCTGTGGTGGCAGTCCAATCGCAGCGGCGCCGGGCCCACCGAGCTCGTGCCCGGACTGCACGGGCTGTCGAACGGGCCGCATCTGGTCTCGGCGCCCGGCGAGGTTGTGCACAGCCGTCCCCAGGAGTTCGAGGTGGCCGGGGTGGGCGCGCCGCCGGTCTGGCCGAAGGTGGCCGACGGACTGGCCGAGCTGCGCGACATCATCGCCACCGCACCGGATTCCGTCGACGACTACTTCGCCCTGCTCGCCGACCGCACCGAGGCCGCGGCCGAGCTGCTGCCGCGCACCGGGATCGCGCCGGAGTTCGAGCGGGCGGTGTCGGCGCGGTTCGTCGCCCACGATCTGCACGGCACCAGGGCGAGCACGGTGCTGCTCGTGCGGGCCGATGGGAGTTATGTCATGGCCGAGCGGTCGTTCGGTCCGCACGGGGTCGTTCAGGGGGCGGAAACGGTGTCCGGAAGGGTCGGGTAGGGGGTCGGGAACGCCGAAGGCCCCGCTCCGTGGGGAGCGGGGCCTTCGTGGGAAAGCTGTTCGGGCCGAAGCCGATCAGTTCGCCGGGGTGGCCTCGGGAGCCGGGTCGGCGATCGCCTTGGGCTTCTCGGCCCAGGCGGTGGTGCCGTCCGGCGCCTGGATGACATTGAGCAGCTCGAGACCGGCGACCATCATGGTCGGACCACCGATGGCGATCATGCCGATGACGCCGCCGATGGCCGCGCCACCCACGATGCCACCCAGGCACAGCGGGATCGAGAAGAAGCCGACGCCCGCGATGCCGCCCGCGATGCAACCCACGACCGCGCCGATGGCCGAACCGACGAAGGTGCCGATGGCGGTGCCGATGCTGAACTTCGAGGAGAAGTCGTTGATGGCCTTCTGGTTCTCCTGAACCGAGGCGATCGACTCCGCCTTGATGACCGGGTTGACGCCCACCTGGCTGGCGGTGACGTCGACACCCTCCGGCTTCTCCGGGGTCAGCTCGAGCACGGTCGAGTCCTTGACGACCTCGGCCTTGGTCGGGATGTCGGTGCCGTTGATGGTGAAGGCGATCGGCAGCGAGACCACGACAGCCCCCCGACTGTCCTTGATCTCGGCGATCTGGGTCTTGGGCGCCTCCGGCGTCTCGCCGTCCTGCTCGACGAGGGCGACGGTGCCGTTCTTGACGGTGGCGACGACGGTCTTGTCGACCAGCTTCACCGAGTACTTGATGTCCTGCGGGGCTTCTTCGGCATGCGAAACGCCGGTAGCCACGGTCATCGCCCCGATAACCAGTGCGGCGGCCGCAGTGGTCCTACGGAAGTTCATTCAGGTTCCAATCCATCAGGTGTGGTGCGGCGTGCGATCCGCGACACGCGAGACTCGTCAAGTAGCGACATCCGTGAGATGTCCCTTACTTCTCCCCGAGCAGTGTGAAGACCGGCACAGCAGACAGAACAGCCGCAGCTTAATGGAACGAAACCCGTGAGACCAGAAGGATTCTCGAACGAGTTAGTAAGCCTGACCTTAGCTCCACCGCAGATCACACGCGGTTTACGGTGTTCACCAGCGGACGTGGAAATCCTGGAGCAAACTTTTGTGTGAGATTGCTCACAGGCAAATTCCAGGTCAAGCCCCAGTAAACAAGGTCAGAGCACGAATGCCGATCCTACGGTGGACACCGGTAGTTACTGGCCGGTAACTTAGCGCCGGTTACGATACGAGCCAACTGGGTGAGTCCTCCTCACTCATGACCTCGTGTTGCCTCTAAAGAAAGGTCGCGACATGAATGCCCTGACAATCACGTTGGGCACGATTGGAGCACTGCTCAGCCTGTTGTGTTGGGCGTCGTTCCTCAGCGGCGCGTGGAAGATCGGAAAGGCCGTGACGATCGGCCAGTCCGCGCCGGACCGTTGGCGACCGTTCTTCCCGCGGTTCAAGACCATGCTCGTGGAGTTCATCGCGCACACGCGGATGAACAAGTTCCGCACCGTGGGCTGGGCGCACTGGCTGGTCATGATCGGCTTCCTGGCCGGTGCGCAGTTCTGGTTCATGGCCTACGGGCAGACCTTCGACCCCACCTGGTCGTGGCCGTTCATCGGCGAGACCTGGTGGTTCCATCTCGGTGACGAGATCCTCGGCGTCGGCACCGTCGTCGGCATCGCGACGCTGATGATCCTGCGTCAGCTGAACCACCCGCGCCTGCCCGCGCGGCTGTCCCGCTTCAGCGGCTCGAAGTTCGGCCCGGCGTATTTCGTCGAGTGGGTCGTGCTCACCGAGGGCATCGGCATGGTGCTGGTGAAGGCCGGTGTGCTGTCGCTGACCGGCCACTCCACCTGGACCGACCCGATCACCGGGCAGATCGCCAAGATCATCCCGGCCAACGTCACGCTGATCTCGATCTTCGCGTTCGTCAAGCTGATGTCGGGCATGGTCTGGCTGTTCGTCGTCGGCCGCAACATCACCTGGGGCGTGGCCTGGCACCGGTTCTCGGCCTTCCCGAACATCTACTTCAAGCGTGAGGCCGACGGCGGCGTCGCCCTCGGCGCGGCCAAGCCGATGATGTCCAACGGCAAGGTCCTGGACATGGAGAACGTCGACCCCGATGTCGACAACCTCGGTGTCGGCCGGATGGAGGACTTCTCCTGGAAGGGCTGGCTGGACTTCACCACCTGCACCGAGTGCGGTCGCTGCCAGTCGCAGTGCCCCGCCTGGAACACCGGCAAGCCGCTCTCGCCCAAGCTGCTGATCATGTCGCTGCGCGACCACGGTTACGCCGCCGCCCCCTACCTGCTGGCCGGTGGCCGTAAGGACCCCGGCGGCGACGAGATCGGCCTGGTCGACGCCGACGGCAAGCCCGACGAGGCGAAGCTGGCCAAGATCTCCGAGGCGGCGCGGGCCGAGGCGGAGCGTCCGTTGATCGGTGGCGAGGACGTCAACGGTGTCATCGATCCCGAGGTCCTGTGGTCGTGCACGAGCTGTGGCGCGTGTGTCGAGCAGTGCCCGGTCGATATCGAGCATGTCGACCACATCATCGATATGCGCCGC
>NZ_JBAGKD010000023.1:0-32402 GCF_037034205.1 Nocardia sp. SSK8
TTCCACCCGCAACATTTCGTAGGGGCTTCCGCAGGGCAACTGTTCCAACCTAGCGCAGACAACCCGACCGAAGCAAGTTCGGAAGGAGTGAGTCTGGCTAGATGATCAATCAGGCGCTCATCGTGACTCCGTGGGAGTCCGTGGCGCTCTGACTCGAATAAAGTTACGTGGCGACTAACGTGAAGTCAAATCGCCTGGTCAGGAGGCTATTTCGGCGCGCCTACGCGCTCGACCCGGCCACCCAGCGCCTGCATCTGCTCGACGAACTTGGGATAGCCGCGGTCGATATGGAAGACGTCGTGCACCTCGGTGACGCCGTCGGCGACCAGGCCGGCCAGCACCAGGCCCGCGCCGGCGCGGATGTCGGAGGACCAGACCGGCGCGCTGGACAGGCGCGGGATGCCGCGGACCACGGCGTGGTGACCGTCGGTGCGGGCGTCGGCGCCGAGGCGGATCATCTCCTCGACGAAGCGGAAGCGCGCCTCGAAGACGTTCTCGGTGATCATCGAGGTGCCGTCGGCGATGGCGGCCAGGCCGATCGCCATCGGCTGCAGGTCGGTGGGGAAACCGGGGAACGGCAGGGTCGCGAAGTTCACCGCGCGCGGGCGCTCCGGCTGGATCACGCGGAAGCCGTTGGGCTCGTAGGAGATCCGTGCGCCCGCGGCGCGCAGCTTGTCCAGCACCAGCGCCAGGTGCTTGGGGTTCACCCCGGTGACGCGCACGTCGCCGGTGGTCATCGCGGCCGCGATCCCCCAGGTGGCGGCGACGATGCGGTCGCCGATCACCCGGTGCGTGGTCGGCGAGAGGCTCTTGACGCCCTGCACGGTGAGCACCGAGGAACCCGCGCCCTCGATCCGCGCGCCCATCTGCACCAGCATCTGGCACAGGTCGACGATGTCGGGCTCGCGCGCCGCGTTGTCGATGACCGTCTCGCCCTCGGCCAGCACCGCGGCCATCAGGATGTTCTCGGTCGCGCCGACGGACGGGAAGTCCAGCCGGATGCGCGCGCCCTGCAGCTCGTCGGCCTTGGCCACCACGCAGCCGTGCTCGATCTCGCTGGTGGCGCCGAGCAGTCGCAGGCCCTGCTGATGCATGTCCAGCGGGCGCGAACCGATGGCGTCGCCGCCCGGCAGCGCGACGACCGCGCGCTTACAGCGCGCCATCAGCGGGCCGAGCACGCACACCGAGGCGCGGAACTGGGTGACCGCCGGGAAGTCGGCGTGGTACTTGGGCTCGGGCGGGGTGACGATCGTGCAGACCGAGCGGTCGCCGCTCTCGTCGTCGGAGATGGTCACGTCGCAGCCGAGACCACGCAGCACATCGGCCATCAGCGGGACGTCGAGGATGTCCGGGCAGTTGGTGATGGTGGTCGTACCCTCGGCCAGCAAAGCGGCGGCCATCAGCTTCAGCACGCTGTTCTTCGCGCCGCCGACCGCGACCTCGCCGACGAGCTGATTACCGCCGGAGACCAGAAACCGTTCGCTCACCCCGCCAGCTTATCGACCGTTGGACCACGACACGCCCCCGACGCCAAACCGGCCGATCCCGGCGGCGGCGAATCGCTTTCAGCGCTCGCGTCCGCCCCCGGGCTGCCAGAGCACGTCACCCTCGGGATTAGTGGCCCGGCTGAGGATGAACAGCAGGTCCGAGAGGCGATTGAGGTACTTGGCTGGCAGCACGCTGGTGTCGTCGGGATGCGCCTCGACGGCGGCCCAGGCGGCGCGCTCGGCGCGTCGCACCACGGTGCGCGCGGTGTGCAACAGCGCGGCCAGCGGCGTGCCGCCGGGCAGGATGAACGAATTCAGCGGTGCCAGACCGTCGTTGAATTCGTCGCACCACGCCTCGAGGCGGTCGATATAGGGCTGGGTGATCCGCAGCGGCGGGTACTTCGGCTCGGCGACGACCGGGGTGGATAGGTCGGCGCCCGCGTCGAACAGGTCGTTCTGGATCTGCCGCAGCACCGCGAGCACGGCGGGTTCCGGGGCGCCCAGGGCCACCGCGACGCCGAGCGCGGCATTGGCCTCGTCACAGTCGGCGTAGGCGATCAGGCGCGGGTCGTTCTTGGGCACCCGGGAGAAATCGCTCAGACCGGTGGTCCCGTCGTCGCCGGTGCGGGTGTAGATCTTGGTCAGGTGCACGCTCACGCTGTGTCCAATCGGCATGATGGGGCGCCCTGCGTGGTTACGCGAGCTGCCTCCTCCGGGCGCTGACCGCTCATGCCGGGCCTCCTCGGGTACGGCGGGCGCGGTCCGAGGGCCGCGACTCCATCCAGGACAGAAAAGCCGCCATCGATCCGCGGTCGAGCGCGAGCTCGAAACTGTTGTGCGGGTCGGTGACGGCTACCACGACGAGGTCCTCGGTCATGATGTCGAACTCGTCGCCCTGTGGCGCGCGCCGTTCGACGATCTCCAGACCTTGCCGGTGGATCGTGCTGTCCGGGCCGAATTTCAGGCTGGTCAGCTTGAAGAAGACGAGGCGGTCCTCCTCGTAGCGGATCAGGCCGTGCCGCCAGCCCTGGCCGCCACGCGCGGGCAGTACCCGCAGCAGCGCGGCCGTTCCGCCGCGGCGCAGCATGACCAGGCGATAGGTCGACGCACCGGCTACGAACACGAGCGTCAGCACCAGAATGATCAGGAGAACCATCCCGGTCTGCAATGCCGTACGCCCTTTCGCTCTACCCGGTGCCAGAAGACACCCCCATCCGACATTCAATCACGCCGGAAACGGCTGCCTTCGCCGGGTTCGCGGATCCCGGCGGAGACAGCACTGCCGGCGGCGGACCGAAGTCCGCCACCGGCAGTGGGTAGTGCTCGTGCGATCAGGCGGTCGCGGTGGCCTCCACCGCGCGCACCTGGCCCTGCGCGATGCGCAGCTCCACCTCGGTGGCGCTGCTGTCGGCGAGCACCCGGCGGGCCTCCTCGACGTCGACCTCGCCCGCGAGATCCGCGGACTCGGCCAGCACCCGCACGGTATCGGCGGTCACCGAGAAGAAGCCGCCGTGCACCGCGGCGACGATCGTCTCACCCTCGGTCGACACGATCTTGACCGTGCCGCCCTCGACGAGCTGACCGAGCAGCGGCTCATGGCCCGCCATGATGCCGATCTGACCCTCGGTGGTCTGCGCGCTGACGAACTTGGCCTGGCCGGACCAGAGCTTCCGTTCGACCGCGACCAGATCAACTGTCATTTCCGCCATGGATGACTACTTTCCGGCGATCTTCTTCGCGGCCGCCTCGACGTCGTCGAGACCACCGCAGGAGTTGAACGCCTGCTCCGGGAAGTGGTCGAACTCGCCCTTGCAGACGCGATCGAAGTCGTCGATGGTCTGCTCCAGCGGCACGACCGAGCCCGGCTGACCGGTGAACTTCTCGGCCACGATGAAGTTCTGGCCGAGGAACTTCTCCAGGCGACGGGCGCGGCCGACGAGGACCTTGTCCTCTTCGGAGAGCTCGTCCATACCGAGGATGGCGATGATGTCCTGCAGTTCCTTGTACTTCTGCAGGATCCGCTTCACCTCGTTGGCCACGCGGAAGTGACGCTCGCCGACGATCGAGGCCTCGAGGATGCGCGAGGTCGAGGTCAGCGGGTCGACGGCCGGGTAGATGCCCTTCTGCGAGATCGGGCGGGAGAGCTCGGTCGTCGCGTCCAGGTGGGCGAAGGTGGTCGCCGGGGCCGGGTCGGTGTAGTCGTCGGCGGGGACGTAGATCGCCTGCAGCGAGGTGATCGAGCGACCACGGGTCGAGGTGATGCGCTCCTGGAGCTCACCCATCTCGTCCGCCAGCGTCGGCTGGTAACCCACGGCGGAGGGCATACGACCCAGCAGGGTCGAGACCTCGGAACCCGCCTGGGTGAAACGGAAGATGTTGTCGATGAACAGCAGCACGTCCTGGTGCTGGACATCGCGGAAGTACTCCGCCATGGTCAGCGCGGACAGGGCCACGCGCATACGCGTGCCCGGCGGCTCGTCCATCTGGCCGAAGACGAGGGCGGTGTCCTGGAGGACGCCCATCTCTTCCATTTCCAGGTGGAGGTCGGTGCCCTCACGGGTACGCTCACCGACGCCCGCGAACACCGAGGTGCCGGAGAACTCGCGAGCGATACGGGTGATCATCTCCTGGATGAGCACGGTCTTGCCGACACCGGCACCACCGAACAGACCGATCTTGCCGCCCTTGACGTACGGGGTCAGCAGGTCGATGACCTTGACACCGGTCTCGAGCATCTCGGTCTTACCCTCGAGCTGGTCGAAGCTCGGGGGCTTGCGGTGGATGCCCCACTGCTCGCCGTCGCGGCCGAGGCCGGGCGAGTCGAGGCAGTCGCCGAGGGCGTTGAACACGTGACCCTTGACGATGTCGCCGACGGGCACCGAGATCGGCTTGCCCGAGTCGGTGACGGTGGCGCCACGGACCAGACCGTCGGTGGGCTGCATCGAGATGGTGCGCACGATGTTGTCACCGAGGTGCTGGGCGACCTCGAGGGTCAGGGTCTTGGCCACCGACGCGAGCTTGATGTCGGCGTTGAGAGCGTTGAACAGCTCGGGGATGGCGCCACGCGGGAACTCGACGTCCACGACGGGGCCGATGACACGGACGACGCGGCCGGCGGTTGCGCCCGCCTTGGCTGCGTTGTCCTGAGTGACAGCTGCGGTCATTAGATTGGTTCTCTTCCTGCGCTTCTAGTCGCGGTCCGAGCTCGACGCCAGCGCGTTCACGCCGCCGACGATTTCGCTGATTTCCTGCGTGATCTGGGCCTGACGCACCGAGTTCGCCTCGCGCTGGAGCACACTGGCCAGCTCGTTGGCGTTGTCGGTCGCGGCCTTCATTGCGGTGCGCCGAGCCGCGGACTCGGATGCCGCTGCCTCGAGCAACGATGAGTAGATACGCGTGTTGATGTACTTGGGCAGCAGTGCGCCCAGCAGCACATCGGCGTCCGGCTCGAACTCGTACTGCGCCGTGGCCACCACGTTCGGCGAGTCCGACAGCATGTCGTCGCCGAGATCGAACTTCTCGTCGACGAAGCTGACCTGGATCGGCGCCAAGCGGCGCACCTCCGGGTTCTGGGTCAGCATCGAGACGAACTTGGTGTACACGATGTGCAGCTCGTCGACGCCCGCGATGGTTCCGGTGCCGTCGAGCGAGGGGACCTCGCCGTCGGACCCGGCCATGAAGGCCTCGACCAGGTGGCCGCACGCGGCCGACGCATCGGTGTACTTCGGCTGCTGCGAGAAGCCGGTCCACGACGCCTGGAACGGGCGGTTACGGAACTTGTAGTACGTGAGGCCCTTGTTGCCCATCACGTACAGCACCGGCTCCTTGCCGTCGCCACGCAGGGTGGTCATGAGCTCCTCGGCGCGCTTGAGCACGTTGGAGTTGTAGCCACCGCACATGCCGCTGTCACTGGTGATCACCAGGACGGCGGCGCGCTTCGGGTTCGGACGCTCGTTGAGCAGCGGGTGCGCCAGGTTCTTCGACGCGCTCGCCAGCTCGCCGAGGACCTTGGTGATCTCCTCGGCGTACGGCTTGGCGGCCGCGACCCTGGCCTGGGCCTTGGAGATTCGCGAGGTCGCGATCAGTTCCTGGGCCTTGGTGATCTTCTTGATCGAATTCACACCACGAATACGGGAGCGCAATTCGCGCAAACTAGCCACTAGCGGGTCACACTCCCCTCATTCGTCAGATCGGAATTTGCCGACATCAGTGCTGACCCGGCTTACTTCTCGACGTGCTTGCGGGTGACCGACAGCGACTCGACCTCTTCGTGCTCCAGGTCGCCCGCGGCGGCCTCGTTCACGACGCGGCTGCCGTCGGAAGCCAGGAAGCCCTGCTTGAACTTGTCGGTCTCGGACTTGATCGCGTCGGCGGCCTCACCGTCGAGCGGCTTGCGGCCACCCTCGAGGGCGTCGAAGGACGACTGGGTCGAGCTGTGCAGGTACTCGAGCAGCTCGGCGGTGAAGCGACGCACGTCGCCGACCGGCACCGAGTCGTAGTAACCGGCGTCGACCAGGTAGATCGAGACGACCTGATCCTCGACGGCGACCGGGGAGTACTGGTTCTGCTTGAGCAGCTCCACCCAGCGGGCACCGCGCTCGAGCTGGGCCAGCGAGGCGGCGTCCAGGTCGGAGGCGAAGGCGGAGAACGCCTCCAGCTCGCGGTACTGGGCCATTTCCAGACGCAGCGAACCGGCGACCTTCTTCATGGCCTTGGTCTGGGCGGCGCCACCGACACGGGAGACCGAGGTACCGACGTTGATCGCCGGGCGGACACCCTTGTTGAACAGGTCGGACTCGAGGAAGACCTGGCCGTCGGTGATGGAGATGACGTTGGTCGGGATGAACGCCGAGACGTCGTTGGCCTTGGTCTCGATGATCGGCAGACCGGTCATCGAGCCAGCGCCCATCTCGTCGGACAGCTTGGCGCAACGCTCCAGCAGACGGGAGTGCAGGTAGAAGACGTCACCCGGGTACGCCTCGCGGCCCGGCGGGCGGCGCAGCAGCAGCGAGATGGCGCGGTAGGCCTCGGCCTGCTTGGTCAGGTCGTCGAACACGATCAGGACGTGCTTGCCCTGGTACATCCAGTGCTGGCCGATGGCCGAACCGGTGTAGGGGGCCAGCCACTTGAAGCCGGCGGAGTCGGAGGCCGGGGCCGCGACGATGGTGGTGTACTCCATCGCGCCGTGCTCCTCGAGCGCGGTCTTGACGCCCGCGATGGTGGAGCCCTTCTGGCCGATCGCGACGTAGATGCAGCGGACCTGCTTGGTCGGGTCGCCGGTCTCCCAGTTCGCCTTCTGGTTCAGGATCGCGTCGACGGCGACGGCGGTCTTGCCGGTCTTGCGGTCGCCGATGATCAGCTGACGCTGGCCGCGGCCGATGGCGGTCAGCGCGTCGATCGCGGTGATACCGGTGGCCAGCGGCTCCTCGACCGGCTGACGCTCCAGCACGGTCGCGGCCTGCAGCTCGAGCACGCGGCGGTCGTCGGCCTCGATCTCGCCCAGGCCGTCGATCGGCTGGCCGAGCGGGTTGACGACGCGACCGAGGAACTTGTCGCCGACGGGAACCGACAGCACGTCGCCGGTGCGACGGACCTGCTGGCCCTCTTCCAGCGAGGCGTACTCGCCGAGGATGACGGCACCGATCTCGGTGTCCTCGAGGTTCAGCGCGACGCCCAGGACGCCGCCCGGGAACTCGAGCAGCTCGTTGGCCATCGCCGAAGGCAGACCGCTGACGTGCGCGATGCCGTCACCGGTGTCGGTCACGGTGCCGACTTCTTCGATGGAGGTTTCCGGGGTGTAGCTCTGGGTGTAGCTCTCGATCGCGCTACGGATCTCGTCGGAGGAGATCGTCAGCTCCGCCATGTTGTTCCTGCTCTCGCTGTGGTCTCGAATGTCGGGGGTTGGAGTTGAGCTGCTGGCTAGGACAGTGCCCGGCGCAGCTTCTCCAGTCGGCCGGTGGCGCTGCCGTCGATGACGTCGTCTCCGACGCGCACGACGACGCCGCTCAGCAGCGTCGGGTCGACCTGCACGTGCACGGTGACCGCCTTGCCGTAGATCCGCTGCAGGGAAGCGGCGAGCTTGCCCTTCTGCTGATCGGTCAGCTCGACCGCGGCGTGCGCGTGGGCGACGATCTGGTCACGACGGGCCGCCGCCAGATCGGACAGGGCGCCGAAGGCGACGCCGATGTTGTTGGTCCGCAGCCGGGTGACCGCCTGCTCGGCCAGCGTCAGGGTGATCGGCTCGGCCTTGCCGGTCAGCAGCCGGGTGATCAGGTCGCGCCGCGCCGAGGCGGGCTGGCTCTGATCGGACAGGGCCTGCTCCAGCTGCGGGTTGTCGGCGATGATGCGGCCGAGCCGGAACAGCTCGTCCTCCACCGCGTCCAGCCTGCCCGCGTCGGCGGCCGATTCCAGCAGCGCCTCCTGCCCGAGCAGTACCAGGGTGTCGACCAGATCACGGGTGCGCGACCAGTTCTGCGCCACCGCGGTGGTCAGCACTGCCTGCGTGGCAGCGCTGACCTTGCCGCCGAAGATCCGCTCACTGAGTTCAGCGCGCGCCGAACCCGGCACCGACACGTCCGCGAGCGCCACACGCAGCGAACGCTGGTCGTCCAGCACGGCGACAACGGCGAACAGTTCCGACCCCGTCGTGGCCGCAACAGTTTCGCTTCCGGTCAGAGCGGCCCGAAGCGCCTCCCGGGACCGGGAGCTGGCCTCGCGGCTCGCTGCGTACATGCTTCTCACTTTCGCGTCGTTACCTTCCGACCCCGATGGCGTCGGTGTCGTCGAGTTCGCTGAGGAACTTGTCGATCGACGCCGCCTGCTTGGCCTCGTCCGAGACCGACTGACCGATGATCTTCTCGGCCAGGTCGACGGCCGTACGGCCGACCTCGGAACGCAGCTCGGTCAGGATCTGCTGGCGCTGGGCTTCCAGCTGGGAGTGACCGGCGGCGACGATACGGTCGCTTTCGGCCTGGGCATCCGTGCGCATCTGCGCGAGGATCTGCTGACCCTGGGTGCGAGCATCCTCGCGGATTTTCGCGGCCTCGAGCCGGGCGTCGGCCAGCTGCTGCTGGTACTGCTGCAGCGTCTGCTGTGCTTCTTCCTGGGCGGCTTCGGCCCTGGCGATACCGCCTTCGATCTTGTCGGCACGCTCATCGAGGGTCTTGGTCACACGCGGGATCACGTACTTCCAGAACAGCAGACCGATGATGGCGACGCAGACGATCGACCAGACGATGTCGTACGTTTCGGGGATGAGAGGATTCACATCCTCTCCCCCTTCGGCAGCGAGCGTGATGAGTTCGCGCATCGGAATCAGAAGATGAAGCCGGCGACGAGGCCGATCAGCGCCAGGGCCTCGGTGAACGCGATACCGAGGAACATGTTGGTACGGATCTGGCCGGCCAGCTCGGGCTGACGCGAGAAGCCCTCGATGGCCTTACCGACGACGATACCCACGCCGATGCCGGGGCCGATCGCGGCGAGACCGTAGCCGATGGCGCCGAAGCCCTTGAAGGTGCTCTCGGTGTTCGCGGCTTCCTGGGCCAGGTAAGCGAGGCTCATGAGTCTTCTTTCCCTTTCTGTTGCTCACCCGCCGGTCGGCGTGTGTAGCAGGTTTGGCAGTACTGGTGTGGAGACAGGTCAGTGGTCGGCAGCGTGCTGAGCGAGGCTGATGTACACCGCGGTCAGCAGGGCGAACACGTACGCCTGCAGGAAGATGACCAACAGTTCGAACAGCGTGAAGCCGATGCCCGCGAGCAGTGAGAAGGGCGAGAAGACCTTCATCCACGCGGTGGCATCGAAGAGGAAGAACCAGGTGGCGCTGAAGAACAGCACCAGCATGATGTGGCCCGCGAGCATGTTGGCCATGAGTCGCACGGTGAGCGTGAAGGGCCGCAGGATGAAGGTCGAGACGAACTCGATCGGGATCAGCAGCAGGTGCAGGGCCGGCGGCACATCGGGAACCACGATGGACGAGCGCACGTACTTGAAGAAGCCGTACTTGCGGATACCGACGTAGTTGAACGCGATATAGGCGATCGCCGCGAGCACCAGCGGCATGCCGACGCGCGCGTTCGAGGAGATGTTCAGGAACGGCACCACACTGGAGAAGTTCAGGAACAGCACCGTGAAGAAGATCGTCGCGATCAGCGGGAAGAACCTCTTACCGGTTTCCTTGCCGAGGACCTCGTCGCAGATCTGCTCCTTGACGAAAACCACGGCGGTTTCCATCACGTTCTGCAGGCCGCGCGGGACGATCTTCGGCGAGCGGAAAGCCAGCGCGAAGACGATCACCACAACGGCGGTCATCAGCAGCCGGATCAGCATCAGGCGATCGAGTTCGAACGGCGTACCCTCGAACAGCACTGCTGGAGGGAAGAAGTCGGACAGCGATGGCGCGTGGAACTCGCCCGCCGCCAAAGTGATGACGCTCAGCGTTCTCTCCCGTGTTCGGGCCGCGGGTACGACGGTCATTCCCGCGGTTCGATCGGACATTGACGATCAATGGGGTCGACTCTGGTCGGCTCGAAATTCGACAGCTGCTCATACGGTGTAACCCATATCGCTGCTGTTCGGGCGTCGGCGACATCGTCGACATGCTTCAACCGGGCACATTCCACCCGGATCGGCAGTAAGCATAGCGGCACCGGGCAGGATCTGGGCGATCCCCCCTGGTAACCCGAGGCGATGCCCCGAGTCCTCCCGGGCGGCGCCTCCAGCTTGGGTGCTTGCTTACCAACACTTTACCAAGCTATCTACGACGTTGTGTAGCTGGGTGGGATTATTCCTGCTCGGAAGCCGTTTCGTCGTCTCCCGCGCGTGTCGTGACATACGGAACCTTCACGCTCACAACGCCATACGTCTCCGCGCCCAGGACCACCAGCAGCGCGCCCACCACGGTGAAGAACAGCGCGGGCCTGCTGTAGAAGTCGAACTGGTTCAGGATGCCGACCACGACCAGCGCCACCAGCAGCTTGCCGACCCAGCTGACCAGCATGACCAGGCCCGCCGTACTCGGCGGCAGCTTGCTGCCGAGCAGCACCGCGACCACGGTGGTGAGGATGAACCCACCGCCGATCGCGGAGCCCAGCAGGGCGCCCCAGAGGCCGGGCGTCCCGGCCACGAGGGTGGCGATCACCACCGAGGCGACCACGAGGACGCCCAGGCCGATCAGGCCGTAGCGCAGCGCGGCGCGCAGCGGGGCGTCGGGGCCGGGCACGGTTTCCGGTGTAAAGCTCACGGCCCGCACTTTACCTTGCGGCCGCGGCTCACCGGTTGGCCGACTCCACCCGGCGCATGGACGGGATCGCGGTCACTACCAGCGCGAACACCAATCCGCCCGCCACCAGCAACACCACCAGCCGCCGGTCCATCAGTGAGGTACCCACCGCGCCGAAGGCCAGCACGCCGACCCACAAATAGATCAGCAGAACCACGCGGCGCTGAGAATGTCCGATCTGCAGCAATCGGTGATGAAGATGCATTTTGTCCGGTGTGGAGAAACTCACGCCGGCGCGCACCCGGCGCACGATCGCGAGCAGAAGATCGAGCACCGGAATGAACATCACCGCGCCGACCAGCAACAGCGGCGAGAGCAAACCCACAATGTCGCGCGGGCCGTAGCCCTGCAGCGGAATTCGGCCGGAGGCGCCGGTGGATACCGCCGCCAGCATCAAACCGATCATCATCGAGCCGGTGTCGCCCATGAATATTCGGGCCGGTGAGAAATTGTGCGGAAGAAATCCGAGGCAGGCACCGGCCAGCGCGGCGGCCAGCAACGCGGGCGGATAGGTGTCCACCGAGCCGCCCTGGTCGTAGAGCAAACCGATGGAGAACGCGAAAACCGCCACCGCGCAGATCAAACCGAGCCCGGCGGCCAGGCCGTCGAGTCCGTCCACGAAATTCATCGCGTTGACGAGGGTGACGGTGATGCCGACGGTCACCAGGCCGCCGAGCAACGTATCGAGCACCACGGTACTGTCGTTGAACGGGTCATAGATCACGTACCAGCTCAATCCCATGACAGCCATGACACCGGCGGCAGTCACCTGCCCGACGAACTTCGTCAGCGCGTCCAGACCCCACCGATCGTCGATGATGCCCACCACCACGATAATCGTCGCGGCCACGAGCACCGCTGGGATGTCGGGCGGCGCGTAGTCGAAGCCGAGACGCAGCGCAGGTAGCTGATGCGCGAAGAGTATCGCGGCCACCACCCCGATATACATGCCGAGGCCACCCATCCGCGGTATCGGTTTCACGTGCACATCACGCTCACGCGGCACCGCGACGGCGCCGAAACCGATGGCTAGAACGCGGACACCGCCGGTGGCCAGAAAGGTCACCGTCGCCGAGACGAGCAGCACGAGCAGCAGCTCACGCAGCGGAACAACAGAGCTCATCGCGGGCCGGCGATCACCGTTGCGCCGGGCTGGTCAACGCCTCGGGCTGCATCCCGAGCACTTCGGCGATCTCGGTGATCGGCACCGCGCCCTCGCGCAGCACCCGCGGCTGGTCGGCGGTCAGGTCGACGATGGTGGAGGGCACGGCGTGGGTGGCCGGGCCGCCGTCGAGGTACACGCTGGCCAGCGAGCCGAGCTGCTCGCGCGCCTGCTCGACCGTGCTGGCGGGCGGCTGCCCCGAGACGTTCGCGCTCGACACCGCCAGCGGGCCGACCTCGCGCAGCAACTCCAGCGCGACCGGGTGCAGCGGCATGCGCAGCATCACTGTGCCCCGGGTGTCACCCAGGTCCCAGGCCAGCGACGGGGCGGCCTGCACCACCAGGCTCAGCGCACCCGGCCAGAAGGCGCGGATCAGGTCACGGGCCTGCGGGCGCACCGAGAACACCAGGCCGTCGATGGTGTGCCAGGACCCGACGAGCACCGGAACCGGCATGTCGCGCCCGCGCCGCTTGGCGGCCAGCAGGTCGGCGACGGCCGAGGAGTCGAACGCGTCGGCGGCCAGGCCGTACACGGTGTCGGTCGGCATCACGACGAGCCGTCCGGACTTGAGCGAGCTGGTCGCGGCCGCGATCCCCGCAGTCCGAGACCCCGCATCCGCACAGTCGAAGACGCTCATGGTGTTCCGCCTCTCCGGGAATTTTTTCCGGTCGTTGGGTGCGCGGGAGAGTTTAGCTGCCGGGCTCGGGGTGCTGGAGCCGGGGACTTTTGCGCGAACCCGCCGGATGACCGGTGTTCCGGCGCGCGAAGGTGGCTCGGATGGCGCTCGGGAAATACGCGCGCACCGGGCGGCCGGATGACCACCGGGTTCGGCCGACGCTCAGAGTTTGCCGGGCCGCGTGGCGACGACGAAGCGGGGCTTGCCCGCCAGGTCGGGATGCTCGGCGACGGCGGTGAAATCGTGCGCGCGCAGCAGGGTCGCGACGCCCGCGCCGTTGGTGTCGTCGTGTTCGATGCCGGTGGCACCGCCGGGACGCAGCAGGCGGGCGATGGTGGGGACCATCGCGCGGATGACGTCGAGGCCGTCCGGGCCGCCGAACAGGGCGCGGTGCGGGTCGTGGTCGGCGACCTCGGGGTCCAGGACGGCGCCGTCGGGGATGTAGGGCGGGTTCGAGACCAGCAGGTCGACGCGGCCGGACAGGTCGGCGAGCAGGTCCGGGTCGGTGACGTCATCGGCGTACAGGGTGATGGGGGTGTCGCCGTCGGCGATGCGGGTGTCGGCATTGCGGCGAGCCCAGCTCAGGGCCTCGGGTTCGAGTTCGACGGCGTGCACGGTGGCGTCGGGGCGGGCGTGCGCGAGGGCAAGCGCCAGGGCGCCGGTTCCGGTGCACAGGTCGACCACCACCGGCTGGTGATCGTGCGGCAGCGTCTCGAGCTGGGCCAGTGCCCAGGCGAACAGCAGCTCGGTCTCCGGGCGCGGCACGAAGACCCCGGGGCCGACGGCCAGCTCGATCTCGCCCATGGCGGCGGTTCCGGTCAAGTGCTGCAACGGGATTCGCGCGGCCCGCTGGGCGACGAGCTGTTCGAAGCGGTCGGCCTGGTCCTGCTCGACCATGGGCACCATCGCCAGGCGCATCCGGTCGGTGCCCAGGACGTGCGCCGCGAGGGACTCCGCGTCGGGCAGCGGCGAGCCCACCCCCGCCGCCGCCAGCCGTTCGGCCGCCGCGACGATCAGGGGACGCAGGCGCGGACGTTCGGTCGTCGCGTCATCCGGCATGCTCGCCACCCTCTCCTCGGTCTCGCTCCTACTCGGCGGCCATGCGCGCGTCGCGGTCGGCCTTGCCGAGCGCGTCCAGCAGCGCGTCCATGTCGCCGTCGAGGACAGCGTCGAGGTTGTGGGCCTTGAAGCCGATGCGGTGATCGGCGATCCGGTTCTCCGGGAAGTTGTAGGTGCGGATGCGTTCGGAGCGGTCGACCGTGCGGATCTGGCTCGCGCGCCCGGCGGCGGCCTCCTGCTCGGCCTGCTCCTCGGCCAGCGCCTGCAACCGGGCCGCCAGCACCTGCATGGCGCGCGCCTTGTTCTGCAGCTGCGAGCGCTCGTTCTGGCAGGTCACCACGATGCCGGAGGGCAGGTGGGTGATGCGGACCGCGGAGTCGGTGGTGTTGACGCCCTGGCCACCCTTGCCGGAGGACCGGTAGACGTCGATGCGCAGGTCGGTCTCGTCGATCTGCACCTGCTCGACCTCGTCGGGCTCGGGGTAGATCAGCACGCCCGCCGCGGAAGTGTGGATGCGGCCCTGCGACTCGGTCACCGGCACGCGCTGCACCCGGTGCACGCCACCTTCGAACTTGAAGCGCGACCACACGCCGTCGCGGGCGGCGTCGCGGCTCTTGATCGACAGCGTCGCGTCCTTGTAGCCGCCCAGGTCGGAATAGGTGACGTCGAGCGTCTCCACCTTCCAGCCGTGGCGTTCGGCGTAGCGGATGTACATCCGGGCCAGGTCGGCGGCGAACAGCGCCGATTCCTCGCCACCCTCGCCGGACTTCACCTCGAGCACCACGTCGTCGCCGTCGTGCGGGTCGCGCGGGGCCAGCAGGTCGGCCAGCGTCTGCTCCAGCTCCACCAGCTGGGACTCCAGCCCGGGCACCTCGGCGGCGAAGGCGGAATCGTCGGCGGCCAGCTCGCGGGCGGCCTCGAGATCGTCGCGCACCGTCTCGAGCTTGCGGTAGGTGCTCATCACCGGGGCCAGCTCGGCGAAGCGCTTCCCCACCCGGCGCGCGGCGCCCGCGTCGTTGTGCAACGACGGATCGGCCAGCTGCGTCTCCAGGCCCTGGTACTCGGCGAGAATGTCGTCGATGGCGGACGGCTGCGTCACGGTGAGAGTTCCTTCGGAAGAGTGCGAAGCGAGGAGCGGGAACAGAAACCACCGACGCCCGGCCTGCTGAGCAGAACCGGGCGTCGGAAGAGGCAACTAGGAGGCGTCGGCCTTCTTGCCTGCACGCTTGCCGTAGCGCGCCTCGAAGCGAGCGACGCGACCGCCGGTGTCGAGGATCTTCTGCTTGCCGGTGTAGAACGGGTGGCACTGCGAGCAGACCTCGACGGTGATCTGGCCGGACTCCTTGGTGGAGCGAGTCTGGAAGGTGTTGCCGCAACCACACACGACGGTGGTGTCGACATACGTGGGGTGGATTCCTGCCTTCATGGGCGTCCTCTCGATAATGGTCGCCGGGTCGTACACCGCTGGAGCGCGGGATACGTGAACCGGAACCGACTAGGCGGGATGTCTGCGAACGCGCAGACACACAGCGAACCAGTATGCCAGATCTGGTCACTGCCTCCGAAAACACCCCCGACCACCGATTTGTTCCGGGAACGGAAAAGGCCCCGCCGGAGCGGGGCCTTCTCGTCACTCGTCCAGAGCGCCCGGTGCGGTCTTGGAGACCTGCATCAGGAATTCCAGGTTGTTCTTGGACTTCTTCAGGCGGTCGATCAGCAGATCGATGGCCTGATGCGAGTCCAGGCCGGAGAGCACCCGGCGCAGCTTGTGCAGCACCGCGGCCTCGTCCGGGGACATGAGCAGCTCGTCCTTGCGGGTACTCGACAGGTTGACGTCGACCGCGGGGAACACCCGGCGCTCGGCGATCTTGCGGTCGAGCTTGAGCTCGGCGTTGCCGGTGCCCTTGAACTCCTCGAAGATCACCGTGTCACCGGTGGACCCGGTTTCCACCAGCGCGGTCGCGATGATGGTGAGCGAGCCGCCGTTCTCGATATTGCGCGCCGCGCCGAGGAACCGCTTGGGCGGGTACAGCGCGGTCGAGTCGACACCACCGGAGAGGATGCGGCCGGAGGCGGGCGAGGAGTTGTTGTACGCGCGACCCAATCGGGTGATCGAATCCAGCAGCACCACAACGTCTTTGCCCATCTCCACCAGGCGCTTGGCCCGCTCGATGGCGAGCTCGGCGACCGAGGTGTGGTCGGCGGGCGGCCGGTCGAAGGTGGAGGCGATGACCTCACCGCGCACCGAACGCTGCATGTCGGTGACTTCTTCGGGACGCTCGTCGACCAGCACCACCATCAGGTAGCACTCGGGGTTGTTGGTCGCGATCGCGTTGGCGATGTCCTGGACGACCGTCGTCTTACCCGCCTTGGGCGGGGAGACGATCAGCGCGCGCTGACCCTTGCCGATCGGCATGATCAGGTCGATCACGCGGGTGCTCAGCTTGTTGGGCGTGGTCTCCAGGCGCAGCCGCTGGTTCGGGTACAGCGGGGTGAGCTTGGTGAAGTCGGGGCGGCGCTTGGCCGCGTCCACCTCGCCACCGTTGACCGTGTCCAGTCGCACCAGCGGGTCGAACTTCTGGCGCTGGTTGCTCTGCTCGCCGTCGCGCGGGGCGCGCACCGCACCGGTGATCGCGTCACCGCGGCGCAGGCCGTTCTTGCGGACCAGGTTCATCGAGACGTACACGTCGTTCGGTCCGGCCAGGTAGCCGGAGGTGCGCACGAACGCGTAGTTGTCGAGGACGTCGAGGATGCCCGCGACCGGCTGCAGGACGTCGTCCTCGCGGATCTCGAAGTCGCGGGCCTCGCCGCCACCACCGGCGCCACCGTCGCGGTCGCGACCACGACGACGCTCGCGGAACCGGCGGCCCCGGCGGCCCCGGCCGCCTTCCTCGTCGTCCCCGCCACGGTCGTCGCGGGAGCCGCGATTGCCGTTCTGGTTCTGGTTCTGGTTGCCGCCCTGGCGGTCGCCGCGCTCACGACGGCGCTCGCCCTGCTCGCCGCCCTCGGGCTTGTCGGCCTTGTCGGCCTGCTTGGTCTCCTCGCCCCGGTTCTCGGCCGCGGCGTTCTCGCCACCACCGGAACGTGCCTGGTCACGACCACGACGCTGCCTGCCACGGCCACGCTGGCCGCCCTCGCGCGCGGTGTCGTCGCCGGATTCGGCGGGCGCCTCGCTCTTGGCCTGCTCGGTCTTGGCCTCGGCCTCGACCTGCTTGGGCTGCTCGGTCTTGGGCTGCTCGGCCGGAGCCTGCGCGGCCTCGACCGCGGCGGCCGACTTCTCGGCGGGCGCGGCCTTCTCGGCACGCGCGGGGCGCTCCGACTTGGCGGCCGAGGTCTTGGCGGCGCTCTTGGCGGGGGCCTCGCTCTTGGCGGGCGCCTCGGCCTTGGCCGGAGCCTCGGACTTCGCCGGCGCGCCGGCCTGGTTCTCCTTGATGGCGGCGATGAGATCGCCCTTACGCATGCCTGAGGTGCCTCGGATACCGAGCTCCCCCGCCAGTGCGCGCAACTGCGGCAACAGCATTCCAGTCAGCCCCGATCGTGCGACGTCGGTGTGTTCGCTCATTTTCGAAATCTGTCCGGATTCACTTTCGCGGCCGCCCGAGTTCGTAGGGTCGGAATCCACCCCGGGTGTCGCGAGCAGGTCCGTTTCTGTCACGGAAGTCCTTTCCTTCCCTCGAATGCCGTGTGCTGAGTCGAGGGTTCGTTCCGTAGACCCGGCACCACATGCCGAGCTCGGATTACGCGTCCAGCAGGACGCCTGTGCCGTACTACCCGCCCCGCCGGACCGGAGGCTTCGCCACCAGAGGAAAGTGGTAAGGGGAGCGATTGCCCTGATGAAGCACCGGCGTCTGATGCGCACGATGTACGGACCTGCACAGAATAGCTGCCCATTGCGAACAACGGCAAGGCAGGCACGCCGTCAGGCGATCGCCACGCCGTCCGCGATCCCGGGCTCGACGACCCGCAGACCGTCTGCTTCGGCCTGTTCGCGCAGCTCAGCGGGGAAATCCGCGGTGGTCAGCGCGAGGATGGTCGGGCCCGCTCCGGAGACCGTGGCCGGGATACCCGCGGCGCGCAGCCGCTCGATCCAGGCGGTGGTCAGCGGTAGCGCGGGCGCACGCTGGGTCTGGTGCAGCCGGTCGGTGGTGGCCGCCATCAGCAGGTCGGGACGCTCGGTCAGGGCCACCACGGCCAGCGCCGCGCGGCTGACGTTGAACGCCGCGTCCCCGTGCGGCACCAGCTCGGGCAGCAGCCCGCGGGTGTGCGCGGTCGAGGAGCGTTCCTGCGGGATCAGCACCACCGGGCGCAGGGCGGCGGCCGGGTCCAGGCGCACGGCCCGGTAGGACCGGGTGATGTCGGCGTCCTCGGTCTCGGTCCACGACACCACGATTCCGCCGAGCACGCTGGCCGCCGCGTTGTCGGGGTGTCCCTCGAACTCCGCGGCCAGCTGCACCAGCCGGTCGGCGTCCAGCCGCAGCTCGGGGTCGAACTTCGCGGCCAGGCCCGCGCCCGCGGCCAGGCCACCCACCACGGCCGAGGCGCTGGAGCCGAGCCCGCGCGAGTGCGGAATGACATTGCGGCACACCACGTCGAGGCCGTCGGCCCACACGCCCAGCGACTCCAGCCCGCGCTCGATCGCGCGCACCACCAGATGCGTTGGGCCCCAGGGAACGTCGTCGGCGCCCTCGCCCTCGACCCGGATCTCGAGGCCCGATTCGGTCGTGCGCACCACGATCTCGTCGTAGAGGCCCAATGCCATTCCCAGGCAGTCGAATCCGGGGCCGAGGTTGGCGGTGGACGCGGGAACACGCACGGTCACTTCGAGACCGGCGGGCAGGGTCGCTGTCATCAGCCTGCTCTCGCGCGCGCTCAACTCAGGCCAGCTCGAGTTCGTGGGCCACGGCCACCGGGTCGACGGCGATCGGCTTGACCTCGGGCATCCCGGCCAGCGCGTTGTCGGGGTCCTTGAGACCGTTGCCGGTCACGGTGCAGACCACGGTCAGGCCCGAATCCAGCCAGCCCTCGGCGCGGGCGGCCAGCAGACCAGCCACGCTCGCGGCCGAGGCGGGCTCCACGAAGACACCCTCGGTGGCGGCGACCAGGCGGTACGCGGCCAGGATCTCCTCGTCGGTGGCGGCGCGGAAGGCGCCACCGGACTGCTCCTTGGCCTCCATCGCCCCGTTCCACGACGCCGGGGCGCCGATCCGGATGGCGGTGGCCACGGTCTCGGGGTCCTTCACGGGCGCGCCGTTGACCAGCGGGGCCGCACCGGCGGCCTGCACACCGAGCATGCGCGGCAGCACCGAGGTGACACCGTCGGCGTGGTACTCGCGGTACCCGCGCCAGTAGGCGGTGATGTTGCCCGCGTTGCCCACCGGCAGCACGTGCACGTCGGGCGCCTTGCCCAGCACGTCGCAGATCTCGAAGGACGCGGTCTTCTGGCCCTCGATGCGCGCCGGGTTCACCGAGTTCACCAGGCCGACCTCGGGGAAGTCGGAGGTGACCTTGCGGGCCAGCTCGAGACAGTCGTCGAAGTTGCCCTCGACCTGGATGATCTTGGCGCCGAGCATCACGGCCTGGGCCAGTTTGCCCATCGCGATCTTGCCCTGCGGGATCAGCACCGCGCACTCCATGCCCGCGCGGGTGGCGTAGGCGGCGGCCGAGGCCGAGGTGTTGCCGGTGGAGGCGCACAGCACGGCCTTCTGGCCGCGGTACTTGGCGTCGGTCATCGCCATGGTCATGCCGCGGTCCTTGAACGACCCGGTGGGGTTGGCGCCCTCGACCTTGAGGTAGACCTCGCAGCCGGTCAGCTCCGACAGGTGCGTCGCGGGGACCAGCGGGGTACCGCCCTCGAACAGGGTGACCGGCTCCCAGTTCGCGGCACCTTCGAGCCGATCACGGTAGGCCGCGATCAGACCCGGCCAGCGCGAGTGCACGCCGAGCTGGGGGGCGATGCCAGTGGTACTCATGATTCTTCGGTGCCTTCCAGTCTGAGAACGCTGGTCACAGAGGTGACGGAATCCATCTCCGCCAGTACCGCGACAGTATCGGCCAGCGAGGACTCCACCGCATGGTGGGTCACGACCACGAGCCTGGCGCCTTCGCCATGGCCCTGCTGACGCACGGTGGAGATGCTCACGCCGTGCTGGGCGAAGGTGTCGGCGACCGCGGCGAGCACGCCGGGACGGTCGGCCACCTGCAGGTTCACGTGGTAGCGGGTGGGGGTGTCGCCGATCGGGGCGATGGGCAGCTCGGCGTAGACCGACTCGCCCGGCGCCCGGCCGCCGTAGAACTTGTTGCGCGCGGCCATCACCAGATCGCCCAGCACCGCCGAGGCGGTCGGTGCGCCACCGGCACCCTGGCCGTAGAACATCAGGCGACCGGCGTTGTCGGCCTCGACGACCACGGCGTTGAACGCGCCGTTGACCGAGGCCAGCGGGTGCTTGCGCGGGATGAGCGCCGGGTAGACGCGCACCGAGACGCGGTCCTTGCCGCCCTCGGCGGAGCCGGGCTCGCCCGGACCGGCCGAGACGCGCTCGCAGATGGCGAGCAGCTTCACGGTGCAGCCCACGGCCGAGGCGGTCTCCAGATCCTCGGCGGTGATCTTGGAGATGCCCTCGCGGTACACATCGGCCGCGGTCACCCGGGTGTGGAAGGCCAGCGAGGCCAGGATGGCGGCCTTGGCAGCGGCGTCGAAGCCCTCGACGTCGGCGGTGGGGTCGGCCTCGGCGTAGCCCAGCGCGGTGGCCTCGGCGAGCACGTCGTCGTAGGCGGCGCCGGTCTCGTCCATCGCGGAGAGGATGAAGTTGGTGGTGCCGTTGACGATGCCGACGACCTTGTTCACCCGGTCACCCGAGAGCGACTGGATCAGCGGCCGGACCACCGGGATGGCCCCGGCGACGGCGGCCTCGAAGTACAGGTCGGCCCGGCTGGCCTCGGCGGCGGCGGCGAGCTCGCCGGTGTAGTCGGCCAGCAGCGCCTTGTTGGCGGTGACCACGGACTTGCCCGCGCTCAGCGCGGCACCGATCAGCGCGCGGGCCGGGTCGATCCCGCCCATGACCTCGACCACCAGGTCGACGTCGTCGCGGGTGACCAGCGCCTCGGCGTCGGTGGTGAGCAGTTCGGCGGGCAGGCCGCGGTCCTTGGTCAGGTCACGCACGGCGACACCGCGCAGCACCAGCGGCGCGCCGACGCGCGAGCGCAGGTCCTCGCCGTTGTCGCGCAGCACGCGCACGACCTCGGTGCCGACCGTGCCCATGCCGAGCACGGCCACACCCAGCGGACGCCCCGCGTCCCCGTTGTTCGCGCTCAGCCCACCCGTCACCCGGCCGCCATCCCTCACGGAATCGCTGTGCGATGCGGTCATTGTTCTACCTCCAGGCTCAGCAGGTCCGCCACCGTTTCCCGGCGCAGTATCAGCCGCGACTCCCCCTCGCGCACCACGACCACGGCGGGCCGGGTGAGCTGGTTGTAGCGGCTCGACATCGAGTAGCAGTACGCCCCGGTCGCCGCGACGGCCACCAGGTCATCGGGGGCCACGTCGGCCGGCATCCAGGTGTCCCGGATGACGATATCGCCGCTCTCGCAATGCTTTCCGACCACGCGCGCGACGACCGCGTGCGCCTCGGAGGAGCGCGAGACCAGACGGCAATCGTAGTCGGCCTGGTAGAGCGCGGGGCGGATATTGTCGCTCATCCCGCCGTTGACGCTGACGTAGCGACGCCGGGCGCCGCCGTCGAGCTCGACGTCCTTGATGGTGCCGACCTCGTAGAGGGTGACGGTGCCGGGGCCCGCGATGGCGCGGCCCGGCTCCACCGCGATGACCGGCTCGGGCAGCCCGGCCCGCTCGGCCTCGGCCGCGACCAGCTCGCGCAGGCTGGCGGCGAACTCGTCCAGCGGCGGCGGGTTGTCGGCGGGCAGGTAGGAGATGCCGAGGCCGCCGCCCAGGTCCAGGGTGGCGATCTGCGCGGTGCGCTCGATACCGAACTTGTCGATGGCCTCGCGCAGCAGGCCGAGCATGCGGCGCGCGGCGATCTCGAAGCCGTCGATCTCGAAGATCTGCGAGCCGATGTGGCTGTGCAGGCCGACCAGGCGCAGGTTGTCGGTCTCGAAGACCCGGGCCAGCGCCTCCATCGCGTCGCCACCGGCGATCGAGAAACCGAACTTCTGGTCCTCGTGCGCGGTGGAGATGTACTCGTGGGTGTGCGCCTCGACGCCGACGGTGACCCGGACCAGCACGTCCTGGACCACGCCCGCCGCCCCGGCGACCGCCTCGAGCCGGTCGATCTCGTAGAGCGAGTCGACCACCACGTGCCCGACACCGGCCGCGACGGCGGTCTCCAGCTCGGGCACGGACTTGTTGTTGCCGTGCAGGGCGATGCGCTCGGACGGGAAACCGGCGTTGAGCGCGACGGCCAGCTCGCCGCCGGAGCAGACGTCGAGCGAGAGGCCCTCGTCGCGGATCCAGCGCGCGATCTCGCCGCACAGGAACGCCTTGGAGGCGTAGTGCACGCGGGCGTTGGGGCCGAACGCGGCCACCATGTCGCGGCAGCGGGTGCGGAAATCGTCCTCGTCGATGACGAACAGCGGCGTGCCGTACTGCTGGGCCAGCTCGGTGACCGGCACACCAGCCAGCCGGACCACGCCGTCCTCGCCACGGGTGGCGTTGCGCGGCCAGACGTTGGCGGGGAGGTCGATCATCTCCTGCGGGTCGCTGGGCCGCTCGGCCAGGCTCGGCGCGTGCGGGATCTCAGCGTGCCGGGGACCGGCGGGGTGTGCACTCATCGCGGTGCGTCCTTCCTGACAGACTTGCCGGTGTTCACATGCGCTCCGGTGCGCTGACGCCGAGCAGGGCGAGACCGTTGGCCAGTACCTGGCGGGTGGCCTTGACCAGTTCCAGCCGGGCGGCATTGAGGGGGGTGACCGCATCGTCGCCCTTGGGCAGCACGCGCATGTCGTCGTCGGACTGGAACGGGTGGTAGACCCCGGCCAGTTCCTCCAGGTAGCGGGCGATGCGGTGCGGTTCGCGGGTCTCGGCGGCGGTGGATACCACGCGCGGGAAATCGCCGAGGGTGCGGATCAGGTCGCCTTCGCGGGCCGAGGTCATCAGCGCGAAGTCGGGTTCGGTGCTCGCGAACTCGGCGTACTTGGCGGCGTTGCCCAGGATGCTGTTGGTGCGCGAGTGGGCGTACTGCACGTAGTAGACCGGGTTCTCGCTGCTGGCCTTGGTCCACAGGTCCAGGTCGATGTCGATGCTCGAGTTCACCGAGGAGCGCACCAGCGAGTAGCGCGCGGCGTCGACGCCGATCTGCTCGACCAGGTCGTTGAGGGTCACCACGGTGCCCGCGCGCTTGCTCATCTTCACGGCCTGGCCGTCGCGGACCAGGTTCACCATCTGGCCGATCAGCACCTCGACGGTGTCGGGGTTGTCGCCGAAGGCCGCGGCGGCGGCCTTCAACCGGCCGATGTAGCCGTGGTGGTCGGCGCCGAGCATGTAGATGGCCAGGTCGAAGCCCCGCGCGCGCTTGTTCTGGAAGTAGGCGATGTCACCGGCGATGTAGGCGGCGTTGCCGTCGCTCTTGAGGACCACCCGGTCCTTGTCGTCGCCGAACTCGGTGGAGGCGATCCACCAGGCGCCGTCCTTCTCGTACAGGTTGCCCGAGTTCTTCAGCTGCTCGACGGCCCGTTCCACGGCACCGGAGGCGAACAGTTCGCTCTCGTTGAAGTACACGTCGAAGTCGGTGCCGAAGTCGTGCAGATCCCGCTTGATCTGGGCGAACATCTGCTGCACGCCCTCGCGCCGGAACAGCTCATGGCGCGCGTCGGCGGGCAGGGTCATGGCGTCGGGGTGCGCGGCGACGATGCCCGCGCTGATCTCCTGGATGTACTCGCCCGCGTAGCCGTCCTCGGGGGTCGGCTCGCCGAGCGCGGCCGCGACCAGCGACTTGGCGAAGCGGTCGATCTGGGCGCCGTGGTCGTTGAAGTAGTACTCACGGGTCACCGCGGCACCCTGGGCGGCCAGGATGCGGCCCAGCGCGTCACCGACCGCGGCCCAGCGGGTGCCACCGAGATGCACCGGCCCGGTGGGGTTGGCGGAGACGAACTCGAGGTTGATCTTCGCGCCGGACAGCGCGGCGGCGGTGCCGTACGCCTGCCCCGCGGTCAGGATCTGGGTGATGATCGCGCCCTGCGCCGAGGCGGCCAGGCGGATGTTCAGGAAGCCGGGACCTGCGACATCGGCCACATCGATGGCGTCGGTGGCAGCGAGCGCCTCGGCCAGCCAGCCCGCCAATTCGCGCGGATTGGTTCCGACCTTCTTGGCCACCTGCATGGCCACATTCGTGGCATAGTCGCCGTGTTCGGGGTTGCGCGGCCGCTCCACTGTGACCTGCTCGGGCAGGACCGACGAGTCCAGTCCACGTTCGACAAGCACCTTCGCGGCGGTGGTGCGAAGGAGATCTGCAAGGTCAGCTGGAGTCACGAGTCTCTATCCTATTGGCTGGGCGCCTCGCAACCACGACCGCCCGGTACGAACGTCCCGATCCACACGTCGAAAGAGCACATCCAGCGATGCCGAGCAGGACCAGCGCCACCTCAGCCAAGGCCGTCCGCGCCGCGGGGAAATCGTCTCCGTCGCGCAAACCCGGGAAGGGAAAGCTTCCGGGCAAGAAGCGGGAAACGCCATGGGCGCTGCTCGGCGCGAGTGTCGCGATCATCGCGCTGGTCGGCCTGCTCGCCTACAGCCTGGTGCCCAAGTACCTGGACCAGGCCGCGATCCGCGAGGCGCAGACCGACCTCAAGGAATGGGTGCCCTCCCAGGACAATCAGGACCCGTCGGCCAAGATCGAGGGTGTCGTCAAGCAGGACTACCCGGCCGGACTGCACGTCACCCCCGAGCAGCGGGTGGCCTATGACAAGTCCCCGGCCTTCGGTGGCCCGCACGACGGCGCCTGGGCCAACTGCACCGGCACCGTCTACGCCAAGCCGATCCGGATGGAGAACGCGGTGCACTCGCTCGAGCACGGCGCGATCTGGATCGCCTACAACCCGGACAAGGTCGACGCGGCCGGGGTGGAGAAGCTGTCCAACTTCGTCAAGGGCCGTCAGTTCAGCCTGATGTCGCCGTACCCGAACCTGGACTCGGCCATCTCGCTGCAGTCGTGGGGCCACCAGCTCAAGCTCGACTCCGCCGACGACGTGCGGATCAAGCAGTTCATCTCCGCGCTGCGCGAGAACCCCTACGCCTACCCCGAGGTCGGCGCGAGCTGCTCGAACCCGATCTTCGACGCCGAGAACCCGCCGCCGTTCGACTCCTCGCCGTACGGCCCCGAGGCGGTGCCGATGGACGGCGCGGGCCTGACCCAGGACCAGACCGAGCTGGGCGCGGGCGGCGGCTTGCCCGGGATTCCCGGTGTGCCGAGCATCCCGATGCCCGGCGGCCTGCCCGCGGGTCAGTAGTGAGCACCGAGACGACGGTCGAGCCCGCGGCGACACAGCCACCGACCCGGCGTCCGGCCGGGGCGGTGCTCGTCCTCGGCGCGATCGGGCTGCTGCTGCTCGGCGCGGTGGCCGGGGTGCTGCTGCGGATGCCGCTGGACAAGGCCGACGACCCAGCCCCCGGCCCGGTCGACATCGGTTTCAGCCAGGACATGGCCGCCCATCACGCCCAGGCCGTCGACATGGCGGGCGTGGCGCTGATCGCCTCGACCGACAACGACGTGCGCCGCCTCGCCTACGACATCCTGACCACCCAGCAGAACCAGATCGGCCGCATGCAGGCCTGGTTGCAGCTGTGGGGCGAGACCAACCAGAACGTCGACGGGTTCATGGGCTGGATGACCGAGCACGGCGGCGGCGCGCACGGCCACGGCGGCGGCGCCGAGCACGAGATGTCGGGCCCGATGACGACCATGCCCGGCATGGCCAGCCAGGAGGAGATGACCGCCCTGCGCCAGGCCACCGGCCCGGCCCTGGACACGCTGTTCCTGCAGCTGATGCTGCGTCATCACCAGGGCGGCGCGCCGATGGCCGAGTACGCGGCCGAACACGCCGACGTCTCGGCCGTGCGCCTGCTGGCCGTGCAGATGGCCAAGGCCCAGGCCAGCGAATCGGCGCTGATGACGAGCATGCTCGCGACCCGCGGCGCCACCCCGCTGCCGCTGAACTGACCCACGGTGCCGGACCGGGTCAACCACCCGGTCCGGCACCGTTTTTGGCGCACCGCATTCCATGCGATACGCTGTCGCTGCCCGATCGCCACACGGCGACCGGCCACTATCCCGCCCTCGTAGCTCAGGGGATAGAGCGTCTGCCTCCGGAGCAGAAGGCCGCAGGTTCGAATCCTGCCGAGGGCACAGCCGAGCAGGCCCCCGACCACTATCCAGTGGTCGGGGGCCTTTTTCGTCCGCGTCATCTGCCGCACCGACCACCCCGGAAAAAAATCCGAAAATGAGGGAACCGATCTCGACCGAGTGCCGTCAAACCTTGTGACAGAACAAATTTCGGCGCTCGGAGCATCTGATCCGAGCACGAGCCAGGAACCTCATGGTGGGGAGTCGTGACCTCCCCACCATCAGGGCCGCACGTCAGACGCGCGGCTTACCACTCACATGGGAGAGAACCAGTATGTCATTCCTCAAGAAGGCGATCGTTGTCAGCTTCATCGGGCTGGCCGGCATCGGCACGGGTATGGGCATCGGCCACGCAGGCGGTGTGGAGAACCCGGAGGGGGGTGTCTGGGAGTACGGCACCGATAACGGATCGACCGGCAGCCCGAACTACTCCATCTACAACCACAGCTACCGCACCCACGCTTCGTCGGTTCGCAACTGCAACGGCGTGGTCTTCTCGGGCTGGATGAGCCCGCAGTTCCAGGCGGTCGCGAAGCAGAACCGATGCCTCACCGGCAACGAGGCCTTCTGGAACGTCCTCGACCCCGCCCTGGAGGGTTCGACGTCCTACTAGGCGACGCGCCCGCACCACGGCGGGCCGGGTAGATAGGTGTGCCTGCACGGGATCGGATCCGGTGCAGGCACACCGTTCGAACGAGTGAGGAAACGTGAAGCTGCTTCTCAGGATTGCGATCCTGGCCGGATTCGGTTTGGCCGCGATGATGTCGGTGGTTCACTTCGACGTCAGCGAGTCCGCGCAGACCCTGCGAGGCACCACCGAACTCGTGGTCGACGATTTCGACCGAGCCGTTCCGAAGGACATGTTGTCCGCCGCCTTCGGCGCCATCGCCGCCGACAATCGGGTCAATATCTACAAACTGGACTTCGGGGTCGACAGCGACGACCGCCGGTTCTACGCGTACATCGGCGATCAGGACAGGGCAACGGCCCTCGCGCCCGGGGGCGAATACGAGGACTTCGACCCAGGACGAAGCACTCGCATCTTCCCCGCCGACGACCTCACCATCCAGGATATTCGCGGCCGTTATCTGATCGATGGCACCGAGCAGTCCACCCAGCGCGCGATCATGGCCCTGGCAGATTCGGGATTCACGATCGCGACCTGGCGTGGCGCGCACCGATCCGACATCCTGGCCGCGCTTTCACAGACCAAGCTTCCGCACATCTTCGCCGTTGTCATCCTGTGCTGCGCGCTCATCGTGGCACATTCGGCGATCCGATCGGCGAAGACGTACGCCATCAAGGCACAGCACGGATACAGCCGTTTCCGGATCGTCGCGGACAGCCTGGTGGACCTAATAGCCATCTGCAGCGCGGCGGCGATCGCCAGCGCGGTAGCTGTGGCGGGGTACCTGTATCTGTACAACGGCTGGACACGTTTCGACGCCTTTCTCCCGACGTTGCTCGGCGCTCTCGGCATGCTCCTGACGCTGTTGCTGCTTGTCAGTGCCATTGCCGTGATGATCACGCTCCAGGGTCGGCACGGACAGCAACTGAAGGGCTCGACGCCGGACGCCAAGATGCTGACCTTCGCCTACGTGGCGAAGTTCGCGCTGCTGGCCGTGCTGGTCGTCCTGATGGCCGGCAGCGTCCGCGCCCTGGTGCTCTACGCAGACCTCAATCGTGCCGCACAACGATGGTTGGCCACCCCCGACTATCTCGCGCTCAGCTACGCGGTGGGAACTCCGTTCGGCGACCGTGCCGAAGCACGTGAACTCGACACCGCCTTCCGGACGATGTTCGCCGACCTGGAACGCGAGAACGCGGCATTCCTCGCGGTGAGCCACGACCTCCGCCCCGCGGCCGACATCCGTCTCGATGACAAGCCGAGTGATCTCATCGTCGACAACAATTTCCTGAGCACCGACTGCGTCCACGAGTCGACGGGCACTTGTGTCCGCGGAACCCCCCTCGGTGACCTGGAAATGCACCTGCTGATCCCGGAGAACAGGCGCGCGGAGGAAGCCGCGATCGTCGACCGGTACCGTGCGTGGATCGCCTTCCAGCAAGAAGTGCAGCGGTCGCCGATCGACCCGGCCGATATCGAGGTCACCGTGCGATACCTGCAAGCGGATCAGGACGTGTTCGCATTCCGGGCGTCGAATTCCGCTACCGACGGATTCGTCCGGGATCCGGTCATCCTGGTCACCGACGCGAACAAGCGCCTGCTGTCGGACAACTTCTACTCGGCGAGCTCCACCAGCGGAGAGATCCTGTTCCGGGACCGACAGCGGTTGGACAGCGCGCTGGAGGACAGCGGAATCGGCGCGTTTCTGCAGTACTACTACTCGATCAAGAGCCTGTCCATGCAGGACATCGCCGAGGCCGATCAGGCAGGCAGGAACCAGCTGGCAAGCCTGGTCATCACCCTGATCGCGGCGACCACGGCGTCCGGGCTCCTGGCCGCGTTGTACTGCGGTCGACACCGAAAGCGGATCTACCTGAAGGAGATCCATGGCTTCTCGTTCCGGCGTCGCCACGCCACCCTCGCGATCGGGTTGCTGCTCGGCAGCGGCACGGTTGTGGTGGGAGTCGTGCTGGGCGGCGGTGCGCCGACCACCGACGCGACCAGTGCGCTGATCCTGGCGATGGTGGCCGTCGATGTCGTCATCACCTTGGCGTTCACTGCCGCCTACGAGTCCCGGGCACATCAATCCTGGCTCAAGCGAGCCTGACCGAAACGAAGGACACATTATGCCCTCGATCGAAGTATCCGGCCTGCGCAAAGCCTTCGGCTCGAGAACAGTGCTCGACAACGTTTCCCTCACCGTCGAGAGCGGGTCGATGGTCGCCGTCGCCGGTCCCAGCGGAAGCGGAAAAACGACGCTGCTCAACTGCATCGGCCTGCTCGATACCTACGACGATGGCACGATCATCGTCAACGGTAAGGATCTCGCCCGCATGAAGCGAGGGGCCCGGACTCGGTATTTCCGTCACGATGTCGGCTATCTGTTCCAGAACTACGCGCTGATCGACGAGGAAACCGTCGACCGGAACCTG
This sequence comes from Nocardia sp. SSK8, assembly GCF_037034205.1. NCBI lineage: Bacteria > Bacillati > Actinomycetota > Actinomycetes > Mycobacteriales > Nocardiaceae > Nocardia > Nocardia sp. SSK8. Next base: position 29,075 of record NZ_JBAGKD010000023.1, read on the forward strand.
GATATCGCCTGCGCCTATGTCAGCCGCGGCGAGGGCACCAAGAAGGACTGGAAGCTGCACGCACTCGCCGAGGTGGGTCTGGCCGACAAGCTGTCTGCGCGAGTCTTCGAATTGAGTGGCGGCGAGCAGCAACGAGTCGCGGTGGCGCGACTGCTGATTCGTCGGCCGAAGGTGATCCTCGCGGACGAGCCCACCGGCGCGCTCGACGGAGCCAACCGGGACATCATCATGAAGCTGCTGAGAACGATGCGCGACGATGGCGCCGCCATCGTGGTAGTTACCCACGACCCGAATGTCGTGGCGGAGTGCGACGATCAGATCAGGATGGCCGATTACTGAGGGTTCTCACTGTCGACCGCACCTATCCTGCCCGGCGGCCAGATCTTGAAAACGGCCTTTCCGCGCACATTCTCGACCGGTACCGTGCCCTGCAGGTCGTCGGCCACATGCGCGCGCGAGTCCATGGAATCGTTGCGGTTGTCACCCATGACCCACAGGTGCCCCGAGGGCACCGTGATGGGGCCGAACACCCGGCCGCTCGGATACACCGCACGACCCCCGGCCGAGCCCCATGCGTGGTCCCTGATCACATACGGCTCGGTCAGCGGTTTTCCGTCAACGAGGATCCGGCCCTGTGGATCACAACACTCGACGGTCTGACCGCCCACTGCGATCACACGCTTGACGAGATCGTTCTCATCAGGCGGGACCAGGCCGAAATACGACAGGAAATCCTGTATTCCCCGCAGGACGGCGTTATCCGATCTGATCGACGCGTACCTGGTATTCCAGGACGGCGGCCCCACGAAAACGACAACGTCGCCAGGCTTCGGGTCGCTGTCCCCGTAGTAGCTCAGCTTCTCGACGTAGATCCGGTCGCCGATACAGCCGCCGCATCCGTGCAACGTCGGTTCCATCGACTGCGAGGGAATCACGTAGGGGCGGCCGACGAAGGACACCAGGAACGCAGTGATCAGCGCTGCGACCACAACCAAGATCGGTAGTTCCTGCCAGAGCGGCCGTCGCACCTTCCTTCGCCGTCGGAGGGTCCACCTCCTACCGGCGTCGACGGATTCGGCCCCGCTGTCTCCTCCCACACGTACAGCCTAGCCCGGAGTCAGTCGAACCCTTTGGCCCCCGATCAGATCCGGACCTAGGCTCTCATTCCCAGTCAGAGCTGCACCATGGCTCGTCCTGCCCGAGATAGTCGTAGCGTAAGTAGTCGTGAATCGACGGTGACTCGCCCTCCGACAGGGAGATCGGGTCGTGCTGGGCCGGGATCGCTGGGCGCGGCGCCGATCGGTCCTCGATATCCGCGTAGGGGCGCGAGAACACTCGGCTGGGTGGCGGGACCCGTCTCGGCGCCGGTGGGTCCGCGATGACGGTCGCGTAGGGGTTGTCGTCACCAGGTGCGATCACGTCATAGATGCGATGGTCGTCGGAGGGCGGCGGTGGCTGGATAGCCAGGGCCGGGGCCTGTTCGTCGTCGTGGCTGTTTGCACCGGCTTCTTCCGATACCCGCTCGGATCGATCCGGCGTTTTGTGGTCCGACGTCTCGTCCGGCGGTGAATCCGCCTGCCCTGCGTCGATGTCTTCCCGGGGCGACTCGCCGTTCGATGGTGCGGAATCGGAATCGGAATCGGAGTCGGCCGGCGGGGGCGGCTCTGGATCCGATCCGGCGTCCGGCTCGGCGGGATCGTCGCCGGCAGGTTCGGTCTCGTCGTCCAGGGCGATCTCGGCCTGGAGTTCCTCGAGGGTGGCCCGCATGGCCTCGCCAGCCTCGGCATGGGCGAGCCGGTGCAGGTCGATGACGCAGTCCACCAGTTGTTGTGGGTCTGCACACGGGCCGGGATCGCTGAGCCGGACCGCATGGAGCGCTCCATTGGCCCCTACCTCGACGGTCACAGATCCATCGCTGGAGGAGGCGGTTCCCCGGATGCGCAGCAGCGCCTCCTGCAGATAGTCCAGCTGCGCGTTATCGGCTTCCTCCACGATGACACCCTCCCTTTGCCACCAGATCCGGAAGAAATCCGATCTCGATGGAACCTCTGCCGAGTCTGCCGCGTCATATCTAGTGACACAACAGATCTCGAGCTCGACGATAGTTCTCGCGGCCACGCACGGGTCCAGACAGAGACCGGTCGAACCCGGCGGCCAGGGAGGGAGATTTCATGGAGATGAGCGACGAAGGCGTCCAGCTGCTGGCGAGCAGCCAGGAGGCGTCGAGTCAGATGCTGTGGACCAGCGCCGGGCGGTTGACCAGCGCTGCCGCTCAGTTCGCCCCGGCGCAGGCCGGGCGCGACTACCAAGAATACGGGGCGCAGATCCAGGCGGCGATGGAAGCCATCGGCGCCCAGGTGACCAGTTGGGCGGCCACCGTCGAACGCAATGGCAGCAACTTGGCGGTCAGCGCGAACGCGATCGCCGGGTCCGACGGGAACACAGCTGCCGATATCAAGGCAATCGAAGGAGCGCGATAATGCAGGCGTCCACCGAGCAGGGTGGCACCGACGTCGACCGGATTCTGGCTCGGGGACTCGGCAAGCTGAATGCCCTCGGGCAGTTCATGTCCTTGTATCAGGACTGGGCCGGAGCGTATCCGAACGCGACGAGCCCGGATGCGCTGATCGACGGCTATCAGCAACAGCAGGGAATGAGCGTCGAAGCGCTGCGAACCTACGCGACCACGCTGAACAACGAGCTCTCGTCGACACTGAACGACCTGGCCGCGGACCAGCAGTCGAAAGTGGGCCAGTTGAATACGGCGTGGAGTGAGTCGACGGGCTCAGCCGCCGCATCGCAGGCGCAATCGCAGCTGGGCGCCGGCCTGACATCGGATACCGAGTCGCTCACTCTCACCTCGGACACGGTCACCACGGCGGCCGATACCCTGGAGCGGATGGTGTCGGAGAAAGCGTCCACTGTCGAGGAGTACGTCGGTGACAATGTCGCCGGTCTCTCGCTCCAGCAGGTCGCTCTGCTGATCGACTACGCCAAGAACGGTTTCGGCGGGGCGAGTACCGAAGAGGCCGCGGCGAAGCTGCGCGCGATCCTTCCCGAATACCCAGGTGGTTCCGATGTCGCTTGATCCTCAACAGTACGCCACACAGTGGCTGAACACGGTGTTCAAGCCGGACATCGAGAACAAAGTCCAGCTCGTGTCAGGGTTGAACACCGAGACCGACAGTGCTGTGACCGGTTCATTGAAGACGGTCGCCGGCCAGATGAATACGGCGGCCGATACCAGCGGCGCCACGAATCCCGGCACGACCAACCCAGGCACGACCAACCCCGGCACCACCAACCCCGGCACCACCAACCCCGGCAC
>NZ_JBAGKD010000024.1:0-30456 GCF_037034205.1 Nocardia sp. SSK8
TCCGCGGTCCGCAGGGTCCCGGTGGGCTCGGGCAGCAAGGGCCGGGTGGCGCTGGTCGGCCCGGTGTGGCTGGGACCGATAAGCAAGGTGCCGGTGTCGCTGCTCAGCACGGTGCGGGTGCTGTGGGGCCGCAGGGTCCCGGTGGGCAAGGTCGTCAGGGTTCCGGTCAACCGGGCGCGGGTGCGCAGGGGCAGCAGGAGTCCGGTCGACCTGGTCAGGGAGGACCTGGTCTGGGCGGAACCGAGCAGAGTGGACCCGGTTTGGGCGGACCCGGGCAGGGTGGGCCTGCCGGGGGTGGTCGGCCGCAGGATGCTGGTGCTCCGGGTCAGCCGGGGGGCGGCGAGCCGGGGGCTCAGCGGCCGGTTGTGCCTGCTCAGCAGTTCCAGCCGGGGCTGGCGCCTCAGCGGCCCGGCCAGCAGGGGCCCGGCCAGCAGGGCCCAGGTCAGCAAGGTGCGGGTCAGCAGGGCTCCGGCCAGCAGGGCCCGGGCAAGCAAGGCTCGGGCCAGCAAGGTCCCGGCCAGCAGGGCTCCGGCCACCAAGGCCCAGGTCAGCAGGGCTCCGGCCAGCAAGGTCCCGGTCAGCAGGGCCCAGGTCAGCAGGGTCCCGGTCAGCAAGGGCTGGGGGCTGTTGGGCTGCAGAAGGGTGGGGTTGAGGAGACTCAGCCTTCGTCGTCCAAGGGGGTGGGGCAGCGGCCGGGGGCGGCTTCGGCGCCCTCGCCTGCGGATATTCAGCCGACGCGGCCTGCCGAGCAGTTGGCGGGGCAGCGGCAGGTGGCACCGCCGCAGCGGGTGGGGGCGGAGGCGGGAGGTGTGGCTCCGGAGCGGTCGAAGAAGTGGTGGCTGGCGGTGGGTGGCGCGGCCGTGGTGGTGATCGCGCTGCTCGGGACCGTGATCGCGCTGATGACCGGTGGGGACAACTCGCCGGAGGGTCAGGTCAAGGCGGCTATCGGTGACTACACCGACGCGCTGCGCGGTGGCGACCTGGACGGACTGCGGGCCAGCACCTGCGGCGAACTGCACGATTTCTACCAGGGCATCACCGCCCAGCAGTTCGACACCGTGCACAAGCTCTCCAGCGAGCACGGCTCGATTCCGGTCGTATCCAGCGTGAACGCGGTGCGGATCACCGGTGACACCGCGCTGGCCGAGGCCACGGTGTCCACCACCGGCGACCCGTCGCAGCAGACCGCGCGCACCTTCGATCTGGAGCGCACGGACGGCGAGTGGAAGGTCTGCGATCCCGCGGGAACCCCGTGACCTGGTGCTGAACCCGTCGTAGTGGGCGCACTGCCCGCTATGACGGGTCACACATAACTGGTCTTCCTGCTGTACGCCCCGGTAACATTTTCCGGATCATGAGCAGGGAACAGACAGTGTCGCAGCCGGACATCGAAGCTGTGGTCCCGGATGCGACGCTGGTCGGCCAGCGTTTCGGCTTCCGCGATCACTATGAGGTCGGCCGCGAGAAGATCCGGGAATTCGCCAGGGCCGTGCAGAATCTGCATCCCGCCCACCAGCACGAAGTGGACGCGCGCAAGCTCGGCTACGACGGCGTGATCGCGCCGCCGACCTTCGCCTCGGTGATCGGCATGAGCGCCACCCGCGCCCTGCTCGACAGCGTGCTGACCGAGTACGACATCTCCCGGGTGCTGCAGACCGACCAGGTCTTCGAGATCTTCCGCCCGATCCTGGCCGGGGACCGGATCAGCACCGAGATCGACATCGAGTCGATCCGCCAGTTCGGCGACAACGACTTCATCGTGGTCGGGTTCAAGCTGGTCAACCAGCACGACCAGATCACCGTGCAGGGCACCACCACCATCGTGGCCCGCAAGGGCGTCGAGGTGGACCCGAATATCGTCGAGGCCGTCGAGAACATCAGCATGCACCCGCGCCCGGCCGTCATCGCCGGGGTCGACACCGCCGACGTGCTGATCCGCCGGACCGGTCCCGGCCGCCCCGGCGCCGACCGCGAGACCGCCCCGGTGAACACCACCCCGGAGTTCGACTCCCTGGTCAAGGGCGCCGAACTGCCCACCGCCAGCGCCCGGGTGACCCGCGGCGACCTGGCCAACTACGCCGGTGTCTCCGGCGACCCCAACCCCATCCATTTCAGCGACCGCGCCGCCGAGCTGGCCGGCCTGCCGACCGTCGTCGCCCACGGCCTGCTGACCATGGGCCTGGCCGCGCAGTACCTCACCGACTGGCTCGGCGACCCCACCGCGATCGAGAAGCTGAGCGTGCGCTTCTCCGGTTTCGTCCCGGTGCCGCCCACCGAGGCGGGGATCATCGAGTTCTCCGGCAAGATCAAGTCGATCGACCCCGAGCGCCGCGCCGCCACAGTCCTGCTGAGCGGAATGTCGGACGGCCGCAAGCTCTTCGGCCGCGCGGCCGCCGAAATCCGCCTCACCTGAGGCGTTTCCGGCTACATGAAGGCTGCGGCATTGCGGGCCACCCACTCCGCGAAGGGTCGCGGAGTGCGGCCGAGCAGCCGTTCGACATCCGGGCTGACCTGCCGCTCAACAGGTTTGGGCGTGCCGAGGATGTTCAAGGTGGTCTCGACGATGGGTTCGGGCATGAACTGCACCATCCCCGCCTTGGCTTCGGCGCGCGACAATTCGACGAAGCGGATCGGCTCGCCCAATGCCGCCCCGATATCGGCGACCTGCTGGCGCGGTGAGATCGGCACCGGCCCGGTCAGGTCGTAGGCGCGGCCGCCGTGACCGCTGTCGAGCAAGGTGACCGCGGCGGCGGCGGCGATATCGGCCGGGTCGATGACCGGCAGCGCCACATCACCGAACGGCGCCGCGACCGTGCGTCGCGTGCGCACCGTTTCCGCCCACTGCAACGTATTGGACGCGAATCCGCCCGGCCGCAGCATCGTCCACTCGACACCGGATTCCTTGACGGCGTCCTCGATCGCCGACGGGTGCTGCCGGTGCCGACACCCTGCGAGGACAGCAGCACGACTCGCCGGATACCGGCGCCCTTCACGAGGTCCATCACCTCGGCCACCTCGCCGCCCGCGGAGACGAAATCGCCTGAGGTCAGCAGGAACAGCGCCTCCGCCCCGTCGAACGCCGACGCGAGATCCGCGGGCCTGGCGAGATCGGCCTGTCGCCACCGAACTCCCGCGGGGACATCGGCGGCCGTCATCCCGCGCGAGACCGCGGTCACCTGCTCGCCCGCCGCGACCAGCGCCTCCACCAACGGCCGTCCGACATTGCCCGTCGCTCCGGTCACCACGATCATGTTCGTTCCTCTTTTCCGAGTTCGTCTGTTGACCCCCCGAGAACGCGTGCCCGATCGCGCCGGTGGTCGAGGTGGTGTTCTCCCGCTGGACCACGCCGATCCTGTGGGTGCTGCACCAGTACGGGCCGCATCGGTTCGTCGAGTTGCAGCGGCGGGTCGGGACGATCACGCCCAAGGTGCTGACCGAACGGCTGCGGCAGCTCGAGCGCGACGGGCTGATCGCGCGCACCTACTTCGCGGAGGTGCCACCACGGGTGGTCTACGAGATCAGCGATCTCGGACGCAGCCTGGCACCGCTGTTCGCGGCGCTGGCCGAGTGGTCGGTGAACCTCACCGAGGTCGACCGGGCGCGCGAGAGCTACGACGCCGAGCAGCGGCCACGTCGCCGGGCCTGAGTTCTAGGCGACCGCGAGGAAGGTCAGCATCGTCGCCCCGATCCGGATGACATCCCCGTCGGCGAGCAAAGCCCCACTGTCGATGGGGACTTCGTTCACATAGACCCCGTTGGCCGAGTGCAGATCCTTGATCAGCAGTCCGGCCCGGCTGGGCATGATGTGCGCGTGGTAGCGGCTGGCCTTGGGGTCGTCGAGGACCAGTTCGTTGTCGGTCATCCGGCCGATTCTGATGCCGCCGTGCGGAATCGGGACGGTGCGGCCGTCGGCGAAGCGCAGATTCCCGTTGCGGATCGAGCGCGGCACCTCGGTGACGGTCTCGGTCATGGCGGCGGCGACCTGCTCGGATCGCTTGGCCGTCAGCACATTCAGCGGTTCCTGGCGCAGCACCCGCTGCTCCAGCTCGATCAGCGCGGCGCCCGGGTCGATACCGAGTTCCTCGGCGAGCACGCCGCGCACCCGGCGGCACGCCTCCAGCGCGTCGGCCTGACGGCCGGACAGGTACAGCGCGGTGATCAGCTGTCCCCACAGCGGTTCGCGCAGCGGATGCTCGTTGGTCATCGTGACCAGCTCGCCGATCACCGAAGATGCGCGCCCGCAGGCGATCTCGGCGTCCACCCGGGCCGAGGCCGCGAGCAGACGCTCCTCGTTCATGGCGGTGGCGAACCCGTCGGCGAACTGCAGACCGGCCAGATCGGCCAGGGCGCGCCCCGACCATTCGCGCAGCGCGGCGCCGAACAGATTGGACGCGCCGGGATGGTCACCGAGCTCGAAGCAGCGCGAACCCGCCTCGCGCGCGGACTCGAACCGGCCGAGATCGCAGGCGGTGTCGGGGATTTCGAGCCGGTAGCCCGCACCCTCGGTGCGCAGCACCTGTGCCGAATCGATACCCGCGTTGCGCATCGCCTTGCGGATATTGGAGACGAATACCTGCAGGCTCGCGGCATAGGAGTCTGGCGGATCCTCGTTCCACACCATCTCGGCCAGCACAGCAGAAGACACCGCGCGCCGCCGGTTGACGGTGAGCGCGGCAAGCAGAGCGCGCGGCTTGGGCCCGCCGACCGCCACCGGCTCACCGCCGACGAGCAGTCGAACGGGCCCGAGCACACGGACATCAAGACTCATGAGCTCGGGCCCCGTTTGATATCTAGGAAGGGGCCGGTCAGGAACCGCTGACGGAACGTCCGGCCGACTTCAGGTCATTGCAGGCCTCGACGACCCGCTCGGCCATCGAGGTCTCGGCCTTCTTGAGGTAGCTGCGCGGGTCGTAGACCTTCTTGTTGCCCACCTCACCGTCGATCTTCAGCACACCGTCGTAGTTGGCGAACATGTGACCGGCGACCGGGCGGGTGAAGGCGTACTGGGTGTCGGTGTCGACGTTCATCTTCACCACACCGAACCGCAGCGAGTCCTCGATCTCGGACTTCAGCGAGCCGGAACCGCCGTGGAAGACGAAGTCGAACGGCTGCGCGTCGGCGGCCAGGCCCAGCTTGGCCGCGGCCACCCGCTGGCCCTCGGCCAGCACCTCGGGCTTGAGCACCACATTGCCCGGCTTGTACACGCCGTGCACGTTGCCGAAGGTGGCGGCCAGCAGGTACTTGCCGTTCTCGCCCGCGCCGAGCGCGTCGATGGTCTTCTCGAAGTCCTCGGGCGAGGTGTAGAGCTTGTCGTCGATCGCGGCCTCGACACCGTCCTCTTCACCGCCGACGACGCCGATCTCGACCTCGAGGATGATGTTGGCGGCCTTCGACAGCTTGAGCAGTTCCTTGGCGATCTCGAGGTTCTCGTCGATCGGGATGGCCGAGCCGTCCCACATGTGCGACTGGAACAGCGGGTTCAGGCCATTGTTGACGCGCTCCTGCGAGATCGCGAGCAGCGGGCGCACATAGGTGTCGAGCTTGTCCTTGGGGCAGTGGTCGGTGTGCAGCGCGATGGTGACGTCGTACTTGGCGGCGACCACATGCGCGAACTCGGCCAGCGCGACAGCGCCGGTGACCATGTCCTTCACGCCGAGGCCGGAGCCGAACTCGGCGCCACCGGTCGAGAACTGGATGATGCCGTCGCTGCCCGCGTCCGCGAAGCCCTTGATGGCGGCGTTGATCGTCTCCGACGACGTGCAGTTGATGGCCGGGAACGCGAACGAGTGCGCCTTGGCCCGGCCGAGCATCTCGGCGTAGACCTCCGGAGTCGCGATAGGCACAGCTGGGACCTCCGTGTGTCGAGAGCGAAAAACCAATTCTGTCAGGCCACACCCTAAATTAGGAAGGCAAGTACAGGTTCACCGGTGCTCACGTCGCGGACCGGCCCGGTACTGTGGGGGCCGTGACTTTGCTGGCGGTATCCGATGCGGTGACGAACAACCTCGCGTTGACACAGTTGCTGGACCCGATGTATTTGCTCGAGCAGACGTGGCTGGCACACGCGGTTCTACCCGCCATCCTGGCCATTGTCTTCATCGAGACCGGCCTGCTGTTCCCGTTGCTGCCAGGTGACTCGCTGCTGTTCACCGGTGGCATGCTCGCCGCGCAACCAGACGCGAAGCTCTCGATCTGGGCCCTCGTCCCGCTGGTGATCCTCACCGCGTTCCTCGGCGATCAGTGCGCGTATTGGATCGGCCGCAAGATCGGCCCGGCCATCTTCCGCAAGGAGGACAGCCGCTTCTTCAAGAAGCAGTACATCACCGAGACGCACGAGTTCTTCGAGAAGCACGGCCCGAAGACGATCATCCTGGCCCGGTTCGTGCCGATCGTGCGCACGTTCATGCCGGTGCTGGCTGGTGTGTCGAAAATGGACTACCGCAAATATGTGGCCTTCGACATCGTCGGCGCCGTGCTCTGGGGTGGCGGTGTGACGGTGCTGGGCTACTTCCTCGGCAATGTCGGCTTCATCCGCGACCACATCGAGGCGATCTTCCTGCTGATCGTGTTCGTCTCGATCCTGCCCGCCATCATCACCGTCGGTAAGAAGGTGCTCGAGCGGCGCAACGCGCCCGCCGAGCCCGTGCAGGCCACCGAGCTGGCCGCGTCGGCGAACGAGACGCACTGATCGCAGTGACCGCAGGACCGTCGACACACGCTCTGGGCACCTTCGATCCGCTGATCTCGGCGGGCCCCGCCGTGGTCTGCACGGTGGTGCTGGTCTTCGTCTTCCTCGAGTGCGCGTTCATCATCGGGCTGTTCCTGCCCGGCGACTCGATGCTGATCACCGCGGGCATCGTGCTCGCCTCGCACGCCAACGGCGAATCCCAGGTCTGGATGCTGTCGGTGGGCACCATGCTGGCGGCGATCGCCGGTAACCAGGTGGGCTATGTGATCGGTCAGCGCACCGGGCATCGGCTGGTCGCGCGCAAGAACGGGCGCTATATCAATACCGAGAACCTGGCCAAGGTCACCGCGCTGCTGGAACGGCACGGGTTCTTCGCGGTGCTGGTGGCGCGCTGGATTCCGTGGGTGCGCACGCTGTGCCCGATGGTGGCGGGCGCGGCCGGGATGGAGCACCGCCGCTACACCATCGCCAGCACGCTGGGCGCGATCATCTGGGCGCCGGTGCTGCTGCTCATCGGCTACTACGCGGGTGAGTTCCTGGAGCGGGTGTCCTGGCTGATGCCGGTGGTGATCGGCACGCTGGTCACCGGGCTGGTGATCGGGACGATCCTGGGTATCCGGCACTACCGCCAGGAGATGGCCAAGCCGGTCGAGGAGTACGACGTGGAGCCCGAGCCGAGCCTGGCGACCGAGTCGGAGCGCTGAGTCACCACCCCGCGGTCACAACCCCGCGGCGGTGACCTGGTAGGCGGCTTCCATCAGCATCCACCCCGACAGCTGCACCGAAAGGTCGCGCTCGGGGACCGCCGAGGCCGTCACCGAACCGCCCGCGGTGAACTTGCCCGCGCCCGCGGTGCCGCCGGGTAAGCGGGCCGGTTTGCTCCAGTCGTGGCCGAACAGCGGTTCGCCCTCGACCTCGAGCCGGTTGGCCCAGGCGGCGGTGGCCGAGGCCTTGACGATGGCGGCCGCCACGCGCCGATCGCCCTGCTGTTGCTTGCCGTCACCGGGCAGCATGAGCGCGACGACGGCGAGGTAGCGGGCGAGGATGCCGTTGAACAGGCCGCCGTCGCCACCGCCGCCACCAGAGATCACCAGGCGCGTGGTCATGTGTTCTTCCACCGCGGCCAGCAGCTTGCCGACCCGCTCGGCGTGCCGGTCGTCGTCGGTGTGCACGGCCAGTTCGGTCTCCAGCCCGAGCACCACGCCCTGGCAGTAGCTGAACACCGGGCGCTCGATCTCGCCCGAGGGCAGGTGGATGCCGTCGAGGATCAGGCCGGATTCCGGATCGCGCAGGGTGGCGTCGAGCCAGTCGGCCATCTCCTGAGCGCGCTCGACGCGGCCGAGCCGCAGCAGCGCGATACCCGCCGGGCCGTTGGCCGGGGCGTTGTAGAAGTCGGCGCGCAGCCGCCACGGGATGCCGCCGCCGATCTCGGGCGCCCACGCGTGGTAGAGCTGCTGTTCGAGGGCGACGAGCCCGCCGCGCGCGGTGGTGAGTTCCTGGGTGCGTTCGGCGCGTTCCAGCGCGATCGCCAGCCAGGCCATGTCGTCGTAGTAGCGGTTGGTCCAGCCGGTGATGTTGCGTAGTCGGTGCGCGCGGGCGATCGCGCCGATGCGGCGGCGCCGGGCGGGGGTGGGCACGCGGTTGGCCGCGTCGACGGCGACATCGAGCAGATGCGCCTGCCACCAGTAGTGCCAGCTCACGAAGGCGCGCTCGCGGCGGGTGGCTGGCCAGCCGACGACACCCAATTCCGTTCCGGGACAACCCCACAGCGTGCGCAGGTGCCGCGAGACGATCGCGGACTCGGCCATGTCGGCGCGCTCGGACCACAGCGCCGGAGTCGGCACGGATCCGGCGCGATCAGAGGGCTGTGGGCGCCGGCCGCTGCGCGAGGTCATGGGACCATGGTGCCAGCTGCCGCCCGGTTTCCGCGCCTATTCCGTTACCGATCTGAGGCCGATTCGATCACACTGCTCGCCGCCGTCCGGTTTACCAGGCCGTGGACAGGTCGGCGTGCTGGCGAATCCAGGCGTGCATGGCGATGCCCGCCGCGACCCCGGCGTTGATGCTGCGGGTGGACCCGAACTGGGCGATCGAAACCGTCAGGGCCGCCGCGTCTTTCGCGTCGTCGCTGACCCCGGGACCCTCCTGGCCGAACAGCAGCAGGCAGCGTTCGGGCAGCTGGGCGGTCTCCAGCGGGACCGCGCCGGGGACATTGTCGACCGCGACGACGGTCAGGCCCTGGGCTGTCGCGTAGGCGCGCAGTTCGGTCAGGTCGGTGTGGTGCAGCAGGTGCTGGTAGCGGTCGGTCACCATGGCGCCGCGCCGATTCCAGCGCCGCCTGCCGACGATGTGCACGGCCGCGGCGGCGAAGGCGTTGGCGGTGCGGACCACCGTGCCGATATTGGCGTCGTGGCCGAAGTTCTCGATGGCGACGTGGAAGGGGAAGCGGCGCGCGTCGATATCGGCGACGATCGCCTCCCTGGTCCAGTACCGGTAGGCGTCGACGACATTGCGCCGGTCACCCTCGGCCAGCAGGACCGGGTCGTAGCGCTCGTCGGTGGGCGCGGGGGTGCCGTATTCCTGCTCCCACGGGCCGAGTCCATGCGGGTGCTCGCCCCATTCGGTCGGTCCGGGGACCTGGGTGTCGGGCACATCCGCTGACTCACTCACGCCGAGAATGCTAGGCCCGACCACCAGATCGACCCGGACCCAGCTCCCCCTCCGGCGTGCGACCGGCGGGTCACCGCGTCGACAGGCCGGACTACCTCACCCCAGCGCACGTCCAGCGCGTCCTCGGCGGCCTGCCCGCTTCCGTGGCGCACGACCGGCGGATTCATCGCAACCGGAGCGTGGTCGGCACGCCCCCGCCTACCCGTAGTCGCAGGGACTCTCCACTCGTCAGGCTGGACCGCGGATCAGGGCCGCTCTCGCGACGCGGCCGCCGCACTGCGAACTGCCGCCGACCTCGTGTGGCTCACGGCAGACTGCGCTGCGAACCGCGCGCCGACTCCGGTCGCTGATGGACGCCTGGCTGCGCCGCGGCGTCCGGTGCCGGGTCGGGGAAGGTGACCGACGGGCCGGTGCCCGGGGACGGGAGGGCCACGATCGGGCGGCCGCGGCGGAGGGTGCGCTGCCAGCGCACGGGGTCGAAGACCGCCGGTTCGGTGTGTTCGATGAAGTCGCGGATAAGGGCGACGAAGCGGTCGGGATCGTAGTGATGCGGGAAATGCCCTGCGCCGGGGAAGATCTCGATGCGGCTGCCGGGGAAGGCGCGATGCGCGCGTTCGGCGTGCCCGGACGGGATGACCGTGTCGCGGGTGCCGCCGATGACCATGGTGGGCAGGTGGGCGGCCAGGTAGCCGCGGTCGAGCATGGTGATGGTCTGGCCGCGCCGGTCGGCGGCGGCACGGATGGTGCGCAGGAAGGCATTGCGCGCGCCGGGGTCGGCGAGGCGGCCGTAGAGGCCCAGCACGTATTCGGCGTCGGGGCCCAGACCCAGCCCGCCGAGCGCCCGGACCAGCGGAATCGAGGTGCGGACCACGGTGCGCACCGGCCAGCTGGTGATCGCCATCAGCGCGGGCCCGGCCCCGGCCACCGTCGCCAGCCGGAACGCCGGATGCACGCCAGCGCCCATCCCGGCCGGGCAGACCAGCGCGATCCGCTCCACCTTCTCCGGGAACTGGTAGGCGAACTGCATCGCCACCCCACCGCCGAGCGAATGCCCGACCAGGGTGATCCGCTCGATACCGAGCACACTGAGCAGATCACGCATGCCGTTGGCGTAGGCGGCCACCGCGTAGTCGGCGCGCGGTTTGGCGGATTCACCATGGCCGAGCAGGTCCGGCGCGATCACGGTGTAGTGCTCGGCGAGCCCATCGAAGACCGGCGCCCAGGTGCCGGAGCTGTCGGTGATGCCGTGGATGAGCAGCAACGGCGGTCCCGATCCGGCCATCCGGAACGCGCGGCGATACCCATGCACCTCGATGAACTGCGCTTTCCCGGTCATCTCCGAAGCGTGCGCCGGAGGTGTTGCCTCGACGGAACGCTCAGGTTAGACGTAGGTGACACGGCGTATCGCCAAGCTGATTGGCGAGCGCGCGATTGCACGAGAACTCCGGCCAACACCCCGTGCGGTACCTCGGCGAGGCGACCACGGCCGCGGCACGCTCAGCGTGGGGCGACAGCCGCGCCAGTGCGGCCATGGACGGCGGGGTCCGTGAGCAGGTATTGCGCGGCGGCGTAGGTCGCCAGGATGACGCCCTCGCTCGCCCGGCGACCGCGCTCGGTGCGCGCGAAGAGCCGCCGCAAGACGATCAGCCCATCGGACACCGTGAACAGCAGCGCCCCCACCCCGAGCCTGCTACGCGGATCGGCGTTCGGAATGTTCAGGCCCGCGATGTTCTTCGCGCCCGGCGCGAGGGCCGGATCGGAGGCCAGGGTGGCGGCGGTGCCGAGGGTCGCGCCGTAGGCGCTCAATGGCAGGGCCAGGTTCGGGGCCTTGGCCCGCAGCAAACCGGCCGCACCCAGCCAGGCGAGTACCCGGGGCGCCGCGATCTCCGGGCGCGGCCGGGCGCCGCGCCGCAACCACAGCATCGAATAGCCGGTCTGCATCACCGCGAACGAGGACGCGCCCGCGATCAGGCGGCGATCGTCGTCGGGATCGATCAGCAACACGTCACCGACGGTGGCGGCGGCCAGCGAGCCGAGCAGGATCCGGCGTTCGCCCGGATCGAACTCGATGCCGCTGGTCACCGCGTCGGCCGCCAGCAGCGGCATCAGCAGTGGCTTGGCCACCCATTGCAGCCGCTCGCGGCCGGTGACGGCACCGAAGACGGTGACCGCCGCCGCCGCGAGATATCCGGCCCGCAGCGCTCGCACGTCAGAAACTCGGTTCCTTCGGGGCGGGCGGCAGGGTGACGACCTGGCCCGCGTAGCTCAGCCCGGCGCCGAAGCCGAGCAGCAGCGCCAGCTGACCGCCCTTGGCCTTGCCGGTCACCAGCATCTCCTCCATGGCCAGCGGGATCGAGGCCGCGGAGGTGTTGCCGGTGTTCTCGATGTCGTTGGCCATCGGGATGCCGTCGGCCAGGCCGAGGTTCTTCTTCATCAGCTCGTTGATCCGGGCGTTGGCCTGGTGTGGGATGAAGACCTCGATGTCCTCCTTGGCCACGCCGGAGTTCTCCAGCGCCGCCGAGAGCGCGCGCGGCAGGGTCACCGCGGCCCAGCGGAAGACCTTCGGGCCTTCCATCCGCAGCGACATCTGACCCACCGGCTCGACCTCGGGATCGGTGCCCTGCATCTTCTGGGCACGATCCTGGAAAGCCAGGAAGTCGATGTTCTGGGCGATGGCCTCGGCGTTCTCGCCGTCGCTGCCCCACACCGTCGGCGAGATGCCGTTCTCCTCGGCCGGGCCGACGACGACAGCGCCCGCGCCGTCACCGAAGATCATCGCGGTGCCGCGGTCGGACTTGTCCAGGCCGACGGTCATCGTCTCCGCGCCGATCACCAGCACGTAGTCGGCCGAACCGGCCCGGATCAGGTCGGCGGCGACGCCGAGCCCGTAGCCGAAGCCGCCGCAGCCGGAGGTGAGGTCGAAGGCGGCGACGCCGTTGAGCCCCAGGTCGGAGGCCACCGAGGGGGCACCGTGCGGGGTGAGCTTGAGCCAGCTCGAGGTGCACAGGATGACCGCGCCGATCTTGGTGCGCTCGATCGGCGTGTTCTTCAGCGCGCGCTCGCCCGCGGCCGCGGCGATCGAGCGAATCGTCTCGTCGCCGCTGATCCAGCGCCGGTTGTGGATACCGGTGCGCTCGAAGATCCACTCCGGCGTCGAGTCGAGGGTCTCGCACACCTCGGCATTGCTGACGATGCGCTGCGGACGGTAGGCACCGATCCCGAGCATCGCAACGTTGTCGCGACCTTTGTTAACTGCAATGCTCACCACAGGTGACTCACACGTCCTTCAAAATTACCGGGCGACCACATCGTCGCCCGGGCTTGGCGCTGTTCAGGCTAACTCAGAGCAAGGTCATCGAGTCCGAGGATGGACCGATATTCCAGCCCCTCCTCGGCGATCACCTGGTCGGCGCCGGTTTCCCGGTCGACGACGGTGGCCACACCCACCACGATGGCCCCCGCGTCGCGCAGCGCGCGCACCGCGGTCAGCGGCGAGTTGCCGGTGGTGGTGGTGTCCTCGACGACCAGCACCCGCTTGCCCACCACATTCGGGCCCTCGATCTGGCGCTGCATGCCGTGCGCCTTGGCGGCCTTGCGCACCACGAACGCGTCGATCGGGCGGCCGGGGGCGTGCATCACCGCCATCGCGACCGGGTCGGCGCCCATGGTGAGCCCACCGACCGCGTCGAAGTCCCAGTCGGCGACGAGCTCGCGCAGCAGCGAGCCGATCAGCGGTCCCGCCTGGTGGTGCAGCGTCGCGCGGCGCAGGTCGACGTAGTAGTCGGCCTCCTTGCCCGAGGACAGCGTCACCTTGCCGTGCACGACCGCGAGCTCGCGCACGAGCGCGGCCAGTCGGTCGCGATCGGCCTCGGTGAGCGCCTGACGTGCCTGGTCGATCATGATGGCTGTGTTCCTCTCATGCCTAGGTCCTTCCGCGTGCGTTGAACAGTCCACGATTGATCCGGGTGATCAGGGTCCGCGGGACGAACCCCGCCACCGTGGTGAGCACCTTGTACTGCACACCGGGCACACTGATCACCCGGCCGGAGTCGAGGTCGCGCAGGCACCCGTCGACCACCTGATCGACATCGAGCCACATCCGCGTCGGCGTCGAACCCATCTCGATGCCCGCGCGCTCGTGGAACTCGGTGCGCACGAATCCGGGGCACAGCGCCTGCACGCGCACCCCGGTACCCACCAGGCCGCCTGCCAACCCTTCGGAAAAGGATACGACGTAGGCCTTGGAGGCCGAGTAGGTCGACCCCCGTCCGGGGATCAGCCCGGCCACACTGGCCACATTCACGATCGAGCCGGACGCCGCGGCGATCATCGCGGGCAGCGCGGCCCTGGTCAGCTGCAGCACCGAGGTCACGTTGACATCGAGCTGGGCCTGCAGCTCACCGGGCTCGAGCGTCCAGAACTCGCCCGAGTGCGCGAATCCCGCGTTGTTGACCAGGAACTGGAGGCCCTTCGCCGCGCGGTCGGCGACGCGGGCGCGGTCGTCGTCATCGGCGAGGTCGGCGACGAGCACCTCGGCGCCGGTGTCGTAGCGGCGGGCCAGCTCGTCGGCGAGCTCGCGCAGCCGGGTCTCGTTCCGGGCGACGAGCACCAGGTCGTAGCCGAGGGCGGCGAGGCGGTGGGCGAAACCCTTGCCGATGCCGGACGTCGGTCCGGTGATCATGGCGACGGGGCGGGACGCGCCGGGCAGGCGCGCGGGACTATCGGTCATCGCTGGTCGATTCGGGTCGACGGAAAAGGCCGTGGCGACGCTCGCCACGGCCCGGGATCACTTGGGTACCGGCCCCTGATACGGGCGGAAACCGGGGTGGAAGGGGCCGCCGGGGCGTCCGGGTTCGGACTCGTCGTCCGCGCCGTCCGCCCGGGGTAACGGGGGCTCGACGCGCGGACGCGGCTCGGGAACCACGGCCAGCGAGGGGCGCCGCGGCGGCTCGCCGAGCGGGCGGCGGCCGGGTGCGGGCTGATCCTCGAACTCGGGATCGTCGAGGTCGGGGTCGTAGTCGGCGGGGCGGGGCGCCCGGTTTATCGGCGGGCGCTGCTCGAACGGGTAGTCGTCCTCGGGCTCGGCCGGGGCGCGGAAACCGGCGCCGCGCTCGGGCTGCGGACGGTAGCGGTCGT
Source organism: Nocardia sp. SSK8 (assembly GCF_037034205.1). NCBI lineage: Bacteria > Bacillati > Actinomycetota > Actinomycetes > Mycobacteriales > Nocardiaceae > Nocardia > Nocardia sp. SSK8. The sequence goes on from NZ_JBAGKD010000024.1 coordinate 14,495, forward strand.
CCTCGTCGTCCGGGCCGGGGAAGCGGGCGCGCCCGCGGTCCTCGGCGTCGAGCGGCTCGTCGTCGAGGTCGTCGTCGTATTCGGGGCGGAAGCCCTCGCCCAGCGGCTCGTCGGCGTTGGAGCGCGGGCGGTTGTACTCGCTGGGCTCGGCCACCGGGGGCAGCACGTGCAGCAGGCCGGACAGGCGCAGCACCGCGTCGATCGCGGACTCCCACTCCTTGGCGCCGCTGCCGACCGGCAGCATGCCCAGGGTCCAGTTGCCCTCGCTCCACAGCATCTGCAGGGTGTCGGTGAGCGATTCGATGAAGCCGACCATGCGCTGGTCGACGGCGTGCCGGGCGATCTCGGGGTCGGTGGCGAACACGACCCGGTCGCCGATGGCGCCGAGCAGTTCCAGATCGTGGTCCTTGGGCGGGGCGGCGGTCTTGAGCCGCATGTCGACATCGATCTCCGAGCCGATCTGCCTGCGCACCGCCACCAGGGTGGCCGCGTCCTCCAGGTCGAACAGCACGAACTTCTCGCCCTTGCGGATACCGGAGACCACGTCGACCGCCGAGAGGTAGCCGAGCTTGGCCAGCGCGCCGCGGCGCCAGGTCGAGGCGAGCGCGGGCTCCACCGAAACATAGGTGTAGCCCTGGGACTTCGCCCACACCTGCCGGGCGTGCCCGGTCCGCTGTCGCTGGACCCGATCGAAATACAGCAGCACGACCGCACCCACGAGTGCGATCGCCGCCAACCCGAACCACATAGCCGTCATCGTCGCCTAGCCTATCCAGCCGTCGCCGTGATTGCCCGGCAGCACCGGGGATTCGACGCGCGGGTCGCTCATCGGGGGCCGCTCGGTAACGCCGTGCTGATGATGATCTCGGCGTGGATCGACCCGTCTGGATTCTTGTCGCCCTGCACCATAACCATGTCGCCGACCGGGAGTTCGCTCGCCTTCGTGCTGGTCAGCGAGATCACCTGGGTCGCATCGTCGATCAGCACCCGCACCGTCGAGCCGCCCAGCGTGCTCATGGTGATCTCGGTGCCGGTGTTGGCCGTGATGCTTCCCATGGTCGCACCGAGGTCATCGCCACCGCCCAAACCGGGTAATCCGGGGAGGCCGGGCGTGTCGGGCGGGGTGAGTGGGGTGGTGGGCTGACCGAAGGTGGGGGGCACCAGCGGCTGGGTGGTCTGCGGGGCGGTGGCGAGGGTGTCGTCATCGGAACCGCCGCCGCTGAGCATCAGCCCGGCCAGCACGCCGCCGACCGCGATCAGCGCCAGCACGCCCAGCCCGAGCAGGATCCACAGTCCGGTATTGCGCTTGGGCGGTGGGCCCTGGTCACCGCCCTGCGGGTGCGGCGGGTATCCCGGCGGCGGGCCACCGGAATATCCCGGCCCGTAGCCGGGCGGCGGGGCCTGCTGCGGTGGCGGTTGCGCTGCGGGATAACCACTTTCGTAGGCACCCCACTGCGCGTCGTGCGGCGGCAGGGCCTGGGTCGGGTTCGACGGCTGCCCCCACTCGTCGAACCCCGAGCCGTACGGCTTGGTCGATTCCACACCCGGCGAACCCAACCGTTCGGTCGGCGAATCCTCCGGGTGTTGCCCCCACGGATCGTTCGGGTTCGTCATGGGCTCCAGCGTAGGTCAGCCCGGTGCGTTTGGGAGGTCCTCACGCACCGGGCTGTGGATAAATCACGAGCTGTGGACAACCTCGCGTCCGACCACCAGCTTGTCGGTGGCGTCGTCCACACTCACCCGCACCGTGTCCCCGTCGACGATCGCGCCGGAGAGCAGTTCCTTGGCCAGGCTGTCGCCGATGGCCTGCTGGATCAGCCTGCGCAGCGGCCGCGCGCCGTATGCCGGGTCGTAGCCGCGCACCGCGAGCCACTGCTTGGCCTCGGTGCTCACGTCGAGGGTCAGCCTGCGCTGGGACAGCCGCTTCTGCAGCTGCCGCAGGTTGATGTCGACGATCGACTCGAGCTGCTCGGCGTCGAGCGCGTGGAACATCACCACGTCGTCGAGCCGGTTGATGAACTCCGGCTTGAACGCGCGCCGCACCGCCGCCATCACCTGGTCCTTGTCACCACCGGCACCAAGGTTCGAGGTGAGGATGAGGATGGTGTTGCGGAAGTCGACCGTGCGGCCCTGGCTGTCGGTGAGCCTGCCCTCGTCGAGCACCTGCAGCAGGATGTCGAACACGTCCGGGTGCGCCTTCTCGATCTCATCGAACAGCACCACCGAATACGGCCGCCTGCGCACCGCCTCGGTGAGCTGTCCGCCCTGGTCGTAGCCCACATATCCGGGCGGCGCGCCGACCAGGCGAGCCACCGAGTGCTTCTCGCTGTACTCGCTCATGTCGATGCGGACCATCGCGCGCTCGTCGGCGAAGAGGAAGTCGGCCAGCGATTTCGCCAGCTCGGTCTTACCCACACCGGTCGGCCCGACGAACATGAACGAGCCCGTCGGCCGGTCCGGATCGGCGACCCCGGCCCTGGCCCGACGCACCGCGTCCGACACCGCCCGCACGGCCTCCTCCTGCCCCACCACGCGTCCGGCGACCTCGGTCTCCATCCGCAGCAGCTTGGCGGTCTCGCCCTCGAGCATCCGGCCCACCGGCACACCCGTCCACGACGACACCACATCGGCGATGTCGTCCGGGGTGACTTCCTCGTTGAGCATCACCTCGCCGTCGGCGGCCGCGCCGCTGGCCTGCTCGGCCGCGGCCAGGTCCTTCTCCAGCGCGGGGATCCGGCCGTAGCGCAGCTCGGCGGCCTTGCCCAGATCACCGTCGCGTTCGGCCCGCTCGGACTCCCCGCGCAGCGTCTCGAGCTGCTCCTTGAGCCCGCGCACCGAGTCGATGGCGTTCTTCTCGTTCTGCCAGCGGGTGGTGAGCTGACCGAGCTTCTCCCGGTCGTCGGCCAGTTCCTGGCGCAGCTTCTCCAGGCGCTGCTTGGAGCCCGCGTCGGTCTCCTTCTCCAGCGCCACCTCCTCGATCTCGAGGCGGCGCACCGCGCGCTCGACCTCGTCGATCTCCACCGGCCGCGAGTCGATCTCCATCCGCAACCGCGAGGCCGACTCGTCGATCAGGTCGATCGCCTTGTCCGGCAGGAATCGCGAGGTGATGTAGCGGTCCGACAGCGTCGCGGCCGCCACCAGCGCGGAATCGGTGATCCGCACGCCGTGATGCACCTCGTAGCGCTCCTTGATGCCGCGCAGGATGCCGATGGTGTCGGCCACCGACGGCTCACCGACCAGCACCTGCTGGAAACGCCGCTCCAGCGCCGCGTCCTTCTCGATGTACTTGCGGTACTCCTCGAGCGTGGTCGCGCCGACCAGGCGCAGCTCGCCACGGGCCAGCAGCGGCTTGATCATGTTGCCCGCGTCCATCGCCGACTCACCGGTGGCGCCCGCGCCGACGATGGTGTGCAGCTCGTCGATGAAGGTGATGATCTCGCCCGCGCTGTTCTTGATGTCGTCGAGCACGGCCTTGAGCCGTTCCTCGAACTCGCCGCGGTACTTCGCGCCCGCGACCATCGCGCCCAGATCCAGCGAGATGACCTTCTTGCCGCGCAGCGACTCCGGCACATCGCCCTCGACGATGCGCCGGGCCAGGCCCTCGACGATGGCGGTCTTGCCCACCCCGGGCTCGCCGATGAGCACCGGGTTGTTCTTGGTGCGCCTGCTCAGCACCTGCACCACCCGGCGGATCTCGGTGTCGCGCCCGATCACCGGATCGAGCTTGCCCGCGCGCGCGGCCGCGGTGAGGTCGGTGGAGTACTTCTCCAGCGCCTGGTAGCTGGCCTCGGGATCGGCGTTGGTCACCCGCGCGCTGCCGCGCACCGCGGTGAACGCGTCGCGCAGCGCCTCCGGTGTCGCGCCGTGGCGCTGCAGCAGCTTGGCCACCTCGGAATCCCCGGTGGCCAGCCCGACCAGCAGGTTCTCGGTGGAGACGTACTCATCGCCGAGCTCGGTCGCCAGCCGCTGCGCCGCGGTGATCGCGCCCAGCGCCTCGCGCCCGAGCTGCGGGGTGGTGGTGGCACCGGTTGCCCGCGGCAGCTTGTCGGCGATGTCACCCGCCTCGCGCTCGACCGTCGCCGGATCCACGCCGATGGCCTTGAGCAGCGGGGCCGCGATGCCATCGGTCTGATCCAGCAACGCCACCAGCAAGTGCGCCGGACGGATCTCCGGATTGCCTGCCGCCGAGGCGGCCTGAAGAGCAGCGGTCAACGCCGCCTGGGTCTTGGTGGTGGGATTGAACGAATCCACTTTCACCTCCTGTGTTGTTGGAGCGCTGGCGCGCTCGAGGTCGCGGCCCCTGGGGGGCCGCCGGTCAGCGCTCGAGACTCGCGCCTGCGGCGCATGCGCTTCGAGCGCTGACCGGCGACCCGGCCGCGACCGGCCGACTTCGTCGGCCGCCGCTCCTCGGGGTCGCGGGTGCGGGGCTGGGAGGGCGGTTTGCGCGGTCTTTGGTTGGGACCTTTGTACTGGTTTGTGGTCGGGGTGACCGTTTTTGTTGTCGTTTCATCCAACAGGGTCAGAGTTGAGTCTATTCCGCTCAAGTTTGAAATCTTTCCGCGGGGGCGTTCCCCTCGTCGACGGTACGCCGCGACACCACCGAAGCCGGTCAATCACCGCATGTCGGAAGGGGTTCCGCCTAGGATTGCGGGTGCCCGGCTCTCATCGATGCGAGGAGTTCGTCGACATGCGCGCGATCGTGGTTCAGAAGTTCGGCGGCACCCCCGAGCTGGCGGATGTTCCGGTGCCGGAGCCGGGCCCGGGAGAGGTGCAGGTGGCCCTGGATTCGGCGGGGGTCAATCCCTTCGATCTGAAGATGGCTGACGGGTTACTCGAGGGCAAGATGCCGACCGACTTCCCGATGATCCTCGGGGTGGACGGCGCGGGGACGGTCTCGGCGGTGGGCAGCGGGGTCACCAAGTTCGCGGTCGGCGACAAGGTGGTCGGCAAGTTCCTCACCGCGCCCGCGGGGCACGGCAGTTGGGCGCAGTTCTCGGTGGTCCCCGAGGACGCGACGCTGGTGCCGATCCCCGACGGGGTCACCTCGGTCGCCGCGGCCGCCCTGCCGATCGCGGGGGTCACCGCGCAGGACCTGGTCGACGCCGCCCATATCCAGCCCGACCAGACGGTCCTCATCGTCGGCGCGACCGGCGGAGTGGGCTCCTTCCTCGTCCAACTGGCCAATATCGCGGGCGCGCACGTCATCGCCACCGCGCGCGGCGACGCCGCCGACCAGGTCGCCCGGCTCGGCGCCGCCGAGACCATCGACTACACCCAGCCCCGCCCCGCCGACCCGAACCTCGTCGACCCGGACCCGGCCGCCTACCGCGACTCCAGCATCACCGGCGCCGTCCACTTCACCCACCCCGACGGCATCGACGTCCTGTTCGACTTGGTCAGCGCCCCCGCTGATTTCGCCCGCCACGCCACCCTGGTCCGCCCCGGCGGCCACGCCTACTCCACCACCTGGGCCGCCGACGAACCCGCCCTGCGCGCCCGCGACATCACCGGCGGCAACTTCGAATCCAAGGGCCGCGCCCCCGAACTCACCCGCCTCCTCACCCGCGTAGCCGCGGGCGACGTCGTCGTCCCGGTCCAGATGACCGTCCCCCTCGAAGCCGCCCCCACGGTCCTCGGCGCGGGCAACGCCCGGGGAAAGACCGTCCTGGCCATCTGAGCGACTGTCGGCACATAGCCACACATAGCATCAGTCGCTACAATCGGTAGATGACCAGGACAATCACTCAGGCCGAACTGCGCAACGGCAGCGCGGGCGTAATGGATGCTCTCGAGGCGGGCGACGACTTCATCATCACCCGCAATGGGCGTCCGGTCGGCGAGCTGCGTCCGATTCACGCCCCGCGCGAGGTGCCGACTATCGCTCTGAAGGCTCGACTCGCCCGCTTCGCCGCGACGGCCGACGCGGCAACGGAACGGGCGGAGATCGACGCGGCCTTCGGCGAAGACCGCCTCGATGACTGAGCCCCGCCACCCGGTCGGACTACTCGACACCTGCGTCATCGTCGATATCGCGCAGATAGACGATGACCAGCTTCCGATCCACGCCAGAATCAGCACGATCACGCTGGCCGAGTTGGGCATCGGCATCGCCCTGGCGCCATCACCGCAGATCCTGGCGCTGCGGACCGAACGCCTACTCGAGGTCGAGCACGCATTCGACGCGTTGCACTTCTGCCCTTCCGCCGCCCGACGGTTCACGACGATGGCGAAACTCGTGGTTGCCGAAGGCCGGAACCAGAAGCCCCGCAAATGCGATCTGATGATCGCGGCCATCGCATCGGTGAACGATCTGCCCCTCTACACACGCAACCCCGATGACTTCAAGGGCCTAGATCCGGTGCTGACGCTAATTCCGGTGTGACTCCACATCAGGCGAATCGTCCGTGAGCCACGTGAGTCCGGCTCGGTAGGCTCGTCGATATGTCTGAATTGACACTGTCGAATCTGCTCGACGATGCCGCGCTGTACTCGTTCGAGCATCAGCTGCATCTCGCGGATGTCGTCGGGGACCGGGGGTGGAGTGTCGATCTGCGCGCGGGCCGGTTCACGCTGACCGGTGATCAGCCGATCGAGTGCGAGCGGATGCATCTGCTCGGCTCGGCAGCACCCGGCCCGCAGTCGTGGTTGTGGTCGTGGGGGAATCCGGCCGGGTACCCGGAGACGGTGACCGGACTGGCCCAGTCCGTGCGCGAGACCGGAATCCGATACGGCATCAGCCAACTCGCCGACGTCGAGGTGCCCTTCACCGCCCTCCCCACCCCCTCGGACCGCCCCGAAGCCGTGGTGAACACCTTCATGGACGCCGCCAAGGCGATCTCCGGCGTGTGGACCGCCTACAGCGGCCCCGTCGGCGGTGGCACCCGCGCCGCCTTCCTCATCGAGCACCCCCTGTTCCAGCTCCCCACCCCCGAATCCCCGCGCGTCATGCGCGTTCTCCAACAGGCACTCACCGAGTTCCCGATCACCGACCACCGCCGCGCCGTGCACTCCTACGCCAACCACCGCGGCCTCACCATCGAGTGGTCCGACGACCACCGCCGCGCCACCCTCACCGGCCCCGCCCTGAACGCCACCCTCACCTTCGACGAGTGGGCCAGAACCACTGGCATCGATGCGCAGTTGGGCGCCAGATGATTTCGTAGCGAACCGCAACGAATGAGACATAGCGCACATTAGGGATCTCCCGGCGACGCTCACACGTCCAATATCTCGACACCCTGTTGCCGAGAGTGGGATTCGCGATGACCGACGATCTGCCCGAGATCACGCGTGATACCAACGCGGCCCTGCGTTCGCAGATCGATCAGATGCTCGATGCGTATCAACGGGATTCGGCGGCCTTGCTCTCGGCACAGAGCAGCGCCGCCGAACCGGTGACGGTGTGGTCGGACGACAACCTGGTGCGCGTCACCGCGAATGTCGCCGGTGTCATCGAGGTTCATGTGGAGCCGGAGGCTTTCCGCCGTTCGACGCCGGAGAAGCTGGGCGCGTCGATCACGGCGACCATCCAAGCAGCCGCCCAGATGACGACCCAGGCCCAGCAGGAAGCACTGGCCCCACTCACCGAACTCTCGGGTTCACTTCCGGACGTCCCCGACCTGATCCCCGGCGCCCCGAGCACGAAAGACCTGATGGCGCAGTTCCTCACGCCACCGGAGATGTCACCGCCACCCGCGGCCCCCATCGATGACGAAGACGAGTACTTCCGGAACCGGGGGTACCTGCGGTGAGTTCGATCGACGTCGACCCGGATGCCCTGCGCAACACCAAGGGCTCCTACGAATCCGCCGCCACCACACTGACTTCCGCGCTCCAGGCCCTCACCGCCGCCCTGGACGCCGAAGGCGAATGCTGGGGCGCCGACGAAACCGGCACCGCCTTCGCCCAGAACTACACGCCCGGAGTCGATCAGGGTAAGAAGGCTGTCGCCAATCTCGCCACCACGATGACCCAGCTCGGCACGAACATGGTCACCCTGGCCGACAAACTCGTCGAGCAGGACACCGCCCAGGCCGCCGCACTGAAGCAGTCGACGGGGACTTAGCCCGTGGGCATCGAGATCCCCGACTCACTCCAGTGGGTCGCGAAATACATTCTGGGCGCCGGTGATTGGCCCGATGGCGACGAAACCGCCATGCGCCGCCTCGCCGACGCCTGGACCACCACCGCGAAAACCCTCGACACCGTCGACGACACCGCCGCGGCTGCCCTCACCGCAACCCTGACCGCGCTCTCGGAAGGCGAGGCCCACGACGCCATCGCCGCCTACCGCGACAAACTGCTCGCCGGTGACGACGCCGCCTTCACCGCCATCCGCAAATGGTGCGAGAAACAGGCCGAGATCCTCGAAGACGGCGCCAACGACATCGAGCACACCAAGCTCGTGATCATCGGCACGATGATCGTGGCCGCCGTCGAGATCGCCGCCGCCATCGCCACCGCCTGGACCGGTGTCGGCGCCGCCGCCGGTGTAGCGGCCCGCGTCGCCGCGCAGGTCGCGGTGCGTATCGCGATGAAACAGCTGATCACCCGCATGATCGCGCGCGGCCTCGCCAAAGCCGCCGCGCGCGCGGCCCTCAAGGGCGCCGCGTTCGAGGCACTGGAAGAGGGTGGCATCGACGCCCTCGCCCGCACCATCCAGGTCGCCAAGGGCGACCGCTCGATGGACAAGTTCGGCTGGGGCGACCTGGGCCTGGCCACCTTCGGCGGCGCGGTCGGCGGCGCCGTCGGCGGCGGCCTGGGCGACAAGCTCGGCGGCGTCGGCGACAACATCTCCAACGGCCTCGGCAAAATGGCCGCCAAATCCCTCAGCGGCGCCGCCACCGAACTCGGCGCCGACCTGTCCGCCCAGGTAGCCACCGCGGGCCTCAACTCCGCCCTGACCGGCCAGGAATTCAAACTCGATATCGGCGTCGACACCTTCACCAGCGCGGGCGCGGGCGGCCTCCAGAGCGGCATCGAATCCAGCCTCCACAACGGCGGAACCACCACCGCCCCCGAGGTCCCCGACCTGGGCGAGGTCCCCGGCACCGACGCCCCCACCACCCCCGCGGGCACGGACACCCCCGCCAGCCAGCCGAACGGCGATTCCACCTCACCAGCCTCAACCGGAACCCCCAACCCCAGCTCACCCTCAACACCCAACGGGGACAGCGGAACCCAACCCGCGAACACGAACCCTTCGTCCCCCGGCGGCGATTCACCGAGCTCCCCAGGCGACACCTCCCCGAGCACACCCGGCACCGATTCACCGTCAACCGGTTCACCGAACCCGAACTCTCCCGGCGACAGTTCGCCCACCCCGAACCCACCCGCAGACAACTCCCCCAGCCCGAACTCACCCGGCGACAACTCCCCCAGCCCGAGCACACCCGGCGACAGCTCGCCCAGCCCGAGCACACCCGGCGACACTTCCCCAAGCCCGAACTCACCGGGGGACAGTTCACCAAGCCCGAACTCACCGAACGACAGCTCGCCCAGCCCGAACTCACCGAACGACAACGCGCCGAGCCCGACGACGCCCAGCAACACCAACCCCAACATTCCCGACAGCGGGACGCCCGCGGACAACGCGAATCAGCCCTCGACCGGCGCACCGACCGATCCGAGCCCGTCCACCCCCAGCGACACCAATCCATCCACACCCGCCACCAACCCCACGACACCGAGCGACACCACTCCCACCCCTGGCGACACCACCCCCAATCCATCCACACCCACCAACAGCAACCCCTCCACCCCCGGCGACACCGGTTCCCCCAACCAGAACCCAACCCAAACGCCCCAGACCCCGTCCTCCCTGGACCTCCCGTCGACAGAAACCCCAGCCCAGCCACAGCCGGTCACCCCGACAACCCCCACCGACACCACCCCTTCCCCGACAACCACGCAGCCGTCAACTCCCACCGACACCACGTCGACCAACCCCGGCACCTCCCCCACAACAGCACCCACCACCCCCGGCACCACCGCGCAGCCGACCAGCCCCAGCACCCCGTCATCCCCTGCTACCCCGTCATCCCCTGGCACTCCGTCATCGCCCTCGATCACCCCGAACATCCAGACCGACCCGAACCGCACCCCACAGTCAGACGACACCACCACCGCCGCGGCAACAATGGCCCCCACGGCCCCGACCACAGCCCAATCGGCCGGAACCATCACGCCGACAACCCCTTCCACCCCCAGCTCACCGACAAGCACCATCCCCCCGATGAGCGCCATGCCGGTCAACCCGTCGACCGGCCAGCCGACAACTACTCCCCAACCGTCCACAACCACCCGCCCGACAACCCCCACCAACGGCGCCACTCCGTCGACCACCCCGCCCATCCCCGCACGCTCACAGAACCCAACAACCACCCCACCGCGAGACTCGACACCCCCGCGAACCCACACCAACCCGGCGACCGACACGAACCCGCAGTCCGCCCCGCCCGTCGACGCCACACCGCCTGTCGACTCGACGCCGACATCCGACCTCACCCCGTCACGAGTCCCGACGACCCCAACCACCCCGTCACCGGACCTGGCATCACCAACGAACCCGTCTCCCGGCTCGACCCCGTCGACCACACCGTCACCAGACCTGGCGTCGCGAACCACCCCGTCTCCCGACTCGACACCACCGACCGACGACGATCAAGCAACGACCCCAACCGAGTCGACCCCCACCGATACACCCCAGTCGACCGAACCGACCCCCACTGAAAGCCCTTCCGACACCACTCCCGCAACCAACACCCACCCCGCCGACCCCACCCTCACCCCCCAAGACCTGGAGAACGCCGCCCGAGCCCGCCAAGCCCGCGAATCCCTCCGCGCGGTAACCCCCGCCAACGACCAGGCCCTCCAGGTAAACCCCACCACCGGCCGCCCCTACCAAAGCGCCAGCTACCCCAACGCCTTCGGCCAACCGGTCCGCGTCGTCCGAGTCACCGCCGCCGTAACCGCCTCCCCCACAACACCTCCCACCACGATCGACGCCGTCACCGACCGCACCCAACTGGCCACCGACCTCACCTTCAACCAGGGCACCCAATTCCCCCTCGGCGACTGGCTGATGGTCGACGTAGTCCCCACCACCAACCCCACCACCGCCGACCTCACGATCGACGCCGACACCAACCCCTCCCTCACCGACCTCTCCAACACCGTCCGCGCGAACCTCGGTCTCCCCCCAACCACCACCCCCACCGTCACCCCCGACGACATCCGCCAACTCGGCTCCGACATCTCCCGAGCCGACCTGGCCCGAGCCACCATCCCCTCCTGGGCCAACCAACACACCCCACCCCCAACCACGACCACGGAAACCCCAATGGTCAACACCACCCCATCCGCTGACGCGACCCCAACCGTCAACACCGACCCGACCGTCACCACCAACCCCACGGTCGACACCACCTCACCCGTCGACCCCTCTTCCGCCGTCGACCTCGACACCCTCCACAACAACCACGCCGAGCAAACCCCCGCTGGCGTCTCCCACCACCGCGGCGACCCCACGATGGGCGACCTCCCCCACCGAGTCCCCGCCGACCCCACCCGCTTCACCGCCGACACCCACATCACCCCCGACGGCCACGCCGTAGTAGGCGGCCAAACCCTCACCCCCGAGCAGTACGGCGACCTCCTCCGCCGCTCCACCTGGGACGGCACCACCCCCATCCGCCTCATCGGCTGCGACGCCTCCGCCAACGACTTCGCCAACCGCCTAGCCCAACACCTGGGCGTAGAAGTCCTGGCCCCCACCCAAGCCGCCTGGACCGACACCAACGGAAACGTCTTCAGTGCCAGCACCATCACCAACCCGGACGGCACCCGCACCCCCCGAATCCCACCCGACGGGCAATGGAGTACTCACCGTCCGGACGGAACCTCAGCTCCCCACGGCGTAGATCCCCACCCGCCAGGCACTTCGCCAACGAGTGCCCTCGATACCGACAGCGCGATCGACCGAGCCCAACCGAACAATGCCCAGACAGGAAGCCCGACCACCCCGCCTCCGACGACCACACCACCGGGCCAGCAAATACCGTTCAACGACAGTCGTGATGCAGTCCGACAGCGGATTACACCACCTACACGAGTCACGGAGGCACCGCCGTACGACCCGAACAACCCCGCTCATGCCAACATTCGCGGTAGTCGTCTACACAACGACCATCCACTACCTATTCCAGAAGGCTCCCCGACCCGCCAGGTAAACGGCCAAACAGCCGACGGCGAACCATACACCGATACCATCTACGGCGATCCGCCGGACCACACCGTTGTTCGCGACTACCCCCCGCGCGCAGTCGAATACGATCGGAAGCGCGGCGCCGGCACGTACACAGTGCTTCGTCATGAGCAGCATGTGATCTTTCCCCCTGATGCCAACGGCGATATCCGATCGTTCTCCCGATCGCAGGTCGGCGACAATGTGGTACTCACCGAATCCCTCAACGGCCGCCATGTGTCAACGGAAGGAGTCATTCGACACGACTTCTCGACCGGCGATCAGATGGACCGTGACGGCGATAGGGCTGAAAGCAACGTTGCCACTGCAACAGGCCATGAGGGCACCAACCCGAGTGGCCAGCCGACGTCGTACGATGGCGGGCATGCCTCCAGCTACCGCACTACGCTTGACCGGGGCCTCGTCAACCTTTTTCCGCAAGAGCGGACGTTCAATCAGGTCCAATTCAGAACGCTGGAGAACGCTATTGCTGGCTGGCCTGCATCAGGCGCCGGCCGAGAAACTCATATACGTTTCGAAACCGATCCTCCTGACGCAGTCACCCCAGACCGAGTGGAAGTCGAAGCACGCTTCATCGATGCCAACGGGCAACGGTTCACAACGATTAACATCGACTTCGACAACCACGGAGGAAATTCATTCAATCGCAGAGCTCACGGAGTCACATCCGCCGACTTCAAGAGACATTCTGACTGACATATTAGGAGACAATCATGAATGAAATTGACGTAGCCGAGGTCAGCATCACACTTGCGCAGACAACCGGACAAGCAGCGGCACTCGGATACGAAGACTGGACATATGGCGTATCGACACGGGTCAAGACCGCTCCGGGAGTGTCCACCTGGGATTGCTTCTCCTACCGGGACGATGACGGAACGATAGTTGATGTATTCGACCACAAAGCCATCGGTAAGGCCGCGAAGACAGCGACCCGCCAATTGCTGGAAGCCCAGGGCGACGAGTGCACGGGAGTAAAATGCACCGTAGCCCGGTCGGGCCAGTTCCGAATCGAATACTCTTTCGACTTCGATGAATCCATCCGCTGGGCCAACCCATTCTTCAGCAAACTCACGGACGAGGAAGTCATCGAAAATGTTCGCCCGCGTGACTTCTGAACACCATGAGCGATCTCGATAACCAATCGACTGGCAAGGTGACCCTTCTCGCGAACAAGATCTGGACGACCTTGACCAACCGAGGATTCGAGCCCCCGCTTCGTCGCGGAGACCATCCTGCCGACCGGTACGAAGCCCTTACTGGCGAGCCAGCCCCAGCAGAAGCCGCCGCGCTGTGGTCAGTGCTCGGCGGTCGAGACGTTTTCGGTCTGTGCTTCGAGAGCGCATGGTCAGCAGGCGAACTGTGCGACGCCCGTGCCACCGAGGCCGAATTCAGTGGCCCCGGGGTCCCGTACGAGGAGTTGGACGGATCGGTCGCGGACTCGGTGCGAATGGTGTGGTGGGATCGCGGATGGTGTCCCGTGATGGCCACCGCAGACATCGCCTTCGCCATTGATACGAATCCGGGTGCCACCGGTCACCGCGGGCAGATCATTTTCTGCACTCTGCACGAGGACTGTGACAGGGAAGCGGTTTGGGATTCACTCGCTGATTTTCTCCGGGATGTATTGACTGCAGTTTCCTCCGACGGGTTGATCATCGAAAACGGTTTCGGACAATTTGCCCACACCGACGGATACAACCGGAGTGTTCCAATTTCGATACTAGAAGTCGGTAGAGCCCACCGAGATGGCCGCGGTATTCAACTACTCGGCCTAGGTGACGCGGTCTAGGTCGAACCGACTTCGAGGACACCGCCTATTCGGCGTACAAGGTCTCAAGGTCGACCAGCAACACGCCACCCATCGACGTCAACTCGGAACTGAAGCCCGCACCGCTGTAACACGCGAGCAGGGTGGACCTGACGTCATACCCTTTGCCCGCCAGCAGTTCTCGAGCGCGTTCCAGGCGATTGATGTGGCCGACGCCCATGACACGATCCCACTTCACCTCGCCCAGGGAGAGCACGCGCCTCGGCTGGCCGGGTTCCTCCGCGGCGAGGACTACGACGTCGACTTCTATCTGCGCGCGAGCGTTGGCGTCGTTGATCGAGGCGGAGGCGACGTGGCCGACTGGCTCGCCGAACACCGCGGGTCCGGCGGTGAGGGCCCAGTCGCGGCAGATGGATTCGAAGTTCGGCCCGACGACCTTGGCGAGGAAGGTCGATTGGGCGCCGGTCCAGGCGACCTCTTCGTACCCGCGTTCCAAGAGCGTCCACTGCCGGCGCATGATCGCCTCGTAGAAGACGATCAGCGGTTCGGAAATTCGGTAGAGCGGCTTACCTTTGGTGAACGCGTCCGCGTCACGGACGATCAGCTGCGAATCCTCCAGCACCGACAGCGGGTGGCCGATGTCGGTGGACGGGCGTCCGATCGCCGCGGCGATGCCGCCACGAGTCGCGTTACCGGTCGCGATAGCGCCGAGAACCGCGTGGTAGAGCGCGACATCACGGATCTCGGTCTCCTCAGCGAGCAGGTATCGGGCCTCGCGAAACAGCGGAACCTGCGGATTCAGCACTGTGCGCAACACCCAGGAGTCGAAGTCCGCCAGCGAGGACGGTGCGTCGCCGCCTACGAATTCGCGACGATAGGCAGGCGTACCGCCGACGATCGAGTGCACCAGCACGGCCAACCGCGGGTCGTCGATCTCCCAGAACCGCGCGGCCTGCCGATATCCGAGCGGTTTGACGACCAGTTCGAGACTGGCGCGGCCACGCAACGGTGCGGTACCGGCCAGCAGCCCGCCCATCACCGACATCGCTGACCCACACAGCAGCACTCGCGAGCCCGCGCTTCGCGCACTCCCCCGCGGATCCAGCGCGCGCTGCAGTTGAGACGGCAGTGCGGGCGATGCCTTGACCAGGTAAGGGAATTCGTCGATCACCACGAGCCGATTGCCGACCACCGCGAACAGCCGCTCCAGCGCCTCCTCCCAGTCATGGAACGCGTACCGACCACCGCCCCCGAAGGCCGCGACCGCGCGTCCGAACCGTTCGAGCGTTTCCCGCTCGGTCGATTCGGTCGCCGCGAAGAAGAACGCGCCGGTCTGCTCGGCCAATGCGTCGAGCAGGTAGGTCTTGCCCTGCCGTCGTCGCCCGCTGACGATCCCCAGTCGTACGTCATCGTTGCTGGACGCGGCGAACCTGGCCAAACCTTCCCACTCGCGAACGCGATCGAACACTCGCTCGGGCTTCTGAGGAAGGCTCACGCTATAGAACTATACACCTTAGAACTATAGTTCTATAGCGGAGAAGCATAGGATGGAGGTCTGCGGCCATGCCTTCCGCTCGCGGCTTGGCACAGGCTGGTTCGACCCGATCAACCTCGGACAGAACGACTCTCGGGGCAGAGGTAGAGGATGCCAGTGGGTTGCTCTCGCAGGTAGGAGTGTGTAGCGTCACACCAGCAAGAACGGCCGCCCGGTGAGCGCCAACTCACCGAACGGCCTGGGTACGAAACAGTCCGAGCTGTTCGCACCGTGGGATGAAATCCTACATGCAACGGCTCGATGCCTCATGGCGTCGGGCCATCGTCGTCTTCGGGGTGAAGTCTGCCCCGCGCGACGAGCTGACTGTGTCGTGTCCAGGCGTGGCCGCCTCTGCCGGTCGTTACCGGAGAGCCCGACCGAGGGACAGACAA
>NZ_JBAGKD010000025.1:0-19673 GCF_037034205.1 Nocardia sp. SSK8
TCAAATAGTCCCAGCGTCGATGACGAAGCGGTATTGGACGTCGCTGGCGATGACTCGGTCGTAGGCCGAGTCGATCTCGTCGGCGGAGATCAGTTCGATGTCGGCGCCGATGCCGTGGGAGGCGCAGAAGTTCAGCATCTCCTGGGTCTGGGCGATGCCGCCGATCATCGAACCGGCCAGGGAGCGGCGGTAGGCGGCGAGGTTGCGGCCGTGCACGGTCATCGGGTTCTCGGGCAGGCCGAGGATGACCAGGCTGCCGTCGAGGGCGAGCAGGCGCAGGTAGTTGTCGATCGGGAGGTCGGCGGAGACGGTGTTGATGATCAGGTCGAAGCTGTTGCGCAGCTGGCGGAAGGTCTCCTTGTCGCTGGTGGCGTAGTAGTGGCTCGCGCCCATGCGCAGGCCGTCGTCGCGCTTGCGCAGCGACTGGCTCAGCACGGTGACCTCGGCGCCCAGCGCGGCCGCGATCTTCACCCCGACGTGCCCGAGCCCGCCCATGCCGATGATCGCGACCTTCTTGCCCGGCCCGGCGTTCCAGTGCTTGAGCGGCGAGTACAGGGTGATGCCCGCACACAGCAGCGGCGCGGCGACATCGAGGCCGATCCCTTCGGGGATGGCGACGACGAAGTTCTCGGTGACCACGATCTGGGTGGCGTAGCCGCCCAGGGTGTAGCCGCCGGGCTGGGTCTCCTCGGGGACCGGCGAGTTGTAGGTCCAGCTCGCGCCCCTGGCGCAGTACTGTTCCTCCCCGGCCAGGCACGGCTCGCACTTGCCGCAGGAGTTCACCAGGCAGCCGACGCCGACCCGGTCGCCCACCTGGTACTTGCGCACCGCCGAGCCGGTGGCGGCGACGATGCCCGCGATCTCGTGCCCGGGTACGCAGGGGTATTGGGTGCCGCCCCACTCGTCGCGGGCGGTGTGGATGTCGGAGTGGCAGATGCCCACGAACTTGATGTCGATCAGGACGTCGTCGGGGCCGAGCTCACGGCGTTCGATGGTGACCTTCTCGAAGGATCCGTCGGCGGACGGCAGGGCGTAGGCAGCGGCTTTGCTCATGTCCCTATGCCTACCGCCGCATGTGTTGTTTGCCAACCCCACCGCGTCCGGATCGAGACCGGCGCGCGCGGAATCGCGGGTAACAATGGAGGAGTTGGCTCGCGAGAGAGGACACGCATGCGCAGTGGACGGGTGCTGGCGGCGCTGGTCGTCGCCGTGTTCGGAGTCGCCGCGTTTCTCGGCTTCCGCGGCGAGCTGGTCCTGCCCGGTTCCGGGCCGGTGGGGGAGGTGGTCGCCATCGCGCAGGCACCGCCGCCGGTTCCGCTCGATCCGGTGCTGGTGGCCGGGCAGGTGCAGCCCGCGCTGGTCAATATCGAGGTCGACTCGGCGCCGCTGGGGATCGGCGCGGCCGGGTCGGGCATCGTGCTCACCGAGGACGGCCAGATCCTCACCAGTCATCACGTGATCAAGGGTGCCGAGCAGTTGAAGGTGACCGATATCGGCAACGGTCTCGTCTACGAGGCCACCGTCCTCGGTTACGACTCCACGGCCGATATCGCGCTGCTGTCGCTGGCCGGGGCCGCGGGCCTGACCACCGCCCGCCTGGGCACCTCCGCCGACCTGCGGATTCGTCAGGATGTGCTCGCCATCGGCGACGCGGGCGGCGACGGCGGCGATCCGACCGCGGTGGCGGGCCCGATCACCGATCTGGACGCGGCCATCGTGGCGATGAACTCCGCGGACATGTCCCGGAAGTCACTGCGCGGCATGGTCGAGATCGCGGCGCCGGTGGTCGGCGGGCAGTCCGGTGGCGCGCTCGTGGACGGGACCGGGGCGGTGGTCGGGGTGATCACCGCCGCCTCCGGCGAGCGCACCCCCGCTGAGCTGGAGACCCGGCCCGCCAACGGCTACGCCGTCCCGATCGATACCGCCCTGCGGATCGTCGAGCAGATTCGTTCGGGCACCCCCACCGACACCGTCCACATCGGTCCCACCGCGACCCTCGGCGTCCAGATCGTCGACGCGCGACCGTCCTCGGGCGCCCGCGTCACCTGGGCGTTCTACGGCCAGCCCGCCCGCCAGGCGGGCATTACCGACGGCGACGTGATCACCGCTGTCGACGGCACCACCGTCACCACCGCCAAGGCCCTCAGCGCGGCCATCAATATCCGCAAACCCGCCGATCTCGTCCGCCTCGACATCACCGCCCCCGACGGCACCACCCGCACCGTCGAGGTCGTCCTGGCCACCGGCACCCCTAACTGATCAACCGATCACCACGCGGCACTGCCAGCGATGCGCACCCGAGAGTGTGGTGATCGCGCGACCAACTTCGCGCCGGGCACTCGGCGCGGGGCGGACCCCATGGCCGGGAGCGGCGGTAGCGTGCGCGGTATGGACACGCTGAATTCGGTGGTGGTCGATGTCAATGACGTGTTCTGGAATTGGTTCCTGATTCCGCTGGTGATCGTGGCGGGGCTGTACTTCACCGTGCGCAGCGGGGTCGTGCAGGTGCGGATGGTGCCCGAGATGTTCCGGGCGGTGACCGAGAAGGGGGCGCCCGCGGCGGACGGGAAGAAGTCGGTGTCGGCGTTCGGGGCGTTCAGTATCTCGGCGGCGGCGCGGGTGGGGACGGGGAATATCGCGGGGGTGGCCACCGCGATCAGTGTCGGTGGGCCGGGGGCGGTGTTCTGGATGTGGGCGATGGCGACGCTGGGGGCGTCGTCGGCGTTCGTGGAATCGACGCTGGCGCAGCTCTACAAGCGGCCCGAGCGGGAGCCGGGGACGTTCCGGGGTGGGCCCGCCTACTACATGCAACACGGGTTGCGGCGGCGGTGGCAGGGGCTCGTCTTCGCGGTGATCATCACGGTGACCTTCGGGTTCGTGTTCAACGCGGTGCAGTCCAACACCATCGTGGCCACCGGGCGGGCCTCGCTCTCGGGACTGGACGGGGACTGGTTCGCGCCGGTGCTCGGGCTGGGGCTGGTGGTGTTGCTCGGGCTGGTGATCTTCGGTGGGGTGCGCCGGATCAGCCACATCACCGAGGTGCTGGTGCCGGTGATGGCGATCGTGTACCTGCTGCTCGGGATCGCGGTGGTGGTGCTGAACATCAGTGATCTGCCGCGGGTGGTGGCCGATATCGTCGGCGGGGCGTTCGGGTTGCGCGAGGTGGTCGGCGGCGGGATCGGGACGGCCATCGCGCAGGGGATCCGGCGCGGGATGTTCTCCAACGAGGCAGGTCTGGGTTCCTCGCCGAACGCCGCCGCGGCCGCGGATGTCTCGCATCCGGTGAAGCAGGGGCTGGTGCAGTCGCTGGGCGTCTACTTCGACACCCTGCTGATCTGCTCGATCACCGCGTTCATCATCCTGACCAGCGACCCGGACCTGTCCGAGCGGCGCACCGCCGACCTCACCCAGAGCGCTTTGCAGGCCAGCCTCGGCACCTGGGCGGGGCACGTGCTCACCGCGGTGGTGTTCATGCTCGCGTTCAGCTCGATGATCGGCAATTTCTACTACGGCCGATCCAATATCGAGTTCATCACCGGCCGTCCCGAGGTGCTCACCGCCTTCCGGGTGCTGGTGCTGGTGGCGGTGTTCGGCGGCGCGCTGGGCTCGGTGAGCCTGATCTGGAATCTGGCCGATGTGTTCATGGGCGTGATGGCGCTGGTCAACCTGGTCGCGATCCTGCCGCTCGGGGTGATCGCGTTCCGGCTGCTCGCCGACTACCGCGCGCAACGGGCCGCGGGAACCGACCCGGTCTACGCGCACCGGCCCGAGATCGCCGACCCGGCGGGGGTGGCCTGCTGGCAGGCAACGATTGCGTCGAGCTTGCCCGGCGATCGCGCCCAGTAGTGGTAGGCATGGGAAATGGCGAAACACTGGTCCGAGCCCGTCACCACCGCGCTGCGCGCCGACGGGCAGAACGTGGCCGATCTCGACACCTCGGCCACGCCGGGCTTCACCGGCGACAAGCGCCGCGGCAAGGAACTGCTGGCCGAACGCGGCCAGGTGCTCTCGGACCTCCAGGAGAAGCTGTTCGCGCACGGCCGTACCGGCGGGCACCGCAGCGTGCTGCTGGTGTTGCAGGGCATGGACACCGCGGGCAAGGGCGGCATCGTGCGGCACGTGATCGGCTCGGTCGACCCGCAGGGCGTCGACCACGCTTCCTTCGGCGTGCCGACCGAGGAGGAACTACAGCACGATTTCCTCTGGCGCATCCGCAAGCGGCTGCCCGCGCACGGCCAGATCGGGGTCTTCGACCGCTCCCACTACGAGGACGTGCTGGTGGTGCGGGTGCACGAGCTGGTGCCGCAGTCCGAATGGGAACCGCGCTACGACCTGATCAACGCCTTCGAACGCGAGGTCGCCGACACCGGCACGGTGATCGTCAAGGTGGCCATGTTCGTCTCGCTCGACGAGCAGAAGCGCAGGCTGCGCGAACGCCTGGAACGCCCGGACAAGTACTGGAAGTTCAACCCCTCCGACATCTCCGAGCGCGCCTACTGGCCGGAGTACCAGAAGGCCTATCAGGACCTGCTGGCCCGCACCAACACCGAGTACGCACCCTGGTACGTGCTGCCCGCCGACCACAAGTGGTACGCGCGCCTGGCCGTCACCGAATTGCTGATCGACGCCCTGAGCACCCTCGATCTGGACTGGCCGCCCGCCGATTTCGATGTCGACGAGCAGCTGCGCAGGCTCGACGAATCCTGATCCGGACTTTACGGAAAATCTCAGGTTCGGCCCGCATGATGTCCCCGACGGGGGTGACACCGAACGAAAGGCGTGTGACGACGTGAGCACCGGCAAGAACCCGCTGGCGGCGGCCGAGGCGGCCGACAAACGGCGCAAGGTGGCGATCCAGATCGGTGTCGCCGCGGTCCTGGTCGCGCTGATCGCGGCGATCGGCATCGGGATCGCGGTCAATCGCTCCGATTCCGACACCGACACCGCGACGAGTTCGATGGCCCAGCTCCCGGCCACCGGCGGTTCGGTGACCGACACCGGCACGGTGCGCATCGGCAATCCGGACGCCCCGGTGAAGGTGCGCGTCGTGGCCGACCTGCAGTGCCCGGCGTGCAAGGAGTTCGAGGCCGCCAACGGCGCCGCGCTGGCCCAGGCCGCCGCCGACGGCACCGCGGTCGTCGAGTACCAGATCATCTCCTTCCTCGACAAGGCCTCCACCAACCAGTACTCCTCGCGCGCGGCCAATGCCTCGTTCTGTGTGGCCAAGTCGGACCCGAGCCTGTACCAGACCTGGCTGCAGACGATGTTCGAGAAGCAGACGCCCGAGGGCGGCGCGGGCCATTCCGACGACGAGCTGATCGAGATCGCCACCGAGGTCGGGTACACCGATCCGGCCGTGGCCGAGTGCATCAAGGGCAAGCCGTACGCCGACTACATCCAGCAGGTCACCCAGGCCACGCTCACCAGCGGGGTGAAGTCCACGCCGTCGGTCTTCATCAACGGCGAGCTGAACCAGACCGACGCGATCTTCACCGAGAACGGCCTGGCCGCCGTGATCGCTGACGCCGCGAAATGATCACCGCCCCCGCCCGCGCCGCCTGGCTGCTGCTGATCGCCGGGCTGGCGGGCTGGCTGGCGTCGTTCGCGCTCACCGTCGAACGGTTCAAGCTGTTCGTCGACCCCGACTACGTCACCTCGTGCAGCATCAACTCGGTGCTCTCCTGCGGCTCGGTGATGAAGACCGACCAGGCCGCGGTGTTCGGTTTCCCGAACCCGCTGCTGGGCGTGGTCGGCTTCTCGGTGGTGGTCACCCTCGGCGTGCTCGCCGTGGTCGGCGTGGGTTTCCCGCGCTGGATCTGGGGCGGGCTGTGGCTGGGCACCGTGCTCGGTGTGGCCGGGATCTGCTGGCTGATCTTCCAGAGCCTGTACCGGATCAACGCGCTGTGCCCGTACTGCATGGTGGTCTGGGCGGCGACCCCGGTGCTGTTCGCGGTCGCCACCCAGGAGACCTGGTCGCGCTCGCGCGGCCCGATGCGCGTGCTCGCCGAATGGCGCTGGACGCTGGTGGTGGTGTTCTACGCCGTGGTGCTGCTGCTGGTGTTCCTGAAGTTCCAGGACTACTGGCTGAGCCTGGTCTAGGCCGGGCGGCTCGCGTCGACGTACTGCATGAAGCGGTGCACGCGCTGATCGATCTCGGTCAGGCCCGCCTCGGCGAACAGCCGGGGGAAGGTGTCGCGGTCGAACAGGCGCAGGCCGCCGATGCTCGCGGCCACGGTGGTGGCGGTGCCGAAGAGATTGTCCTCGCGGAAGCTGGTGGTGATGGCGATGCGCCCGCCGGGAGCCAGCACCCGGATCATCTCGCGGGTGGCGGCGATCGGGTCGGGGATCAGGTAGAGCGCGCCGAAGCAGCACACGGCGTCGAAGGTGCCGTCGGCGAAGGGCAGGGTGCGCGCGTCACCGCGGACGTAGCCGACGCGCGGGCCCGCGTTGTCGGTGGCGGCCTTGGCCAACATCGGTTCCGAGTAATCCAGCCCGGTGACGTAACCGTCGCCGGTGAGGTGCTCGCTGAGGTAGCGGGTGAAATTGCCCGGGCCGCAAGCCAGATCGAGCACCTTGTGCGCGGTGCCCTCGATCCGCAGCGCGGCGACGGCGTCGCGCCGGTCGCTGCCCGTGGTCCGGCCACTGGCGAGGTAGAACAGCGCGGGACGCCACGCGTGCTCGTACACCGCCGCCAGCGCCGGGGCGTTCATGGTCCTGCGGGCGAGATTCACCGCCGTGCGACCTCGATGGTCATGCCCGCCTCGCGCAGCCGCGTCGTGAGCGCTTCACCCATGGCCGAGGCCGGGGTGAGCACACCCGCGCGCTCGGGCAGCTGGTCGAAGGCCAGGCACAGGCCGCTCTGGCCGAGCAGCACGGCGGTGGCCTGGTAGCCGGGGTCGCCGGTGCCGGAGAAGGTGGCCTGGTACTTGGCGCCGGAGCTGGTGCGCGCGAAGGTCTTCATGGTGAACCAGCCGCTGCGCCGGGCCTGCTCGCTGGGGCCGGTGCCGGGCTTGGGCAGGATGCGGTCGAGCAGTTTGCGGCCCAGCGATACCCGCGAGAGCACCGCGCCCGAGGCCATCCCGGCCACGATCCCGCCCGCGATCCCGGCGGCGACCAGCGGCGCGGCGGGGGAATTGCCCGCGTTCATCACCTCGCGGTAGCGGAACTGCTTGCCGTAGGCCCAGCCCAGCAGGCCGTTGGTGCGGCGCACGACCTTGGTGTTGTGCGAGGCCATGATGAAGGTGGTGACCCAGCCGTCCAGGCTGGGGTCGATGTTCTCAGCGCGCGCCAGGGCCTGATCGGACTGGCGGCCGACCTCGGGTTCCATGCTGCGGTCCGGGCTCAGCGAGTAGGGGTGGGCCAGGATCTTGCCGCGGCTGGAGTCGGCGGCGACGTCTTCCATCATGGCGCGGCCGGAATCGATGGTGCCGCCGCTCATGCCGCCCTTGAGGTAGGCGACCAGGGTGGTGTCCTCCAGCTCGCCGGTATCGTCGGCGACGGTGGCCCGGTAGATCTCGTAGACGCTCAGGTCCGACGGAATCGAGTCGTAGCCACAGGAATTCACGATCTTGGCGCCGGTGTCCACGGCCGTCTGCTCGAACTGCTCGATCGCATCGTGGATGAACAGCGGCTCGCCGGTGAGATCGGCGTAGTGGGTGCCCGCCGCGGCGCACGCGCCCAGCAGCGGCAGACCGTAGCGCAGGTACGGGCCGACCGTAGTGACCACCACGGTGGTGCGCTCGGCCATCGCCGCCAGCGAGGCGGGATCGCTCGAATCGGCGACCACCAGTTCCCACTTCTCCGCGCCGGGGCCCAGATCGGCGCGGGTCGCGGCGAGCTTGCCCGCCGAGCGACCGGCCAGCGCGATCTTCGCGCCCGCGGGCGCGGCGGTGAGCAGGTATTCGGCCGTGAGCTTGCCGACGAATCCGGTCGCGCCGAACAGGATCAGGTCGAACTCGCGGGACTGCGGCATGGAGCTGCCTTTCATCGAGTGGTGGCCTTGCGGGTCTTCTTGGCCGGTTTCCGCGGGCGGGCGGCGAGCCATTCGTGATGGGCCAGGCCCAGCTCGGTGACCGGTGGTTCGTCGTAGAGCCATTCCCTGGCGATCGAATGCCAGTTGGCGGTGCAGTCGAGCTGACCGAGCATGCCGAAGGTGAGGAAGTCGGCGCGGCGGGAGAACAGGTGCTCCGGCGGCAGATTCTGCTGCTTCATGCCGGTGAACTCGCTGGCGCGCGGGTCGACGGCGAGCAGGAAGGCGCCGCTGGCCAGCTCGGGGGTGATGGTGAGGGTCTCGTCGACCAGACACCATTCGGAGGCGGCGAGCACGTACTCGAGACACTCCTCGGCGCCGATCTCCTCGGGCGAGTCGATCACGCCGCGGTCGATCATCAGCTGACGCAGGTCCTCGGCGCGTTCCTCGGCGGCCGCGCGCAGGCACAGCTTCTCGAAGTGCACCAGCTTGGGGTCCATCCGGTTGAACAGACCGAAGTCGAGGAAGGCGACCCGGCCGTCGTCGGCGAGTAGCACATTGCCCGGGTGCGGGTCGCCGCAGAACTCGTTGAAGGTGAACAGCGAGCCCACATAGAAGCGGTAGACGATCTCGCCCACCCGATCGCGCTCGGGGGCGGGCAGTTTCGCGATGTCCTCGAAGCCGGTGCCCTCGACGAACTCGCTGACCAGCACGCGCCTGGTGGACAGTTCCGGCACCGCGCCGGGCACCACGATGAACGGGTGGTCGCGGTAGAGCTCGGCGATCTCGGCCTGGGTCGCGGCCTCGGCCTGGTAGTCGAGCTCGGCCTCCATGTTCAGTTTCAGCTCGTCGAGCACGGCCGGGGTGATCCATGGCATGGCCGAGGCCAGCACCCGGCGGAACATGGTGAGGTTCTTCAGGTCGGCGCGGACGGCGATATCGACGCCGGGGTACTGCACCTTCACCGCCACGCCGCGGCCGTCGTGCAGGCGCGCCTGGTAGACCTGCCCGATCGAGGCGGCCGCGATCGGCTCGGGATCGAACTCGGCGAACAGCTCGGCGATCGGGCGGCCGAAGTCCTGCTCGATCACCTCGCGCATGGCCTCGAACGACACCGTCGGCGCGGCATTGCGCAGCACCGCCAGGCGCTGCTGGAAGCGCTCGCGATGGTCCTCGGGCACCAGGTCCAGATCCAGCACCGACATCATCTGGCCCAGCTTCATCGCCACGCCCTTCATGGTGCCCAGCACCATGACCACCTGTTCGGTGGTGCGGATCATCGACTCCTCGGCCATCCGCGCGCGTACCGCCTCCGACCTGCCCCGCATCGAGAGTCTGGTCTTCTTCGAACGGATGACCGAACTCGCCGCTACCGCCCCCAGCTTCGTCCCGCGGGCCAGCCGGGATGTCGGCACGTTCTTCGCCATCGAGGTACCTCCGTTGGTGCCGACGCGCATGACGGCGCACGGCCGCCCGCGGTGACGCAAGCCACAGCGCCCCGCTCGGTTCAGCGTAACCAACCACGCCGCGATGTCGAGCCCCGCTCCCTCGAAGCGAGGAAAGCGCCGGTCAGGACTCCGCGGGCGGGATTTCGGGGAGCTCGTGGGGCTGGGCGGTGAAGACCTCCGGCGAGCCGCCCGCCTTGGCCACACCCTCGATGGCGCTCCACGCCATCATCGTGAGGTAGTCGATGACGTCCTGGCGCGGCATGGCCTTGTCGGTGGTCGTCCACCAGTGTGTGGCCAGCTGGATACCGCCCACGAGCACGTAGGACCACAGCATGGCGCCGTCGGTGCGCACACCCTTGGCACCGGCCCGGTCGATGAGCACGGCGGTGACCACCTCGGCGAAGAGCCGCTCGAACTCCGCCAGCGAGGACTTGTCGCCCGCGGTGTTGCTCATGATGAACCGGTAGACCTCGGGGTCGTCGTCGACGGTGCCGACGTACTCGGTCATCGCGGCGCGCACCAGCTGGTACTCGTCGGCGTCGAGGTTGATCGCGCCGTAGACGCGGGGCAGCAGCGTGGTCTCGATGAAGCGCTGCATGGTGGCGTGCACCAGGTCGTTCTTGTCCGCGAAGTAGCGGTACAGGACGGTCTTGGACACGCCGATCTCGGTGGCGATCTCGTCCATGCCCGCCTGGCTGCCGCGGGTGCGGATGGCGTTGAGCGTGCCGTCGACGAGCTCTTCGCGGCGGTCGATCTTGTGCTGCCGCCACCGCCGTTTGCGGCCGTCGACGCCACCGCCGCGCACGGCGGCTCGGCCGGTCGGCTCGCCGATCTCGACAAGGTCTTCGGTGGACAGAACAGCCCCCTTGTGATCGATGTGGCCTCTCTCGGGATACAGCTTATGCCCGCGCGTGTGGGTCGTCGCTCGTTTGGGCCACGTTGGGGCATTTACCACACTCCGGTCGGTACCCGCGCGTTATTCGAACCGCGCGGTTCGCTCGGTGCGTGGGCCGCGCCACGCGGGTGGGCGGCGGCGCGGCGGGCGCGCGCACAGCAGAATGGTGGCTATGGAGAAAGCTCCCGGCACCACGGCGGTGCTCGCGCCGCGCACCGAGCCCGCGCCGCCACCCGCGGGTTTCGCGCTCATGACCGACGAAGCGGGCAAACGACGAGACCTCTTCAAGATGAAAGCGCTGGCCACCGGCTTCCTGGTGGTGGCCAGCGTGGTGTACCTGCTGTGCCGCTGGCTCGAGTCGCGCGGCGGCGGTGGCGAGTGGGTGGGCTATGTGCGCGCGGCCTCGGAGGCGGGCATGGTCGGCGCGCTGGCCGACTGGTTCGCGGTGACCGCGCTGTTCAAGCACCCGCTCGGCCTGCCCATCCCGCACACCGCGATCATCCGCAAGAAGAAGGACCAGCTCGGCGAGAGCCTCGGTTCGTTCGTCGGCACCAACTTCCTGGCTCCCGATGTGGTGTCGGCCCGGCTGGACTCGGCGCAGATCTCGCTGCGGGTGGGCCGGTGGATGGCCGATCCGGGCCATGCCGCGCGGGTGGCGCAGGAGAGCGCGACCATCCTGACCGCGGTGGTGGGCGTGCTGCGTGACGAGGACGTCGAGCAGATCATCGACAACACCATCGTCAAGCGGATCGCCGAGCCGCTGTGGGGCCCGCCGATCGGGCGGGTGCTCTCCGAGCTCATCGCCGACAACCGGCAGCTGCCGCTGATCGACCTGCTCGCCGAGCGCGCGCACCAGTGGGCGCTGGGGTCGCAGGAGACCATCGACCGGATCGTGCTGCGCGACGCGCCGCAGTGGGCGCCGAAGTTCGTCAACACGCTGCTGTCCGAGCGGATCTACCGGGAGCTGGTGGAGTTCACCTGGAAGGTGCGCTCGGATCCGGAACACGAACTGCGCCGCGCGGCGACCCGCTTCCTGCAGGAATTCGCCGACGACCTGCAGCACGACGAGGCCATGATCGCCAAGGCCGAGAAGGTCAAGGCCGAGATCATGGGCCGCGAGCAGATCACCGGCATGGCCGAGGCCACCTGGCGCGCGGCCAAGCGGCTGATCCTGGAATCGGCCGAAGACCCCGATTCCACGCTGCGCCGCAAGGTGGCCGAGAATGTGCAGCAGCTCGGTGAGCGCTTGCGCGACGACCCGGCGATGCGCGGCAAGGTGGACGGCTGGATCGACCGCGGCGCGCGCTATCTGGTCGGTAACTACTCCGCCGAGATCACCACGCTGGTGACCGACACGGTCGCGCGCTGGGACGCCGACGAGGCGAGCCGGAAGATCGAACTGCAGGTCGGCCGGGATCTGCAGTTCATCAGGATCAACGGCACGGTCGTCGGCTCGCTCGCCGGTCTGGCCATCTACACCGTCTCGCAGCTGATGTTCGGCTGAGAGAACCGTTAGCGGAACCTGTGCTAACACAAGTGCTTGCAATAGCTAGCACCCTGCCCTAGTATTGAAGACACAACGCCAGAAGGTGAGTGATGGCAGACCAGCCCGAGGGTCGCGTAGCGCACGCAGCCCAAGACATCGGAGGTTTCATCAGGTCCCAGCGCGAAGCCGCGCAGGTGTCCCTGCGTCAGCTCGCCGCCCTGGCAGGGGTGAGCAATCCGTACCTGAGCCAGATCGAACGCGGATTGCGCAATCCCTCCGCCGAAGTACTCGCGCAGATCGCCAAGGCGCTGCGGGTCTCTTCGGAGGTGTTGTATGTGCGGGCCGGATATCTCGAGCAGCGTCCGCACAGCCCGGTCAGGGACGCCCTGTTGGCGGACACTTCGGTGACCGAACGGCAGAAACAGGTGTTGCTGGAAATCTATGAGTCGTTTCGCCGGGAAAACGGGGATGAAACCGGCTCAGGGGGGAACGAACGGGACAGCGACGTTTCGTTCACGACAACTGACACTCCGCCACGCCAGGAGAACGAAGACTGATGACCGAGAAGACCGCTACCGTGACCAAGCCCCTGTTCGCCACCGTCGGTGCCGGTGACGCGATCTACGCCGCCGTGAACGACGTCGTCGCCGACGTCCGCGAGCGCGTCGCCACCACCGATGTGCAGGCCCGCGTCGACGAGGCCCGTGAGCGCTTCGCCAACGTGCCCGCCGATGTGCAGGCCCAGTTCGAGACCATCCGTGAGCGCCTGTCCGGCCTGCCCTCGGAGCTCCCGGAGGACCTCGCCGAGCTGCGCGAGAAGTTCACCACCGAGGAGCTGCGCAAGCTGGCCGAGCAGTACTACCGCCAGGCCCTCGACATCTACGCCGACCTCGCCGTGCGCGGTGAGGAGACCGTCGACCGGCTGCGTGCCAACCAGGCCGTCGACGAGCAGATCGGTCGCGTCGAGACCCTGTACAAGGACGCCACCGCGCGTGCCGAGGACGCGCTGGCCAAGGTCAACGACCTGCTGGGCCGTGGCAAGGCCGAGGCCGAGAATGTCGCCGCGAAGGCTGCCGCCGTCGTGGACGCCGAGGTCGTCGCCGTGACCACCGAGCCCGCCCCGGCTCCGGCCGCCAAGGCGCCCGCCGCCAAGAAGGCTCCGGCCAAGAAGGCCCCCGCCAAGAAGGCCGCGCCGAAGAAGGCCTGATTCAACACCGAACAGCGGCCCCGCACACACCTGGTGTGCGGGGCCGCTGTTCGTATGATGGGGGTGTGAACATGGTGCATGGATTGACGTCGATGATCCTGCTGGTCCTGTGGCTGGCCGCCCTCGGCGCGACGATTTTCGCCCTGATCCATGCCGTGCGGCAGCGCTCGGACGCGTTCACGGCGGTGGACAAGCTGACCAAGCCGATCTGGCTGGCGATCCTGGCCGGTGCGCTGATCTTCCTGTTGCTCGGGGTGGGCGGCTTCATGCTCACCTCGTTCATCGCGATCATCGCCACCGGCATCTATCTGGCCGATGTGCGGCCCAAGGTGGACGAGGTCCAGCGCGGCCCGCGCTGGTAGGGGCTCGCGCGCACAATCCTCGCGTTTCAGTGATACGCGGTGTTACTGTATCTGTCAGTAACACGAAGGAGTGTGCCGATGCGTGCAACGTTGCCGACGGCTCTGGGGACCCTGATCGGTTCGGCGTCCGCCACGATCAAGACCACCCTGGCGGCCCACCGGGCCGATCTGCGGACCAGGACCCACGGGGTCGCCGCCTTCGATCCGCCGCGCGCGACGCCCGAGGTGATCCCGGTGGTCACCGCCGACGGCGCCCGGCTGCGCGTACACGCCTACGGACCCGTCGACGCGCCGGTCATCGTGCTCGTGCACGGCTGGACCTGCTCGATCGAGTACTGGAACGCCCAGATCAACGCCTTCGCGGGGGAGTACCGCGTCATCGCCTACGACCTGCGCGGCCACGGCGAATCCACCAACGGCTACGCCAAGCCGAGCCCGGCCCTGCTCGCCGACGACCTCGAGGACGTGCTCGAGGCGGCGCTGCTGCCCGGTCAGCGGGCGGTGCTGGTGGGCCACAGCATGGGCGGCATGACGCTGATCTCCTGGGCCGGGCGCTACCCGGACAAGGTCGCCGAGCGCGCCGCCGCGGTCCTGCTGACCAATACCGGCGCGCACTCGCTGGTCGAGGTCTCCACCATGGTTCCCGGCCTGAACAAGCCGCTGCGGCTGCTGCGTGGCCGCGCCATGCCGACCCCGCCGTGGCTGGGCAAGCTCATCCTCGGCACGCCGGTGGTGTTCCCGCCGATCAAGCCGGTCCGCTGGATCTTCGCCCGTCAGGTGATGACCCTCGACAGCCCGCGTCCGGTCCTGGACTACGCGCTGTCGGTGGTACGTGGCTGCCCGATGATGACGCGCTCGCGCTGGGGCCTGGTCCTCACCGACCTGCACCTGGGCGACAACGCGAGCAAGCTCACCGCGCCGACCACCGTGCTGGCCGGTGACCGCGACGACCTCACCCCGCCGCTGCACGCCGAACGCCTGGCCGAGCTGCTGCGCGCGGCGGGCAACCTCGCCGCGCACAAGGTGCTGCCCACCGGCCACCTGGGCAATGTCGAACGCCACGACCTGTTCAACGCCGAGCTGGCCACCGTGCTCGACGCGGTCCGCGAGCCCGCCCGCGCCCTGGCCTGACCGCGCGTGATCCCGTGCGCGGCCCGGCCGGGTCGCCTGCGAGGATGGGTGTCATGAGTACCGCCCTGACCTCGGATGATCGCCGGTTCGTGCTGACCCTGGGCTGCCCGGACCGGCCGGGCATCATCGCCCGGATCTCCTCGTTCATCGCCGAATTCGGCGGCTCGATCGTGGAGGCCGGGTACCACTCCGACGGTGACACCGGCTGGTTCTTCACCCGCCAGGCGGTCAAGGCCGCGACGGTGCCCTTCGGCATCGACGAGCTGCGCGCCCGGTTCGCCGAGGTGGCCGCCGAGTTCGGGCCGGAGACCGACTGGCAGCTGCACGACTCGGGCGCCCCGCGCCGCGCGGTGCTGCTGGTGAGCAAGGACGGGCACTGCCTGCACGACCTGCTGGGCCGCGCCGCCGCGGGCGAACTGCCCGCCACCATCGAGGCCGTCATCGGCAACCACCCCGACCTGGCCGGGATGACCGAGGCGCACGGCGTGAAGTTCCACTACGTGCCCTTCCCGAAGGACCCGGCCGAGCGCGGCCCCGCCTTCGAACAGGTCCGCGACCTCGTCGACGCCCACGACCCGCACGCGGTGGTGCTGGCCCGCTTCATGCAGGTGCTGCCCGCCTCGCTGTGCGAGCACTGGGCCGGGCGGGCGATCAATATCCACCACAGCTTCCTGCCCTCGTTCGTCGGCGCGCGGCCCTACCACCAGGCCTACGCGCGGGGGGTGAAGCTGATCGGCGCCACCTGCCACTACGTGACCGCCGAACTGGACGCGGGACCGATCCTGGAACAGGACGTGATCCGCGTCGATCACGCCGACGACGTGCGCGACATGGTGCGGCAAGGCCGCGATATCGAGCGGGTGGTGCTCGCGCGCGGGCTGCGCTGGCACCTCGAAGGCCGGGTGCTCGTGCACGGCAGGCGCACGGTGGTCTTCGAGTGAGCGCTCAGAGCGCGTAGAACGGTGCCGGGTAGCGGAATTCGCCGGTGACGGCCGGGTCGTAGGCCGTCAGCGGGCGGACCTGGAAGTAGTCGGCCCACTCGGCCTCGTCGGGCACGATGCCCAGCCGCTCGCCGGGCACGAAACCGAAGCGCGAGTAGTAGATCGGGTCACCGACCAGGCCCACGACCGGCTCGTCCATGGCATCGGCGGCGCCCAGCGCGGCATGCATGAGCGCGGAGCCGATGCCGGTCTTGTGCCGGTCGGGGTCGACGCCGAGCGGGCCGAGCGCCAGCACCGGGAACGGCCCGATCCCGGCCCGGGTGAGCAGGATATGGCCTACCACGGTGTCGTTCTCCAGGGCGACCAGCGAGAGCGTGGGCACCCACGACTCGTCGGCCCGGAGCGCCTCGACCAGGGCGACCTCGGGGGGTTCGGTGATCGCCGGATCCTCGGCGTAGTGCGCGGCGAACGCGCCACGATGGATCTCGGCGATGGCAGGAGCATCAGCGGGGATCTCACGACGGATGAGCACGATCGCCTCCGTAATATCGGCGGCCTGCGCCGCGGGCTCCCGACCTAGGCGGTGGGAACCGGTAGGTGTAAGTGTTCCCGAACTGGGTACCGGCGCGCAATGAACTTTCGGTTTTCGCCGGTGTGCCAGACTCGTTTTCATGACCGTCTCGACGCCGCTCACCCGGGCCGACGTGGCCGCGATGATCGACCACACCCTGCTGGCTCCGCAGGCCACGCCCGACCAGGTCGGCGCGCTGATCGAGGACGCGCGGGCGCTGGGGGTGTACGCGATCTGCGTGTCGCCCTCGATGCTGCCGGTGCGCGCGCCCGGGCTGGTCGTGGCGACCGTGGCCGGGTTCCCCTCCGGTAAACACCACTCGCTGGTCAAGGGGGCTGAAGCCCGGCTGGCGGTGGACCAGGGCGCGGCCGAGGTCGACATGGTGATCGATGTGGGCGCCGCGGCGGCCGGGGATTTCAATGCCGTGCTGGCCGATGTGATCACCGTGCGCGAGGCGATCAGCGATCGGGCGGTGCTCAAGGTGATCATCGAGTCCGCGGCGCTGGACGACGCGGCGATCGTCGGTGCCTGCCGGGCCGCCGAGCGGGGCGGCGCCGATTTCGTGAAGACCTCCACCGGCTTCCATCCGGCGGGTGGGGCCAGCGTGCACGCGGTGCGGCTGATGGCCGAGACCGTCGGGGGCAAGCTCGGGGTCAAGGCCAGCGGTGGCATCCGCACCGCCGAGGACGCGGCCGCGCTGATCGCGGCGGGCGCCACCCGGCTCGGCCTTTCGCAGTCGGCCGCGGTGCTGGCGGGTTTCCCGGCCTGAGCCCGGGTCAGCAGGTGAACTGGGCCTGATCGGTGCCATTGGTGGTCGATTCGAGGGTGGTGCGGCCGCCTTCGAGGTGCACGATGATGCCGTCGTCGGTGACCTGGAGGTCCTTGGCCTGGAGGCCGAGCGGGTAGCTCTGCAGGCTCTGGGTGAACGTCTCGACGATGCCCTGCACCAGATCGGTGGGCAGGCCGATGCCGAGCAGCTGCGCGGACTTGGTCTCGATGGAGACATTGCCGTTGCGTACCGAGGGCACCACCTGGAGCTGGGCCAGGCCGCCGAGCACGTCGAGGGTGAGGGTCTTGTCGCTCGCCGAGGACGTCACCCCGCTGACCATGCCGCCCAGGGTCTGGCGGATGCCGTCGTTGTCCCAGGTGACCTCGGCCCGCGAGCTGCCGATGGTGCCGCCGCCGGTGTTCTTGTCCAGTTCGATGTCGGAGAACTCGGCGTGGACGACCATGCCGACGGCGGGACCGAACTTGTTGTCCTCGCTATCGATGTTGACCGAGCCGACCTTGCCGTCGAGGTAGGTCAGCAGCATCGGCTTCGGGCCGAAACTCACGTCGATGCTCGAGCCCATCTGCTGCTCGAACGAGCTGCTGATGCAGCGGGAGACCTGGTGGCGGGCATAGGCTTCGGTGCCCGCGATGGCCGCGACGAGCAGCGCGGCGACCACGGCGACCGCGATCACCAGCGTGCGCCGACCGATCTTGGGGCGTGGGGGCGTCTGCGTGCTCATGCCATCGGATTCTTCCTCGAGATTCTGTGCCTGCTCTGAGGACGCCGTGAAAGCCCTCGTAGCAAAGTGTGACCTGGCGCACTTTCGGCGGCGTAGCCTGGATCCATGACTGGCGAGGGTCGGCGCCGGGTGGCGGGGACGGCAGAACATCGGTGGCGGGTGCTGCGGCGCCTGGCGGGGCGCCACGCGGGTTTCTTCACTACCCGTCAGGTGTTGCGCACCGGCTGCGAACTCCAGGTCAGGGCGGCACTCGGCGACGGCTCGGTGACCAGGGCGGGCGTGGGCATGATGCGGCTGGCGCAGTGGCGGGCCGGACCGCTCGACGAGTACGCGATGTGGGCGGCCTGGTTCGACGGGGCCGCGGCGGTGTCGTATCAGAGCGCGGCGGAGCTGCACGGGCTCGGGCGGTTGCAGCCGCGGTTCCTGCATCTGTCGGTGTCGGCGGGGCGCCCGCCGGTGACACCGCGGCTGGTGCTCACCCGGCGCAAGCTCGCCGGTGCCGATATCGAGTCGGCGGGGGCGTTCCTGGTCACCACGCCGGTGCGGACCGTGCTCGATCTGGCCGAGACCGAGATCTCGCAGCGCGCGCTGGACGAGGTGGTCGCCGACGCGGTGGCCATCCATCGCTGCGATCTCGACGAGATCCGCTGGGGCGGACAGCTGCTGGCGCCCCGGGCGGCGGCGCGGGTGCGGCGGGCCCTAGCCGGGGTCTGACCAGCCGTTCGGCGCGACCGTCGGCCACGGCACGGACAGCACGCAGTCGCGCATCCGGCGCCGATAGCGGCGCACCGGGAAACCGTTGGCGCGCAACATCGTCGCCGCCTCCCGCCAGCGCACGCGCGGGCCGTACGGTGCCAGCGCGGCGGTACGGTCCCAGGCCTGGTCGGCGGCGGTGAGCAGGGCGTGGATCCGTTCGCCCGGAATATTGCGGTGGATCAGCACTTTCGGCAGTCGCTCGGCGATATCGGAGGGGCGATCGACGGTGAACGGGTCCCAGGCCAGGGTGAGCGAGAGCGGGCGGTGCCGGTCCAGCAGCACCCAGGCGCTGCGGCGGCCGAGTTCGTCGCAGGTGCCGTCGACGACCAGGCCGCCGGGGGCCAGGTTGCCCTGGATGCGGGCCCAGGCGTCGGGGACCGCGTGCTCGGGGTACTGGCGCAGCACATTGAACGCGCGTACCAGCACCGGGTGCAGCCCGGCCAGTTCGAAGCCGCCGCGGGCGAAGCGCACGCCGTCGCGCGCGGGCACCACGCGGGCCGGGTCGATCTCGAGGCCGACCACGCGCAGGTCGGGGCGGACGGTGCGCAGCCGGGCGGCAAGTTCGAAGGTCGTCCAGGGGGCGGCGCCGTAGCCGAGGTCGACCACCAGCGGGTCGGGGGCGTCCCGCAGGCGGGCGCTGACGAGCTCGTCGTTGACCAGCCAGCGGTCGCAGCGGCGCAGCCGGTTGACCCCGGTGGTGCCGCGGGTGATCGTGCCGACCGGGGGCAGGCTCTTCCGGCTGGAACGGGGGTCGGCCACCGCCTCAGACGGTCTTCGCGGGGTCTTCTTCCAACCAGCGCGAGGTCTCTTCCTGCTCCGCGCGGAACAGGTCGACCAGGTTCACCAGCATGAGCTGCTCGAGGCGCGGGCCGACCATCGGGATGAAGACCTTGGCGGTGGGGGAGAAGCGCATGGTGGCGCCGGTCTCGGTGGGGAACAGGCGGATGGTGCCGTTGAGGCTGCCCGGGCCCGCCGGGATGGACGCGGAGAACCGGCCCTCGGTCTCCTCGTGCGCGAACGGGCCCCAGCTCTCCTTGCGGGTGATGACCATGTCCTTGCGCATCACCGTCTGGGCGATCTCGGGCAGCATCTCCCGGGGCAGGGTGTGCGCGAGCACGACATCGATGCCGTCCTCGCTCACCTCGTGGCTGACCACCTCGTTGTGCGGTGCGTACTTACGCATCTCGGCGACGCGCGCTTCCCAGTAATCCCTGCTCCGCAGCGCCGTGTAGAGCTCTTCGGTGGTGTGCAGGGGGTAGCGGGCGGAGTAGTCCAGTCGACGTGCCATAGCGAGACAGGTTACTGGGTCTCTTGGAGTGCTGGCGCGCTCGAGGGCTGTGTTTGTTGGAGCGCTGGCGCGCTCGAGGTCGCGGCCCCTGGGGGCCGCCGGTCAGCG
>NZ_JBAGKD010000026.1:0-15352 GCF_037034205.1 Nocardia sp. SSK8
ACGGTGTGTGCGTGGACCGCGCGGTGACGTGCCGCTCGGACGGACGAAGGCTCGCGGCCCGACGGCAGTGGTGTCGATGCCGGTCGCGGGTCAGCCCGGCACGGGCGCGGTGTGTGCGTGGACGGCGCGGTGGTCGTGGGCCGGGATGACGGCGATGTCGTCGGGTAGGGCGTGCAGGCGGTGGATGGTGTGGAAGGCGGCGTCGCGGTCGGCGTCGGCGAGTTGGCCCAGGATCGGGGCGATCTCGCGGACCAGGCGAATCTGGAGGGTGCTGAACACGGCGTCACCGGCCAGCAGGGCGCGCGAGCCGTCGGCGAGGGCGAGCAGGATGCCGACGCTGCCGGGGGTGTGACCGGCGAGGTCGACCAGCAGCACCGAGCCGTCGCCGAACAGGTCGTGGCTGCGGGCGAAGGTGAGCACCGGTGGGCCGTCGAGCTCGTAGAGGTCGAAGACGCGGCCGAGCAGCGGACCGCGCGCGACCCCCAGCGGCGCGCGCGGTCCGCCCATGGCCCAGCGGTATTCGACGCCGGGCACCCGGATCGGCACCCACCCGGGCAGCTCGTAGAGCCCGGAGACGTGGTCCCAGTGCAGGTGGGTGGGCAGCACGAAATCGATGTCGACGCCGGTCAGGTCGTGTTCGGCCAGCACCTCGGCCAGGCCGCGCACGTCGTGGCCCGGGTCGACCACGCGCGACATCGGGAACGGCAGTTCGGGCAGCACCCGATCGTGCACGCCCGCGCACAGCGCCGGGTCGACCAGGAAGGTGGCACCCGGATGTCGGATGAGGAACGCCGACATCGTCAGCGGCGTCG
Source organism: Nocardia sp. SSK8 (assembly GCF_037034205.1). Classification (NCBI taxonomy): domain Bacteria; kingdom Bacillati; phylum Actinomycetota; class Actinomycetes; order Mycobacteriales; family Nocardiaceae; genus Nocardia; species Nocardia sp. SSK8. The sequence goes on from NZ_JBAGKD010000026.1 coordinate 813, forward strand.
AACCCAGCGTCCGCGCGCCCTCGGCGACGATCGTGGTGGGCGCGCACAGGCTCGCCTGGGTGAGCGCGGTGAGCTCGACGGTGTTGTAGGCGGGCGGCAGCGGCGCGCACTCCAGCGCGGCCAGAAAGCGGGCGTCCTTGCCGCGCGGCCACAGCAGGCGCGGGACGGTGGTGGTCGCGCCGACACAGCAGGCGAGAAGTGTCGATAACATTCTCGTGCGGTCGGCCATGTCTGCCACCGTAGGCGATCATCCCCGACCGCGACCACCGAACTTTCCCGGCGGAATCGCCAGCGACATTCCGGCAATCCCCAGTGCGGTGGCGGATGATGAGTCGATGGCTGCCCCACTCGTGCAGGTGCACTGGAAATCCACGCCGGACGAGCACGACTATCCGGCCGCCGCCGACTATCTCGCGCTGCTAGCCGAGGACGCGGTGGTGGCGGCCATCGTGGCCGACCTGCGTCGCGCGCCGATGGTGGTGAAGAAGGCGAAGGACATTCTGCGCGCCTCCCGCCTGGAAGCGCTCACCCCGGACAACCCGCACGTGCGCCGGGATCTGCTCAAAGTGACCGAGGGCAAGAAGCTCTCCCCCATCCTGCTGGTGCGCGGCGACTGCCGGGCGAATGTGCCCATGCTGATCGCCGACGGCTACCACCGGGTGTGCGCGCTGTACTGGGCCGACGAGAATATCGAGATGCCCGCCAAGATCGCCGCGATGCCCGCGAGCTAGCCGGAGCGAGCTAGTCGGAGCGGCCCATCAGCCGGTCGGTATCGCGCCGTTCGCGTTTGGTCGGTCTGCCCGCGCCACGATCACGTCGCGGCAGCGAGGCGATGACTTCCTTGGACGGCGGTGGCGGGCTGCGGTCGATCAGGCAGGTGGCCGCGACCGGCGGGCCGACCCGCTTGTGAATGATCCGCTCGACGATGACGATGCGCTCGAGCCCGGCATGCCGGATCCGGATCTCGTCACCGAGTTTCACCTGCTGAGCGGGTTTGACGGTGACACCGTTGACGCGCACATGCCCGGCGCGACAGGCCTCCGCCGCGGCGGAGCGAGTCTTGAACAAGCGCACCGCCCAGGTCCATGAATCCACACGGGCCTGGGTGGTCGAGCGTTGTTCTGCGGGGGACACCCCTTAGACGATACGGCGAGCCGTAACGACGTCGTCGGCGCTGAGGTTGGTGTAGGACACCGGGGTGCCCGACTGCACGGCGTTGAGCAGCTTGCCGTCGCCGGCGTAGATGCCGACATGGCCGCCGCCATTGGTGATCACGATGTCACCGGCCTGCAGGTTGTCGAAGGAGACGGGCGCGCCGACGTGCGACTGCTCGAAGCTGGTGCGCGGCAGCTCTACACCGGCCTGCCGGTAGGCCCACTGCACGAGACCGGAGCAGTCGAAGGTCGACGGACCGGCGGCGCCCCAGTTGTACTGGGCGCCCAGCTTGGTGCGCGCGGCGTCGAGGGCGATATTGCCCGCGGACTGCTGCTGCTGGAAGGGGTTGTCGAACTCGATGCTCGGCAGCTGCGGGGCGGCCTGGCCCTGCGGCGCCACCATCGACTGCAGCTGCTTCTCCAGCTGCTGGGCGGGCTGCTCGAGCTCGGGCGGCAGATCGAAATTGCCGAGACCCGGGATGTTGATCGTGGCGGCCTGCGAAATCGCGGGCATCGCACCGGTCGTGGCGGCCACCGCACCCATGACGAGCGCACCCTTGACGGAATTCGGCAGTCGAGAATCCCGCTGCAAGCTGTGTTTACCCACCGAGACGAGTCTCCTCTTGCTGCTCCACCACCGGCGTCGAAATCGCTTGGCGACGACGACTGTTCGGCGGTGACTCAATGGCGCCGTTTCTCTGACGAAGCGACAGACTCCACTAAGTCACGAGAAGATTACGGCCTGTGATGCACACTGTCCAGCGAAGCGTGCAAGTTGTTTTCCCGCACGCGCGAAAGCCCAGGAAAATGGGGGCACGCCCGGCGTGTCGCCACGCGTCACGGTCGGGCATCGCGATCGCGCGGATCGTTACCGAGCGTGACCGTCGCGCTCGCGCAACGCCTGTTCGAGGTAATCGATGCGGGTGCGCGCGTCGGCGAGGTCGGACTCGAGGCGCCCCACGGCGACCAGGATGGGCCCGATCGCCAGCGCGGCGACGGTCTCCGGATCGTCGAGCCCGCCGTCGATGGCGGCGAGCAGGCTGCGCTTGATCGTGTCGACGAGGTGCGCGTCGGCCGGGACCTCCAGCGCCGCGACGATGTCGGTCAGCGTGGGCACCGCCAGCGGGGTGTCCCGGTTCTCCTCGGCCATGGGTCTCCGTTCCGGTCCACTCGGGGGTGTCTGCGGTTCGCTAGCAGTATCTAGGACACGGCCCAGAGTTACCGAGATTCCCCTGTGCCGACGCGCTACGGTTGTCCGGCATGGACCCCGTGCGCAATCCGTATGCTCCCGGCGCCGGTCAGCGTCCCCCCGAATTGGCCGGGCGCGACAAGCAACTGGCCGCCTTCGACATCGTGCTCGAGCGCGTCGCCCGGGGCAGGCCCGAACGCAGCGTGATGCTCACCGGTCTGCGCGGCGTGGGAAAGACGGTGCTGCTCAACCAGCTTCGCTCGGCGGCGGTCTCGCGCGGCTGGGGTACCGGCAAGATCGAGGCCAGACCCGACCAGGACCTGCGCAGGCCACTGTCCTCGGCGCTGCACATGGCGGTGCGCGCCATCGCCATGGCGCACCGCAATCCCGAACAGGTCGACGACTTCCTCGGCATCCTCAAGGCCTTCGCCCTGCGCGCCACCGCCGACAAGGGCATGCGCGAACGCTGGCAGCCCGGCATCGACGTGCCCGCGGTGACCGGCCGCGCCGATTCCGGTGACATCGAGATCGACCTGATCGAGCTGTTCAAGGAGGCCGCCGCGCTGGCCGCCGCGATCGGCGTCGGCATCGGCATCTTCATCGACGAGATGCAGGATCTGGGCCCGGCCGACGTCTCGGCGATCTGCGGCGCCTGCCACGAGCTGAGCCAGGACGGCGCGCCACTGATCGTGGTCGGCGCTGGCCTGCCGCACCTGCCCGCGGTGCTCTCGGCCTCCAAGAGCTACTCCGAGCGGCTGTTCAGCTATCACCGCATCGACCGGCTCGACCGCGAGTCCGCCGATCTCGCGCTGATCGCGCCCGCCGAGCGCGAGGAGGTGAAGTTCACCGAGGGCGCGCTGGATTCGCTCTACCAGCGCGCCGACGGCTACCCCTATTTCGTGCAGGCCTACGGCAAGGCCGCCTGGGACCAGGCCCCCGAATCGCCGATCACCGCCGAGGACGTGGCGGTGGCCGCCCCCGCCGCCGAGGAAGAGCTGGCCGTGGGCTTCTTCGGCTCGCGCTACGAGCGCGCCACCCCCGCCGAGCGCGAGTACATGCGCGCGATGGCGGATCTGGCCGGGGACGACGGCCCGGTCGCCACCGCGGCGGTGGCCGCCGAACTCGGCCGCAAGCCCGCCTCGGTCTCCCCCGCTCGCGACGGCCTGATCAAGAAGGGCCTGATCTACTCCGCCGAACGCGGAACCATCGGCTTCACCGTCCCGCACTTCGGCCGGTATCTGCGGAGCGTATGACTCTCTTCGGTTCTCTAGCGCGAACCGCAGAGTCAGCCAGAAAACCCTGCGCCCGATCTTCGTGAGCAAGATCTACAAGTTTCTTGGAGAAGCGCTAGAGAACTGAAGATTTCCCTGGATAACGAGTGGAGGCGCCCCCGGGATCGGTTGCGCATCGGCTGGATAACGCCAGGGTTGACCGGCTAACGCGGCGGAAATCCAGTCCGAAAATCTCAGCAGGTGCACACCACCATGGTGCGTCCCAGCCGGATCCGGAGGAGGCCGTCAATGTCTCAGACCTTCGCTACCGCAGACCTCGACGGCCGCCGCGCGACCGTCGTCGCCGACGACGGCGTCCCGATCGCGGTCCGGACCTTCGGCGCCGAACAGGCCCCGCTCACCGTCGTCTTCGTGCACGGGCACTGCCTGCACACCGAGTCCTGGGCGTTCCTGCGTGAACAGCTGCTGCGGCACTGGGACGCCGACACCAGGATGGTCTTCTACGACCACCGCGGCCACGGCGAATCCGGCCATGCCCACCACGCCACCTACACCATCGACCAGCTCGCCACCGACCTCGACGCCGTGCTGCGCGCGGTGGCACCGGCCGGTCCGGTGGTGCTGGTCGGCCATTCGATGGGCGCGATGGTGTTGCTGGCCTACGCCCGGCTGTTCCCGGCGGCGATCGGCGCGCGGGTGGCCGGGATCGCGCTGATCGCGGGCGCGGCGGGCGGGATCACCGAGGTGGGGCTGGGCAGGCTGCTCAACCGGCACGCGGTCGCCTCGCTGCAGCACGCCGTGGTGCGCGCGCCGCGCGTGATGCAGGCCTCGAAGCGCTTGTCGCGCTGGATCTTCGGGCCGCTGATCCGCGAGGCGAGCGCGGGCACCCGGCGCGTGAACCCACGGGTGGCCTCGATCGCCACCGCGGCGCTCGGGGAGACCTCGCTGCTCACCGTGGCGGCGTTCCTGAGCTCGCTGCTCGACTTCGACGAGGCCCGCACGCTGGCCCGGCTCGGCGATCTGCCCGCGCTGGTGCTGGCCGGATCGGCCGACCTCATGGTGCCGTTCACCCACTCGGTGGTGCTGGCCTCGCAGCTCGCGGGCGCGGAGCTGGTGCGCGTCGAGGGCGCCGGGCACAGCGTCATCCTGGAGCGCGCCGAGGAGGTTGCCCATTCGATTGCCGCGCTGGTCGACCGGGCGGGTTCCGGGCTGCGCGGGCGCTACGCGGTGGCGGGCTGAGACGGCAGTAGTTACCGGATGGCAATCGCGGAATCCCGGGTAACTCCGGGCATGATCCGAAAAGATCAGTTACTGTGGTGGAGATCACGTTGTGTGGTGAGTCACACGGCTCGGTGCAGTGCGGCCCGGGACTTTACGGGCATGCCTGGTGATCGGACGAGTCGGCGTGCCCGCCATATACACAGGAGGTAACGATGACACGCAGCGATATCGCGGAACTGCGCTACGCGGTCGGTCAGCTCCGGCAATCGATCGGCGCACTGCGCTCCAACTACGGCGACGCGGCCACCGTGCGCCGACTGGAGAACGACCTCGAGCGGCTCGTCATCGATGCCGAGGAGTTCGAGCAGGCGCCACCGCCGGAACTGGCCGTCCCCCGCCGCTCCGAGCCGATCTACGTTCCGGACAGCAAGTCGGACGAGGCGGCCTGGATGGGCGCGCAGGACGAGGGCCTCGGCTTCCACTCCCGGCCCCGGACCAAGTAAGGACCTGTTTCATCAGCACAGCGGCCCTGCCACTCAGGGCCGCTGTGTTTTATTGCGGCTGGCGCCGCGGGTTCTCGGCCTGTTCCCTTGATCTTCCCTCCCGCCGGGCACTCCTTCGTCGCACCCTCTGGTCAGTCCAGATCAAGGCGGCCGAGAACCGCCCGTAGCGCCGCCGATCAGGCCCGGTGGCGGCCGAAGCGGCGCGGGCGGGAGCCGTGGAAGCGGGCGCCGCGAGGGACCTCGGCTGGGGCGTCGACCTCGGCTGATTCGAACAGCGCGGCGATGCCGTGGTCGTGGCCGAGGGCGATGGCCTCGAGGGCGTAGCGGCCGCTGGTGCGGCTCAGTTCGTGCAGCATCGTGGTCATGATCCGCAGGCCGGTGGCGCCGACCGGGTGCCCGAGGGCCAGGTCGGAGCCGTTCACATTGACGCGGTCGAGCGGGTCGATGTCCCAGGCAGCGGCCAGGGCGAGCACCTCCACGGCGTAGCCCTAGTTGATCTCGAGCAGATCCACCTCGTCGATCGCGCAGCCGGTGCGCCCGAGCAGCTTGGCCACCGCGGGCGCGGCGCCGAGCGCGGGTCCGTCGCTGTCGCAGCCCGCCGCGGCCCAGCCGGCCAGGAAGGCCATCGGGGTCAGGCCCAGTTCGGCGAGCCGGTCCTCGGCCACCACCAGGCAGGCCGAGGCGCCGAGCCGGTGCGCGCTCATATTGCCGACGGTCACCACGCCCTGGTCCAGCAGCGGGGTGAGGGCCGAGAGCGTGTAGGTCGACAGGTCCTCGCGCACGCCCTCGTCCCGGCTGATCCGGTGCTCGCCGAACCCGGCCACCCCCACCGGCACCACCTCGGACACGAAGCAACCCTGGCGCCAGGCCCGCGCCGCCTTCCGATGACTGGCGACGGCGAATTCGTCGGCGGCCTGCCGGTCGATGCCGTAGTAGCGGGCCAGGTCCTCGGCATTACGCAGGCCGTCGGCGCCGCCGGGCGGGCCGGTCGGCGCCGCGGTGCACTCCACCCCGCCCGCCACCACCACATCGGCGGCGCCGGTCTGCACCATCATCGCGGCGGTGATCACCGCCTGCAGGCCGCTGGCGCCGTGCCGGTCGGTGAGGAAACCGGGGACCGAGTGCGGTAGCCCGGCGCCGCGCGCGGCCAGCGCGCCGATCGCGGGCACCTCGGCCAGGCCACCGTCGACACAGGCCATGGCGACGTCTTCGATGCGGAGCGGGTCGATGCCCGAGCGCTCGATCACGGCCGAAAGGACCGTGGTCGCCAGCCACTCGGCGGGCATGCCCGACAGCGCGCCACCCGCCACCCCACTGGGTGTCCGCACGGGTGCCACGATGGCGGCTCTTCTCATGCGCACAGGGCACCACAGCTTTGTTGCACGGGATGACGCGCAGTCGCAGGGGTTACGTTGTGACAGAGATCACCGGCGTTTCACTCGAGCGGTTGAGTGAGACCCGGCTCGAGCGGCGCGAACACAGGCGTATGGTGCTCCACATCACAATCCGCCGCGGTGGGGCATGATGGACCGCCGCACACCGAGATCAGCGAGGCATCCATCGTGAGTGCCGCACCAACCACCACCCGCGGCGCGGGAACGGGTGTGTTCAGCAGGACCAGGGCTCGCATCGCCGCGCGCACACTGCGCACCGATCGCTGGTGGCTGCCGCCGCTGCTCACCGCGCTCGGCCTGGGCGCGTTCGTGGTGTACGCGACGATCAGATCGTTTGTGCGCACGGCCTATTGGGTGCCGCAGTACCACTATCTGACGCCGTTCTACTCCCCCTGCCTGAGCGATTCGTGCGTGCCCGGCTCCAGCCACTTCGGCACCCCGTTCCCCGAACTGCCGATGTGGATCCCGCTGGGGTTCGTGGTGCTGCCGTTCCTGCTCGGCTTCCGGCTCACCTGCTACTACTACCGCAAGGCCTACTACCGCTCGGTGTGGTTCTCCCCGCCCGCCTGCGCGGTCGCCGAGCCGCACACCCGCTACACCGGCGAGACGCGGCTGCCGCTGATCATCCAGAACTCGCACCGCTACTTCTTCTATGTGGCCGTGCTGGTCTCGCTGGTCAACAGCTACGACGCGGTCACCGCCTTCCACGGCGCGGACGGCGGATTCGGCTTCGGCCTGGGCAATGTGGTGCTGCTGGGCAATGTGATCCTGCTGTGGGCGTACACGCTGTCGTGCCATTCGTGCAGGCACATCGCGGGCGGGCGGCTCAAACACTTCTCCGCGCATCCGGTGCGGTACTGGTTCTGGACCCAGGTCTCCAAGCTCAACACCCGGCACATGGCCCTGGCCTGGACCACTCTCGGCACCCTGGTGCTCACCGACTTCTACGTGATGCTGGTGGCCAGCCAGACCATTTCGGACCTGCGGTTCGTCAACTGACCCGCGCCCAACTCGAGGAGCTTCATCGATGCCAGAAGTGGAACGGCACGACTACGACGTCGTGGTGATCGGGGCGGGCGGCGCGGGCCTGCGTGCGGTGATCGAGGCACGCGAACAAGGACTTTCGGTCGCGGTGGTGTGTAAGTCGTTGTTCGGCAAGGCACATACCGTGATGGCCGAGGGCGGCTGCGCGGCCTCGATGGGCAATGCCAACGACAAGGACAGCTGGCAGACGCATTTCAAGGACACCATGCGCGGCGGCAAGTTCCTCAACAACTGGCGGATGGCCGAACTGCACGCGCAGGAGGCGCCCGCGCGGGTGTGGGAGCTGGAAACCTATGGCGCGCTGTTCGATCGCACGCCCGACGGGCGGATCAGCCAGCGCAACTTCGGTGGCCACACCTATCCGCGCCTGGCCCATGTGGGCGACCGCACCGGCCTGGAACTCATCCGCACCATGCAGCAGAAGATCGTCGCGCTGCAGCAGGAGGACTACGCCGAGACCGGCGACTACGAGGCCAGGATCAAGGTCTTCGCCGAGTGCACCGTCACCGAGTTGCTCACCGACGACGGCAAGATCGCGGGCGCCTTCGGCTACTGGCGTGAATCCGGCGGCTTCGTCTTGTTCAAGGCACCGGCGATCGTGCTGGCCACCGGCGGAATCGGCAAGTCCTACAAGGTGACATCGAACTCCTGGGAGTACACCGGCGACGGTCACGCGCTGGCCCTGCGCGCGGGCGCGACGCTGATCAATATGGAGTTCCTGCAGTTCCATCCCACCGGCATGGTCTGGCCGCCGAGTGTGAAGGGCATCCTGGTCACCGAGGGCGTGCGCGGTGACGGCGGGGTGCTCAAGAACTCCGAGGGCAAGCGGTTCATGTTCGACTACATCCCGCCGGTGTTCAAGGGCCAGTACGCCGAGACCGAGGCCGAGGCCGATCAGTGGTTGCGCGACAACGATTCCGCGCGCCGCACCCCCGACCTGCTCCCCCGCGACGAGGTCGCCCGCGCGATCAACGAGGAGGTCAAGGCGGGTCGCGGCACCGAGCACGGCGGCGTCTACCTCGATATCGCCTCGCGGATGCCCGCCGAGGAGATCGTGCGGCGCCTGCCCTCGATGCACCACCAGTTCAAGGAACTGGCCGATGTGGACATCACCGCCGAGCCCATGGAGGTCGGCCCCACCTGCCACTACGTGATGGGCGGCATCGAGGTGGATCCCGATACCGGCGCCGCGCTGGCCCCCGGCCTGTTCGCCGCGGGCGAGTGTTCCGGCGGCATGCACGGCTCCAACCGGCTCGGCGGCAATTCGCTGTCGGACCTGCTGGTCTTCGGCCGCCGCGCCGGGCTCGGCGCCGCCGCCTACGTCAAGGGCCTGAGCACCCGCCCCGCCCCCGCCGAGGCCGACATCACCGCCGCCGCGACCGCCGCGCTGGCCCCCTTCGACCCGCCCGCCGCGGGCACCGGCGAGAACCCCTACACGCTGCACGCCGAGCTCCAGCACACGATGAACGACCTGGTCGGCATCATCCGCAAGGAGCACGAGGTGCGCACCGCCATCGACACCCTCGCCGAGCTGCGGGCCCGGTACGCCAACGTCACCGTCGAGGGCGGGCGCGCGTTCAATCCGGGCTGGCATCTTGCCCTGGATCTGGCGAACATGCTGCTGGTCAGCGAGTGTGTCGCGCAGGCCGCGTTGCAGCGCACCGAGAGCCGCGGCGGGCACACCCGCGACGACCATCCCGGCATGAACGCCGACTGGCGCAACACCCTGCTGGTGTGCGCGGTGGACCCGGCGACGGCGCGCGAGCCGGTGCCGCTGGTGACCGTCACCCCCGCCGCGCAGACACCCATGCGCGATGACCTGTTCGCCCTGTTCGAATTCAGCGAGCTCGAAAAGTACTACACCCAGCAGGAATTGGCCGCCCATCCGGCGGCCGAGGGAAAGGCGTGACGATGGGGTACGACGCCCGGTTCCGGGTCTGGCGCGGTGACATCGACGGCGGCGGCCTGCACGACTTCACCGTGCTGGTCAACGAGGGCGAAGTGGTGCTCGACATCATCCACCGCCTGCAGGCCACCCAGGCCCCCGACCTCGCGGTGCGCTGGAATTGCAAAGCGGGCAAATGCGGTTCGTGCTCGGCGGAGGTGAACGGGCGGCCGCGGCTGCTGTGCATGACGCGGATGTCGACCTTCTCCCCCGAGGAGGTCATCACCGTGACCCCGATGCGCACCTTCCCGATCATCAAGGATCTGGTGACTGACGTCTCGTTCAACTACGAGAAGGCCAGGGAGATACCGTCTTTCACCCCGCCCAAGGATCTCGCGCCGGGCGACTACCGGATGCGGCAGGTGGATGTGGAACGCTCCCAGGAGTTCCGCAAGTGCATCGAGTGTTTCCTGTGCCAGAACACCTGTCATGTGGTGCGCGACCACGACGAGAACAAGGAAGCCTTCGCCGGGCCGCGCTATCTCATGCGGATCACCGAACTGGAGATGCATCCGCTCGACACCGCCGACCGGCGCGAATTGGCTCAGGACGACGCGGGTCTGGGCTATTGCAATATCACCAAATGCTGCACGGAGGTGTGCCCGGAGCACATCAAGATCACCGATAATGCGCTGATCCCGTTGAAAGAGCGGGTCGCCGACCGGAAATACGATCCGATCGTCTGGCTCGGCAACAAACTGTTCCGGCGATAGCCCGGCAGCAGCCGCGGGGCCGCGTAACGCGGCCCCGCGGCGACTTCCGTCTACAAGACAGCTACAGTCCCTACAGCGACTAATCCGACCAGTAATCCGATGAACAGCGCCGACAGCAATGAGCTGGTGAGTACGTAGATTCCCGCCGCGGACACTGCGAAGAGCAGCAGCACGATCAGGCGTTCCACCCCGTCCTCAGGCGCCAGCCTCCGGTACCGGGGTGGCATTTTCTTCAACCCTCGGTCCATAGTCCAGGATTACCCGCCGGACAGTGATCCAAACGTGATCAAGGGCGATCGAACTCGCCGTCGTGCACGCCCGCGGTGAACGCGGTCCATTCGGCGGGGGTGAAGATCAGCACCGGTCCGCCGGGATTCTTGCCGTCACGCAGCGCCACATAACCGTCATCGAGCATCGCCACCTCGACGCTGCTGCCCTCCCCCGCGGTGCCCGCCCGCAGCCAGGTGGCCCCCGAGGTGTCGATGGCGCGTTTGGTGTTCATCGGGCGAACGCGCCGTTGTCGATGCCGCGGGTGAACGCGTCCCAGCTGGCACCGTCGAAGACCAGCGCCGGACCGGCCGGGTTCTTGCTGTCGCGCACCCCGACGTGCCCGCCGTAGAGGAACGCGACTTCGACGCAGTCCTTGCCCGCGCCGCTGCGCGTGCTCTTGAACCAGTGTGCGCCGACGAGATCGAAACTCATGCCACATACTCCTTCGCGACCTGCCGCAGCAGGTGTCTACTCGGTTGAATATCCAGCGCATGACGCTGGAGGCACTCGTGAGCCCGGTCGTACCTTCTGACATCCGCGCGTCGTTCCAGGTAGAGATCGCCGGTAAAGCCTTCGGCGTACACCACCGGTGGTTCGACCGGTTGCCCCTTGCTGTCGGTGCCGAACTCGAGAACCGTGAAAGGTCCGGTGGAGACTCCGAGTGGTACACCGGCGGCAAACGGCAGGATACGCAGCGTCACATTGCCTCGGGTGCTCGTGTCGGCAAGGTGGCGCAACTGCGCAGCCATCACCTTTGCATCACCGACGATGCGATGCAATACCGATTCGTGCAGAACCACGTCGATGTCGGCCGGGGAATGCTTGCGGGTGATCAACGCCTGCCGTTGCAGCCGCAGCGCGACTCTTCGGTCCAGCTCGTCGACCGAATCCTGGGGATAGCCCAGCTGATTCAGCGCGCGGGCGTAGTCGGCGGTCTGCAGCAGACCAGGGACGAGTTCGGACTGGTAGGTGTGTAGTCGATGAGCCGAGGCCTCCAAACCCACATAGATGTCGAAGTTTTCGGGAATGAGATCGCCGTAGGCATGCCACCAGCTCTTCACCGCGGCCTGCTGGGCCAGCCCGGTGAGGCCCTCCGCGAGATCGTCGGGGATGCCGTAGATCCGGCACAGTTCGCCGATGTCGATGGTCCGGATCCGGTCGGCCTGGCCCTTTTCCAGCCGTTGCAGGGTGCTGGCGCCCCACTCCATCAGCTTGGCCGCCTCGGCGATGGTCAGGCCCGCCTGCGTGCGCCAATCTCGCAGGTAGCGGCCGAGTTGACGGCGTGGCAGGGTCGAGGAGACCCCCGCCGCGGGCGTGCTCGTTCCGGTCGAGGTATTCGTTGCCACAGCCCCACTCCTCCTGTGTTCGCAATCCGCCACAGCCCACAACCCCGGTGTGACGGCGGAATTCGTCCACTATGGGGAATCCTGCACTCCCCCTTGGATCCTGTGCTGGGATTTCGCGCGAATTATCTCGATCGGCGTGTACTCGTAGGTAGCCGGGCGGTTGCGTGCTGTGCTGGGAGCATGCAATTGAGCGAAGTGAACCGACATATCGCCGCTGCACTGCTGGGTTGCGACGAGGACCCGGGCCCGATGGACTCCGAACGCGCCCATGCCGCAATGCAATTGCACATCGATTGCTTCGTCGACGAGTGCCGGGTACGCCGCCGCGCGCGCAACACCCTGGTCGAGTCCGGTCGGTGTGTGCTCGACGAGCGCGCGATCCGCTAGCGGTGGCGATGGTCGGTGATCGCCGTGCGCGGCCCGAATTTCGGTTTGTGGGCCTGGCCGCTCAGGGCCAGCAGGCGCACCGCGCGGTATCGGTGCGGGCGTAGCGGTTCCAGGTAGTCGACCATCTCCGCGTCGTCGATCGGGCGGCCGAGCAGGCTCCAGCCGACCGTCGCGGCGAGGTGGTAGTCGCCGACCGAGAGGGCGTCGGCGTCGCCGAAGGCTCGCTGCGCGGTCTCGGCAACCGTCCAGACACCGATCCCGGGCAGGCTCCGCAACCGCCGCGCCGCCTCGGCGGGCGGGAGCTGTGCCGTGCGCTCGATCGAGTCGGCGACTCGGGCCGCGCGCACGATGGTCTGGGCGCGCTGCGGGCCGACATTGGCGCGATGGAACTTCCACGACGGAATGTGCCGCCAGGTGTGCGCGTCGGGCGCGAGCATCAGCCCGGCGGGCGCGGGGCCGGGCGCCGGGGTGCCGAACTCGCGCACCAGGGCGCGCCAGGCCGCGAACGAGGACTTGGTGTGCACCTTCTGCTCGAGGATGGCGGGCATCAGCGATTCGAGGACCAGTCCCGTGCGCAGCATGCGCAGGCCCGGCACCACGCGATGGGCTTCGACCAGCTTGGGGTGCTCCGGGGTGAAGCCGGTGAGGTCTTCCTCGAGGCAGAGCATGTCGTCGAGGCGGTCCAGGAATTCGGCGGCGCCGGGGCCCCAGGCGCGGGCGTGCGCGCCGTCGCGGCCGTCCTGGCGCAGGCGGTAGGTGACCGGGCCGCTGGGCAGGCGCGAGGCGTGCCAGTGCGCGCCGTCGGCGTCGATGTGGTGGCAGGGGTCGCCGCCGCCGCGGCGCAGCGGGGTGATGGTGAGGCCCACGTCGAAGGGGCGGCTCGACCGGACGGTCCTGGACAGCCCCGCCGTCACCAAGCCGGGGTCGAGGGTCTGATCGGGCACGTGACCATTGTGCGCGTCCGATCCCGTGCCGACGCCGGTTCGTAATATTCACCACGTTGACTGCGATTAGGCACACGTCGGCAAACAGCTGGCATCCGCTTCGCCGCAGGAGGTACTTCATGATCACCAATGCGCTCAACTGGCTGCTGGCGGCGGTGGGGAGTGGGTCGGCGGGCAGCTCGGGGTACCACATCCCGCCGGGGGCGCTGCCGGGCGGGAGTTAGGCCGGTCGGGCGGCAAGCCCGCTCATTGCGCGACGACCCGGGGCACGAGTGCCGACGTCACGAGGCCGCGCACGGTTGAGGGCCGCGTCCGAAGCCGAGTGCGCGCTGCCGAGGGCCGCGTCGATCATCCGTCGAGCAGGTAGCCGATGCCGGGTGCGCGCTGGCGTCGGGCACGACGATCACCCGCCGAGCAGGTAGGCGGCCAGGGGTATCCCGCTGACGCCTGCCAGTTGGTCGGCCTGGGTGCGGCAGGAGAAGCCGTCGGCGAGGAAGACCGCGCCCTCCGGTGCGGCGCGCAGGGCCGGGAGCAGCGCGTTCTCGGCGACCGCCACCGAGACGTCGTAGTGGCCCTGCTGCATGCCGAAGTTGCCCGCGAGTCCGCAACACCCGGCCAGCTCCGTGACGGTGACGCCCATCCGCGCGAGCAGTTCCCGCTCGGCGGCGAAGCCGCCGACGGCGTGCTGGTGGCAGTGCGGCTGGACGACGACGGTCTCGCCCGGTCGCGCGGGTGGGCTCCAGCCGGGGTGTTCGAGGAGGAACTCCGCGAGGGTGCGCATCGCGGCGGCGGTCGGCCGTGCGCGCGGGTCGTCGGGGAGCAGTTCCGGCAGATCGGCCCGCAGCGCGGCGGTGCACGACGGTTCGAGCCCGACCACCAGCCCACCACCCGCCACATGCTCATCCAGCGCGTCGAGCGTCGCCCGCAAACGCTTGCGGGCTCCGTCGAGCTGCCCGGTGGTGATCCACGTCAGCCCACAACACACCCGCCGCTCCGGGATCCGCACCCGATACCCGAGCCCTTCGAGCAGCACGGCCGCCGCCAGCGCGTTGTCCGGCGTGAACGTGTCGGTGAAGGAGTCCACCCACAGCAGCACCTCCGGACGCCGAGAATCAACCGCCGAACCGCGCCCCGGCTCACTGCGCTCATCCAGGTCGGCTGAAGCTGCCGGGGTGCGCGCATCGCCGACAGAGCGGTT
>NZ_JBAGKD010000027.1:0-9677 GCF_037034205.1 Nocardia sp. SSK8
CCGGCGCATATCGATGATGTGGTCGACATGCTCGATATCGACCGGGCACTGCTCGACACACGCACCACAGCTCGTGCACGACCACAGGACCTCGGGATCGATGACACCGTTGACGTCCTCGCCACCGATCAACGGACGCTCAGCCTCGGCCCGCGCCGCCTCGGAGATCTTCGACTCGTCGCCACCGGCGAGCAGATACGGAGCCTTCGCATACGTGTGGTCACGCAGCGACATGATCAACAGCTTGGGCGACAACGGTTTTCCGGTGTTCCAGGCGGGGCACTGCGACTGGCAGCGACCACACTCGGTGCAGGTGGTGAAGTCGAGCAACCCCTTCCAGGTGAAGTCCTCCACCTTGCCGACCCCGAAAGTGTCCGAGTCGGGATCGGCGGTCTCCATGTCGAGAACCTGGCCCCCGGACATCATCGGCTTGGCCGCGCCCAGCGCGACATCACCGTCGGCCTCACGCTTGAAGTAGATATTGAAGAACGCCGAAATCCGGTGCCAGGCAACACCCCAGGTGAGATGGCGCCCGATGAGGTAGAGGAACGCGGCACCGGCGAGCATCTTCACGAAGGCGAACACGGAGATCATCACCGGGCTGGCCGGGAGCACCCGGGCGACCTGCAGGGTGAAGAAGTCGGTGGCCAGGTGCCCGCCGCCGTAGGTCGCGATCTTGCCCGCCTTCACCAGCACATCACCGATGCCGTGGACGACGACGATGGTTTCGATGAGATAGGCGGCCAGGAAATTCGATCCGCCGAACCGCGACAGACGTTCAGGCCTGCGCGGATGGTTGCGCTGCCGGATGACGATCAGCGCGCCGATCCCGGCGATCGTGCCGAGACTCAGCAGCTCCTCGAGCAGGTGATATCCGGCGGTGTGCCCGATCACCGGCCATCCGAAGGACGGATCGAAGGTCTGCCCGTAGGACTCGAAGTAGAACACCATCCCGAGCAGGAACCCGACCATCACCAGCCAGTGCGCCCAGCCCACACTCCGGAATTTGTTCATCCGGGTGTGTGCGGCGACCTCGACCACCACGGTCCGCACGCGCGGCACGATCGGCCGCCACCGCGTCCCGTCCGGCTGACCCGCCCGCAACACCCGCAGCATCCGGCTCAACCCGATCGCCAGCGTCGCCCAGCACAACACCGTGATGACGGCCCCGATGACCCCCAGCACGATCGTCGCAGTACTCATGTCCTCCCCCGTTCCCCACTACAGCACCACACCTTGTTACCGGCAAGTAACTTAGCCTCTCCGGCCAACGTAGCACCGCTTCAGGGCAAACGAAACCCCCACTCCCCGTAACTGTCCGGGAGTAGGGGTGAGGGGTGGGCCGCTACTGCAGGCGGCGCTGTTCTTCCTCTTCCAGGCGGCGGCGTTCTTCCTCGCGCTCGACCTGTTCCTTTTCGATCTTCTCTTCGTGTTCGTTCTTGTTCGACATATCCGCTCCAATCGCCGATTGTCCGGACCTCTCCGTTCAGCGTACTCGGGGAGGTCCGGACGACGGCACGGTCAGAAGGCGCGGCAGGAGCGGATGTCGGTGGCCAGGATGGCCTTGGCGCCCAGGTCGGCGAGGCGGTCCATCAGCTCGTTGCCCTGCTTGCGCGGGACCAGCGCGCGCACCGCGATCCACTCGGGATCGGCCAGCGGCGAAATGGTGGGCGACTCGAGGCCCGGGGTGATGGCGACGGCCTGGTCGAGCAGCGACTTGGGGCAGTCGTAGTCGAGCATCAGGTACTGCTGGGCGAACACCACGCCCTGGATGCGGGCGATGAGCTGGTTGCGGGCGCGGTCGTCCTGCGCGGAACCGGCGCGCTCGATCAGCACACCCTCCGAATCGCAGAGCGACTCGCCGAAGGCGACCAGGTTGTGCTGGCGCAGGGTGCGGCCGGAGCCCACCACATCGGCGATGGCGTCGGCCACGCCGAGCTGGATGGAGATCTCGACCGCGCCGTCGAGGCGGATGACCTCGGCCTCGATGCCGAAGCGGGCCAGGTCGGCGCGCACCAGGTTGGGGTACGAGGTGGCGATGCGCTTGCCCGCGAGGTCCTCGACCTTCCACTCCTCGCCCGCCGGGGCCGCGTAGCGGAAGGTGGAGCGGCCGAAGCCGAGCGAGAGGCGCTCGCTGACCGGCGAGCCGGAGTCCAGCGCCAGGTCACGGCCGGTGATGCCGAGGTCGAGCTCGCCGGAGCCGACGTAGATGGCGATGTCCTTGGGCCGCAGGAAGAAGAATTCCACCTGGTTGGCCGGATCGAGCACGGTCAGATCGCGGGAATCGGTCCGCTTGCGGTACCCGGCCTCGGCGAGGATGGAGGTGGCGGATTCCGACAGCGAGCCCTTGTTGGGAACGGCGACGCGCAACATGGGAGAGGGGTCCTTTCGGGAGAAGGGGAGGAGGTGTCGACCGGACGGATCAGCCGTCACAGATGTCGGTACACGTCCTCGAGCTTCAGCCCGCGACCCACCATCATCACCTGGAGCCAGTACAGCAACTGGGAGATCTCCTCGGCGAGGGCTTCGTCGCTCTCGTGCTCGGCGGCCAGCCAGATCTCCCCGGCCTCCTCGAGCACCTTCTTACCCTGGAAATGAACCCCGGCGTCCAAGGCAGCCACGGTGCCCGACCCTTCGGGACGGGTCTGGGCACGCTCGGTCAGCTCGGCGAACAGGGATTCGAAGTTCTTCACGGTGGTTGATTGTTTCACACGTGTTTTTGGCGGCGCGGGCGCCGCGTGTTCGCGGCCCCGAGGGGCCACCGCTCAGCACTCGAGACTCGCACCTTCGGCGCATGCGCTTCGAGCGCTGAGCGGCGACCCGGCCGCGAACGGGGGCCTCCTCGAGGTCGGCCCGTTCGTGGCCGGGTGCGCAGCTAGCCGGTCAGGAGGGGTCTGCCAGCAGCTCGCGGAGGTCGGCGACGGCGGTGCGCAGGTGGTCGGCGAAGGCGTACATCTGGTCGGACACCGACTTGGGGGTGGCCAGGTAGATGTTCCAGCGGTCGGGCAGCAGCACGTAGGCGATGCCGATGCACTTCGGGCTGGTGGAGCCGAAACCGAAGTAGCGGATGTGCTGCGAGGGTGCCGAGCTGGTGCTCAGGTAGTCGTCGCGCATGATCGTCCAGCCGGGGCTGTCGAACAGCGCGATCCGCTCGTCGGCGACGCCGAGTTCGGCGCCGCGGCGGCGCTGGATCCACTGCAGCTCCCACAGGTGCTGCTCGGGGGCCTGCCCGGCCTGGCATTCCTTGGCCCGGCCGACGTGCGCGGCGGCGGCGGTGCGGGCGGCGGCGAGCGTGGCCTCGTGGTCCACCGCGTCGTCGGTCATGGCGTCGACGAACGCGACCATCTCCGGGGTCACCACGCGCATCGCCTCGGTGCGCCCGTTGCGGAACTGGCGGGTGGCGATGGACTCGTAGGTGGCGCCGGTCAGGCCCTTGCTGCGCCGGTGCGCGAGCTGGTAGGCCAGCTGGGCGAAGGCGTCCGGCGAGATGCCGAGCTTCTTGGCGTCGGCGGTGCCGAAATCGTCGAAGGACACCAGCGAGGTGGCGGTGTCGGCGGCGAAGCGGGCGAAGTCGGCCCCGGCGGCGGCGATGTCGGCGCGCGCGGCGGAGTCGAGGACGAACTCGACCGGCTCCACCGGCGGCAGCCCCTGGGCCGACGCGCCGCTGGTCTCGGCGTGGTCGGCGGCGGTGCGCTCGAGCAGCGCGTCGACGAAGGACAGCACGGTGGTGCCGTCCAGCCCGCAGTGCTCGATATTGATACCGGCCTGCCCATCGGCGAAGACGATGAACGACACCGACTTGTCGAAGTAGCGGTTGGCGCTGTCACCGTGCAGCAGCTGATCGCAGGCGTGCAGTTCGTCGCGCGGGGCGAAGTCCTCGAGGCACACCGCGAACAGGGCGGTCTCGATCGTGTCGAAGGCGGCGACATTGGCCGCCTCGGTGCGCAGCGCGGCGCGGCTGCGCGCCCATTCGGCGCGGGCCTTGGTGGTGAGGTGCCCGACCGAAGTGTCGGTGGCGGCGGGCTTGGTGCCGCCCTTGATCACCGCGCGCAGCCCGTCGACGATGTCGGCGAAGGCGTACGGCGCGCCGTCGGGCCCGATGACGTCCATCCGGAAGATGTTGCCGCGGTAGAAGACCGCGATGTGCCGGGCGTCGGAGGGCCCGGGCTGTTCGTCGCTGTAGGGCTTGCGCACGGTGTCCTGCTCCTCGCCCGGGATCCGGGTCTCGGAGAACAGGTACTTGTTCTGCCACATCGACAGCTGCTGCCCGCGCTGGGTCACCGGCGGGACCCGCTCGGCGTCGAGGGCCAGCTTGTAGTCCACGGCCGCGCCGATGAGCGCGGCGGCCCGCTCGGCCTGTCCCGCGACCGTCGAGGCGGCCAGCGGGGTGTCGTCGCGGAACAGGAACACGAAGTTCGCGTTGAGCGCGATCCGGTCGCGGCGGCCCAGGTAGCGCGAGGGCCAGAACTCGTCGAGCCAGCTCCCCACCCCCGGGGTGGCGTCGTAGTCGGCCAGCGCGGCGTGCAGGGTGCGCCCGGCCCCGCCGGGGCGCAGCAGCTCGGCTACCGCGCCCTCGGTGGTGGCGTACTCCTCGGCGCTCAGCAGCGGCCGACACCACTGCAGGAACCGCGCGCAACTGTCGTCCAGTGTCGGCAGCGGAACCCGGGGCAGGGTGTCTTCGGCGGCGAACGTGGGTGGGTTCAATCCAGGTCCTCAGGTCTCGATGGGATGCGGGCGGGACAGGAACAGGTTGGCGTAGAGCCAGCCCTCGGCTTCATGATCGGTGGTGTCGATTCCCTTGGCCGCCAACGCATCCAGCACCTGCTCGCGTTCCTGCGCCGAGGCGAACCGACGCTGCTGGAACATACCCGGACGCTGCTCGCTGCGATAGCCGAGCGCGGCCAGTTCCGCGGCGATGGGACCGAAATCGAACATCCGTAACACGAAGTGCGCCATCCACGGTCGCTTGCGTGGATCGGCTTGGACGACCCTGGACAGGGTCTTCTCGGTGATGTAGCCGACGCATCCGGTGGAGATCACCAGATCGGCGGAGGCGAGCACACGTCGCTGGGCCTCGGTGGGCTCGGTGGCCTCGAGGTCGGCGTGCACGTAGTCGTGCAGGAATCCGGCGGCGTGGGCGTAGGTCAGCGCCGGGCGTGCGGCGTCCATCCCGACGAAGCGTACGTCGGGCATCAGGTCGGTGCGCAACCGCTCCCGGTCCGCGGCGATCAGGCCGACCCGGTCGGTCTCGGCGTGCTCGCGGTAGTGGCCCGCGAGCTCGTCGACCGTGGTGTCGGTGCGCAGCAGCGCCGCGTTCACCCCGTAGGAGCACCCGAGATCGAGGACGGTGGGGATCCGGTCGGGCCGGGCCGCCCGCAACTGCCGCAACTGTTCCTGGAAGTGCGGCTTGGCCAGTTCCGGGATCCGGTAGTCCAGATCGTTCATCCGCGCGAAGTACTGCCGCGGATCAGGACTTTCGTAGATGTCGTCGAAGGATGCTTTGCCATTGGTGTCCAACGGGACGGACATGGGCGGTTCCTCTCAGTCGAGCAGTCGGTCACCCCGGACGGCGTCGGCCGCGGCGGCCACGTGGTCGGGCAGAACACGGCCGAACAGCTGCCTGGTGCGTTCGACAGTGCCGATCACCCCGGGCCGGTCCGTGTAGGCGAAGATCGCCGAATGTCGTTGGCCCGCGCCGGCCACCTCGGTGACGCGGTGCAGGGAGAAGCGGCCCTTGAACAGCTGCAGGTCGCCGGGGCGCAGTTCGAGCGCGCGGAGGAACCGCTGGCCGGTGCCGGTGAGTACGGCGCGCACGTCGTCGAGATTCTCCGCGTGCGGATCGCGGATATTGGGGCAGTATTCGAAGACGCCACCCGATTCGGGCCTGCGGGTGAGCATGCTGACGGTGAATTCGTTGGTGTCGAAATGCCAGGGATGCGACATGCCCGGCTCGACCACGTTGAGGCACAGCCCGGCCAGCGGGTCGGCGAATTCGTGCAGTTCGTCGAGTTCGAAGCAGTCGGCGACGAAACGCTGGAAGACCGGATCGGTGTAGAGGCGCTGGATCAGCGCGTCGGCGGGAATGTGATCGCGGGCGACGAAGGCGTTGCCGCGGTCGAGCACGATGCGCGCCGGATGGTCGTCGGGCAGCTCGGTGTCGAGCGGGATGTTGTAGGCGTTGACCCGTTCGACCTTGTAATGCGCGTGCGGGGCGATCCGTTCGCCCTCGGCCCGCAATGTCGCCAGCAGCTCCGGCCGGATGAACTCCCGCAGGACCGTGCAGCCGTCCTCGGCCAGTTCGGCACGCGCGGCCACGACGGCCGCCTGCCTGCCCGGACCACCGAGATCGGTGAGCGGATACCGTGCGATATCGACGATTTCGTCAAGCCCCCGCGTGCCTGTCATGCATTCAGTGTGCGGTAACTTCGCGCCCCGCGCCGCCGGTTTCGCCAAATCCGGCCTATACCGGACAGATCACAGGACCCCGAATTGTGCTGTGCGACAAGCGTTTTAGAACGTGATCTTCATACTCGCGCGGCGAGCGCGGCGCGCAGATCGGCGAGCGACAAACCCACCAGCGTTTCCCTGAATACCCGTCCCGGCACATGCGGAACCGCGATTTCGCAGGGAATCACGATCAGGCCACAGCCCGCGCCCTGGGCGGCCAGCGCACCGGTCGGCGAGTCCTCGATCGCGACGCAGTCGGCCGGGTCGACCCCGAGCAGATCGGCGGCGCGGCGGTAGATCGCGGGGTCGGGTTTGCCGTGGTCGACCTCGTCACCACAGACGGACAGGTCGAAGAAGTCGCGACCGAGGGTGTCGAGGCCGTATTCGGTTAGCGAGCGTTTGGTGTTGGTCACCAGGGCGCAGCGCAGGCCCTCCGCGCGCACCATCGCCAGCGCGTCCTTGGCGCCGGGACGCCACGGGATGGGGCCGAGCATGAGTTCGGTGACCCGCCGTTCGAGGAACTCCCCCGCCGCGCTCAGCACCGCCGGGGTCGCCTCGACGCCGATGCCGTCGAACAGGATCCGCAACGCGTTCGGGCCGGAGGCGCCGATGAGCGCGTGGCGCACCGTGTCGGTGAGTTCGGTGCCGTGTTCGCGGGCCAGTTCGCGCACCGCGATGTCCCACAGCTTCTCCGAGTCGAGCAGCGTGCCGTCCATGTCCCACAGCACCGCGGCCGGTCGCGCGCTCACTTCGGTGGTCCCGCCTCGTTCTCGTCGTCGACGGCTCGCGGCGGTCGCCGGGCCGGGTCCAGGGTAGCCGGTGGCGCTCAGACGCCCGACCCGGCGATCTGGAGGTTGCCCCCGTCGCCGGAGACCTGGATCCACCGGTTCTCCGAGGTCACCGAGCCGTTGGCGAGCCGGTAGGTCAGCGCGACGACGGCCCGGTTCTGCCCGCTGGGGGTGATCGAACCGACAGTCACCGCGCGCACCGACGACCAAAACCGCGAGTATTCGCCGTAGCCGCCGGTCTGGGTCTGGTAGCCCGGCGCCAGCTGGGCCCACGCGCCGCCGATATTGCCCGGCAGCATGCCGTAGTAGCCGGCGATGAACTGGTTGATCCGGTCGGGGGTGGGCGGGCCGAACGGGGTGGTGGTGATGGTGGTGCTGGGCGTGGCCGACGGGGTGGAGGTGGCGCTGCCCGAGGTGGGGTGCGGTGTGCTGGTCGGGGCGCCGGAGGTGGTCGGGGCGTCCGGGGCGGTCGCCGAGACGGTGATCGTCTCCTGTTCGGGGACGATGACGACGGTGTCGACGCGGCCGTCGACCATGGTCGTCACGGTGATCGGCGAGGGCGGGTTCTGGACCTGGACGCCCGGGTCACCACCGCGGTCCCGGGTGACCACCAGCACCACGAGCATGACGGTGAACGCGGCGACGGCCGCGGCCAGCAGCAGGACAGCGCGGTTGTTCGCCGCGTCGGTGCGGGCCGGGGGTGTGGGGAAGGCGGGCGGGCGGCCCGTCCCGGCCAGCGGCGACGCGGGCGCGACCGCGTCGCTGGGCCGGACGAGTCCGGGGTCGCCCGCGGCGGCCTGCCCGACCGGGCTGGGCACGGCGGAGCGGCCGCTGATCGCCGAGCGCGCCGACTTGGCCAGGGCCAGGCCGCTGCCGAGCAGGCCCGCTCTGGCCCCCGCTCCCCCGGTGCCCGGGGTGGCGGGGCGGGGCAGCAGGGTGGTTGCGGCCTCGCCGACCGGCAGCGTCTTGGTGGCGGCGGCGCCGGGCAGGGCCGGAACACGGCCCGCCGCAACGTCTTCGAGGGCGGTGCGGGCCTGGGCCATGCTCGGGCGGTCCTCGGCGGCGGCGGTCAGCAGCCACATGAGGACCGGGCCGAGCGGTCCGGCGTGTTTCGGTTCCGGGACGACGCCGCGCGCGACGGCGTGCAGCACGGCCAGGGGGTTGTCGCCCTCGCCGAACGGCGGTGCGCCCTCGACGGCCGCGTAGAGCGTGGAGCCGAGCGCGAACACATCGGCGGCGGCTTTCGGGTTGTCGCCGCGGGCGATCTCGGGGGCGAGGTAGGCGGGGGTGCCCGCGAGGAAGCCGGTGGCGGTGACGGTGACGTCGCCGGTGGCGTGCGAGATGCCGAAGTCGGTGATCTTGACGGTGCCGTCGTCGCCGACGAGCAGATTGGCCGGTTTGACGTCGCGGTGCATGATGCCCGCGTCGTGGGCGGCCGAGAGCGCGGCGGCGGCCTGGGCGCCGATCCCGGCGACCTCGATGGGCGGCAGGGTGGCGCCGCCGGCCAGTTTCACCGCGAGGCTGGGGGCGTTCATGTATTCCATGACCAGCCACGGCTGGCCGTCCTCTTCGGCGACGTCGAAGACGGTGATGGCGTTGGGGTGGTGCAGGCGCGCGGCGATGCGGCCCTCGCGCATGGCGCGCAGTTTGGCTTCCAGGGCCTGCGAGCCGGTGAGTCCGGGGGCGAGCAGGAGCTGTTTGACCGCGACGGTGCGGCGCAACCGCACGTCGGTGGCGCGCCAGACCACGCCCATCGCGCCGGTGCCGATCGGGTCGGTGAGTCGATAGCGTCCCGCGATCAACCGATCCGATGTCATCTGCGCCCCTCCATGCATTACCGCCGAGTCGTCCAGCCCTCCGCGCCACAGCGGGATGAAACTTTGTGAAAATCCTACGTGCTGAAGTGCTTTGCCCCGGTGCCGGAAGTGGCCGGTCCATGGCCGTAGCCGCCGATCGTGATCACTTTCACAATCGGCGCGGCGGACGGCACCGGGGCGGCACTCAGGCGTTGAAGTACTTGGCCTCCGGGTGCAGCAGCACGAACGCGTCGGTGGACTGTTCCGGGTGCAGCTGCAGTTCCTCGGACAGGGTGACGCCGACGCGGCCCGCTTCGAGGAGGTCGACGAGTTTGGCGCGGTCTTCCAGTTCCGGGCACGCACCGTAACCGAACGAGTACCGCGCACCCCGGTAGCCGAGCTTGAAGTAGTCCTGGATATCGGCCGGATCGTCATCGGCCACGGACTGACCGTCCAGGGTCAGTTCCTCACGGACCCGCCGGTGCCAGTACTCGGCCAGGGCCTCGGTCAACTGCACACCGATACCGTGCACCTCGAGATAGTCACGGTAGCTGTCCCCAGCGAACAGGGCGTTGGCGAAATCGGCGATCGGCTGACCCATGGTGACCAGCTGGAACGGCAACACATCGACCTGCCCGGTCTCCCA
>NZ_JBAGKD010000028.1:0-3106 GCF_037034205.1 Nocardia sp. SSK8
CTCGAGCGCGCCAGCGCTCCAAGATCACAGCAGGCGGACCACCGCGATGGTGCCCACTATGACGATCACCGCGCGCAGTACATTCGGCGGCAACTTGCGGCCGACACGCGCGCCCAGCTGACCGCCGATGATCGAGCCGACCGCGATCAGCGCCACCGCCTGCCAGTTCACCTCGGCGATCACGATGAAGATCGACGCCGAGACCGCGTTGACGATCAGCGCCAGCACGTTCTTCACCGCGTTGAGCCGCTGGATGTCCTCGTGCACGAACACCCCGAGCAGACCCAGCAGCAGCACGCCCTGGGCGGCGCCGAAGTAGCCGCCGTAGATGCCGGTGAAATACACCGCGACCAGCAGGATCGGCCCGCCGTGCGCGGGTGCGGGGGCGTCCTCACCCCGGCGCCGCTTGACCCAGGCGGCCAGCCGCGGCTGCACCACCACCAGGATCAGCGCCGCGATGATGAGCACCGGAACGATCGCCTTGAACGCCTCGGCGGGCAGCACCAGCAGCAGCACCGCGCCGGTGATGCCGCCCAGCAGCGAGGCGGTGCCCAGCTGCAGCAGTCGCGATCGCTGTCCCGCCAGTTCGCGCCGGTAGCCGATCACCCCGCTCACCGAGCCGGGGACCAGGCCGATCGTGTTCGACACATTCGCCGTCACCGGCGGCAGGCCGAACGCGAGCAGCGTCGGGAAGGTGATCAGGGTGCCGGATCCGACGATCGTGTTGATGCCACCGGCCGCGACACCGGCGGCCAGGACCAGGAGCTGTTCCAACCAAGTCATGCGAGTTCCTTTGTGCCGTCTCGTCGGACGCGATGGTCCGTACAAGCGTGCGTTTCGCAGAAACCGTACCGCCCGCTCACTACCGGCCGGTTTCTCCAGGCCGCTTACCTGCCCGCGGGTGCACGCGGTATCCTCGAAGGATCATGCAGCGGGCACTTCTTCTCGGCCGCCGCGACGGGTTCTGATACGGACCGGCTCCCGTCGCGGGGTTCCAACGCGCCGGTCGACCCGCTCCCACCTGGGAATCCACTCACATCCACGGAGAAACTTGCATGTCCTCGGCTGACGCATTCGTATCCGCTTCGCGCACCATCACGGCCCCCGGCAAACCCGCACCGGCCGACCAGCCCGCCTGGAACAACCAGAAGAACTCCTCGATGCCCGCGTTCCGGTATCGCCCCTTCGCCGAAGAGGTCGAGCCGATCTCGGTGCCCGACCGCACCTGGCCCGACAAGATCATCGACCGCGCCCCCGCGTGGTGTGCCGTCGACCTGCGCGACGGCAATCAGGCGCTGATCGACCCGATGAGCCCGGCCCGCAAGCGCCGCATGTTCGACCTGCTGGTGCGGATGGGTTACAAGGAGATCGAGGTCGGCTTCCCGGCCGCCAGCCAGACCGATTTCGATTTCGTCCGCGAGATCATCGAGGACGGCGCCATCCCGGCCGACGTCACCATCCAGGTGCTGACCCAGTGCCGTCCCGAACTGATCGAGCGCACCTTCGAGGCCTGCAACGGCGCCCCGAATGTGATCGTGCACTTCTACAACTCCACCTCGATCCTGCAGCGTCGCGTGGTGTTCCGCGCCGAGCGCGACGCGGTGAAGAAGATCGCCACCGACGCGGCCGCGCTGTGCCTGGAGATCGAGCAGCGCTACCCCGACACCGCGTGGCGCTACGAGTACAGCCCCGAGTCCTACACCGGTACCGAGCTGGACTACGCCCGTGAGGTCTGCGACGCGGTCTCCGAGATCATCGCGCCGACCCCCGAGAAGCCGCTGATCATCAACCTGCCCGCGACCGTCGAGATGGCCACGCCGAACGTCTACGCCGACTCGATCGAGTGGATGCACCGCAACCTGGCCCGCCGCGACGCCATCGTGCTGTCGCTGCACCCGCACAACGACCGCGGCACCGCCGTCGCGGCCGCCGAGCTGGGCTACCAGGCCGGTGCCGACCGCATCGAGGGCTGCCTGTTCGGCAACGGCGAGCGCACCGGCAATGTCTGCCTGGTGACGCTGGGCATGAACATGTTCTCCCGCGGCATCGACCCGCAGATCAACTTCTCCGACATCGACGAGATCCGCCGCACGGTCGAGTACTGCAACCAACTGGCCGTCGCCGAGCGCCACCCCTACGGCGGCGACCTGGTCTACACCGCGTTCTCCGGCAGCCACCAGGACGCCATCAACAAGGGCCTGGACGCCATGAAGGCCACCGCCGACGCGCAGAACGCCGACGTGGCCGACATCGTCTGGGAGGTCCCGTACCTGCCGATCGACCCGAAGGACGTCGGCCGCACCTACGAGGCCGTGATCCGGGTGAACTCGCAGTCCGGCAAGGGCGGCGTGGCCTACATCATGAAGACCGATCACGGGCTGGTGCTGCCGCGCCGCCTGCAGATCGAGTTCTCCCAGGCCATCCAGGCGATCACCGACGGTGAGGGCGGCGAGGTGACGCCCAAGGAGATGTGGGACGTCTTCGCCACCGAGTACCTGAACCCGATCCTGCCGCTGGAACGCATCAAGCAGATCGTCACCGCGGCCGAGACCGACGGCGGCGTCGACTCCATCGTGGCCACCGTGATGGTCGACGGCGTCGAGCAGGAGATCACCGGCTCCGGCAACGGCCCCCTGGCCGCCTTCGTCGACGCCATCGCCACCGTCGGCTTCGACGTCCGCGTCCTGGACTACAGCGAGCACGCCATGTCCGCGGGCGACGACGCCCAGGCCGCCGCCTACGTCGAGGTCGCCATCGGCGACAAGGTCGTCTGGGGCGTCGGCATCGCCACCTCCATCACCACCGCCTCCCTGCGCGCAGTCGTCTCGGCCGTGAACCGCGCCGCCGCCCGCTAGTCCCAGCAGCCAACGAGGGCCGGGTCCGCACCACGCGAACCCGGCCCTCGCCATGTCGACACGAGATCGCTACCAACCGCGCTCCCAGCCACACGGCACACCTGAAACACGCGACCTCCCGCACTCCCAGCCACACCACCAACCCGAAGCCCGCCACCTCCCGCACTCCCAGCCACACCACCAACCCGAAGCCCGCCACCTCCCGCACCCCCAGCCACACCACCAACCCGAAGCCCGCCACCTCCCGCACC
>NZ_JBAGKD010000029.1:0-1636 GCF_037034205.1 Nocardia sp. SSK8
GGACATTTTGAATGTCAGCAAACTTTTGCTGGTGTTCGGCAATGCTAGGTTTTCGGACTCTAGTTAGATATTTCTGATTCGCTCCTTCGGGAGTGTTTCGAGAGTCTTCAACGGAGAGTTTGATTCTGGCTCAGGACGAACGCTAGCGGCGTGCTTAACACATGCAAGTCGAGCGGTAAGGCCCTTCGGGGTACACGAGCGGCGAACGGGTGAGTAACACGTGGGTGATCTGCCTTGCACTTCGGGATAAGCCTGGGAAACTGGGTCTAATACCGGATATGACCATGGAATGCATGTTTTGTGGTGGAAAGATTTATCGGTGCGAGATGGGCCCGCGGCCTATCAGCTTGTTGGTGAGGTAACGGCTCACCAAGGCGACGACGGGTAGCCGACCTGAGAGGGTGACCGGCCACACTGGGACTGAGACACGGCCCAGACTCCTACGGGAGGCAGCAGTGGGGAATATTGCACAATGGGCGAAAGCCTGATGCAGCGACGCCGCGTGCGGGATGACGGCCTTCGGGTTGTAAACCGCTTTTGACAGGGACGAAGCGCAAGTGACGGTACCTGTAGAAGAAGGACCGGCCAACTACGTGCCAGCAGCCGCGGTAATACGTAGGGTCCGAGCGTTGTCCGGAATTACTGGGCGTAAAGAGCTTGTAGGCGGTTCGTCGCGTCGTTCGTGAAAACTTGGGGCTCAACCTTAAGCTTGCGGGCGATACGGGCGGACTAGAGTACTTCAGGGGAGACTGGAATTCCTGGTGTAGCGGTGAAATGCGCAGATATCAGGAGGAACACCGGTGGCGAAGGCGGGTCTCTGGGAAGTAACTGACGCTGAGAAGCGAAAGCGTGGGTAGCGAACAGGATTAGATACCCTGGTAGTCCACGCCGTAAACGGTGGGTACTAGGTGTGGGGCTCCTTCCACGGACTCCGTGCCGTAGCTAACGCATTAAGTACCCCGCCTGGGGAGTACGGCCGCAAGGCTAAAACTCAAAGAAATTGACGGGGGCCCGCACAAGCGGCGGAGCATGTGGATTAATTCGATGCAACGCGAAGAACCTTACCTGGGTTTGACATACACCGGAAACCTGCAGAGATGTAGGCCCCCTTGTGGTCGGTGTACAGGTGGTGCATGGCTGTCGTCAGCTCGTGTCGTGAGATGTTGGGTTAAGTCCCGCAACGAGCGCAACCCTTATCTTATGTTGCCAGCGCGTAATGGCGGGGACTCGTGAGAGACTGCCGGGGTCAACTCGGAGGAAGGTGGGGACGACGTCAAGTCATCATGCCCCTTATGTCCAGGGCTTCACACATGCTACAATGGCCGGTACAGAGGGCTGCGATACCGTGAGGTGGAGCGAATCCCTTAAAGCCGGTCTCAGTTCGGATCGGGGTCTGCAACTCGACCCCGTGAAGTTGGAGTCGCTAGTAATCGCAGATCAGCAACGCTGCGGTGAATACGTTCCCGGGCCTTGTACACACCGCCCGTCACGTCATGAAAGTCGGTAACACCCGAAGCCGGTGGCCTAACCCCTTGTGGGAGGGAGCCGTCGAAGGTGGGATCGGCGATTGGGACGAAGTCGTAACAAGGTAGCCGTACCGGAAGGTGCGGCTGGATCACCTCCTTTCTAAGGAGCA
>NZ_JBAGKD010000030.1:0-1354 GCF_037034205.1 Nocardia sp. SSK8
GCCGTGCGGTGGCCCGGCTCGCGGGGGATGGCGCGTCATCCGCAGCGGCGATGCGTGTTCGGCACCCGCACGGCAGCTGTTCTGCACGCGCTGAGCACCTGGCGCCTCCGCGGCGGCAGGGCGGCGCGGGCAGTGTGGGTCGGGTGTGCCGGGGATCAGGTCGGGGTGGGGCGGGTGCGGTCGGTGGCGAGGAGGACGGCGATGGTGCCGAGGGCGGTGCCCATGAGGTAGCGCTGGGTGCGCAGCCAACGGGGGCGGGTGGTGAGGAAGGTGGCCAGGGTGGCGGCGGTGACGACGATGAGGGCGTTGACCGTGAGGGCGACGGTGATCTGGACGGCGCCCAGGGACAGGCTCTGGAGCCAGAGGGCGCCTACCGCCGGGTCGACGAACTGGGGGATGAGGGCCATGTACATGATGGCGATCTTCGGGTTGAGCAGGTTGGTGACCAGGCCCATGGTGAACAGGCGGCGCGCGGGGTCGTGGGGCAGGTCGGCCGGGGCGAAGACGGAGACGCCGCCCGGCCGCAGCGCCTGCCAGGCCAGCCAGAGCAGATAGGCCGCCCCCGCCAGCTTCACCGCCAGATACAGGCCAGGAACCACCGCGAACACGGCCGTGATCCCCGCCGTCGCGGCCAGCAGATACACCCCGAACCCCGCCGCCACCCCCGCCAGCGAGATCAACCCGGCCCGACGCCCCTGCGCGACGGTCCGCGACACCAGATACATCATGTTCGGCCCCGGCGTGAGCACCATCCCGAGCGCCGCCGCGCCCACCCCCAGCACCGCCGTCGTCTGCAACATGCACCGAGTCTGACCTGGTCGCACCGGATTTGTCGCGGTCCAGTAAACACTCGCTGGACCCCTAGCTGCCCGCCAACCCTGGTTCGCGCGTCCTGCCGTGAGTCGCTGGGCCGCCCCGCTGTCCGGTCTCACCCTGGTTCGCGTGTGGTGCCGTGAGTCGCTGGGCCACCCCGCTGCCCGGCGTCGCCTTGGTTCGCGTGTCCTGCCGTGAGTCACTGGGGCGTGCGGCTACCCGGCCCCGCCCTGGTCCGCGTCGGTTCGGCGCGAGTCGCGGGACCGCGCTCTGCTCGGCCAACCCGGCCCGCACTGACCCCGCCTCGAGCCCGCGCGGATTGTCGGCGTGTATCGCACCGCACACAGGGCCCAAAACGAGCCCCAGACCATGTCGGTGCAGGTCCGTACAATCGACCAAGGCGGTCACCAACCCGCGAAAACTCACCCCCCACGGTTTTCGGCCGCCCCGCATCCGAGGGGCGAGACGTAACGGCGAAGCCGAAGTATCGCCCCTCGGATGCGGGGTCACGAGGCCGAAAACCCGCGGCGCCAGCCGCCAA
>NZ_JBAGKD010000031.1:0-1078 GCF_037034205.1 Nocardia sp. SSK8
CCCGAGTAGCAGCGGGCCCGTGAAATCTGCTGTGAATCTGCCGGGACCACCCGGTAAGCCTGAATACTCCCTGGTGACCGATAGCGGACTAGTACCGTGAGGGAAAGGTGAAAAGTACCCCGGGAGGGGAGTGAAATAGTACCTGAAACCGTGCGCTTACAATCCGTCAGAGCCCTCTCTTGAGTGGGGTGATGGCGTGCCTTTTGAAGAATGAGCCTGCGAGTCATCGGTGTGTGGCGAGGTTAACCCGTGTGGGGTAGCCGTAGCGAAAGCGAGTCCGAATAGGGCGTTTTTAGTCGCACATTATGGACCCGAAGCGGAGTGATCTACCCATGGCCAGGGTGAAGCGACGGTAAGACGTCGTGGAGGCCCGAACCCACTTAGGTTGAAAACTGAGGGGATGAGCTGTGGGTAGGGGTGAAAGGCCAATCAAACTCCGTGATAGCTGGTTCTCCCCGAAATGCATTTAGGTGCAGCGTCACGTGTTTCACGCCGGAGGTAGAGCTACTGGATGGCCTAGGGGGCCCACAAGCTTACCGAAGTCAGCCAAACTCCGAATGCCGGTGTGTGAGAGCGTGGCAGTGAGACTGCGGGGGATAAGCTTCGTAGTCGAGAGGGAAACAGCCCAGATCGCCGGCTAAGGCCCCTAAGCGTGTACTAAGTGGAAAAGGATGTGGGGTCGCTTAGACAACCAGGAGGTTGGCTTAGAAGCAGCCACCCTTGAAAGAGTGCGTAATAGCTCACTGGTCAAGTGATCCTGCGCCGACAATGTAGCGGGGCTCAAGTACACCGCCGAAGCCGCGGCATTCAGACATTAGATCGCCTTCGGGCCAGTCGTCTGGATGGGTAGGGGAGCGTCCTGTAGCCGTGGAAGCCACAGTGTGAACTAGTGGTGGAGGCTACGGGAGTGAGAATGCAGGCATGAGTAGCGAAAGACGAGTGAGAAACTCGTCCGCCGAATGACCAAGGGTTCCTGGGCCAGGTTAATCCGCCCAGGGTGAGTCGGGACCTAAGGCGAGGCCGACAGGCGTAGTCGATGGACAACGGGTTGATATTCCCGTACCCGTGTATCCGCGCC
>NZ_JBAGKD010000032.1:0-1000 GCF_037034205.1 Nocardia sp. SSK8
GTATGGGTCTACTTGACAGTAAAATTTGAAGAGCATTGGAAGCCTGTTGATGTAGAGGTCGAGTTTAGATGCAAGTTCAAGGAGCGAAAGGTGGATGGGTAGGTTATATAGGGATATAGCACAGAGATATATAGCAAAGAGATACTTTTGAGCAATGTTTGTGGAAGCGGTAT
This sequence comes from Nocardia sp. SSK8, assembly GCF_037034205.1. Taxonomy (NCBI): domain Bacteria; kingdom Bacillati; phylum Actinomycetota; class Actinomycetes; order Mycobacteriales; family Nocardiaceae; genus Nocardia; species Nocardia sp. SSK8. Next base: position 174 of record NZ_JBAGKD010000032.1, read on the forward strand.
TCGCAATATTTTAGTAGCTCGTTACAGTCCGGTGCGTTTTTGGTTTTTTGAAAGTGCGTCTTCAGAGCGCTTTTGGTTTTCAAAAGCGCTCTGAAGTTCCTATACTTTCTAGAGAATAGGAACTTCGGAATAGGAACTTCAAAGCGTTTCCGAAAACGAGCGCTTCCGAAAATGCAACGCGAGCTGCGCACATACAGCTCACTGTTCACGTCGCACCTATATCTGCGTGTTGCCTGTATATATATATACATGAGAAGAACGGCATAGTGCGTGTTTATGCTTAAATGCGTACTTATATGCGTCTATTTATGTAGGATGAAAGGTAGTCTAGTACCTCCTGTGATATTATCCCATTCCATGCGGGGTATCGTATGCTTCCTTCAGCACTACCCTTTAGCTGTTCTATATGCTGCCACTCCTCAATTGGATTAGTCTCATCCTTCAATGCTATCATTTCCTTTGATATTGGATCATATGCATAGTACCGAGAAACTAGTGCGAAGTAGTGATCAGGTATTGCTGTTATCTGATGAGTATACGTTGTCCTGGCCACGGCAGAAGCACGCTTATCGCTCCAATTTCCCACAACATTAGTCAACTCCGTTAGGCCCTTCATTGAAAGAAATGAGGTCATCAAATGTCTTCCAATGTGAGATTTTGGGCCATTTTTTATAGCAAAGATTGAATAAGGCGCATTTTTCTTCAAAGCTTTATTGTACGATCTGACTAAGTTATCTTTTAATAATTGGTATTCCTGTTTATTGCTTGAAGAATTGCCGGTCCCCGAGGGATCCAGCTTACATTATGAAGAGCAGCATATTACAGCC
>NZ_JBAGKD010000033.1:0-761 GCF_037034205.1 Nocardia sp. SSK8
CAGCACGCCAGTGTTGGTGGAGTCGTCGTTGAAATACCACTCTGATCGTATTGGGCTTCTAACTTCGGACCATGATCTGGTTCAGGGACAGTGCCTGGTGGGTAGTTTAACTGGGGCGGTTGCCTCCCAAAATGTAACGGAGGCGCCCAAAGGTTCCCTCAGCCTGGTTGGCAATCAGGTGTCGAGTGCAAGTGCACAAGGGAGCTTGACTGTGAGAGTGACAGCTCGAGCAGGGACGAAAGTCGGGACTAGTGATCCGGCACCGGCAAGTGGAAGCGGTGTCGCTCAACGGATAAAAGGTACCCCGGGGATAACAGGCTGATCTTCCCCAAGAGTCCATATCGACGGGATGGTTTGGCACCTCGATGTCGGCTCGTCGCATCCTGGGGCTGGAGTAGGTCCCAAGGGTTGGGCTGTTCGCCCATTAAAGCGGCACGCGAGCTGGGTTTAGAACGTCGTGAGACAGTTCGGTCTCTATCCGCCGCGCGCGTTAGAAACTTGAGGAAGGCTGTCCCTAGTACGAGAGGACCGGGACGGACGAACCTCTGGTGTGCCAGTTGTTCCGCCAGGGGCACTGCTGGTTGGCTACGTTCGGAAGGGATAACCGCTGAAAGCATCTAAGCGGGAAGCCTGTTCCAAGATGAGGTTTCTCTCCCACTTGATGGGTTAAGGCCCCCTACAGACCATGGGGTTGATAGGCCGGAACTGGAAGCACAGTAATGTGTGTAGGTGACTGGTACTAATAGGCCGAGGGCTTACTA
>NZ_JBAGKD010000034.1:0-626 GCF_037034205.1 Nocardia sp. SSK8
TCACAGTCTCCCACCTATCCTACACAAACCGTACCGAACACCAATACCAAGCTATAGTGAAGGTCCCGGGGTCTTTTCGTCCTGCCGCGCGTAACGAGCATCTTTACTCGTAATGCAATTTCGCCGAGTCTGTGGTTGAGACAGCAGAGAAGTCGTTACGCCATTCGTGCAGGTCGGAACTTACCCGACAAGGAATTTCGCTACCTTAGGATGGTTATAGTTACCACCGCCGTTTACCGGGGCTTAAATTCTCAGCTTCGCCACCCAAGGGCAGCTAACCGGTCCTCTTAACCTTCCGGCACCGGGCAGGCGTCAGTCCGTATACATCGTCTTACGACTTCGCACGGACCTGTGTTTTTAGTAAACAGTCGCTTCTCTCTGGTCTCTGCGACCCCACCCAGCTCCCGGAGTAAATCCGCTCACCAGGCGAGGTCCCCCTTCTCCCGAAGTTACGGGGGCATTTTGCCGAGTTCCTTAACCACAGTTCTCTCGATCGCCTTAGTATTCTCTACCTGACCACCTGTGTCGGTTTGGGGTACGGGCCGTGTACCAACTCACTAGAGGCTTTTCTCGGCAGCATAGGATCACTGAATTCGTCTCAACGACTACGCATCACCTCTCAGGCT
>NZ_JBAGKD010000035.1:0-557 GCF_037034205.1 Nocardia sp. SSK8
GCCGCGGACGGCCCTCGGACTCGACCAGTTCCTCGTAGGTCGGTCCGTCGCCCGAGCGCTGCCCGCGCAGGCCCCACTGCCCCAGGAACAGGGCGCGCTCGTCGAGCAGGCCCGAATACTCCTGCAGCGGAAGGCCCTTCACCACGCGGGTGCCCCAGAACGGCGGGGTAGGGACCGGCAGGTCGGCGGCGACGTCGGAGCGTTCGGGGACCACGACCGGGACCTCGGCGGCCTTGCGTTCGGCGGCGATGCGCTTGGACCGCTCGTGGCGGGCCTTGCGTTCGGCGGCCTTCTCCTTGGCCGCGATGGCCTCCGGGCTGTCGGGGTCGAGGCCGCCGCCGCGCTTGACGGTCATGATCTCGTCCATCAGCCGCAGGCCCTCGAAGGCGTCGCGGGCGTAGTGGACCTCGCCGTCGTAGACCGCGGTGAGGTCGTTCTCCACGAAGGAGCGGGTCAGGGCGGCGCCACCGAGGAGCACGGGGAACTGTTCGGCCACACCCTTGGTGTTGAGTTCCTCGAGGTTTTCCTTCATGACCACGGTGGACTTCACCAACAAC
>NZ_JBAGKD010000036.1:0-539 GCF_037034205.1 Nocardia sp. SSK8
CCTGCTGGTGAAGTCCACCGTGGTCATGAAGGAAAACCTCGAGGAAATGAACTCTCGCGGTGTCGCCGAACGGTTTCCGGTCCTGCTCGGTGGCGCGGCGCTCACGCGGGCCTATGTGGAGGACGATCTCACCGCGGTCTACAGCGGCGACGTGCACTATGCCCGCGACGCCTTCGAGGGTCTGCGATTGATGGACGAGATCATGGCCCGCAAGCGCGGCGAGGCCGTGGACACCCTCGACCCGGCGGCGCTCGCCGAACGGCAGGCGCGGCGTGCGCGGTCCAAACGGATCGCCGCCGAACGTAAGGCCGCCGAGTTTCCGGTCGTGGTGCCCGAACGCTCCGAAGTCGCCGCCGACCTGGCGGTTCCGTCGCCACCGTTCTGGGGCACCAGGGTGGTGCGAGGTCTTCCGGTGCACGACTACGCGGGGCTGCTCGACGAGCGTGCGCTGTTCCTCGGCCAATGGGGACTGCGCGGTCAGCGCGGCGGTGCGGGGTCTTCCTATGCGGAACTCGTGGAGACGGAAGGCCGTCCGCGGT
>NZ_JBAGKD010000037.1:0-482 GCF_037034205.1 Nocardia sp. SSK8
CGGGGCGTGTCGAGGGCGATCGTCATGGGGTTCCTCGTCTTTCAGGCGTTGAAGTACGTGGCTTCGGGGTGCAGCAGGACGAATGCGTCGGTGGATTGTTCGGGATGTAGCTGGAGTTCTTCGGAGAGTTCGATGCCGATCCGTTCGGCGTCCAGGAGGTCGACGAGTTTGGCGCGGTCTTCCAGTTCCGGGCACGCACCGTAACCGAACGAGTACCGCGCACCCCGATAGCCGAGCTTGAAGTAGTCCTGGATATCGGCCGGATCGTCATCGGCCACCGACTGACCGTCCAGGGTCAGTTCCTCACGGACCCGCCGATGCCAGTACTCGGCCAGCGCCTCGGTCAACTGCACACCGATACCGTGCACCTCGAGATAGTCACGGTAGCTGTCCCCGGCGAACAGGGCGTTGGCGAAATCGGCGATCGGCTGACCCATGGTGACCAGCTGGAACGGCAACACATCGACCTGCCCGCTCTCCCG
>NZ_JBAGKD010000038.1:0-446 GCF_037034205.1 Nocardia sp. SSK8
ATCGATCAGCGAATGCCGGGTGCCGTACTTGTTGTCGAACTTGGACTTGGTCACCGAGTCGTTGACATTGATCGCCGGGAACACCAACTCCCCCGCCGCCGCGAACTGATACAGCCGCAGCACACCGGTCGTGGTTTCCTCGGTGACACCCTTGACCGAGTCCGCGATCACCGACCACTTGGTCTTGTCGGTCTCGAACCGCTCACGCAACAGGTTCAGGAACACCGTGTACTCGGCGGAATGGTCCGCATCGGCGGGCGGGACGACCCCGGCCTTCTCGAACTGCGCACCCCGCAGCACGAGCATGGTCGCGTCCCCACCGTCGTCGAGGATCATGTTGGCCGGTTCACCCGGCCAGGTCAGCATCTGCTCGGCAGCCCACCAGTACTCCTCCAGCGTCTCGCCCTTCCAGGCGAACACCGGAGTACCGGCGGGTTCGTCGATGC
>NZ_JBAGKD010000039.1:0-446 GCF_037034205.1 Nocardia sp. SSK8
GTCGATGAGCGAGTGGCGGGTGCCGTACTTGTTGTCGAACTTCGACTTGGTGACCGAGTCGTTGACATTGATCGCCGGGAACACCAGCTCACCCGCGGCGGCGAACTGATACAGCCGCAGAACACCGGTGGTGGTCTCCTCGGTGACGCCCTGGACCGAGTCGGCGATCACCGACCACTTGGTCTTGTCGGCCTCGATGCTCTCGCGCAGCAGGTTGAGGAACACCTTGTACTCGGCGGAATGGTCGTCGTCCTCGGGCGGCACCACACCGGCCTTCTCGAACTGCGCGCCGCGCAGCACGAGCATGGTCGCGTCGCCACCGTCGTCGAGGATCATGTTGGCGGGCTCGTTCGGCCAGGTCAGCATCTGCTCGGCCGCCCACCAGTACTCCTCGAGGGTCTCGCCCTTCCAGGCGAAGACCGGGGTGCCCTTGGGCTCCTCGACGG
>NZ_JBAGKD010000040.1:0-416 GCF_037034205.1 Nocardia sp. SSK8
CCACCGGCACCACAGCACATCGACCGCTCACCATGACGCGGCATCTCCACCAACGTCGACCCCGAAGCCTCCATCAACTCACGCGGCGCGTTGTAGATCTTGTTGTGCCGACCCAGATAGCACGGGTCGTGGTAGGTGATGTTCTGCGACACCGACGCCACCGGCACCAGCTTCTTCTGCCGCACCAACCGGTTCAGCAACTGCGTGTGGTGCACCACCTCGTAGGTGCCACCGACCTGCGGGTACTCGTTGTTGAGCGCGTTGAAGCAATGCGCACACGTGACAACGATCTTCTTCTTGGACTGCTCGACACCCTCGAACACCGAGTTGATGACCTCGATGTTCTGCATCGCCAACTGCTGGAACAAGAACTCGTTACCCGCACGACGCGCCGAGTCACCGGTGCAGGTCTCCTC
>NZ_JBAGKD010000041.1:0-398 GCF_037034205.1 Nocardia sp. SSK8
CACATGCTCGACCTGTGCGTGGACTACGTCGGCCGCGACGGCACCCAGGACATGAACGAGCTCGCCTCGCGCCTGGCCACCGCCTCGACCCTGCCGATCATGCTCGACTCCACCGAACCGCCCGTGCTGCTGGCCGGTCTGCAACACCTGGGCGGCCGCTGCGCGGTCAACTCGGTGAACTACGAGGACGGCGCGGGCCCGGATTCGCGCTTCCAGCAGATCATGCGGCTGGTCTCCGAGCACGGTGCCGCCGTGGTCGCGCTGACCATCGACGAGGAGGGCCAGGCCCGCACCGCCGAGACCAAGGTCGCCATCGCCGAACGGCTCATCGAGGACATCACCGGCAACTGGGGCCTGCGCGAATCCGACATCATCGTCGACACGCTGACCTTCACCCT
>NZ_JBAGKD010000042.1:0-326 GCF_037034205.1 Nocardia sp. SSK8
AGGCGATGTCACGCACCTCGTCCATATCGATGCGGTGGTCTTGCTTGGACACCCCGTAGGAATGCACGTCATAGAGCTTGCCCGAGAAATTCAGGCGCATCCCGTGGGTGAGGTGACCACCGTGGGCCAGATCCAAACCCAGCAGCGTCTCACCCGGGTTCATTAACGCCATCAACACCGCCGCGTTGGCCTGGGCGCCCGAGTGCGGCTGGACATTGGCGAACTCGGCACCGAAGAGTTCCTTGGCCCGATCCCGAGCCAGGGTCTCGACCACATCGACGGCCTCGCAGCCACCGTAGTAGCGGCGGCCGGGGTAGCCCTCGGCA
>NZ_JBAGKD010000043.1:0-326 GCF_037034205.1 Nocardia sp. SSK8
CGCCGAGGGCTATCCCGGCCGCCGCTACTACGGTGGCTGCGAGGCCGTCGATGTGGTCGAGACCCTGGCTCGGGACCGCGCCAAGGAACTCTTCGGTGCCGAGTTCGCCAATGTCCAGCCGCACTCGGGCGCCCAAGCCAACGCGGCGGTGTTGATGGCGTTGATGAACCCCGGCGAGACCCTGCTCGGGTTGGATCTGGCCCACGGTGGTCACCTCACCCACGGGATGCGCCTGAACTTCTCGGGCAAGCTCTATGACGTGCATTCCTACGGGGTGTCCAAGGAAGACCACCGCATCGATATGGACGAGGTGCGTGACATCGCGC
>NZ_JBAGKD010000044.1:0-320 GCF_037034205.1 Nocardia sp. SSK8
GGTTTAGCCTCATCCGCTTTCGCTCGCCACTACTCACGGAATCACTGTTGTTTTCTCTTCCTGTGGGTACTGAGATGTTTCACTTCCCCACGTTCCCTCCACACACCCTATATATTCAGATGCGGGTAACACGACATCACTCGTGCTGGGTTTCCCCATTCGGAAATCCTCGGATCTCAGCTCGGTTGACAGCTCCCCGAGGCTTATCGCAGCCTCCTACGTCCTTCATCGGCTCCTGGTGCCAAGGCATCCACCGTACGCTCTTAAACACTTACTAACAAAGATGCTCGCGTCCACTGTGCAGTTCTCAAACAACACAC
>NZ_JBAGKD010000045.1:0-320 GCF_037034205.1 Nocardia sp. SSK8
GCACGATGATCGCCTTACCCGAATCGGTGAAGGTCCACTCGTCGACCTGCGGCTTGATCTCGATCCGCGTCGCGCCCGAACGCTCCAGCGCGGCCATGTCGATCTCGTTGTCGAAGTGACCGATATTGCCCAGGATCGCGTGATCCTTCATCGCCTTCATGTGCTCGAGGGTGATGATGTCCTTGTTACCGGTCGAGGTGATGACGATGTCGGCCTCACCGATCGCCTGCTCGACGGTGACCACGTCGTAGCCGTCCATCAGCGCCTGCAGCGCGTTGATCGGGTCGATCTCGGTGACCTGCACCCGCGCGCCCTGACCG
>NZ_JBAGKD010000046.1:0-317 GCF_037034205.1 Nocardia sp. SSK8
GGGTCAGGGCGCGCGGGTGCAGGTCACCGAGATCGACCCGATCAACGCGTTGCAGGCGTTGATGGACGGTTTCGATGTGGTGACCGTGGAGCAGGCGGTCGGTGATGCCGATATCGTGATCACCTCGACCGGTAACAAGGACATCATCACTCTCGAGCACATGAAGGCGATGAAGGATCACGCGATCCTGGGCAATATCGGTCACTTCGACAACGAGATCGATATGGCCGCGTTGGAGCGTTCGGGTGCGTCGCGGATCGAGATCAAGCCGCAGGTCGATGAGTGGACCTTCGAGTCGGGTAAGGCGATCATCGTGT
>NZ_JBAGKD010000047.1:0-289 GCF_037034205.1 Nocardia sp. SSK8
GGCGTTGCCGTTGTTCGAGCGGTTGGAGCGGCGCATCGTCGATGGTGAGCGTAACGGTCTGGATGTCGATCTGGATGAGGCGATGCGGTCGGTGCCGCCGTTGCAGATCATCAACGAGACGCTGTTGTCGGGGATGAAGACTGTCGGTGAGTTGTTCGGTTCGGGTCAGATGCAGTTGCCGTTCGTGTTGCAGTCGGCCGAGGTGATGAAAACGGCGGTGGCGCATCTGGAACCGCACATGGAAGCCACCGATGATTCGGGTAAGGGCCGGATCGTGTTGGCGACGGTC
>NZ_JBAGKD010000048.1:0-289 GCF_037034205.1 Nocardia sp. SSK8
CGCGTTGCCGTTGTTCGAGCGGTTGGAGCGGCGCATCGTCGATGGTGAGCGCAACGGTCTGGACGTGGACTTGGACGAGGCGATGCAGACGGTGCCGCCGTTGCAGATCATCAACGAGACCCTGCTGTCGGGCATGAAGACAGTCGGTGAACTGTTCGGTTCGGGTCAGATGCAGTTGCCGTTCGTGTTGCAGTCGGCCGAGGTGATGAAGACGGCGGTGGCGCATCTGGAACCGCACATGGAAGCGACCGATGATTCGGGTAAGGGCCGGATCGTGTTGGCGACGGTG
>NZ_JBAGKD010000049.1:0-277 GCF_037034205.1 Nocardia sp. SSK8
CCGAAGAAGCTTGATTCCCAGACCAACTCGACCTAAACCGGTCGGCGGTATCGAGGAGACCCCTTCGGATCGTTTTCTTGCCTGGAAAGAAACACTCGCGTGTTCTTTCAGGACCCAATAGTGTGTCGGTATACCCATCGCGATCTCGGACTTTGCCGAAACCATGAAGCGATGAAAGTTGTCAGCGTTCCACCCATGAGCTCCAGCCGGACTACATGTGAGTCCGAAACTGTCTCTGCCAGCAGCGATCCCGACTCTTCGAGACGCTCACTGGAGA
>NZ_JBAGKD010000050.1:0-269 GCF_037034205.1 Nocardia sp. SSK8
TACCAGGTGTTGATCGAGTCGGAGTTCCCCTCCGAGCTGGCCGGGTTGTTCAAGAACCTGGAGAACAAGGGCAACCCGTGGGGTCAGAACTCCAAGGACCGCCTGAACTGGATCAAGGAAGTCGATTTCGACATCCCGGTCTTCGGTCGCGACGCCGACAGCTTCGACGGCTACGAGTACCTGTTCTGGGTCGGTTGCGCCGGTGCCTACGAGGACCGCGCGAAGAAGACCACCAAGGCTGTGGCCGAACTTCTGGCGACCGCGGGCAC
>NZ_JBAGKD010000051.1:0-265 GCF_037034205.1 Nocardia sp. SSK8
TGTCGGAGGGTCGTCTGCTGAATCTGGGCAACGCGACCGGGCATCCGTCGTTCGTGATGTCGAACAGTTTCTCCAACCAGGTCATCGCGCAGATCGAGTTGTGGACCAAGCCCGAGCAGTACGACAACGAGGTCTACCGGTTGCCCAAGCATCTCGACGAGAAGGTCGCCAAGGTGCATGTGGAAGCCCTGGGTGGCACGTTGACGAAGCTGACCAAGGATCAGGCCGAGTACATCGGTGTGGATGTGGAGGGGCCGTACAAGCC
>NZ_JBAGKD010000052.1:0-230 GCF_037034205.1 Nocardia sp. SSK8
TGATGCATGTGATCGCGGCGAAGGCGGCGGCGTTCAAGATCGCGGCGTCGGAGGAGTTCAAGGATCGTCAGCAGCGGACGCTGTCGGGTTCGCGCATCCTGGCCGAACGCCTGACCGGCGCCGATGTCAAGGACAAGGGTATTTCGGTGTTGACCGGTGGCACCGATGTGCATTTGGTGCTGGTGGATCTGCGTAATTCGGAGCTGGATGGTCAGCAGGCCGAGGATCTG
>NZ_JBAGKD010000053.1:0-215 GCF_037034205.1 Nocardia sp. SSK8
ATCGGAGCACCCAGGGGTGCCGGTGTCGTAACCATCCCTGCCCGGCTCCCCGCTCCCTGACCCCGATTCGCGACCTCGGCCAACACTGGTAGCCCCACGCCCGATTCGGCGTGTGGCGAGGTTGGACCCGGTCGAAGGTGTGCACTCCCGAACCGACCAGGTGCGTACGTGCGAGGCGTACGACGATGGTTCTCGCAGGAGGCTGGGTGTCAGGG
>NZ_JBAGKD010000054.1:0-207 GCF_037034205.1 Nocardia sp. SSK8
CACCGCTGACGTCCGCAACGGCATCGATTACAAGGTGGCAGATCTCTCGCTGGCCGATTTCGGCCGCAAGGAGATCCGCCTGGCCGAGCACGAGATGCCCGGCCTGATGGCCCTGCGCCGCGAATACCACGATGTGCGGCCCCTGGCGGGTGCGCGGATCTCGGGTTCGCTGCATATGACGGTGCAGACCGCCGTCCTGATCGAAAC
>NZ_JBAGKD010000055.1:0-203 GCF_037034205.1 Nocardia sp. SSK8
CGCTTATCTGTGGGTGGATATGGCGCATTTCGCGGGTCTGGTCGCCGCCGGTCTGCACCCGTCGCCGGTGCCGTTTGCCGATGTGGTGTCCTCGACCGTGCACAAGACTCTCGGTGGTCCCCGTTCGGGTTTGATTCTGGCCAAGCAGGAGTTCGCGAAGAAGCTGAATTCGGCGGTGTTCCCGGGTCAGCAGGGTGGGCCGT
>NZ_JBAGKD010000056.1:0-203 GCF_037034205.1 Nocardia sp. SSK8
TGCTTACCTGTGGGTCGATATGGCGCACTTCGCGGGTCTGGTCGCCGCCGGTCTGCACCCGTCGCCGGTGCCGTATGCCGATGTGGTGTCCTCGACCGTGCACAAGACCCTCGGTGGTCCCCGTTCGGGTTTGATTCTGGCTAAGCAGGAGTTCGCGAAGAAGCTGAACTCGGCGGTGTTCCCGGGTCAGCAGGGTGGGCCGC